>JAEUHZ010000028.1 GCA_016795205.1 Planctomycetota bacterium | reverse complement strand
CAAGCGGACCTCGTCTCGAAGGTCCGGACGCTAGATGCCGATCTGGCATATGCAAAAACGTTATAGTTGGCCGCGGCTCAGGCCGCCGAAGGGGGCGTCTCCGCCTCGGTCGTCGCAGCCGAAGGCACCCTCGTGGGCGAGTACGAACGACTGGCGCGGGAGATGCTGCGGGTCAGGCATCCGAGCCTGCTGGCTAGGCTCGAACGCCAGGGCCTGCTGGGCGGCGTGCTCGCGCTCCTTGGGGACGCGGGCACGATTTTGGGCGCCGCAATCATGCGGGACGTCGAGGCGAGAACTCCCTTGCCGACGGACGAACCCTCTCGAACGGAGCGTCTGCGCACGGACTCGGCCACCGCCCGCGAGATCGCGACGCAGCGCCTAGCCGAGGCGGTCGACAGCCTGGCTCGCGGCGACGAAAGCGGCAACCGCGCCTTCGCCGAGGCTCTCGGGGATCACGAAGGAGACGGAGAGGGGACCCGGCCACAGATGGCACCCCCGCGACCGGCCCCTGATGCCCAGGCGACTTTCACCCGGCCGTGGGGCGACGCCGGAGCGAAGGAGGTGCCTGGCGCGAACCGTCCCTCCCGGTTGCCTGAACCATCGCGAGGGCGGGGCTCCCAGCGACTCGGCCGTGCGCTCGAAGCGCTCGCCGGTGAGTTCAAGGTGAGGCCAGCGGACACCGACGACGCGCAGTATGAGCGCGCGAAGGTCGCCTTCGACGCCGTGGTGATCCGAATCCGCAGGGACCTGAAGGACCCCGACGCGCTGATCCGAGCGTTCGTCGCCTTCCTGGTGCGCCAACCCGGGGTGGACCCGGGAATCCTGCACCGGATGTACCCGTACCTGGAGAGGTACGCCGCAGAGAGGTTGCGGCAAGAGGGGGAAGCGGGCACGGAGGCCAGTGCCGCACTTGCGGGGGGATCGAGCGCGTCGGCAGCCGCGCTCCCTTCCTCCGGCCCCGTCCTATGTCCTCCTGCGCGACGCATCCAGTTCGCGCCCCCCGGGACCACACCGGGAGTGGCGTGGGTGTACGCGAGACCGAACGAGTCGTTGACGCGCCTGCAGTACGTGGACCGGCTGAAGGAGAAGGTCGAGAGCCTTGCGGTGAAAGCGGGAGTGCCGACCTCGTGGATCCCCGTGGACCTGTCGCCTCCCTTGGAGATGGACGACTCGACGGTGGTCGTAGCGGAGAGGCTCTGGGGCGAGACGTCGCTGGGGAGCCTGCTTCTGATGGAGCGGGACAAGGTCAGGACGTGGCCGGTACGGGTCCCGTCTGAACCCAAGCGGATCCGGGAGCCGCTCGACCTGGCAGCCCTGCTGGCGATGGCGAGCGATCTGGGGTGACTGCCCTCGCGAAGACGTGCGCGATCGGGGAGGCGGGAGTCAAGCAGGGCCGTCGGGCCCGACCCCCGAGAGCTACCAAGGAGGGAGCCTGGCGAGTTCCCCACGAGCGGGCTGACGGGCCGCCAGGTCAGCCACGCGCGGCTTCGGCGGGGGAGTGGTTCGCAGCCTCGTCGCTGTCTGAAGCCACCAGGACGATGCGCTTCACGCGATCAGGACCTTCGTGCCCGACGAGCCTGTGGCGCCCGTACCGCTCCGGGTAAGCGCGCTCCAGGAACCATGCGGCCGCCCGCCAGTCGCCAGGCCGCTCCCGGGTCGTCGCCTCCTGGACCCTGCGGCCGCCGACCTCTGCACCTCGGACCTCACGCTGGACCCAGGGGCGCGTGGCGGCGTGGACCGCGGAGAGTGCGTCATGCTCCGCCTGCGTTCTTGCCTCCCCAGTGGACTCCAGAAACTCCGAGAAGGCCGATCCCGGCCGCTCCCGGCCCCTCATCACCCAAGCGTGGTAGGTGGCCTCAGAGATGCCGGAGAGCCGGGAGGCGGTCGCGATGAAGTGCCCGGCCCGAAGGTAGGAGCACACGCGCTCGACCATCGCCGGGGTCAGCTTCGACCGTCGGCCTACACGGCCTTTCGTGGGCGGGGCAGCTCGCATCGTCGTCGGAAGGTACCCGACTGGCCCATGGTCAGCACCTGGCCGACGGGTCTCGACCGCACGCGGCCCGCGGTGGAACTTCGAGGGCCGCGTGCAGTCGAGACGCGCTGGTCGGACGCTTGCGGCTGGAACGAGTACCCCGGCAGGGCGGCACTCCTCATTCGGCAGTAGGCCCTGGTCCGTCCAGCAGAGCCCGGAAGTGAAGATGTCCGCGGGACACAAGCCGGTTGACCAAGCCTGTGGCGGCGGCCCGTGCCGCTGTGTCGCCGCGGTCCAACGCAGCGCGGAGAATCGCCTCCGCTGAGGTTCGCCAAGCGTAGTAGCCGACAGCGTCGGGCTTCCTATCGACGATGGTACCCAGGCATGCGACGGCCTCGGCCGCACGAACCCGAACGGCTCGCTCTAGGAACTTCAGTACCACGTGCTCGGGTTCGACGACCTTGACCGTTGCGAGCAGCGACCCCAGGAACGAGAGCAACCACTCAACGCCGAGTGCGTCGTCGGAGAACCACCACCCGGCTCGGCGCCACTCGACCTGATGGTCACTCTTGGGCCCGACCCTTGCAGCTTCGAGACGCCAGGTAAGGAGCTGCTTCCACCGCCCGACGACCTCGACAGGGACGGTCTCCCCGTTATCCATGCGCACACGGCCCTCCGACTCCAAGGCGTGACCACGAACAACGGGCGAAGCTCGCTCGAACAGTTCCGAGAGTAGCCCGCCTGCCTCCAGCCCGATCACGCCCCAGCGTTGAAGTGCCATGAGGTGCTCAGCCAGATGCCGATCGGGATCCCAGTCGTTACGCCCCCGAGCGGTTTCATGGGAGAGCGATCGAACTGCCCGCTCGTATTGAGCGCGGATCACGGCAAACGAAACGTGGTGCGCGCTGTTGAAGAGGACGAAGCCCTCCCATGCCGCGCGCCAGAGTGGTTCATCCTCGGGCGCGGTTGGGAACAGGTCTTCGAGTCGAACTCGCACCCATTCGGTGTCCAGCGCGAGCAAGGTCTGCAGGTACTGACCCACGGACGCGTGGAGAGCGGGTGAGCGCGCGAGCGGCGATCGGAGTCGATCCTCTAGGATCGTAAGGGCTACGGACCACGCCCGCGGCGGCGAGCTTGCCTGGCCCACGGATGCTGTGGCGCGGGGCCGCTGGTGGATTGTGATCAGGAGCTTGATGAGTACTTCGACGGCTCGCCCGCCCGTAGTTCGACCCGCCCATGCGCGCGGTTCGCTAACGTCCTCGTCTTCGTAAACGTCCACGGGACCCACGGCGAGCGTGCCGAGGATGGCAGCCAGCTGCTCCCCGAGAGCTTCGACATCGTCCGGCCCCGTCCCCGACACAAGCCCGTCGATCAAGTCGAGAACGCGACGGTGTGCATCGCCCCACGTTCGGTCCGTCTCGGTGGACGGATCCCAGCTGGGTATAGCACCGGGGGCCTGGCATGCGACCCAGTGGCAGAGATCGAGAACATCGGGGACGGGAAGGGCCGCACCCGCGGCGCGCGCGCGCGCCAGACCCTCCAAGACGCCACGAACATAGGTCGGGCCTAGCTGCCTGAGCCTCGTGTCGCGGACGATCCCGTGTGAGGGATTCTGCTGGATGAGGGCTGCGACTTGCTCCCTCAGCCCTCCGCGCGAGGCGGAGAGCAACTCGCCGCTTGGCTTCCAGGATCGGAGGAGCTCAACCAGCTGATCCGTCGTCAGCCGCGCTAGTTCCTCAGCGGCGTGCGGACTTCCAGGTCGTCCCCAGTACGTCTCGTGCCACGACCGAAACTCAGGGTGATCGACGCGACCGAAAGTCTCCTCCAAGTCAGTCAGGCGTTGGCGCTGCACGACCGGAAGCGCGTCCCGCAACATGGACAAGCAGCGCAGCCGCCAGAGCTCGTTCATCTGCGCATGCTTCGCGGTTTCGGCAGCCTGTTGCTCAGGGGACATCTCCGATGGCGGGGCTGGGAACTCCAGCCCGCGTTCAATCAAGTCGAGGAACATAGCCTGCTCGCCAGGCTGCATGGCCGGGAATGCAGCCTGAGCCAGAAGCCAGTACTCGTGATGGCACTCCAGCGCCTGGAACAGTCGCCGATCGAGTAGGCGCGCACTCGCGATCGCACGGTTCGATGGTAACGACGCGCGAAGGGCATGAAGTGCGGACCTTTGGAGAATCACGAGGTTGCTGTTCTCCAACGCCTTCACGATGGAGGCGGCCATACTAGGGTTGTTGTGGAGTGCGAGGTCCGTCGAGTCTCGAACCGCATCAATCAACAGGCCCATGTGCCCGTGCCTCGAGTTCTGGCTATGGTCTTCGATGGCAGGGCGCAGGATGTGTGAGTGCTGCGTGTGATAACCAGGGGTACGGCGCTCGCCCGCAGAGATCGCCTCGACAAGCAAGTCCCGGAAGAACGTGGTGGCGCGGATCGGGTCCTTCTCCACCAGGACTGGCAAGACCATCGCGATGGCGCCCTCATACTCGTGGTCATCCAACCGGAACGGGATTGGACGTAGGCGCTCCAGGTCGGGGTCCGTGGTGGGTGGCTCCGCGGGAGCGGAAGTAGGAGCCAGCAGCGCGTGAAGCAACTCGAACGCGGCGTCGAGTTCACCGCCCGCGGCCAAGTGGAGCGCAAGTCTCGGAGGTGCATCCCGCATCACCCAGTGCAGGAACGGCTGCTTCGAGATCCACGACGCCTCCCTCCACGCCCAATCCTTGGCGAGCGCCGGGGGTAGACGCAGAGCTGCAAGTGTCAGATCCCGATGGACTAACGGGTTGTCGTTGTCGGGGACGGCGCGCAGGACAGTATGCGCGTCATCTGGTACTTGTGCTGCAACGCGCTCCAGGTACCGTGCTTGGGGCCAGGCGGCAAACGACTCCTGTCCGTCCTCATCGGTGTCGATCCCCGGAGGGTGGTCGAAGAATCGCTGACTCCGCAGGTGCTGGAGCCAGCGATGGTCGTTTAGTTCATCGAAAATGAAGTGATGCGTGACGAGAGAATTCGGTGCCACCTGCCGAAGTAGCTTGCTTGCCTGAGCAAGGTCCGTGTTTCTCATGATCTCGGCGACACGTTCAAGTGTGGCCGTAAATCGAGATCGGAAACGCTCAATCAGACCGAGCATGAGCTCCACGAACGCATCCCACTTGGCTTCGAACTCGTCGTCGACCATCCGTGGAGGTCCGTGATTGTTGCGGTGGCCCTCCTTGTGAAGGTTCAAGTCGCGCCACTGCACGAGTGGCGGTCCGTCAATGTCCAGTGCGAGTGCTTCCGCGATTGCAGCGATGTCCTGCCTCTGTGTAGGGGAGCGCTCGGGGATCGGAGTCATGACATCCTGTTCCCCAGGGACCGCTGTCTTGACGCCGTGGCCAAAAACTTGGGCGAATCCGCTGAGGACTTCGCGGAGGCAGTGTCCGACGAGATGGCGAGTTGTGGCCAACCTGGAGCGGTGCTTCATCAGTTGGCATGCATCGCGAAAGAAAGCGGCTGCACTTGGGCTGATGAGCAGAAGGCCTTCGTGGATAGATCGCTCGCGCGGATCCACGAGGCGGAAAGGTTCCTCGGGGGTCATCGCCTACACTCCAGGCTTGTGTGATCCCGAGGCGGCAAGCCGGAGGAGGTGGCCTGCGGACACGAGGGTCGTGAACTGCTCGACGATTGAGTTCGCAATCACGCGCGACTCGACCAGGACTCCAAGTTCGAAGTTTCGCTCGTGTGCGGCCTCAGTAAGGTTGGCCGAGGTCACGAAGGAACGCACTCCATCAACGACGATGCACTTGACGTGCATGCTTGCGCGTCGATCCGCGCTCAGCTCGACGGACCGTGGGTCGTAGAAGACCTCAGGACGGCGCTTGCCGGGCCATTCCTGATTCCAGAAGCGATCTGCGAACTCTCGCACGATGGCGGCGGCGTCGGTCGAGTCCCCGTACCGACGCTGGATGTCGAGGATCATTCGCACCTGCAAGTTCGGATCGGCGTCGAAGCGCGACGCGAGGGGCTCGAATAGGCGCGCGCCCTGGTACACGGCGAACCCCGCGATCAACACAGACTCCCTCGCCGTCGAGAACAGCTCCTGCACCACGACTCGCGTGTCGCGGTTCGCCGTTCCCTCAACTTCGGGCCCGGTCCAGACGAGGCTGATGGCGTCTTCGGCCGCAGGAGTCCGGGCGCGTGCGGTCGCGACCCGCTCCAAGGCCCAGGCGAGGTGACGGCCAGTCGCGCCGAGGCTCCCTTGGGCTTGAAGTTCGTCTGCCACGACGGAGGCGAGCTTGCCGCGGTAGACGGCCTGCACCGACGCAGTCGAGAACGGGGCCGTCAGTCGCCCCGAGCGCAGCGCATCGACGAGCGCTGCGAGGTCACCATCCGACAGCGCGTCGATCACCGAGGTCACGCGCCCTCCGCACGAAAGAACTCAGCGCCGTTGTTGTCGACGGTGGGCACGACGAGCGCGCGATCGAGATAGTCGTTGCGCTGCTCGCAGGACGTCTCGGCGATGAGCAGGCATCCGTGACACGCCGCACCTTGGAGATACCGGTGCTCGTGCGGGCTCGCCGGATCGTGCTGCGCGCACACCGGGTCGTTCGAGCACAGGCGTCCGAGCTCGATGGCGGAAGCGAGGTGCTCGTGGATGCGCTTCCCAACTTGGATCAGCCCGCCCAGCGTGCCTTCCGCGTCCGGCGAGGCCGTGTAGAGCAGGATCCCGAACCCACCGTCCGATGCGTAGATCCGCTCGCGCAGGGAGCTCGCCGGATAGCCGCATTCCAGTGACACGGCCGTCAGCAGCAGGTGGGAGAGCGAGTGTAGGAAGACGTAAGGCAACCCGAAGAACTCGCGCGAGCCACGGTGCTCAGCCCTCCACCGATCGAAGCCGTCCAGCAGCACCTTCCCTCGCGCCTTGACCCCTGGACGTTCTGCCCACGCGTGGACGGCGTCCTTCCGGAACGCGATGAAGATCCCTTCGCCGCGGTTCTCGATCGCCGGTAGCCAGCTCAGTTCGCGCGCCAGAGACGCACGGCGCACGCCGATCTCGAGTTCGCCCTCCATGTCAGGAGAGATCGCCTCGAAGCGTGTGAAGCCGACCTGGGCTACGACCTCGCGCAGCCGGTGGACGAGCACGATCTTCTCGACTCCTGCCATGAACGGCTTCCCGCTCCAGACCCTCGACGGGAGCGCGCGTGCGTAGAAGTTCCCTTCGGGACGATCGGCTCCGATCTCGTCCGCGCTCGCGAGCAGGACTTCGATCTCTGCTTGCTTGACGGGCTTCTCGGCTCGGGCCTCAGCCGCACCGCGACGCGACTGGATCTCCGAGAAGACTTCCGCTTCGGAGTACTTCTCCGTCGCGCTCTTGATCTTCTCCCGGCGGAGCTTCTTCCGAAGATCTTCGATGGTCTCGACCTCCTCGAGGTCGTCCTGCCACACCGTATCTACCGCCTTCTTCAGTTCCTCATCGGGATCGGGGAGCGAGATCACGCTCATGATCTGCGGGAAGTAAGCGTTACTAGCCGAACGCGGCAGCAGGCGGTACGGCAGTTCGCAGCTCTCCGAGGTGGATGGCCCGAGCCACGGTCGCTTTCCGTTGCACTGCCCCAGGGGGAACAGCTTGAGGTCCGTCGTCGCTTCGTAGATCAGGCGGCGCTGTCCACATGAGCAACGGACGGAGATCTCGCTGAGGTCACCGCTGGTTCCACGCTCCTCGATCCACAGCTCGCGCGGACAGGCTGACACACCACGGTGAGCGAACACGCGCCACTCGATATCGTCGATGTGGCCTCGGACACACGCACGAACGAAACGGATCGGGACGACCGGTCGCATCTTTCGCTCGTCGTCGTAGAACTGCCCCTTCGTCAGGTGTTCGCGCCGGACCAACCGGCGAAGCCGCGACTCGCCTTGCTGGTAGACGTGCTGCGTGACGAACCACTCGGGGAACTGCCACGCTGTGATGCCGGTCTGGGGCTTGGTCGGGTCGTCCTGTTCCGGTGGCGGTGCGAACAGCCGCAGCTGCGACACCTCCGGGAAGATGCGCGTCAGTTTCGCCACGAGGCGCTGCTCCGGCACCTGCTCTCGACCCTCTAGGCTCCAGTGCTCCAGCCCACCCACGAGGACGGAATAGTCGGGGAGGTCAAGCGGAGCACCGGGGCCGAACGTCGTGACGACTTGGCTCCTGCGGATCTGTCCGTGCGGGCGCTTGTTCATGAACCCACCTCTTCGACGTCCGTGTTGTCCAGGCGCTTGAGCCAGAGGTTCACGCTGGGCTCGACATCGCGCATCGATCGGTTAGCGCGGAACTTCTTGAACCGCGGCGGGAGGGTCTTGAGCTCAGGGTCGAGAAAGTGGTGGATGAGCGCCTTGCCTCCCCCGAGTTCCCACCTCTGGTAGTGAAGAGGCGTGCTCTGCTGCTTGTAGTCACCCGCGATGCGTGCCCACTCGTCCAGCAAGTCCTCGCACCGCACTCGAACCTTCTGGCGCAGTTCGCGTTCCTCATCTGCGGTGAGCGACGTGTGGACGACAGCCCGGGCGATCAAGACGTCCACAACCGTGTCGAGCTGCGTACGGAGCGCGATCACTTGCTCCGCACCGCGAGGCGGAGTCATCTGCTCAATGCCATGACGCGCCAGGGCCACGAGTGCGCCCGCGAGTCCGCGGTCCAATGCCCGCGGCGAGAACGGCGTGACGCTCGTCGCTTCGACGCTGCGGTAGAACGTCGTGTGGTAGAAGCCGAACCGCTCGTAGTGAGAGCGGTCGCGTGGCTTGTGGATGTTGAGCAAGGTCAGGATGAGGCCGGGCTTCTGCTCCTCGCGCCCGACCCGGCTCGTTGCTTGGATGTACTCCGCGCTGGTCTTCGGCTGGCCAAACACGACCATCAACCCGAGCCTCGTGATGTCGAGGCCGACCGAGATCATGTTCGTCGCGATAGCCGTGTCGACGTGGTCATCCTCGTCGTGCGCCCGTGCCAGTCGGCGCTTCGCGTCCGCGACCATGTCCGTGCTCACCCGCGAGGTCAGCTCCACGACTGCGCTGAACTTCTTGCGGTCCGCGAAGAGACCCTCGGCTTCTCCAACGCGGCACCGCCGAGAGCGATCGACCAGCTTCGTCTGGACTTCGTCCTCGAGGATGCGACGGCAACCGCCCAGCTCTCGGAGGCTGTTGAAGTAGCCGAGCATGGTCATGTACGGATCGGCCGGATTCGCCTTGTTGCGCTTTCCACCGGCTTCGTCGTGAGCCTTCTGAGCAGCAGCCATCAGCGCGAGCACGCTCCGCAGGAAGATGACCTTGGGGCTTCGCCCCTGGGCCGCGATGCCCACGTACTGCCGAGCGTTCGACTTGTCCGACGACAAGGTCTGCGCGAAGAACGAGTCGCGCCGGTCCGGACCAGGCGGCGGGAACACGTCGACTGCCGTACGGCCGAAGAGTGCGCGGATCTGCGAGGTCGCCCGACGAACCGTGGCCGTCGACGCGATGATCTTAGGTCGAATCGTGCGGCCATCGACTTTGCGTGAGCACAACTCATCTAGCGCGGTCTCGTACAACCCGACCATCGTCCCCATGGGGCCCGAGATCAGGTGCAACTCGTCCTGGATCACGAGGTCCGGGGGCGGCATCGGGCTCTCAAGCCTCGTACCCTGCGCGGGATCGCAGGGACCGTAGAAGCCCTCCCTCTTGTCCACCCGGTCGACGCGCCCGAAGAAGGCGCCAACCTCGCCTACCCAGGGGAGATTCGCGAACTTGTCGACGGTCGCGATCAGGAAGCACGGCAGCCGCCTGTAGATGGGCTCATCGACCGCGACGATGGGTAGTGCGCGATCCCGAGTGAACAGGCAGGTTCGGTTGGCGCAACCGATCCGCAGGTCGGTGGGGTTGTCGGGGTCCGGTCGTCCCCCCCGTTCCAAGCGGAAGCAGTTCGGCGTGAACTTCTCCCCACACCACGGACAGTTCTCCAGCGGGATCGGCGAGGGCTTGCGCTCCTTGTTCTTGAACGCAGTGGTCTTCGCGCGAGCGCTCTCCGGGTTGCTGTCGCCTTTCTTGCCCATCTTGTTGGGCGTGGCGGCCTGTCCAACCCAGAGACCGATCTCGAACGGCCAGGGCCCGAGCTTGCCGACGTCGTCCTGCCGCTCCAGCTCCAGCGCGCAGATCATCGTGGCCGCGCGGCTGAGCTGGTCGAGCGTAAGGAGGCGCAAGGTGTACCGCATCAGGACGCTGACGCCTGCGCCGCTGAAGCCGGGGTTGCGCAGTCGGCGCAGGACGAGCGTGAACGCGGAAAGCCCCAGGTACGCTTCCGTCTTGCCGCCGCCGGTCGGGAAGAACAACAGATCAACGGTCTCCCGGTCCGTGTTCTTCGCGTCGACGATGCCAGGCAGGTTCAGCAGGATGAACGCGAGCTGGAAAGGTCGCCACGCCGGAGCCCTGACGCGTGCGGGATCGACGCCCAGCATCGCGCCGAAACGCTGGCGCGCGGCACGGGCCATGACCTTGTTCGCGAGCCTGAAGGACTCAAGGACCTCCGGGTCAGCCAGGCATGCGAGTCCCGCCTCGATGCGCTTCGCTGCTCGACTCGCAGACTTGAGAAGCTCGGCCGCCGTCTCAGCCCGCCGCTTTGGGCTTGAGGGTACGCCCTTGCCCTGGGCCTCGATCCAGGAGCTGTAGCGCTTCGGCAGTTCGGCTAGGGCCGCCTTCGCCGCGGTGAAGTCGGCGAGAGCCGCGAGCTGCTCCATCCCCAACTCGATAGCCGGAATCGTGGCGGGCTCGACGCGATCCACTTCTGCGAGCGGAATCCAGCAGGTACGCACGAGCTTGCACGGGGTGCCACCGATCGAGTCGTTCTCGGTTGCCACGCCGTGGCCCACGGCGAATTCGCAGGCGTCGCGAAACTGCAAATCCGACACGCGTTCGTCCCACTCGTCGGTCCTGATCCCGCGCAGGTCCGGGCGCGCGGTGAAGCCCTCCGCCGAGGCCATCTCAAGCTCGACCTGGAAGACGTAGCCCTCGTCCCGGCGCTCGTCAGGAGCAGGCTTGCGGTGGTTGACCAAGAACACCGAAGCTGAACGTGTGCCCGCTACGAGTCCGTCTGCACCCTCGATCTTGGCCACAGGGCGGACAGACAGCACGACCTTGAGGCCATCGCCCTGCGGGAGGTCCTTCTCGTCTGGCTTCGGGGTGTAAGCTGGAACCGCAAGAGTGATCTTCGACTCGCGCGCCGTCCGAACCCACACCTCGCCTTCCTTCCGAGTCTCGCGCTTGTAGTCGCCCCAGCGAACGATGACGTCCAGCGTCTTCGTCGCGGGTGGAACGAGCACGCTCACGCCCACTGACGACGGGAAGAACGCAGTCTTCGCCGATGAGCGATCGACCTCGGTGGCATCATCGACGCCACCTGCTTCGTCTTGCTCATCAGCCTCGTCGTTTGCAGTCTCGTCGCGACGTTGCTCGTCCGATGCATCGATCGGCGCGAGGAAGCCGGTGAGGTACCAGCGCGACGGAGACTGCGGCAGGACCTCGTCCGCGTATGGAGTCCCACGGCCGGTCCCAACGAGGTCAAGCCGTAGAGCTTCGATCAACGTGGACCGTACTTCCGAGGCTGACATGAGTACTGTGGCCATGGCCGTCGTTCCTAGCTCTTGCTGTTCACTAAGGCCGGTCGTGGCCAGATCACCTTGGCGTGCTCGAAGAGCTCCGCCCCGCGGTCGCGGATGCTCTCCTCATCCCACTCGTCCGCGTCCTTCAGCCTCAGGTTCAGCTTGAGGATGCTGTGCTTGAGGATGACCTCGCGCTTCTTCGGCCAGGCCGCGTTCGACGCCGCGGGGTTGAGCTTGTCGGTCAGCAGCGTCAGGTTGCCGATCGTGTGGAGCATCCGGCTGCGCAGTTCCTCGGCCTCCTCAGAGTCGACGCCGTCCGGGAGCGGCCAGTGCTTCTCCCAGTTCTGCGGCATCAGGTGCTCGACCGTCAGACCATCCTCGTAGCGCACCCGCTCCGTCTTGCCCGTAGAGGCTCGTGACTCCAGGGCAAGGATGAGCATCTGGAGACGGCCACGAGACAGGGACTTGTAGAGAGGCGTCGTCAGCCACGCTTCGCGGAACTCCGAGTCCTTCGGCCAGCGGACGCTCTCTCCGTCCGGAACTGCCAAGTGCTCGCGGAAAGCCTCGGCCACCTTGTCACTCGGGAACTCCAGGATGCGGAGGCTGTCGATGAACAGGCGGTTGTAGTTCTTCGTCGTGAGCTGACAGACCATGCGACGGACGAAGTAGGACCCCACATCCGTGAGGATCCGTCGCACGGCTTCGGTGTGCTTGCCGTGCTTCGAGAACAGCTCCAGCAGGAACGGGTGAGCCGTCGTCATCTCGACCGCGCGGAGCCGCTCGAAGAACTCGGCCTCGGGGCTGCCCTCGGGCATGGCATCGAAGCGCTGGAAGATCTGGGCGTAGTGGTGCAGCTGCTCCAGGTGCTGCGCGACCGTTCGCTCGCTGTGCTTCGAGAGGTGCCCACGGAACGCGTCGTAGAGGTGGGCGATGCGCACCTCGTCGCGAGCCTGAAGCGTGAGGAAGTCCTGAAGGAAGATGTCGATGCGCGCGCGCTTGGTTCTGCCCTTGCCGACCTGCTCGCGCCAGTAGGCTGCGTCCGCATCGAACGGCCGCCACCAGCGCTCGTACAGCGACTCCAGGTTGGCGCCGTCGAGGTCGGCACGGTGGAACAGGTGGTTCTTGACCAAGTCCGACGGCAGCAAGGGAGTGCCGCGAGCGTTCAAGGTCTCGAAGATCAGCTGAGCGTCGTCGTCCTTGCCTAGATCGATCACGACGAGGCGCAGGTAGTCCTTGAGCGCCTTGAGGAGAGTCTCGGCCCGGACCTCGGTCCCATCCGTACCAGGCGCGATCCACTCGGAGATGGCGTCATGGAAGTAGAAGTAGGCGTCGGGCACCGGGAGCCCAGCGCGCTTCTGGTTCGCACGCATCGCCAGCCGCTCACGAACCTCAAGCGGCGAGCCCTCACTCATCACCCAGCGGAAGACGTCACGGTCCACGTTGGTGGGCCACACCTTGAAGACCTCGTCCGGGTCCTCGCTCATGGGATCGTCGTTCCGCGTGAGCTTGAGCAGAGCTTTGTGGAGCTTCTCCTGCTTCAGCTCGCCCGCGAGGTCGGCGAACGCTTCCAGCATGATCTGGATCGTCGTCAGGCGTTGCTGACCGTCGATGACGAGTCGAGTCTCGACCTGTCCTGTTGGTTTGCGCATCTGGTCGAGGACGATCGCGCCCAGGAAGTGGGGCCGTGTCTCTTGTCCCGCAACGAGGCGCTCGGCGACGGAGCGCACGTCGTCCCAGAGCGGTTCCCACTGGTCGTCCTCGTTCCAGACGTAGGGGCGCTGAAACAGCGGGACCAGGTACCGACGGTCCTGGCCGAAGATCTTGCCGATGCTGAGTGTTCCTGCGTCCATGCGAGCTCGTAGATGATCAGTCCGGGTAGAGGGAGGCGGAGGGTCCTGCGCCCTTCTTTCGCGGAGGCCGCCGCGGATAGGCCGGGGGCTCGGCCTGAGCCGCAAGCATGCGCTCCTGTTGCTCACGTTCAGAATTTAGGGTGAGGAGTCGAGCCAGCACCTCGTCGCGAACGACATCAGGCCAGCGAAGACGGATTGACTTCTGGACATCATGTCCTTCGTCGTCTTCCTCGACGTAGTCCGGTATGTACTGGCACACCGTAGGAATGTCCCTCAACGATGGACCGTAGGCACACAGTACTGCCCGATCCATTGCACCATGCAATACCCGTAGCTTGGCAATCGCAGAGCTTTGCTCGTTCGGATCGTGGAATCGGCTGTAGAGTGCAGTCAAGCCCTCGTTGCGTTCTAGCATAACCTTCTCACGCCACTGGGCGTAGCGCTCTCCCGCTGCGACAATGTCGGCCTGTTGTCTCCAGTCCACAGGGAAGGGAAACGTGTCAAAGCTATCACCCGGCACATAGCTAAGATCGTCCTTCATTGTGCCCGAGGTAAGTCGCGCCCATTCTTCGTGTACACGGCTTTGCAACACCGCAAACGATGCCCAATCGTCCAAGCAGATTACGATAGCCTTGTTCGAAAACACGCTGTGTGCGGTAGGCTTGAACGCGAGAGCGTACGTGCTGCTCACTTCGGCCTTGACCAAGACACGGTCCAGACCCTTTGACCGCTGGAGCATTGACTTGGCTGCATGCGCGAAGCGCCACCAGTGCTTGCCATCGCCACCTCCGAGCCGCAATCGCAACGCTGCGGAAGCCTTCGGATATCGAGGGAGCTCGGCCTCCTCCATTAACCCTAGAGCAAACACGCGTCGCGGCGACTTGAGGTCTGGCGCGTCATAGAGCTCAACCCCGCCCACGTACTCGAGTAGTGACCCAGGTTCGATTGTGTCCGCCAAAGCCTTCGCTTCCGCGGCGTCGACAACGAATCCACGGTGCCCCGGCTTGCACCCCAAGAATGCGTACCCCGTATTTGCGCGAAGAACCCTAGGCTCAATTACCACCCCGGGCACCAAGTAGGGGCAGATGGCTTCCACTTCTCGACCATCGAGGATAGCGGCGCCTGCATGTACGCCGTGGTCGAACCAGACAATTGAGGGAACAACCGCAGCCGTTCCCGTCCAGTCTGCTCGACGCTGAGCCGCGTATATTCGTGCACCTTCGCCACACACATATGCAAGCCCAGACCGACGTGTATCACCTTGTGCCACCGTATTCGTGGCTAGAAAACCGACTGCTCCCGATTTGCGCGATAGCCTGTAGGCTTGACGGACAAAGAAGGCCACTAGATCTGTGCGTCCGGCAGCACCCTCATACAGCACCCGAAGAGCCTTCGAGTAGGCAGTGCCAGCCGCCTCAGTCAGGGTTCGATTGCCAGCGTATGGTGGGTTTCCGACGATAACGTCGAATCCACAGCGCGGATGTTCAAACACTTCCGGGTACTCGATATCCCAGTGAAATGGCCGAAGTCCCTGCTCGCCCTCACCAAGCGCTTCGACACGTGAACGCAGCTCGTTGAAACCTGTTCCAGCCGCCAGATAACCGTCGACGCCCGCCGCAAGCTGGACCCGGTCCGCTTCTCGCTCCGGTGGGGTCTCAGAATCACACAAAGCACAGATGACGAGGTTGCCGACAAGACGGACGTCGTCAAGCGCCTCATCAGCTTCCATGAGGAGGATGCGGCGCTCGTCGTAACCGAGGTCGTCGCATCCCGCTTGGATCTGGGCGCGCAATTCCACGGCCTCGGCAAGACGAACGGCGATCGTGGAGCGCACGAGTTCGAGCTGTTTGCTCGGCTTCCAATGGAAACCCTCGATCTGCTCGCGGTTCAATCCGACTAGTGAATCACCACAACGCAAAGCGTGATCTAGGAACGTGAACGGGTGATCCTTCGCCAGCGTTGCAAGCCACAGTGACAGCTTCGCGAGGTCTGCGGCGATTGGGTTCTTGTCGACTCCGTAGAGACAGCGTTGAGCGACGAGTCGGCGTGCATGAAGTACCTCATCCTCGTCGGGGGGGATGCGCGGGAGCTGTGCGTGCATGTGCCATGACTTCACGAGCTCATCACCAAGTTGGCGGCACGTCTCGACTAGGAACGCGCCCGAGCCCATTGCCGGATCGCACACCTTGAGCGCGAGGATTTGATCTGGCCTCGATGCCCCACCAAAGTCGCGCAGGATTGGCTCCAACGTCTTGCGGACGATCGGCTCGGTCAGCGAACGCGGTGTGTAGTTTGATCCTGACCGACGACGCGATTCGCTCGACTGGAGGATTATCGAGCCCTTTGGCAAGGGCGCGGGTGATGCCTCGCGCGCAATGCGCTTAGCCAGCGATACAGCCAGATCATCGACTGTTGATGCCTTGGCCAGCGCCGCAAGCGCCTCTCCCGTGAACTCTTGGTCGGTCCGCTCACGCAGCCACTTCGCCCGCTCCTTGGGGGCGATGGCGACTAGCTCGTCGAGGTTGACGATAGTCGGTGCGCCCAGAGGCTTCTTCGGCTTGATCGCGATGCAGATTCCACTCGCGATGTCGAGCGTGAAGCCCATCATCACCTCGTATACCGAGCCGATCTGCTCGACGTCGAGGCTCCGATAAGAGATGCGCTCGCCATCGAGCAACAAGAGCTTCGAGAGCACGCGATGAATGACACCGTCCGAGATGGCGGGCGACTCGATGCGGTCGCCCATAACGCGACCGATGCGCCACAGCCGACCTTCGAGGAAGTTGAAGCGATCAGGGTTGAACAGGTGCCCGTGGCGCGGAGGCAGCCGGAGTGAACCGTGGCTACCGCCGTCGTGAATCAGCCGGAAGAGCGTGAGCAGCTGCGCCCACGCCCCGTACCGGTGGTCCATCGTGTCCTGGTTACGGTCGCTGTCCGCGCGCAGGCGTTCGAACAGACCGAGAACCGAGTAGTGGTTTACGTACACCGGGTCCGACGAAAGCAGTCCGCGCTCCTCCGCGTACAGCACGAAGATCAAGCGCAGCAGGACGGTGAGCAGTCCGTTGTAGACGTGGTTCGGATCCTCGCGGAGAACATCGCGCAGGAGCTCGCCCTTGCTCTCGTCGTTGGCGCGCTGGAAGCCGCGGAGCATCTCGTACAGCGCATGGAGCACTTGCTCCGCGAGCGCCGTGGACACCACGTTCTGGTACTTGCGGCTCTCGCTGAGGATGTACGGAAGGCGCTGCTTGCGCGGGAGCGTGAAGAGTCGCTCCGCGCCGAGCAGCATCTGCAGCGCGGCGAAGATCGGCCGCCCGGCGATCTCGCACATCTGGTCCACGCGGAAGGTCGCGTGGCCGGAGCTCTCGCCCCGCGGCGCATAGACCAGCCGGAACTCGATGCCGTTCGTCAGCAGGCCTGCGGAAACGCCGGTCTCACGAAGCAGACGCTCAAGGCGTGCCTGGGGGCTCGCCTGCCAGCGCAGGTCGTCCTTCGTCAGCGGCTCATCGAGCGGCTTCGCGAGCTCCATCTTTTGGATGAGCATCTGCCAGCGCGCGGTGCCCTCCCCTTGAGGCTCGGGATCAGCGACGGCGTAGGTTGGTGACAGCGTTTCGCCGTACTCGTTGAGCGGCACCTTGAGGTCGTCAGGAATCGGTTCGCCGCCCAGCGCACCCACCAGGTCGCGACTCTCCCAGCCGAAGACGGTCGTCACCAGTGCGTCGAGATCCGTGATCGCACGGAGGGGCTCGTCCTTGCCTTCGACCGGCACTTCCTTCACGAGTGAGAGGAAGCGCGCGTGCTCGGGCAGGATGCCCTTGGCCACGAAGGCCTGGGCTCGATGGAGCGCGTGCGCCGAGACGACGAGGCCGACCGGCTGGACGTAGCCCAACCACTCCTGATGCGCGCGCAGCTCGGGGTCCTTGATCGTCATGCGCTCATCCCGAGATGGGCCAGAGGTAGACGAGACCGACCGGTTCGATGCGGCGTGCCCGGATCTGGTAGAGCGCGCGGATGCGGTCGGGTTCGGAAGTGAGCTCCTGCTCCAGCGTGCGGAGCCGCTTGTCCCAGTGGCGCTTGTTGGATTCGAGCTGCCGCTTCTCCTGTTCGTCGAAGTTCAGCGTCATCTGCACGTCGCGGAACTTGTCTGCCGTCGACGAGACGCGCTTGCGCTGGTTCTCCAGGATCGAGGCCATGTCGCTCGCCTCCTTCTCGCCGCGCTCTTGAAGGCGCTTGGTGGCGATCTCGCCGAGCTGCTTGCCGCGCTCGTCGAGGTGCGCGAGGAGTTCCTGCACGTCCCGCGCGGCTGCACGAAGGAGTCGCTCCTGGACTTGCGGGTCGATGGTCCGACCAGCGTCCGGGCGGAGCGAGTCTTCGAGCAGATCGAGGGTCTTCGCCTCGGCTTCGCGGGCGAACGGTTGGAGCTTCTCGTGACGTTGGTCGCGTTGCGCCGGGTCAAGCCAGCGTGCAGTCACGGGCACGAGTTCCTCGTGCAGGCGCGCTGCGCCAGGGCCGTAGAGGCAGAGGCGTCCGAGCAGGATCACACGGGGGATCGCATCGCGCGTCTGCGCGAGGCACGCGCGCGAGAGGTCGCGATGCACGAAGCCCTGCGCGAGGAAGCGGCCGAGCAGGCGCTGAGTCACGCGGTGTTCGAGGTGGAGGTGGACAACCTCGTCGTCCATCGAGTCCGGGGCCTTGAAGACGATCGGCCTGATCGGAGACTCCTTGCGCCACTCCCAAGGCTTCTGGTCACGCTTGCGCGGAGCGCGCAACGTGTCGAGCGTGTCGGCCCAGTCCGCGGCAGCACCGGTACGCTTGTCGAGCGCGGGGAAGTCGAAGCGCGGGCTCTCGCCCTTCTCCCCGACCTTCGGTTTGAGCTCGGGCGCGCCAAGGAGCTCCAGCGAGCAGGAGATCGCGTCGCGGAAGTGCTCCTCTTCGAGGCCGATTGCCTTCCGCGACTCGTTCAGGCGGTTGCGTAGTTGATCGATCTGGTTCTTGAGTTCGGTCTGACGCTCGCGCGCTTCTTCGAGCTCGTCGTCTGTCGTGGCCTTGAGCTCGGCGTCGAGCGATTCGTGCTCGATGTCGGCGACTTGCTTGTCGACGTCGGAGTGCCGGATACCGCGGCGCATGATCTTCGACAGACCATCGTCGAGCACCGCGGAGAGGCTGCCGAGCTCCTCCTTGATCGTCTTCGTCTTGCGCACGAGGACCTGGAGGACGCGGTCCTCCTTGCGTTGCGCGTAGTAGAAGTAGCGGCAGTACACGACGGGCGCGGGCTGGAGCTTGCGGTCGATGCGACCGTTGCGCTGCTCCATGCGGCTCGGGTTCCACGGGACGTCGAAGTGGAACAGGTCCGCGCAGTGGCTCTGAAGGTTGAGGCCTTCTCGCGCGGCGTCCGTTGCGATCAGGATGCGGACGGGGTGCTTGTCCGGGTCGGCGTTGAACGCGCGCTTGATGTCTTCGCGCTTCGCGGGCGGAGTCGCACCGTGGAAGACTTCGATGCGTTGCTCGGCGAGATCGGAACCGGCAATCGCCGCGTCGAGTTGGCTGCGCAGGTAGCGCTTCGTGTCCTCGTACTCGGTGAAGATGAGGAGGCGGCGCCGGTTCCAGCGCGCGGGCTTCTTGGGGTCGGCGGCTTTCCCTGCGCCGGGGAGGTCCGAGCACATGTTCGCTCGGATCCACTCGATCAACTTGCGAACTCGCGCGTCCGGAGCATGGCGGGCGGCTTCCGCGACTTCGGTCATTCGCGTGAGGAGTTGCTGCTCGCGTGCGAAGGAGGAGTCGGCCGCTCCCGCAGTGAATGACCCCGAGGCAGCGCGTGTGGCGGACTCGAACTGAGCGTCCTCCTCTGCCTGGAGGTCTTCCTCTGAGAGCTCGGAGCGATCGTCGTCCGAAGCAACACCGTCACCGAGGAGATCAAGCTGTCCCGGGGCAGTGGTCTTGGCAGCACCGCCGACTCGTGCCTCTTCCCGCAGGCGGTCGACGGTCTTGCGGTGCACGCGAAGCGTTCTCGCGAACGCCTCGATCGAGGAGAGCAGCCGCTGTTGCAGGCCCGAGACGAGCAGGCCGGACGAAGCCTGAACGCGCTTCGATTCTCCCTGGAGCCGGTGCGCGCGCGCTTCGCGGTATTCATCGAGCAACTGCGAGAGCACGAGCTCGGGAGCGTCCGCGGGTAGGCCGTCGATCGTGACTTGCTCGACCTCGCGCTTCGGAAAACCGCCGTCCACTTCGCGCAGGTCTTCCTTCAGGCGTCGCACCATGACGTCTTCCAGGAGCTTCTTGCCCTTTACCGGAACGCCGCGGCAGAAGCGTTGCGGGTCGAGGATCTCCAGAAGCGCCGAGAAGCTGTTCGAGTGCCCGTTGTGGGGCGTGGCCGACAGGAACAAGCGATGCTCGAACCTCGGGGCGAGCTCGCGGATCACGCGCGTGATCTTCGAGTCGATTGCGTAGCGCGCACTGCTCGACGGCGCTGCGTGGTGCGCTTCGTCGAGGATGAGCAACGAACCGGGGCGGTGAGAGTGTTCCTTGTTCTCGTCGAGCCAGTCACGAAGCGGTCCAGCGTACTGCTCGTCGATAAGCAGGCGCTCGGAGACGAGGAAGCGGGTGTGCGTCGTCCACGGGTTGACTGCGAAGCCGCGTTCCTGCCGAACGCGCGCGATGTAGGCCTTGTCGAGGATCTCGAACGTGAGGCCGAAGCGAGACTCCAACTCGTCCTTCCACTGGAAGAGCACGGACGGCGGGCAGACGACGACGATGTCCTTGACCTTGCGGCGCAGCAGGAGCTCGCGCGCGATGAGCCCGGCCTCGATCGTCTTGCCGAGGCCGACGTCGTCCGCGATGAAGAGGTTCACGCGCGGCAGGAGCAGAGCCTTGCGCAGCGGTTCGAGCTGGTAGGCGTGGATCTGGATGCCCGCGCGGAATGGCGACTGAAACAGGCGCGGGTTGGTGGCGGTGACGCAGTTCCAGCGCAGCGTGTGCAGGTAGGCGGAGAAGATCCGGGGCTGGTCGAAGCCCTTGGTCGCGAGGTCCTGCCAGGCCTCGGCGGTCAGAACCTCGGCATCGACCTCGCGCTCCCACAGCACTTCGAGTCCTTGGCCCTGAGCGTCGTCATCGACGCACGCCATGCGTACGAGGCTCGCGTCGTGCGGCATCGGCGGCGGCACGACGTCCTCGACGAGGTAGCGCCGCTGGCGGATGCGGACGATGTCACCAGGGTTGGGGGGAGCTGAGATGGCGGGCATGGCGAGCGGGCATGCGATCTTGTGTTGAACACGCGGGAGTGCGTGCTGTGGGGTGCGGATCAGGGGCGATCGGGCGGCGTCGTGGTGCCTTCGTTGAGGATCTGGAGATAACGGTCGTATCCGAAGACCCGACCTCGTTGCTTGCCGGTCAGCTCGCGGACGATGCCTTCCGTTTCGAGGAGCTTCATCACGGCGGTGACGGTCGGCACGGTCAGACCGCTGCGTTCCGTAGCCGTGTTGATCGTCTGGATCGGATGCTGCTGGAGCGCGTAGTGCACGCGCAGCGCAGAGCCCGCGACCCTACCGAGCTTCTCGATCCGCTCGCGGTCCTCCTTGAAGAGCTTCGCGAGTCGCTGCGCGGTGGTCACGGCTCCCTCCGCCGTCTCCTTGACGCCGCGCATGAAGAACGAGATCCACGCTTCCCAGTCGCCGTCGGTGCGCACGCGCTGGAGCAGGTCGTAGTAGGTCTGGCGGTTCGACTTGAAGTACAGGCTCAGGTACAGGAGCGGCTCCTGCAGGACGCCGTCCGACACGAGCAGCAGCGTGATCAGCAGGCGGCCGAGACGACCGTTGCCGTCCAGGAACGGGTGGATCGTCTCGAACTGGACGTGGGCAAGCGCGGCCTTGAGGAGCGTCGACGTGTGCTCGGACTTGTCGTGCAGGAACTTCTCCAGCGCGCCCATGCAGTCCTGCACCTTGTCGGGCGGCGGCGGGACGAACGTCGCCACGCCGGGGCGCGCGCCGCCGATCCAGTTCTGCGAGGTGCGGAACTCGCCGGGGCGCTTCTCGCTCCCGCGTCCCTGCGACAGCAGCTCGCCGTGCACTTCGCGCAGGAGGCGGTTGGAGAGCGGGAAGTTGTCGCGCATGCGCTTCACGCCGTACTCCAGCGCGCGCACGTAGTTGGAGACCTCGCGCGTGTCGTCGAGGGGGACGCCGGGGGCTTCCTCGATCTCGAAGAGCAGGAGGTCGGAGAGCGACGACTGCGTGCCTTCGATCTGCGAGGAGAGCACGGCCTCCTTGCGCACGAACGTGTAGAGGAAGAGTGCGGTGTCCGGCAGCAGGCTCGACACGCTGTCGAGGCGGCCGAGCGCGAGCAGTGCCTGGTCGATCTCCTCGCGGAGGACAGCGTCGATCACCAGGCTCGGCGTTGGGGGCAGTGGCTTGGGTACGAAGGCACGGACCATCTCGCCCCCGACCGGCGGGGCGGAGAGAACGGTGCCGGAGGGGCCCCGCTTCATGCCGGGCACCCCTTGTTCAAGATTCCTTCGCTGGGCTGGCCGCAATTCAAGGATCTAGCCTGATCCTTAAGTTATCGAGCTGGGTAGGGCCGGTCTAGAGGTGCCAGGGCGATCCGGAGGAACTCGACGATCCGGGGGGAGGGACCGGGGGCTGCCCGAGGTGGGGACTGGGAAGTCTGGAAACGACCGTCCGCACCGACCAACCGTCCGGGAGCCGACCGCCCGCGAAGGGGCCCCCGCGGCGACTTCGAGCATGTGGCGGATCCCTACCCACTGCGACACGCGGATCACCTCCAGAGCCCTCCTACTCAGGCCGCAGGACACGCCTTCCGGCTCGGTCGTGGGCATCCGCACGGGGGCCTCGATCGGGGTTGGAGAGGTTCCCTTTTCAGGCGTCCGCGGGGTCCCTTTTCAGAGTGCCGTCAACACCGTTGCCTTGCAGTTCACGAACCACGGGCTCGAGGCATCGTGAGGGACCCCTGGCCCGTGCTGGTGTTGATCGCGGCCAAGACCAGCTGGCGCATCGGCTCGGGGAGGGACTCCCATGCGCGGACGACGATCGCCAAGTCGGGCTGGTCGCGGTCCAGAAGAGCAAGCAACGCACCAAGACACTCCGCATCGCCGCCCTCTTGGATGGCGTAAGTCACTGGCAGCGAAGGGGTAAGGTCCGGTTCTGCGCTCGGTGCATTGGCGGGTTCGAGTCCCGTCGTCCTCGCCACTCCTCCCGTTCCACGGCCCGGAGTGGGCCTGTTCCGCGGACCACCTGACGTCCGCGACGGGGCGAGCGCGGCTCGCGCCCCCCGCATCGAGCGGCACCCCGCACGCGTGATGTCGGGCACTCCGCGGGGCAGGAGCTCGAACCCGCCATGCTGCGGCATGGCAGCGACGAGCGCGCTGCTCGGTGGCGCACCAGGGGGGGCGGAAGGAGCCGAGGGGTCCGTCGCTCCTCGAGGTCCGGACGGAGGCGAGCCACCGCGCGGCGGATTCCGACAGGGCTCCTCACGACCGTCACCTTCACGGCAGATTCGGCCGGATTCCGGAGCGAATTCGTCTGCTCTGGGCGCCGGCCGCTCCGCGACCGGCCCCGCGGCGGCTAGCTTGGCCGGACATGACGAACAGCTCGGATCGTCGAACCCAGGATCCGGCGGAGCTCCCCCCGCCGACCCTCGTCCAGGACCAGGCGGGTCTCTCGGCCCTGCTCGAGCGCCTGGACCGCGCGACGGACGTCGCGGTCGACACGGAAGGGGACTCTCTCTTCAGCTACCGCGAGCGCGTGTGCCTGATCCAGGTCAGCGCGGGCGAGCGCGACTGGCTGGTCGACCCGCTCCAGGGTCTGGACCTGGCACGGCTCGGCACGGTCATGGCGGACCCGGCCAAGCGCAAGGTCTTCCACGACGGCGAGTACGACGTGCTGTGCTTGCGGCGCGACCACGGATTCCGCTTCAAGAACCTGTTCGACACGCGCGTCGCCGCCGCGACGCTGGGCAGCAAGGCGCCCGGGCTCGCGACGGTGCTCCAGGAGCGCTTCGGGATCCTGCTCGACAAGTCGATGCAGCGCTCGAACTGGGGGCAGCGTCCGCTCAGCGAGAAGCAGGTGCGCTATGCGCGCCTGGACACGCACTTCCTCGTGCCCCTCATGCACGAGCAGATCCCCGAGCTCCAGCGCACGGGCCGCGACGTCGTGGTCGCAAGCGAGTGCCGGCGGCTCGAGGACCTCGCCCCGCCCGATCGGGAGTTCGACCCCGAGGAGTGGGTCCGCATCAAGGGCGCGCGCGCCTTGCCGCCGCTCGACCGGCAAGTGCTGCGGGAGCTGTTCGTGCTGCGCGACAGCTTGGCGCGCGAGGCGAACGAGCCGCCGTTCCGCGTGCTGAACAACGAGACCCTCCTGGCGCTGGCGGCCGCCCAGCCGCGCGACCGCTACGCGCTGCAACAGGTCCAGGGCGTCTCGCCCCGGCAGGCGCGCAAGTTCGGCGACCTGATCCTCGCGGCCGTGGCGCACGCGCTCGAGAAGGGGCCCATCGCGCGCTTCCCGCGCCTGGAGAGCCGCGAGGGCACGGACGGGTTCGACGAGGAGAGCCTCGAGCTCCACGAGCGCCTGAAGAACGTCCGCAAGCTGGTGGCCGAGGAGTCCGGGATCGATTCGGCGTACGTGCTGAACCGCCACGTCCTGGTGCGCATCGCGGCGCACAAGCCGCTGGCGCTGGAGGCCCTGGCGCGGATCGAGGGCGTCCAGGACTGGCAGGTCGATCGCTTCGGCGCGCGCATCGTCGAGACGATCGCCAGGTTCGAGGACGAGCGTCGCCGGGGCGTGCTCGACTTGCCCTCGCGTCGCCGGCGGCCCTGAGCCCGGGTCCTCAGGCATGCGCGCGCAGCGTGCCGGGGGCGCTGCCCGGCGAACTCGGGCCCGGGCGGTGCCCGGGTCGGAGCCAGGGGCGGCGGCGAGCCGGGCATCCGCGCTTGCCACGCGTGCTGCCGCGACGCCGCTGACTTCTCCACGAGCGCGACGCTCGACCTCACGCAGGGCTTGAGCGTGACCTGGACGTGGTGAGCGGAGTGTCTCGAGGCGTGGACCCGCGCTGACACGAGCGAGCCGACGAGGCGTGCTCACCGCGGGCGCGAGCCGACACGCCGGCCGCGGGTCGCGAGGGCCCTGCCCGCGACCGAGCAGTGCGCAGCATGGCGGCGACGTGCCTGCGCCAGCGCCGTCCTGACCGAGTGAACGCCGCCGCGCGACGGGTCCGGCCAGTCCGCCAGGGCGCCCGGGCCCGCGGGTCTCGTCTGTGACCCGTCGTCAGCCGACGGTCCAGATCTCGCCCGCGTACACGAGGTCGCGCAGCACGCCTGGCTTGCGCTTGGCGATCGCGTCGGTGACCTGCGCGTTCACGCCGTCCTCGTAGCAGGGTGCTGCGACGGCGCGGAAGATCCCGACCGGCAGGGGCAGCTCAGGGTCGGCGTGCATGCCGGCCAAGAGGAACGCCGCCGACGCGGAGGGCTGCGCGGGGTTCCAGACGTCGGCCTCGGCGGCCGCGCAGCGCTCGACACGGAAGCCCTGCTCGGCGCTGAGCCGGAAGCGCAGGCCGAGTTGGCCGTCCTTGCCGTAGACGAGCTTCCGGCCCGGCACGAGGTCGATCGTGCGGTCCGCGCGGACCTGCTTGTCGACGTCCGCCGAGTAGAAGTCCTTGTTGAAGATCACGCAGTTCTGGAGGATCTCGACCAGCGACGTGCCCTTGTGCGCCGCAGCGGCTTCGAGGACCTTCGCCATGTGCGCCTGGTCGTTGTCGATCGTGCGCGCGACGAACGTGGCCTGCGCGCCGAGCGCGAACTGGACCGGCTCGAACGGCCGATCGACCGAGCCCATCGGCGTCGACTTCTTCACGGTGCCGATCGGCGAGGTCGGCGAGTACTGGCCCTTCGTCAGGCCGTAGATCTCGTTGTTGAAGAGCAGGACGTTGAGGTCGAGGTTCCGCCGCAGCAGGTGCGCCGTGTGGTTGCCGCCGATCGACAGCGCGTCGCCGTCGCCGGTCACCATCCAGACCTCGAGCCCGGGGTTCGCGACCTTCAGGCCCGTCGCGACGGCCGCGGCGCGGCCGTGGATCGTGTGGAAGCCGTAGGTCTCCATGTAGTACGGGAAGCGGCTGGAGCAGCCGATGCCGCTGACGAACACCGTGTTCGCGCGGTCGCGGCCGGTGTCGGCGAAGAACTTCTGGACCGCGTTGAGGATCGCGTAGTCCCCGCAGCCGGGGCACCAACGGACCTCCTGGTCGCTGGCATAGTCCTTCTTGGTCAGCGGCTTCGGATCGATGACGTCGACCATGGCGGTCAACCCTTCTTCTGCGCCTGCAACTGGCGCGTGATCACGGCTTCCATTTCGGACACGAGGAACGGCTGTCCGGTCACCTTGTTGTAGGGCACGTAGTCGTGCTTCGGCAGCTCGCTGCGCAGCAAACGGCACATCTGCATGACGTTCATCTCGGGCACGAGGATCTGCCGGAAGCGGCCGAAGATCGCGTCGAGGCCGTGCGGCAGCGGCCACACGTGACGCAGATGGAGGCGCGAGACCGCGAGGCCCTCGCGGCGCGCGTTCAGCACGGCCTGCGTGAGGATGCCGACGCTGGAGCCCCAGCCGACGACGAGCAGGTCTCCCGACGCGTCCCCGTCGACCGCGGGCGTCGGGATCGAGTCGGCGACCTTCGCCACCTTCGCGTGGCGCATGTTCGTCATGTGCTGGTGGTTCTGGGGGTCGTAGCTGATGTTGCCGTGGGGCGCCTTCTCCAGGCCGCCGAGACGGAACATCATGCTGGGGGTGCCGGGCTTCACCCACGGTCGCGAGCCGTCGGCGTTGCGCGCGTAGACGTCGAAGTTCGGCTGGCCGCCGGTCTTGTACTCCACCGGGAACGGCGCGAGCTGCGCGAGGTCCGGCAGCTTCCACGGCTCGGCGCCGTTCGCGATGAAGTTGTCCGACAGGAGGATCACCGGCGTCATGTAGCGCACCGCGATGCGGCACGCCTCGATCGCCATCTCGAATGCGTCGCTCGGCCGCGAGATCGCGAGCACCGGCATCGGCGTGTCGCCGTTGCGCCCGAAGACCGACTGCAGCAGGTCCGACTGCTCGACCTTCGTCGGCATCCCCGTCGAGGGGCCCGCGCGCTGGATGTCGAGGATGACGAGCGGCAGCTCGGTCATCACGGCGAGGCCCATGGCCTCTGTCTTCAGCGCCATGCCCGGACCCGAGGTGCACGTCATGCCGAGCTTGCCGGCGAACGACGCGCCGATGGCGGCGCAGATCGCGGCGATCTCGTCCTCGGCCTGGATCGTGACGACGCCGAAGTGCTTGTACGTCGCCATCGTCTCGAGGACGGACGACGCCGGCGTGATGGGGTACGAGCAGAACACGGGCTTCGTGTTCGCGAGCTCGGCGCCCGCGACGAGGCCGATCGCCAGGGCCTGGTTGCCCATGACGTTGCGGTACGTGCCAGGGGCGAGGTTCGCCTTCGGAACCTCGTAGCGGCCCTGGAAGAGCTCGTGGATGTCACCCGCGTTGTAGCCAGCGCGGAGCGCCATCAGGTTCGCCGCGGCGACCTCGGGCTTCGACGCGAACTTCTTCTGCACCCAGTCGAGCGTCGCGTCGAGCGGACGGCTGTACACCCAGTACAAGAGCCCGAGCGTGTAGAGGTTCTTGCACTGCTGCTTGTCGCGCGAGGACAGCGGCGACTCGGCGAGCGCCTCCGCGACACGCGTGTTCATCGCGATCTCGATGACCCGGAAGCCCGCGAGCGTCCCGTCGGTCAGCGGGTTCGTCGCGCACTTGGCCTTCTTGAGGTCGGCGTCCTTGAACGAGTCCGAGTTGACGATGACGATCCCACCGGCCACGACGGCGCCGATGTTGACCATCAGCGCCGCCGGGTTCATCGCGACGAGCACGTCCGGCGCGTCGCCGGGCGTGTGGATCTCCTCGGACGCGAACTGGAGCTGGAAGCCCGACACGCCGGGCCGTGTGCCCGCAGGCGCGCGGATCTCGGCCGGGAAGTCGGGCAGTGTGGCCAGATCGTTGCCGACGAGCGCGGTCGTGCGGGTGAACTGGTCGCCGGTGAGCTGCATGCCGTCGCCCGAGTCGCCGGCGAACCGGATGACGACACGATCGAGCCGCTGCAGCGGCAACTCGGCGGTGCTGTGCGCGTTCGGAGGGGTCATCGCTGGAGTCAATGCGTTTCGGGGCCACGCGGACCCGCTGGGAATCGGTGGGAGGCGTCCTCGCCGCTCTCTCGGTGGAGCACTTGCAGGGCCCTGAGCTTCTCTTCGGCCGACTGGGCGCCTGGAGAGAGTATCCCTCGGGGGCTGCCCGACGTGAGCACCTGGCGCGGTCCGGGTCGAGGTCCAGGCTCTCCGGCCCTCGGGCTTCGCTCGTGACGCGGGCTGGAAGAGGCGGAGGGCGCCGAGCCTTCGGCCGTATCCGCGGATCCTGGCCGCGCGCGGGGAGGTTCGGGGACCGGGGGGGCTTCCTCGGGGAATCCTGTCGTCAGGGCGGCTCGGAGTCCGGGAGCTCCGGGGGGCGCGCCGATCACCAGGACGTCGGCCGTCCGCATCCTCCCCCCCCAGGGTCGCTCGCAGGGGTATCCTCGTCGGAGCGTCAGCGCGCCAGGTCCCGCAGGCCGCGTCGACGGGATTCCCCATGCCCTCTCCCGCACTCGACCCGCTGGTCGCACGCGCGCGTCAGGGTGACCAGGTCGCGCTGGCCGAGTACCTCCGTCACCTCGAGCCGCGCCTCGTGCGCATGGTCGAATTGCGCTTCGACAGGAGCCTGCGCCGACGGCTCGATCCCGCCGACGTCGTGCAGGACGCGTGGCTCGAGGTCGTCCGTCGCTTCGACGAGTGGCGCGGGCAGGACGAGCTGCCCCTGCACGTCTGGGTGCGGCTGATCACCGGTCAGTCCCTCGCCGCCGCGCAGCGTCGTCACCTCGCGACGCACATGCGCGACGCGCTGCGCGAGGGGTCCGCGCCGAACGGTCGTCCGAGCATGAGCAGCGACGGCGTGGCCGACGCGTTCGTCGCGAGCGCGACCTCGCCGTCGCAGGCCGTCGCGCGCGAGGAGCTGCGCCAGCGCGTGCGCGCCGCGATCGAGGGTCTCGACGAGATCGACCGCGAGATCGTCGCGATGCGGCATTTCGAGAACCTGTCGAACGAGGACACGGCGGCGGAGCTGGGCATCGAGCCGTCGGCGGCGAGCATGCGCTTCATGCGGGCCTTGGTGCGCCTGCGTCCCGAGCTGAAGGCCCTCGGGCTCGGGGGAGTGGGGGCAGGCGCGTGAACGCACGTCCCATCTCGGCCGGCGAGGCCTTCGAGCTGTTCGTCGAGCTGCGTCGGCGCGGCGAGCGCGTCGATCCGGCGGAGTTCGCGGCGCGCTTCCCCGAGCACGAGGCGGAGCTCGCGCTCGCGCTCGATGCGTTGGTGTCCCTGGAAGATTCGGCCGAGGAGGCTGCGCAGGACCGCGCGTGTCCCGAGCGGATCGGTCCGTACCGCGTCGTGGGACCGATCGGCCGCGGCGGCATGGGCGTCGTGCTCGAGGCCGTCGAGGAGCCGCTCGGACGGCGCGTCGCGCTCAAGATCCTTCCGCCGGAGAACCTGGAGAGCGCGGTGGCGCGCGAGCGGTTCCGGCGCGAGGCCAAGCTCGCGTCGCAGCTCGAGCACCCGGGGATCGCGACCATCTTCGGAGCGGGCGTCGACGCGGATCAGCCCTGGATCGCGATGCGCTACGTCGAAGGGGAATCGCTGGCGCGCAAGGTCGCGAGGGCACGTGCGACGGGCGGGGGCTGCGTGCGACTCGATGGCTCCGGGGCGTCTGGGCGCGAGGCCGTGCTGCGCGTCGTCGGCTGCATCGCGGGCGTCGCGCGCGCTCTCCAGTACGCGCACGACTGTGGGATCGTGCACCGCGACGTGAAGCCGTCGAACGTCCTGATCACCCCGGACGGAACGCCTGTCCTGCTCGACTTCGGCTTGGCGATCGGGGCGGAGTCGGACGCCGCGACGTTGACGCGCACGGGGCAGACGGCCGGCACTCCGGCGTACCTGCCGCCCGAGCTCGTCAGCGGCGAGCGCACGCGGCCCGACGCGCTGGCCGACGTCTATGCGCTGGGCGTCATGCTGTACGAGTGCCTGACGCTGCGCCGCCCGTTCGAGGGCGCGACCCAGATCGCGCTCTACCGCGCCATCGCGTCCGGCGTCACGTCCGACGTGCGCGTGCACAATCGTGACATCCCGCGCGACGTCGCCGTCGTCGTGGCGACGGCGATGGAGCGCGATTCGGCGCGGCGCTACCGCAGCGCGGCAGCGTTCGCGAGCGATCTCGAGGCCTGCGCGGCGCACCGGCCGATCCTCGCCCGTCCCGTCCCGCTCCACGGCCGCGTGCTGCGCTGGTCGCGGCGCGAGCCACGGCAGGCGATCTTGCTCGGCCTGCTCGCGGCGTCGGCGGTCGGCCTGGCCGTGTTCGGGGGGTCGTGGTGGTCGTCGCGCGACCGCGTCCTGGCGGCGGATCGCATGGACCTGGAGCGCCGGTACGAGCAGGACCTGCAGGACGGCTACGCCAACCTGGCCACGCGGCGCGCCCAGCACGCGGACCGCAGCTTCGCGCACGCCCTCGCGCTCCGCGGCGACAGCGTCGAGGCGCTCGTGGGTCGCGCGCTCGTGTGCATCGAGGACCGCCGCGACGACGATGCGATCCGGCTGCTCGCCGCGGCACCCGATTCGCCTGCCATGGAGTCGCTGCGCGCAGTGGCGAGCGGCGGGGCGCCCGCGCCCGATCTGGGCGCCGAGTGGCTGGCAAGCGCGGCGTCGATCGAGCTGTTCGTCGACGGACTGCGGATCGCCAAGCAGGCCGACCGCGGGCCGCGCAACGAGCGGCCGCCCCTGTACCAACTGGCGGCTTCGCGGTTCGCGGAGGCGGTCAACCGAGCGCCGGGCGCGCGCGCGTTCTTCCACGTGAAGCGCGCCTTCGCGGCGCGCGATGCCGGCGACGAGGCCGGTGTGCGCTCGGCCGCGGCGGCCCTGACGACGCTCTGGCCGGACTCGGCGCGGGCGGTCTTCACCGCGGGCAACACGCTGAGCCGCTGGGACAAGGAGGCCGCACGACGCTGGTTGCGTCGCTCGATCGAGCTCGATCCCGCGTGGGGGCCGCCGCACCAGCAGCTGGGGAACATCCACTACTTCGCGCGGGACTACGAGCAGGCGGTCGCCGAGCAGAGCGAGGCCATTCGGCTCGATCCGCGCGACGCCGACGCGTTCAACTCGCTGGCGCTGGCCAACCACGCCCTGAAGTGCACGGACGAAGCGCGCGCGGCCTTCCTGTCGGCGCTGGCCCTCAGGCCGAGGATGTTCGAGGCCTGGAACAACCTCGGCAACCTGGAATACCACGCGGGGAACTTCGCGGCGGCCGAGTTCGCGCTCGGCAACGCGACTCTGCTCGCGCCCCACGAGCCGATCCCTCACGAGTTCCGGGGTCGGGCGCTCAACGGGCTCGGCGACTTCGCGGGGGCGCTGGCCGAGTACGAGATCGCGGTCGGTCTGGACTCGCGCTCGTCGTACAGGTGGGGGGCGCTGGCGGCCGCGCTGATCTCGCTCGGGAAGCCGCGCGACGGACTGCTCGCGGCCGAGCTCGCGGTCGAGTTGAACCCCGCCGAGCCGGACCACGCCCGGGTGCGCGACATCGCGCTCGAGAGGCTCCGGGCGGCCGGACTCCCGCGCTGACCTGCCGGAGATTGGCCGGAATCCCGGTGGTGCGGCCCAGGGCGCGCGCAGATCGGTGAGTGGGACCGGCCGCGATCCACGACGGGTCGATGGAGCGTTCCCAGCCTCCCGGCCCGGAGCCTCCACCCATGAAGCCCACCCTCCTGTTTCCCGCCGGCGCGATCCTGGCGCCGGTCCTCCTCTCGCTGTTCGGGACCCCCGCCGACGCACGGGCGCGCGCCGACGCGCTGTCCGCCGCCGCCGCGCGGGCGCCGCAGGCCGCGCCCGCGTTCGCGCTGTCCGCTCCCTGGACCGACGTGCTCCACGACGAGCCCGGCGACGGGCGGCTGTGGTCGATGGGCGCGACCTGGAAGGCGAGCTTCGGATCCGACGGCGCGACGTACTACCCGCGCGCCGGTTCGACCGAGGCGCGCCGCCTGCCGCACGCCCTCTCGCCCGACCGCGTCACGATCGGCGGCGAGGCGCTCGGCTTCGAGCGCGTCGCAGCGCCGCAGCGCAGCGGAGACCGCATCGAGCTCCGGCGCGGGGCGTTCACCGAGCGCTACGACCTGGGCCCCGACACGATCGAGCAGTCCTTCGTCTTCGACGCGCTGCCGAGCCCGGGCGCGCTCGAGATCTCCATTCCGGTCGCCAGCGAGCTCGACGCGGTCGAGACGGCCGACGGACTTGAATTCCGCTCGGAGCGCGGGCGCATCACCTACAGCCGCGCGGTCGTCGTCGACGCGCTCGGCCGGCGGACGCCGGTCGGCACGCGGCTCGTCGACGGCGCGATCTCGATCCGGGTCGAGGCCGACGTGCTGGCCGGCGCCGCGTTCCCGATCGTCGTCGACCCGGTTCTGGGGGCGATCTTCCCCGACCTCACGACCGACGACACGTTCTCCCTCGACGCGGCCTATGACCCGTTCAACGCCGTCTGGGTGGTCGTTTACGAGCGCGTGTTCAGTGCGACCGACCACGACGTGATCGCGAAGATGTACTCGTCGACCGGAGCGCTGCTCGCCACGGGCACCGTCGACCTCACGGGCGACTCGTGGGTCACGCCGCGCATCGCCGACCTCGCGCCGGCACACAAGTTCCTCGTCGTCGCCGGATCGACCGCGGCGAGCGGCGGTGCGCGGACCGTCCGCGGGAGGATCATGCAGCCGAATGGAACGCTCCTCACGTCGGATCCGCAGGTGTCGATCAGCGGAGCCCTGACCGGCGAGTGCATCCTGCCCGACGTCGGCGGCCACTCGGATCCGGACGTCCCGGGCACCTGGTGCGTCGCCTTCGAGCGCGCGATCTCGGCGTCCGACCACCGCATCGTCTACTGCCTGGTCTCGTCGTCCGGCACCATCGCCGTCGGTCCGCTGACCATGCCGTTCCTCGTGAACACGGCCGACTCCGCGCCGACGGTCTCGAAGACGAACGGCGGCACGGCCTGGACCCTGGCGTGGCGGCGGACCGGCTTCCCGCAGGAGACGGTCCAGGCGGCGCGGATCTCGACGATCGGCGGCATCCTCGCCGGGCCGTTCTTCGCCGGGAACGGCCCCTTCGTGGGCGCGCCGTGCGCCTCGGGCCCGATCGACGGCACGGAGCTCACGGCGATCGTCTGGCAGCGCGGGCTGCCGGTCGGTTCGCTCGACGCGCAGGTGATCGTCACGCTGCTCGACGGCGGGACGGTGCTGCAGATCGAGGACCTGACGCTGCTCGAGGGCTCGGTCCCCACGGCCGCGCATCAGACCGAGCCGAGCGTCGACAGCGACGGCCGGCACTTCCTCGTCGCGTACTCGCAGTTCGACGCGCAGTTCTCGCACTTCAAGTTGTTCGCGACCGACCTGGCCGTGGCCGGAACCGCGCTGCAGGTCTCGCAGGAGCACCTCGAGCTGCAGCCCGGCCTAGGGCTGTCGCAGGTGCGTTCGAACGTCGCCGCGGCGCGCGCGCCGGGGACGCTCGCGCACCGCTACCTGGTCGTCTACGACTACCGTCAGAACGACGTGGACCACGACGCCGCCGGGCGCTTCGTCGACGGCGTCGTCGGCGGTCCCTCGAGCGCATTCTGCTTCGGAGACGGCACGGGCACCGCGTGTCCGTGCGGCAACTCGGGCACGTCCGGGCACGGCTGCGCGAACTCGGTGTTCGCCGCTGGCGCGATCCTGCAGTTGTCCGCAGGGCAGGCGTCGACGCTCGCGGACACGGCCGTCCTGCAGGTCGCGAGCGTGCCGCCCGGAGTCGCGTGCCTCTTCTTCCAGGGCACGACGGCCGGCACGGGCGCGGTCTTCGGCGACGGCTTGCGCTGCGCGACGGGCAGCGTGATCCGCCTGGCGACGAAACCGGCGAATCCGGCGGGAGCCGTCAGCCATCCGGGCGTCGGCGACCTGCCGATCTCGGTGGTCGGCGGGGTGCCGGTGGGGGGCGGGCTGCGCACGTACCAGGCCTGGTACCGCAACGCGGCGAGCTTCTGCTCGAGTTCGACGTTCAACCTGTCGAACGGGCTCGCGATCCAGTGGGCGCGCTGAACGCGCCCCCGCTCCGGGCGGCGTCCGCTCGCGGCGAGCTCCTGGCGATCGGGCCGTGAGCGGCGCAGGTCAGACTCCGCCGCGCACGGCCAGCTCCGAGGGGCGGGGCTAGGATCCTCCAGGGGAGGATCTGCAGCCGTGGATGGCGGCACGGCCCGCTTCCCGGTGTGTCTCGAGCCCGCGGACGAATGGAGGAGGTCGCTCGGGCATCCGTCCGCCCCTCTGCGCAGCCTGAGCAGTGGCCCGGCGGAGCCGCTGGTCGGTGGACGAGGACGGGTCCCCTCCACACGACCTGCTCGTCATCTCAGGGTGTGCCGATCCCGCGGCGCACCGCAGCGACGAGGTGCTGTCGGGGGTTCGCGCGCGCCAAGGGGGCGTGCTCCTCACCCGACCGCATCCCGCTCAGGCTCCATCCAGGGCTGCCGCATTGCTCCTGGCCTCGGGGATGAGGCCGGGCCTGCGCGCGGACCCGATCACGGATCGATCGCGCGCGCCGGGCGCAGGTCGTGCGCGGGCGGCCGGAGGGCCGGGTTGTCCCGGAAGCCGCGCACGGAGGCGCGGTCGAAGCACCGACCGAAGCGAGCGCTGCCGCCGTGCGCCTGGTGGCCAACTCGGCGGGTCAGGGCCTGGGCGGCTGCATCCGAGCGCAGCTCAGCACCGCGCGGATCCCGGGCCGCGCGGCCGAATGCGGCCGCCGGAGTTGATTGGGTGGTGGAGACGAAGGGAGTCGAACCCTCGACCTACGCATTGCGAACGCGTCGCTCTACCAACTGAGCTACGTCCCCAACCGGGGCGAGGAGGATAGTGCGCTGCCCTTCCCCAGGGAAGGGCTCGGGCCGCGGGGCGGTCGAGCGGCCCGTTCCTCCGCTCGATCCACACCCGCGGCCTTCGCCAGCCCCGCCCTCGCGGACGGTGCTCCTCACGCGGAGCACGCCCTTGGGGTCGCGGCCGGCGCTCGCTCGCCTGAGCACCGGCCGACCCTCCGTGTCCGCGGAGGGTGGTGTCGATCCCGTGGGCACACCCCCGCCGGAGCGTCCCTTCCGGCTCCGGCGGCGCCCGGTGCAACCTGGAGGTGCTGGCCGCCCAGGGGGGGGAGAGAGTGCCCCACCGTTCCGACGACCCAACCTCCTTCCCGGGTTTCCCCAAGAAAGCTGCACGCAGGCTCCCTGCCTCAAGCACGGCGTGTGCCGCGTCGGGAACGGACGACGCAAACCACGGGGAGTCCAGCGTTTCGATCTTTGCGAGTTCGTGGCCTCGCGGGTCGTTGTCGAAATCCAGGCAGCGCGGCTGGCTAGAAATCGACAGGTCGAACCGGAGCCCAGGAACTCCTGAACGGGCCGACTCCGAGGGATCCCCGGATCACGGGGCCTCGATTTTGTGTTTTTTCAGCAGCGTGTAGAGCTGGGACCGAGTGACCCCCAGGCTCGCGGCGGCGCGGACCTTGTTCCCGCTGGCCCGTTCGAGGGCCTCGATGACGAGCCGGCGCTCGACCTCCGGAAGGGGGCCGGACAGGCCCGCGGCGCGCTGCGCGCCCACGGCTTGGCCGTTCGCGGCCTTGGGGGCCGGGAGGCCGAGCTGGTCCGGTCGGATCGCCCCGCCGTCCGAAAGGATCAGCGCGCGCTCGATCGCGTTCGAGAGCTCGCGGATGTTCCCAGGCCACGGATAGGAGAGGAGCCGATCCCGCGCCTCGCGCGAGAGCCCGTCGTGGTTCTTCCCCATGCGCCGGCCCAGCTCGGCCAGGAAGTGCTCGGCGAGCAGGCGCACGTCGTCGCCGCGCTCGCGCAGGGGCGGGAGGTGCACCGCGAAGACCGCCAGGCGGTAGTAGAGGTCCTCGCGGAAGCGGCCCGCGCCGACCTCGGCCAGCAGCTCGCGGTTCGTCGCGGCCACGATGCGCACGTCGGCCTTGCGCGTCTCGTTGCTGCCCACGCGCGTGAACTCGCGCTCCTGGAGGACCCGCAGGAGCTTGGCCTGCGCGGACGGTGACAACTCGCCGATCTCGTCCAGGAACAGCGTTCCGCCGCTGGCCGACTCGATCTTGCCGGGGCGCGCACGATCGGCGCCGGTGAAGGCGCCGCGCTCGTGGCCGAACAGCTCGGACTCGAGCAGGGACTCGGGGATCGCGGCGCAGTTCAACGCGACGAACGGGCCCTCGCGCCGTGGGCTGGCGGCATGAATGGCGTGCGCGACGAGCTCCTTGCCGGTCCCGCTCTCGCCGGTCACGAGCACCGTGGTCTCGGTCGGCGCCACGCGTGCGGCCTTGTCCAGCGCCGCGCGTAGCTCGGGCGAGCGGCCCACGATCCCGTCGAAGCCAAAGCGCGCCTCGAGCTCTTGCTGCAGGGTCTCCACGCGCCGCTCCAGCTTCTTGGCGCGGTACTCGGTCGCAGCGAGTCGCTGATGCTCCTCGGCCAGGCGCTGGTGCTGGATCGCGAGCGCGACCTGCAGCGCGATGGCGCGGCCGATCTCTTCGTCCGAGGAGTCGTACCAGCGGGACTCGCGGTGCGCGAAGTACAGCACGCCACCGACGCGCTCGCGCATCCACAAGGGCACGGCCAGCACCGAGCGCGCGCCGCTCTCCAGGATCCAGCGGTCCCCGGCCAAGCGCGCATCGAGCTCCTCCGGAGCGTCGAAGACGATGGCGGTCTCGCCGCCCAGGACCCGCGGGCCCAGCGTGAACTGATCGCCGGGTATGCGCTCCGGCGGCCCGACGTCGGGCCTGACGTGGTCGACCTCGGCCAGCGAGATCACGTCCCGGCCGTCGGGGCTCACGACCAGCACGCCCAGCGACTCGAAATCGATCGCGCGGCGGACGGCCTCGGCGAGCTTGGCGAAGACCTCCTCGAACTCCAGCGTGCCGGCGATCGCGGAGGTCAGGTCGGCGAGCACCTTGAGCCGCCGCCGGCGGATGCGGTCGCGCTGCAGCAACACGGCGCCCTGCACGAAGGGCGCCACGATGTCCGCCAGGCAGCAGAAGATCGGCAGGTGGTCGACATGGTGGACGTTCGGAATCACGCTGGTCGCGATCAGCGCGCCCACGACGCGGCCGCCGTGCACGAGCGGGGCGGCGATCCCCGAGCGGATGCCGGCGTCCAGGATCGGTCGCTCGCCGGGCTGCGCCGCGAAGCGTGGATCCGCGGTCAGATCGCCGGCCACCATGGCCTGCCCGCGGAACACTGGCGCGACGCCCCAGTCCTTCACCGGATGTCGCGCGCGCGGGCCGGGGACGTTCGTGTAGTGCCCCGCGTGGATCGCCCCGATCGGTCCGCCCTGCTCGGCCAGGATCGTGAAGCTCTGCTCGTCCTCGGAGAGCGCGGCCACCACCAGGCGGTCGTGGGGGACCCAGGTCTTCAAGAGCCGCGAGAAGTCGTCCAGGAACGTGCGCGGATCGACCTCCTCGCCGAGCGACCGGCCGAGGGCGGCAAGAGCGTCCAGGATGCCGGCCTTGAGCTCGGCCGGCATGTGGACCAGGCACGCAGGAGCGCTGGAAACGGGAAGGTCCTCCGAGGCGGGATCGTAGCAAGCGCGCACGGGGTTGTTGCGTCGGGGCATGCCGGCCGGAATGCTCCGGACCCGCGACGCGGCGGTCCCGCGGCGGCCGCTCCACCCGACCTGTGCCCATGCCGCCGAAGTCCACGTCTCTCGACCCCGAGACCCACAGGCTCTCCGAAGACGCGCTGCGCCGGGCGAACTGGAAGCGCTGGGGGCCGTACCTCGCGGCGCGGCAGTGGGGCACGGTGCGCGAGGACTACTCGGCCGATGGCGACTGCTGGCGCTACTTCCCGCACGATCACGCGCGCAGTCGCGCCTACCGCTGGGGCGAGGACGGGCTGCTCGGCTGGACCGATCGGCAGTGCCGCATCTGCTTCGCCGTCGCGCTGTGGAACGGGAACGATCCGTTCCTCAAGGAGCGGCTCTTCGGTCTGGTGCACCACGAGGGCAACCACGGCGAGGACGTCAAGGAGGAGTACTACTTCCTCGAGTCGACACCGACGCACTCCTGGTGCCGCGCCCTCTACAAGTACCCGCAGCGCGAGTTCCCCTACGCGCAACTGGTCGCGGAGAGCGCGCGGCGCACCAAGCTCGATCCGGAGTACGAGCTCGCCGACACCGGCATCTTCGAGGGCAACCGCTACTTCGACGTCGAGGTGCAGTACGGCAAGGCCGGCGAGGACGACACGCTGATCCGCGTCCTGGTCACGAACCGAGGGCCCGAGCGGGCGCGCCTGCACGTGCTGCCGACCGTGTGGTTCCGCAACGTCTGGTCGTGGGGCTGCGGCGAGGAGGGTTGTGATCTCCGGCCGCGGCTGCGGCGAGAGACGGACCGGCGCGTGCGCCTCGACGAGCCGACGCTGGGGCGCTACGAGTGCAGCCTGGACGAGACGCCGGAGGCGGACTGCCAGCTCCTGTTCACGGAGAACGAGACCAACGTCGCGCGGCTCTTCGGCGCGGAGAATCCCGCGCCTTTCGTCAAGGACGCCTTCCACGAGCGCGTCGTGCACGGCCGCGCAGAAGCCGTCAACCAGAAGGAGAGCGGCACGAAGGCCGCCTGGGACGTGCGGTTCGAGCTCGATCCCGGCGCGACGCGCGAGTTGCGACTGCGGCTCCGTCCGGCGGCCAGCGCGCCCAAGGAGCGCTTCGGCCCGGCCTTCCAGCGCGCACTGAACGCGCGCCGGCGCGAGCACGACGAGTTCTACGCGCGGCGCGAGACTGGCCGACTCGAGCGTCACGAGCGCGAGGTCGTGCGGCAGGCGTACGCCGGCCTCCTGTGGTCGAAGCAGTTCTACCACTACGCCGTGAACGCCTGGCTGGACGGCGATCCGGACCAGCCCCGGCCGCCCGCGTCGCGCAAGGATGGGCGCAACAAGGAGTGGCGGCACCTGCACGCGCGCGACGTGCTGTCGATGCCGGACACGTGGGAGTATCCCTGGTTCGCGGCCTGGGACAGCGCGTTCCACATGGTGGCGATGGCGCGCGTCGATCCGCACTTCGCGAAGGACCAACTGCTGCTGTTCCTGCGCGAGTGGTACATGGCGCCGAATGGCGCGATCCCGGCCTACGAATTCCAGTTCTCGGACGTGAACCCCCCGGTGCACGCCTGGGCCTGCTGGCGCGTCTACAAGATGACGGCCTCGCACGGGCACCGCGACCGCAAGTTCCTGGCGCGCGCCTTCCACAAGCTGCTCTTGAACTTCACCTGGTGGGTCAATCGCAAGGACCCCGACGGGAACAACCTGTTCTCGGGCGGCTTCCTGGGGCTCGACAACATCGGAGTGTTCGACCGCTCACGGCCGCTGCCCGGCGGCGCGGCGCTGTTGCAGGCGGATGGCACCGCGTGGATGGCGTTCTACTGCCTCACGATGCTCGGCATGGCGGTCGAGCTGGCCCAGGAGGACGACGCGTACGAGGATGTCGCCAGCAAGTTCTTCGAGCACTTCGTGGGCATCTGCGACGCGATGAACAAGCTCGGCGGCTGCGGCCTGTGGGACGACGCCGACGGCTTCTACCACGACGTCATGCTGCTGGACGGCCGTCCGATGCCGCTGCGCGTGCGCTCGATGGTCGGCCTCGTCCCGCTCATCGCCTGCGAGGTGGTGACCGAGGCATCCGTGGCCAAGCTCCCGAGGATGCGGCGACGCATCGCTTGGTTCCTGAAGCATCGCCACGACCTGGCCGAGGGCATTGCCTACTTCGAGCGCGACCAGCGCACCGGCCGCGGCCTGCTGGCGATCCCGTCGCGCTCGCGCCTGCAGCGCGTCCTGGCGCGGGTCTTCGACGAGGACGAGTTCCTGTCGCCGCACGGGCTGCGCTCGCTCTCCAAGGCGCACGAGAGCGCGCCGTTCGCCATGCGCATCGCGGGTGAGGACTTCCGGGCCGAGTACGAGCCAGCCGAGACGAAGCACCGCATCTTCGGCGGCAACTCGAACTGGCGCGGGCCGGTGTGGTTCCCGCTGAACTACCTCCTGTGCGAGGCGCTGCGGCGTTACCACCACTTCTACGGACCGACGTTCACGGTCGAGATCGGCAAGGGCTCCGGGGTGCGGATGAACCTGCGGCAGGCCTCGTTCGAGCTGGAGCGGCGGCTGGCCAGCCTGTTCCTACCCGACCGTGAGGGTCAGCGCCCGTGTCACGGCGGCGATCCGCGCTACGCCGGGGACGCCGGCTGGAAGGACCTCGTGCTGTTCCACGAGTACTTCCACGGCGACACCGGGAAGGGGCTGGGCGCGAGCCACCAGACCGGCTGGACGGCGCTCGTCGCACGCTGCATCGAGGATCTGGCCGCGGATCGCGGGCCGGCGCGACGCGCGCGCTAGGACGGCGCGTGCTCCGGCCGCAGCCACAGCCAGAGCGCGACGCCGGCGACCGTGCCGACGACGACGCTCGCCAGCCCAGGCCCCAGCTCGGCGACCCAGAGGCCGAACGACACGCTGATCGTCATGACGACGGTCGCGAGCACCTTGGCGCGGCGTGACACGGCGCCGTGGTCGAACCAGGCGCGCAGCGCGGGTCCGTAGCGCGGGTGCGAGATCAGCTTGGCACGTGCCACGGGGTCTCCGCGGGAGTAGCAGGCCGCGGCCAGCAGCAGGAACGGCGTCGTCGGCAGGCCGGGCAGGAACACGCCCACGGTGCCCAGCACCACGAACAGGATGCCGCAGCCGCGCCAAACCCAGATTTCGGCCCGCGAACGCCCGTGAACCAGCGGCGCGGCCGGGCTTTGTGCGTCGCGATCGGCCATGGCGTGGGGTCCGATGGTACGCGCCTCGGCGCTGCGCGCAGCCCGCGTTCGGGCATACTCGCGGGGAGCATGGTCCCGCGCGCGATCCCGCCGGAGACGGTCGAGCGCTGGTGCGCGCGCCTGGTCCGCACAACCGACCCGGAGGCCAAGTTCGCGCCGGAATCCCCGCCGCCGCTCGCGCTCGACGCGAGCTGGGAGCGCGCGCCCGCGCCGCTGCGCCTGGACGCGCCCGGCCGGCCCGCGCACCTCGAGGTCGTCGCGCGCGCGCCCGGCGCGCCGCGTCCGGAGGCACTGCGCGAGCCGCGGGCGCGTGCGCGCCTGCTGCTCACCTTCGCGCACCACGAGCTCCAGGCCGCCGAGCTCTTCGCGTGGGCCGTGCTGGCCTTCCCGGACACGCCGCGCGAGTTCCGCAGCGGGCTCGTGCGGCTGGCTCTGGAGGAGCTCGCGCACCGCCGCGCGTACGTCGCGCACGCGGCACGGCTCGGGCTCGCCGACGGCGCCGTGCCCGTGCGCGACTGGTTCTGGGAGCGTGTTGCCGCCTGTGCCGATCCCGCGGCGTTCACGGCGCTCCAAGGGCTCGGGCTCGAGGGCGCCAACCTGGAGCACGCGGCCCGCTACGCGCGGGCGTTCCGTGCGGCGGGGGACGAGCCCGGGGCGCGCGTCCTCGAGGCCGTCGAGGCGGACGAGGTCCTGCACGTGGCCTTCGCCGCGCGCTGGTTCGCGTTCTTCAGCGGCGCGCCGCTGGACTACGATCGCTGGCGCGCGGCGCTGCCCGCGCCCTTGACGCCGGCCTTGCTCCAGGGCCGGCCGCTCAACGTCGCTGCGCGCCGACGCGCGGGGCTCGACGAGGCCTTCCTGGCGCGGCTCGCGGCCGAGCCGGACCCGGGCGCGCGGGGACGCTGAGATGGACGCTCCGCCGCGCGCGTGGGTCCTGAACCTGGACGCCGAGCACGAGCTCGAGGCGCGCGGGAGCTACGCGCCGACCGAGCGGTTGCGTGCGATCGTCGCGCGGCAGTCCGCGCGGCTCGTCGGGCCGCTCGTCTCGCCGCACGACGTCGTGCTGACCGAGGCCGGCCTGCGCGCGGATCCGGAGCTCGCCGAGCGGGCGCACGGGCTCGAGGGACGCGCGTGGTCGCCCACGCCGCGGGCGCTGGCGCTCTTGGCGCGCGCGCGGGCGCAGGTCCCCGACGCGCCCGGCGTCCTGGTGCTGCGCGTCGTGAACGCGCGGCCCTTCGCCGCCCTCGTGCGCGCCCCGCTGGTGGCGGGGAGCTTCGCGAAGCACGTGGCTCCCGACCGCGAGTCGGTCCTGGCGCTCGTCGCGCGCCCCGCTCCGCTCGGTTGGCTCGTGCGCCGCACGTTCGGGGCCGCCGGCCGCGGACGCCGCCGGCTCGCCAGCGGGCGTCCGACCGTGGCCGAGCTCGCCTGGCTCGACGCCTCGCTGCGCCTGGGCCCGCTGGTCGTCGAGCCCTTCGTCGAGGTCGTGCGCGAGCACACGCGCTCGGGCTGGGTGGGCCGTGATGGCTCCGTCCACCTCTCGCGCCCGCTGTTCCAGAGCGTGGACGCGCGCGGGGCCTGGACGGGGAGCGCCTGCGCCAGCCTCGCCGACCTGGCGCGCGCCGACGATGCGCGCCTGGAGGCGGCGTGCGCGGCCGCCGGAGCCGCGCTGGCCGGCGCTGGCTACTTCGGCCCGTTCGGCATCGATGCCTTCCATCACCGAGCGCTCGTTGGCGCCGGCGTGGTCCTGAACCCGCTGAGCGAGATCAATGCGCGCTTCACCATGGACTGGTCGGCCGCCATGGCGGCGGATCCGCGCGGCAGCGCGGCGTCACGGATCGAGCGCCTGACCGTAGGTGGCTGATCCACAGCGGGTTCCCCGCCAGCGCTCGCGCAGCGCTCTCGATCCGTCGCGCCGGCCTCGGCAGACTGTGGGCCTCTCGGCCGCTGGCCTTCCGCCGGAGACCGTGTCCCACGCCGCGACTCCCGCCATGACCCACGACATCGACCGCCTGGCGATCGACACGATCCGCACGCTCTCCATGGACGCCGTCCAGAAGGCGAACAGCGGTCACCCCGGCACGCCGATGGCGCTCGCGCCGGTCGCGTACGCGATCTGGCAGCACGCGCTGGTGACGGACGTCGAGGACCCGCAGTGGATCGGCCGCGACCGCTTCGTCCTCTCGTGTGGTCACGCGTCGATGCTGCTCTACTCCGTGCTCCATCTGGCGGGCGTCCAGGAACTCGACGCGCATGGCAAGCGCACGGGCAAGCTGGCCGTGCCACTCGGGGAGATCGAGCGCTTCCGTCAGCTCGAGAGCCGCTGTCCGGGCCACCCGGAGTTCCGCTGGACCAGCGGCGTCGAGACCACCACCGGACCGTTGGGCGCGGGCTGCGCGAACTCCGTCGGCATGGCGCTCGCGCAGCGCTACCTGTCGGCGCGCTACGACCGGCCCGGCCTGGCGCTGTTCGAGCACCGCGTCTACGTCGTGTGCAGCGACGGCGACCTCATGGAGGGCGTCGCCTGCGAGGCGGCTTCGCTCGCCGGCCACCTGGGCCTCGCGAACCTGTGCTGGGTGTACGACGACAACAAGATCACGATCGAGGGCGAGACGCACCTGGCATTCACCGAGGACGTCCCGGCGCGTTTCGCCGCGCTGGGCTGGAACGTCCTGCAGGTCGCGGACGCCAACGACGTCCCGGCGCTGGAGCAGGCGCTGGACGCCTGCGCACGCGAGACGCGGCGGCCCACGCTGATCGTCGTGCGCAGCCACATCGGCTTCGGTTCGCCCAAGAAGCAGGACAGCCACGCCGCGCACGGCGAGCCGCTGGGCGCGGACGAGATCCGCGCCACGAAGCGCGTCTACGGTTGGCCGGAGGACGCGCAGTTTCTGGTGCCACCGGGCGTGCGAGAGCGCTTCGCCGCGCGGGTCGGCGCGCGCGGCGCGGCGGCGCGCCAGGCCTGGAACGAGCGTTGGGCGCGCTACCAGCAGCAGCACCCCGACCTCGCGGCCGAGGTCGCGCGGATCCAGCGCGGCGAGTTGCCTCCTGGCTGGGACAAGGCGATCCCGTCGTTCCCCGCCGACGCCAAGGGCGTCGCGACGCGTGACGCCTCCGGCAAGGTCCTCAACGCGCTCGCGCCCGGGATCCCCTGGCTGCTGGGCGGTTCCGCCGACCTCGCGCCGTCGACCAAGACGCGCCTCTCGTTCGAGGGGGCCGGCGACCTGCTGGCGGGCTCGCCGGGCGGGCGCAACCTGCACTTCGGCGTGCGCGAGCACGCCATGGCGTCCATCGTCAACGGCCTGGCGCTCTCCGGCCTGCGGGCCTATGGCGCCACGTTCCTGATCTTCAGCGACTACCTGAAGCCCGCCGTGCGACTGGCCGCGCTCATGGAGTTGCCCGCGATCCACGTCTTCACGCACGACTCGATCGGCGTGGGCGAGGACGGACCGACGCACCAGCCGGTCGAGCAACTCGCCTCCCTGCGCTCCATCCCTGGCTGCACGGTGATCCGGCCCTGCGACGCCAACGAGACCGCCGAGGCCTGGCGCGCGGCGCTCTCGAACCGGCATGGGCCCACCTGCTTCGCGCTGACGCGGCAAGCGCTGCCGACGCTCGACCGCGCCAAGCTCGGCTCCGCGGCCGGTCTGCACCAGGGCGCGTACGTGTTGCGCGACGCGCCGAACCCGCAGGTGATCCTGATCGGCACGGGCAGCGAGGTGCAACTGTGCCTGGCGGCCGCCGACAAGCTCGCCGCCGAGGGCCTCGCCGCGCGCGTCGTCTCCATGCCCTCTTGGGAGCTCTTCGAGCGCCAGCCACAGTCGTACCGCGATGCCGTCCTCCCGCCCGACGTCCGGGCGCGGGTGGCCGTCGAGGCCGCCAGCCCGTTCGGCTGGCACCGTTGGATCGGCGACCACGGGGCGTTCGTCGGCATGACCGGCTTCGGTGCGTCGGCGCCGCTCGCGGACCTCATGCGGAAATTCGGCTTCGACGCCGAGGCCGTCGCCGCCGTCGCCCGCCGCCAGCTCTCCCTCGCCACGACCTGAGACCACCATGAACCCGCTGAAGGCCACCGCCGCGCTGGGCCAGTCCATCTGGCTCGACTTCATCTCCCGCAGGCTCCTGGACTCGGGCGAGCTGCACCGGCTCGTCGAGGCCGACGGCATCGGCGGCGTCACGTCGAACCCCTCGATCTTCGAGAAGTCGATCCGCGAGGGGACCGAGTACGCGACCGTGCTGGCCGACTTGCGGCGGCGCCGCCCGGGCGCGAGCGCGTTCGAGCTCTACGAGGCGCTCGCGGTCCAGGACATCCAGGACGCCTGCGACGTCATGCGTCCGGTGTACGACCGCACGAAGTCGCGCGACGGGTACGTGTCACTGGAGGTCACGCTGCACGCCGGCGACGCGCCCGAACAGATCGTGCGCGAGGCCGTGCACCTGTGGGAGACGGTGGCGCGGCCCAACGTGATGATCAAGGTCCCGGGCACCGCGCACGGCCGGCGCGCGTTCGAAGAGCTGGTCGCGGCCGGCATCAACGTCAACGTGACACTGCTGTTCGCGCGCAGCGCCTATGCCGAGACGCTCGAGGCCTACCTCAAGGGCCTGGAGCGACGCGCCAAGGCCGGCGGAGACCTGTCGAAGGTCGCCAGCGTGGCGAGCTTCTTCGTCTCGCGCATCGACAGCGCGATCGACAAGCAGCTCGAGGCCAAGGCCGCCGCAGCCAAGACACCCAAGGAGCAGGCCGCGCTGGCGAAGCTCATGGGCCGCGCCGCGATCGCCAACGCCAAGCTGGCTTACGCGCACTACGAGGACGTCACGGCCTCCAAGCGCTGGCGCGAGCTGGCCAAGAAGGGCGCCCAGACGCAGCGCGTGCTGTGGGCCAGCACGGGCACGAAGAACAAGCAGTACAGCGACGTCCTGTACGTCGAGGAGCTGATCGGTCGGGACACGGTGAACACGGCCCCGCCCGCCACGATCGATGCGTTCCGCGACCACGGCAAGCCGCGCGCGTCCCTCACCGAGGGGCTGCTCGACGCGAAGAAGGTGCTGCGCGAGATCGAGAGCGCCGGCATCGCGCTCGACCGCGTCACGGACGCGTTGCTCGCCGACGGGCTGAAGCAGTTCTCCGACGCGTTCGAGGCGTTGCTGGCCTCGTTCGGGGGCGCGGCCCCGGGGACGCCGTCGGCCGCGTCCGCGACCTCGCCCGCCACGGTGACCACGCCGCCCGCAGGGAGCGTGGCCGTGGCGCCGGCGGTCTCGACACGGGCTCCCGCCAACGTGCAGCGCGCGTTCGAGGCCGCGCTCGCCGAGTGGACGCAGAACGACGAGTCGCGCCGCTTCGCACGCAAGGACCCGACCGTCTGGACCGGCGGGGACGAGGCGCGCTGGCTGGGCTGGCTCGACGCCCCGGCGCGCGGGAGGGCCGCGATCGCCGAGCTGCAGGCCTGTGCCGAGCGCGTGCGCCAGGACGGCCTCCAGCACGTGCTGCTGCTCGGCATGGGCGGATCGAGCCTGTGCCCCGAGGTGCTCGGCCGCACGTTCGGCTCGCGCGCCGGGTTCCCGACGCTGCAGGTGCTCGACTCGACGGATCCCGAGCAGGTCGTGGCGATCGAGCGCCGAGTCGACCTCGCGAAGACGCTGGTCGTCGTGGCCAGCAAGTCGGGCACGACGCTCGAGCCGAACATCCTCGAGGCCTACTTCTGGGAACGCGTCGCGCACACGGTCGGGGCCGGGCAGGCCGGCTCACGCTTCGTGGCGATCACCGACCCGGGATCGAAGCTCGAAGGTCTCGCGCGCGCCAAGGGCTACCGCCAGATCTTCGCCGGTGATCCCGCGATCGGCGGGCGCTTCTCGGCCTTGTCCATGTTCGGCCTGGTGCCCGCCGCGCTGATCGGCGTCGATCTCCAGGCCTTCCTGACCCGGGCCGAGGCGCTGGCCCGCGGCACGCTCGGCGCGAACGCACCCGCGCAGGACGATGCCGTGCGCCTGGGACTGTTCCTGGGGGCCTGCGCGGCACAGGGCCGCGACAAGCTGACGTTGACCGTCTCGCCGGCGCTGGCGTCGCTGGGCGGCTGGCTCGAGCAACTCGTGGCGGAGTCGACCGGCAAGCAGGGGCGCGGCATCGTGCCGGTCGACCTCGAGCCGCTCACCGCGCCCGAGCGCTACGGCGACGACCGCGTGTTCGCCTACGTGCGCCTCTCGAGCGCGCCCGACGCGGCGCAGGATGCGGCCATCGACGCGCTCGAGCGCGCGGGTCAGGCGGTGGTGCGCGTGTCGGTCGGCGAGGCGCTCGATCTGGGAGCCGAGTTCTACCGCTGGGAGGTCGCCACCGCGGTCGCCGGCGCGGTGCTCGGCATCCACCCCTTCGACCAGCCCGACGTCGAGGCCAGCAAGCTCGCGACCCGCGAGCTGACCGACGCGTACGAGGCGACCGGCGCGCTGCCGGCCGAGCAGCCGTTCTTCGAGGAGGAGGGGATCCTGCTGTACGCCTCGCGCGAGCATGCTTGGGCGCTGCACCGCGCGACCGGGTCCGACGCCGCGCTCGCCGACGTGTTGCGGGCGCACTTCGCGCTGCGTCCGCGCGACTACGCCGGGTTCCTGGCCTACCTGCCGATGGACGGCGCGAACGCGGCGGAGCTCCAGACGATGCGCGTGGCCGTGCGCGACGCGCACCGTGCGGCGACCTGCGCCGAGTTCGGTCCGCGCTTCCTGCACTCGACGGGCCAGGCCTACAAGGGCGGCCCGCGGACCGGCGTGTTCCTCCAGATCACGCGCACGGTCGGGCAGGACGTGCCCATCCCGGGGAAGCAGTACGGGTTCGGCATCGTGCAAGCCGCGCAGGCGCGCGGCGACCTGCAGGTGCTCGTCGAGCGCGGCCAGCGCGCGCTGCGCGCTCACCTGACCGCCGGCTCGCGCGCCGGGCTCGCCGCGCTGCGCCGCGCCGTGCTGGAGGCCGTCGCGCAGCCCGCGCCTGCGCGCGCTTGAAGCCAAATCGAACGGAGGAACGACGATGCAGATCGGGATGGTCGGATTGGGCCGCATGGGCGCGAACATGGTTCGCCGACTGCTGCGCGGCGGGCACGAGTGCGTGGTGTGGAACCGCGACTTCGGCAAGAGCGAGGAGCTCCAGAAGGTGGGGGCGCAGGCTGCGCGCAGCGTGGAGGAGCTGGTCCAGGCCCTCAAGCGTCCGCGTGCCGTGTGGGTCATGCTCCCGGCCGGTGACGTGACCGAGGAGATGGTCCAGAGGCTCGGCCGGCTGCTCGAGAAGGGCGACGTCGTCGTCGACGGGGGCAACACCTACTTCAAGGACGACGTGCGCCGCTCCAAGGTCCTGGCCGAGAAGGGCATCCACTACGTCGACTGCGGCACGAGCGGCGGCGTGTGGGGCGCGGATCGCGGCTACTGCCTGATGGCCGGCGGCTCCCGCGAGGCCATCGCGCACCTGACCCCTGCCTTGCGCACGCTCGCACCGGGCATGGGAGAGGTGCCCCCGACGCCGGGACGCAGCGGTGGCACGGCCCAGGAGGGCTTCCTGCACTGCGGGCCCGTGGGCGCGGGCCACTTCGTCAAGATGGTCCACAACGGCATCGAGTACGGGATCATGCAGGCCTACGCCGAGGGCTTCGACCTGATGCAGAGCCAGGGCGGGACCAGCGTCCCGGGCGACATGCGCTACGAGCTCGAGCTGCAGGAGATCGCCGAGCTGTGGCGGCGCGGCAGCGTGGTCGGCTCGTGGCTCTTGGATCTCACGGCCATGGCCCTGCAGGAGGATCCCAAGCTGGCCCGCTACTCGGGCTTCGTGCAGGATTCGGGCGAGGGACGCTGGACGGTCCAGGCCGCGGTGGAGAACGCCGTGCCGGCCGAGGTCCTGACGGCGGCGCTCTTCGCGCGCTTCCGCTCGCGACAGGAGCACACCTACGCCGAGAAGGTGCTGTCCGCCATGCGCGAGAAGTTCGGCGGGCACGTCGAGCCGGCGAAGGCACACTGACATGGGGCCCGCGACCACCGGCGAGGCGATCCACGTCGAGCCCGCGCCCGCGAGCGAGCTCGTCAACCCCTACGCGCGGCCCGTGGGGCCCGCGACGATCGTGATCTTCGGCGCGGCCGGGGACCTGACGAAGCGCAAGCTGATTCCCGCGTTGTGCAACCTGTGGAGCGAGAACCTGCTGGCGCAGGGTTGCGCGATCGTGGGCGTCGGACGGACCGCGCTCGACACGGCCACCTACAGGAAGCGCGTCGCGGAGGACGTGGCGAAGTACGCCACGCACCAGCTCCCGCCCTCCGTCGTGGAAGACGTGATCTCGCGGCTGTACTACGTCGCTGCCGACTTCACCGACCCGGCCTCCTACGCGCTGATCGCGGCCGAGCTCTCGCGGATCGACGCGCAGCACGCGACCGGGGGCAATCACCTCTACTACCTCTCGACCGCGCCCGAGTACTTCGCCCCGATCGTGGAGCAGCTCGGGGCGGCCGGGCTCGTCGAGGAGTCGAACGGCGCCTGGCGGCGCGTGATCGTCGAGAAGCCCTTCGGCGTCGACCTGGAATCCGCGCGCGTCCTCAACGCCGACCTGCGCCGGGTCCTGCGCGAGGAGCAGATCTACCGGATCGATCACTACCTCGGGAAGGAAACCGTCCAGAACATCCTCGTCTTCCGCTTCGCGAACGGGATGTTCGAGCCGATCTGGAACCGCGAGTACATCGACAACGTCCAGATCACCGTGGCCGAGTCGATCGGTGTCGAGACCCGTGGCGGCTACTACGACACGGCCGGGGCGCTGCGCGACATGGTGCCGAACCACATCCTGCAGTTGCTCGCGCTGGTGGCCATGGAGCCGCCCACGTCGTTCGAGGCCGAGGCCGTGCGCGAGGAGAAGGCCAAGGTCCTGCGCGCCATCCAACCCATGACGCCCGAGCGCGTGCTGACCCACACCGTGCGTGGTCAGTACGGCGAGGGCTCGGTCGACGGCCGCCAGGTGGCCGCCTACCGCTCGGAGGACCGCGTGCCGCGCGGCTCGCACACCGAGACCTTCGCCGCGATGCAGCTCAGCGTCGACAACTGGCGCTGGGCCGACGTGCCCTTCTACCTGCGCACCGGCAAGCGCATGGCGCGGCGCGTCTCGGAGATCTCGATCCAGTTCCGCCGGCCGCCGCTCCTCTTGTTCCGCAACACGCCGGTCGAGCACCTCTCGCGCAACGTGCTCGTGATCCGCGTGCAGCCCGACGAGGGCATCACGCTGCGCTTCGGCGCGAAGATCCCGGGCCCGTCCGTGCGGATGAGCAACGTGGCCATGGACTTCCGCTACAAGGACCACTTCCAGCAGGCGCCCAGCACCGGCTACGAGACCCTGATCTACGACTGCATCAAGGGCGATCCGACGCTGTTCCAGCGCGCCGACATGGTCGAGATGGGCTGGGCCATCGTGGCGCCGCTGCAGGAAGTGTGGAGCGCGCTGCCGCCGCGCTCGTTCCCGAACTACGCGGCTGGGACCTGGGGGCCCAAGGAGGCCGACGAGCTGCTCGAGCGCGACGGCCGGAAGTGGCGGCGCATCGAGTGATCGCGTAGCGTGCGCTCCCGATGGGTTCACGCCGCGCGAAGGCCGCGTCTCCCGAGATCCGCGTGCTCGCCGACCCCGAGGCGGTCGCGCGGGCCGCGCGCGACGAGGTCGCGCACGCGATCCTGGCCGCGGTCGGGGAGCGCGGCCGCTGCGACCTCGTGCTGTCGGGTGGCTCGACGCCGCGCCGCGCGCACGAGCTGCTGGCCGCCGTCGAGCTGCCCTGGGACCGGGTCCACGTCTTCTTCGGCGACGAGCGCTGCGTGCCGCCGGAGCACCCCGACAGCAACTGGCACATGGCGCGGGAGACGCTGATCCAGCGCGCGCGGATTCCCGACGCGAACGTGCATCGGATCGCGGGCGAGCGCGATCCCGAGGACGCGGCTTCCGACGCCGAGAACGCGATCCAGGAGCACTTCGGCCTGCGCCCGGGTGACATGCCGAGCTTCGACCTCGTGCTCCTCGGGATGGGCGCGGACGGCCACACGGCGTCCCTGTTCCCGGGAACGAACGCGCTGGAGGAGAGCACGCGGATCGTCGTCGCGAACCACGTCGAGAAGCTCGGCGCGTGGCGCGTCACGATGACGTTCCCGGTGTTCGAGGCCGCGCAGCGCGTGCTGTTCCTCGTGACGGGGCCGGAGAAGGCCGCCATGGTGCGTTCGGCGACGGTGCTGCGTCCGGGTGCCGCGACGCCGCCCGCCGGCCGTGTGCGTCCGCGCGGCGGGAGCCTCGTGTGGCTCGTCGACGCCGCGGCCGCGACCAAGCTGCCGACCGCGCCGGACGGCAGCGGCGCGCCACCAGCACCCAGCGCCTAGGCGCGACCGCCGCGATCCGGGCCCGCCGTGTCGGTCGCCGACGGCTTGGAGCCCGACGCTGGGCAGCGCTCCCTGCGCGCCACGCGGGCCGCGGGCACGGGCCGGGGCCGACGTCGGCGCGAGCCCCGCGGACGAGCGCCGGATCGGAGCCCTGGGACGGGCACCCACCGCGCTCGGGACGTAGACTGCTCGGCCTCGAACTCCGCGCCGAGCCCCGCCATGAAGGACAGCTTCCAGACTCGCACGACCCTGAACTCCGCCGGCCGCGCCTACCAGATCGCGAGCCTGCCCGCGCTCGCCAAGCGCTTCCCGCGCGTCTCGCGGCTGCCGTTCAGCCTGCGCGTGCTGCTCGAGAACCTGCTGCGCACCGAGGACGGAGTCGCCGTCACGAAGGGCGACATCGAGGCGCTGGCCGGCTGGGATCCCAAGGCCGTGCCCGCCAAGGAGATCCAGTTCACGCCGGCGCGCACGCTGCTCCAGGACTTCACCGGCGTGCCGTGCGTCGTCGACCTGGCGGCCATGCGCGACGCGATGCGAGCGCGCGGGGGCGACCCGCGGAAGATCAACCCGCTCTCGCCGGTCGAGCTGGTCATCGACCACTCCGTGCAGGTCGATTACTTCGGACGGCCCGACGCGGTCGAGAAGAACGCCGAGATCGAGTTCGAGCGCAACCAGGAGCGCTACGCCTTCCTGCGCTGGGGCTCGACCGCCTTCCAGAACTTCAAGGCCGTGCCGCCCGACACGGGCATCGTGCACCAGGTGAACCTGGAGTTCCTGGCGCGCGTGGTCATGGAGGCGACGGACGCGCACGGGACCACCTGGGCCTACCTCGACACGGTCGTCGGCACGGACTCCCACACGACCATGGTCAACGGGCTGGGAGTCCTGGGCTGGGGCGTCGGCGGCATCGAGGCCGAGGCCGCCATGCTGGGACAGCCCGTGTCGATGCTCATCCCCCAGGTCGTGGGCGTGGAGCTCACCGGCAAGCTGCCCGAGGGTGCGACCGCGACCGACCTCGTGCTGACCGTGACCGAGAAGCTGCGACGCCACGGCGTGGTCGGGAAGTTCGTCGAGTTCTGCGGGGCCGGGCTGGCGGATCTGCCGCTGGCCGACCGCGCCACGATCGCGAACATGGCGCCCGAGTACGGGGCCACGTGCGGCATCTTCCCGATCGACGCCAGCACGCTCACGTACCTGCGGCTCTCGGGCCGCAGCGAGGCGCAGTGCGCGCTCGTCGAGGCCTACGCCAAGGCGCAGGGGCTGTGGGCCGACGCGGCGAGCGGGATCGCGGACTACACGGATCTCCTGACGCTGGACCTCGCGACCATCGAGCCGAGCCTGGCCGGGCCGAAGCGTCCGCAGGACCGCGTGCGTCTGGGCGACGTCAAGCAGGGCTTCGCGTCGAAGCTCGACGAGCTGTGCGGCCGCATGGCCGGTCCCGAACCGAAGGCCCAGTCGGTCGCGCGACTCGGCGGCGAGGGGGGCCAGTCCCGGCCGGCGGGCTCGGACTGCGTGGAGGTCAAGGAGCCGAGCGTCGCGGTGCACACGGATGCGGGCGACTTCGTGCTCGAGCACGGCTCGATCGTGATCGCGGCCATCACGAGTTGCACGAACACCAGCAACCCGAGCGTGCTGATGGCCGCGGGACTCCTGGCCCAGAAGGCGGTCGCGAAGGGCCTCAGGACCAAGCCCTGGGTCAAGACCAGCCTCGCGCCGGGGTCCAAGGTCGTCACCGAGTACCTGGCGAAGTCGGGGCTTCAGCAGCACCTCGACGCGCTGGGTTTCCACGTCGTCGGCTACGGCTGCACGACCTGCATCGGGAACAGCGGCCCGCTGCCCAAGCCGATCGCGACGGCCATCGACGAGGCCGGCCTGGTCGTCGCGGCCGTCCTGTCGGGGAACCGCAACTTCGAAGGGCGCGTGCACGCGCAGGTGCGCGCCAACTACTTGGCGTCGCCGCCGCTGTGCGTCGCGTACGCGATCGCGGGTAGCGTCGACGTCGACCTCACGACGGAACCGCTCGGCACAGGCAAGGACGGGAAACCCGTCTACCTGAAGGACGTGTGGCCGACAGCGGCCGAGATCCAAGAGGCCGTCACGCGGACCATCGATCGCCCGATGTTCCAGAAGACCTACGCCGACGTGTACCAGGGCGACGCGCGTTGGCGCGGGTTGAAGGTGCCGGCCGGCGACACTTACGCCTGGGACGCGAACTCGACCTACGTGAAGCACCCGCCGTATTTCGAGGGCCTGCCCGCGAAGCCGGAGCCGGTGACCGACATCGCCGGCGCGCGCGTGCTGGCCGCCTTCGGCGACAGCATCACGACCGACCACATCTCGCCGGCGGGCTCGATCAAGGCCACGAGCCCCGCGGGCCGGTACCTGCAGTCGCTGGGCGTGAAGCCGGACGACTTCAACAGCTACGGCGCGCGCCGCGGCAACCACGAGGTCATGGTGCGCGGCACGTTCGCGAACACGCGCATCAAGAACAAGCTCCTGGGCGGGCCCGAGGGCGGCGACACGATCCTGTTCACGACGGGCGAGAAGACCTCGATCTACGACGCCGCGATGGCCTACAAGGCGGCGGGCATCCCGACGATCGTCATCGCGGGCAAGGAGTACGGGACGGGCAGCTCACGCGACTGGGCCGCGAAGGGGCCGATGCTGCAGGGCGTGCGCGCCGTGATCGCCGAGAGCTTCGAGCGCATCCACCGCTCGAACCTGGTCGGGATGGGCGTGTTGCCGCTGCAGTTCCAAGAGGGCACGAGCATGGGCTCGCTGGGCCTGTCCGGGCGGGAGACCTTCGCGATCCAGGGCGTGCAGCGCGCGCTGGAAGGCGACTTCTCGCCCGGCCTGCGCGTCGACGTCGTGGCGCGCGCCGAGGACGGGCGTGAGACGCGCTTCCAGGCCGTGCTGCGCATCGACACACCCAACGAGGCCGAGTACTACCGCCACGGCGGGATCCTGCAGTACGTGCTGCGGCGACTGATCGGGTGAGCGCGTGGCCGCGCCCAGCGACGACCCCGCCGCGACCTGGGGCCCGCGCCTGTGCGCGGTCGCACCGTTCGTCGCCGTCGTGTCGTTCGTGATCGGCTTCCTGGACCCGCACGGCGGCGAGAACCCGCTGGCGGCCAGCGCGTTGGCCGTGGCCTTCGTGGCCGTGGCCTCTGGGTTGATCGGGCTCTTCACCTCGCTGTACGCCACGGAGAAGGTGCCGGGCTTCGTCCGGCCGCGCTGGGCCGCGCCCGCGGCCGTCGGCGGCATCGCGGGCGGGTTCCTGGGCGGCATCGTCGGGTTGATCACGTGAGCACCGCGACGCCGCGCGCCACGGAAACGATCGAGGCCGAGGGCCACCTGATCGACAGTCGGCTGCTCCAGCAGATCTTCGACAAGATCATCGAGCGCGGCGCGGCCTACGAGGTGCTGGAGTTCCGGATCGGGACCACGAACGAAGACCCGAGCTACGCCAAGCTGCGGCTCGTCGGTCGGGATGTGGCGGCGCTGCGCGAGCTCGTGCGCGAACTCGTACCGCTCGGCTGTCGGCTGGTCGACCAGCGCGACGCGCGCTTCGAGCCCGCATTGAAGGACCGCTGCGTCCCGCACGACTTCTACTCGACGACGAACCACCGCACACAGGTGCGGATCGGCGGCGCGTGGGTCGACGTGGCGCGGCAGCGCATGGACGCCGTGGTCGTGCTGGAAGCCGGCGCGCCGGTCTGCCGCAAGCTGCGCGACGTCCGGGCCGGGGACCAGGTCGTGTGCGGCGTCGACGGCATCCGCGTGAATCCACAGCACGTCCAACGCGACCGTCACGGGTTCGCGTTCATGAGCAACGAGATCTCGTCCGAGCGCCGCGTCGAGGTCAGCGTCGGCAAGGTGGCCGACATGATCCGCGACGTGAAACGCGCCGGTGGCAAGGTCGCCGTGGTCGCCGGCCCCGTCGTGATCCACACCGGCGGGATCGAGTACTTCTGCGAGCTCGTGCGCGGCGGTTGGATCGACGTGCTGCTCACGGGCAACGCGCTCCCCGTGCACGACATCGAGTTCGCCCTCTACGGCACGAGCCTGGGCGTCGACCTCCAGACCGGGTCGCCGGTCGAGGAGGGCCACAAGAACCACATGCGCGCGATCAACGCCGTGAATCACGCCGGTTCCGTGCGCGCGGCGGTGGAGCAGGGCGTGGTGCAGTCCGGCATCATGCACGCCTGCGTGCAGCAGGGCGTCGAGTACGTGCTGGCCGGCTCGATCCGCGACGACGGGCCACTGCCCGACACGCTCATGGACCTGGTCGAGGCCCAGGAGCGCTACGCCCAGGCGCTCGAGGGCGTCGGGCTGGTCCTGATGCTCTCGACCATGCTGCACTCGATCGGCGTGGGGAACATGCTGCCGTCCTGGGTGCGCGTGGTGTGCGTCGACATCAACCCGGCCGTCGTGACCAAGCTGGCCGATCGGGGCTCGGCGCAGACGATCGGCATCGTGACCGACGTGGGCCTGTTCCTGCACCAGCTCGCCACGCGGCTGCGCTGAGCGGGGTTGGAGCGCCGGCAGCGCCTCGAACCTCGGGGGGAAGCTTGGGTCCGGGGCGGCGCCGCGCGCCGGGATCCGGGGGCGGACGAGAGCGCTGACCCGCCGGCCCCTCAGAAGGCCAGGCCCAGCCCGATCGCGCCCGTGATCCCGTCGAAGCCCGTCTCGGAGCCGCCGACGTCCGGATCGCTGAACAGGTCCTCGTAGTGGACGTTCAGGTCGATGTACGTGGGTCCCAGGAACCACACGAACGCGCCGACTCCCGCGGCCCAGCCGCTGTACGAGTCGCTGTCCGAATCCTCGAAGCCGTCGCTGTACCGCAGGCGCGCGGACAGGTAGGGCGAGACGATCGGCGAATCGATCACGAAGCAGCGCCCGCCCAGGAACAACTCGTCGACGTCCTCGCCGCCGATCTCACGCTGCTCGTAGCCCAGGCTGAGGTCCGGCCCCAGCAGCAGCAGGTGCCCCTCGACGCCGTAGCCCTGGAGCTCCTCGTCCTGCGCCCCGTCGACCGAGTAGTCGTCGACGACGATCGCGTGAGCCGACACGGCCAGGGTCTTCCCGGTCGAGGAGCACGCGGACAGGAGTGCGGCGAGGCCGGCAGCGGTGAGCGAGCGGACGAGCATGGGGTCCTCCGGGGACGGTCGGCGCATCCTAGCGGCGCGTCGAGCGCGGGTCCGCGCGCGAGCCCGCCGGGTGCCAGGCCACGGGGCGTGTCCCGGCTCAGTTGCCGGTCGCGGAGCGCTGCGCGGCGCGCTCGCGGAGCTCGGCCGCGCGCTGCTCGAGCCCGGCCGCTTCGCAGGCTGCGGCCAGCTCGACGAGCAGGGCGGTCGGCGCCGCCGCCGCGCCGCCCAACCGCGCCAGGGCCGACTCGAAGAGGGCGACGCCGCGCGCGGGGTCGCCCTGCTCTGCGAAGAACCGGGCGCACGAGCGCTCGACGTCGGCGCGGGTCTTCGAGGACTCGGGCAGATGCTCTGCCGCGAACGCGAGCGCCTCCAGGTTCGAGGCTCGGGCGAGCTCAGGCGCGCCCGCGGCCAGGGCAGCGCGCGCGCGCAGGGTCAGGAGCCCGCAGACGCGCTCCGGCGGCGTCCGGGAATGCTCGCGCGCGAAGGCCAGCGTGCGCTCGGTGAGCGCGCCGGCATCCTGCGCGCGCCCCGCCGCGATCAGCGTCGCGATGTGCGGCTCCGCCAGCGTCCAGGTCTGCGGACGATCGGGGCCGTGCCGGGCCAGGTTGCGCTCCAGCAGCTCGTCGAACAGCCGGCCGGACTCCTCGGCCTGGCCTGCCTGCGCGGTCGCGGTGGCCAGGTTCGCGAGCGACGCGAGCAGGTCCGGGTCGAGCCGGTCGAGCTGCGCCGCGCGCAGGTCGTGGATGCCACGCAACATCTCGACCGCCTCGGCCTCGCGGCCCAGGCCGAGCAGCGCCATCCCGAGCGAGTTCTGGCAGCTCAGCGTCGCCCGGTGCTCGGGCCCCAGTCGGCGCACGTGGGCCGGATAGGCAACGCGCAACACCTCGTGGCTGCGCTCGAAGCGCTCGGCGCGGTACAGCGCGTTGCCCAGCGCGAGCTGCACCTCGAGCGTGTCGGGGTCATCGGGCCCCAGGCGCGCGCTGCGCGCGGCGAGGGCCTCCGCGAGCTTCGCGAGACCCTCGTCCACGCGTCCCACGGCGATCAGCGCGTTGCCCCAGCGCCCCCAGCGCGCTTCGGCCAAGGGATGCTCGAGCCCGCGCAGGCGGCGCGTCTCTTCGGCCGCTCGCCGCGCGAGCTGCTCCGCGCGCCGGGGATCCCCCAGCTCGCGCACGATGCCGGCCATGTCGCTCACGACGCCCAGCGTGGCCTCGGATCCGGCTCCGAAACGGCGCTCGAAGGACGCCAGCCGTCGTTCCTGGACCGCCAGAGCGTCCTCGAAACGTCCTTGCAGGAGCAGGACGCCGGCCTGCTCTCCCAGAGCCAGCATCGTCGTGAAGTGCTCGGCGCCCAGGAGGCGCTCGCAGTCCGCCACCAGGCCGACCACCTCGGATTCGGCTTGTGCAACCCGTCCTTGTCGACGCAGGGCGCGGACGAGCAGCATGCGCGCGTCGAGCAGCTCGGGGCGCTGCTCGGGCCCGATGCGCAGCAAGGACGCCACGGCTGCGCGCAGCTCGCCCTCGGCTTCCGCGTACAGCAGGTTGTGGATCAACATCTCGCCCAGGGTCACGCGCCACAGCGTGGCGTCGAGCTCGTCGCTCCCGGCACGCTGCGCGGACTCCTCGTGCAGACGGCGCGCGCGCTCGAGCGCCCCGGCCTTGCCGCCGCCCAGCGCTGTGGCCACGCACGCGCGGCGTTCCAGCTCCGAGGCCCGGTCCGGATCGAGCGCGCCGCCGCGCTCGGCCGCCTCGCGCGCGCGCTGCGCCTGCTCGATCGACTCCGGCCACAGGGTCAGGGAGTGGTAGGCGCTGGCCAGTGCGGCGCGCAGCTCGGCCTCCACGCGGGCGTCGAGGCCGGCGCGCTCGTCGAGGGAGGCGGCCGCCCGGTCGAGCACGTCCGCCAGGCGCACGTCGCGCCCCGCCACGTCGAGGTCTTCGACGCGCAGCCAACTGGCCTGCAGCTCGCGCATGGCGCGGTTCGTCTCCAGCTCCGCCGCGAGCTGGTCGGCGCGCCGGCTGGCCGCCGACTCGGCCAGCTCGGCGCGTTCCAAGAGGTCCAGCGCGCGCCCGCGCGCCAGCAGGGCGGCGACGAGCCCCGCGAGGAGCAAGAGCAGGATCAGCGCGGCCGCCACGCTGAGCCCACGGTTGCGGCCCACGAACCGCCGGAGTCGGTACCCGGCCGAGGGCGGGCGCGCGCGGATCGGCTCGCCCCGCAGGCAGCGTTCGAGATCGTCGGCCAGCGCGGCGGCGCTGGCGTAGCGCCGGCTGCGGTCGCGCTCCATGGCGGTCGTGACCACGACCGCCAGGTCGCGTGGGACCTGCCGGTTCAGCGCGCGCACGGCCACGGGCGATTCGCCCAGGATCGCGCCGTAGAGCGCGGCCGGCGTGGGACCCTCGAAGGGGCGGCGCAAGGTCAGGCACTCGTAGAGCGTCACCCCGAGGGCATACACGTCCCCCCGGGCATCGTGGCGCGCCTGCTCGCCGGCGATGATCTCGGGCGCCGTGTAGGCCGGCGTCCCGGCCGTGTCGCCGCTGCGCGTCAGCGCCGCGCTGCCCGGGTCCTCGTCGATCGCGAGCCCGAAGTCGACGAGCACCGGCTTGCCCTCCGCCGTGACGATCACGTTGGACGGCTTCACGTCGCGGTGCACGACGCCTTGCTCGTGCGCGGCCTGGAGCGCGCGCGCGAGCTGGGCGGCGCAGGCCGTCAGCGCTCGCAGCGCGTTGCGTGGCCCGCTGCCGGCGCCCGGCAGCGACACGCAGCCGGCACCCGCGGCGCGTGCCTCGGCGATGGCGCGGGCCAGCGTGATGCCCTCCACGAGCCGCATCGCGATCCAGGGCTGCGAGTCCTCGACTCCCGTGCCGTAGACCGTCGCGATGGCGGGGTGATCGAGGCGTGCTGCGAGCTGGGCCTCGCGCTGGAAGCGCGCGCGCGCCGCCGGGTTGGCGAGCATCGTCGAGGGCAGGAGCTTGAGCGCGACGCTCCGGCCCAGCGGCTCCTCGACGGCCTCGAGCACCAAGCCCATGCCGCCGCGGCCGAGCTCACGCAGCACGCGATAGGGGCCCACGCGCTCGGGCAGGTCGTGGCCGACCGGTGCCGGCGCCGAGGCCGCGCTCTCCAGCGCGATCAAGGCCTCGAGCGCCGACGCGAGGTCCGGACCCACGTGCGCATTGCGCGCGAGGAACTCGCGCGGATCCACGCGCTCGCCTCGGCGTCGTAGCTCGAGGAACAGCTCGACGGCTTCCTCGGTCGAGGTCGGATCGGTGGACATGGCGGAGCGCGTGCGGCCTGCTCGCGCGACCGGCGGAGAGGCAATCTACCTCCAACCGGCGCTGCACGATCGCGCGGGCGCCCGAGACAGCAGGATCCAGGATCCACCGCGACGGCGGGAGGCCGGCCCGCCGTCCTTGGTGGTCCGAGTGGGCGCTCAGCCGCGCGCCGTCGCCGGCCGTCCCCGGGCCGGCGGTGGCGTCGGGTCGGTCGGGAACGTCCGCGCGTCGAAGGCGTCGACCTGGACGGCCGCGTCGCGCGCGCGCCAGGCCTCGAGCAGCTCCGCATGCTCCGCGGACGTCACCAGGCCCTGCGCGCGCGCTGCCTCGATCAGGGCGCCCTCGTCGAGACGTGGCAGCTTGCGCGCCGCGACCGCCTCACGCAGCTTCTTGCGCAGCGGCGCGGTCGAGAGCGTCAGGGACAGCGCGCGCTCCAGCGCTCCGAGCCCGCGCTCGTCGTGCGAGGGCACGTGGATGTCGCGCGTCAACGCCTCGCGTGCCTCGTGGCCGTCGACCAGGCAGCGCGCCGCCGCCGCGACCGCCCGATCCGTGGGCGGCCGCAGGCGCGCGCCGAGCGGGAACACCAGGGCCCGCAGCTTCCAGGCCGCCGGTCGCAGCGGCAGGTTGTCGACGACCCCGCGCAGGGCTTCCTGGACGTGCCACAGGGCCTCGTCCGTCGCCCAGCGGAAGAGGGCGCGGTCGCGCTCGGGACGGCCGTCGGCCTCGAAGCGGTGCACGGCGGCGGCCGCGACGTACATCCACGCCAGGGCGTCGGCCATGCGGCCCGTGACGTGCTCCTTGCGCTTGAGCGTCCCGCCCAGGGTCCCCATGGCGAAGTCCGCCGTCAGCGCGTAGGACGCCGACCAGCGCGTGAGCTGCCGCAAGACCCGGCGCGAGTCCGCGCCACCCGGCACCGACGCCAGCCGCCCGCCGCTGAGCGCGAGCAGGAACGAGCGCACGCCGTTCGTGAACACGAAGCCGACGTGCGCGAAGAAGGCGCGGTCGAGCGCCACGTGGTCCTTGCGCGCCGCCGCCTCCATCTCCTGGAGCGCCCAGGGGTGGCAACGGATGGCGCCCTGCCCGAACACGATCATGGAGCGCGTCAGGATGTTCGCGCCCTCGACCGTGATCCCGATCGGCGTGGCCTGGTAGGCGGCCGCCAGCACGTTGCGTGGCCCGCGGCAGATCCCGGCGCCGCCGACGACGTCCATCGCGTCGTTGACCACGCGACGCATGGCCTCGGTCGACCAGCACTTCGCCACCGCCGAGATCACGGAGGGCTTCTCGCCCGCGTCCACCGCTCCGGCGGTCACCGTGCGGAGGGCGTTGAGCCAGTAGACGGTCCCGGCGATGCGCGCCAAGGGCGCCTGCACGCCCTCGAAGCGCCCGATCGGCAGGTTGAACTGCTCGCGGACCGTGGCGTAGGCGCCGACGGCGCGCGCGGCGAGCTGCGCGCCGCCCGTCGAGTTGGCCGGCAGCGAGATCGAACGCCCGGCCGACAGGCACTCCATGAGCATGCGCCAGCCCTGACCGGCCATCGCGCGCCCGCCGATGATGAACTCCAGCGGCACGAACACCTCGTGACCCTCGGTCGTGCCGTTCATGAACGGGATGCCGAGCGGATCGTGGCGCGCGCCGGCGATCACGCCGGGCGTGTCCCGCGGGATCAGTGCGCAGGTGATGCCCAGGTCCTCGTTCCCGCCCAGGAGTCGCTCGGGGTCGAAGAGGCGGAACGCCAGGCCGATCACGGTCGCGACCGGGGCCAGCGTGATGTAGCGCTTGTTCCAGGAGAGGCGCATGCCCGTGACCTCGCGCCCCTGCCACGAGCCCCGGCACACGACGCCGCGCGACAGCATCCCGCCCGCGTCGGAACCGGCGTGCGGCTCCGTCAGCGCGAAGCACGGGACCTCCTCGCCGCGCGCGAGCCGCGGCAGCCAGTGGCTCTTCTGCTCGTCCGTGCCGTAGTGCAGCAGCAGCTCGGCCGGACCCAGCGAGTTCGGCACCATGACGGTGACGCTGGCCGCGACGCTGCGGGAGCTCAGCAGGGCCACGACCGCGCTGTTCGCCGCCGCGGAGAAGCCCAGGCCGCCGTAGGACTCGGGGATGATCATCCCCATGAAGCGCTCGCGGCGGATGAAGTCCCACACCGCCGGCGGCAGGTCGCCGGTGCGACGGACCTCCTCGTCGTCGACCAGGCGGCACAATTCGCGGCACGGTCCGGCCAGGAACGCGCGCTCGCGCTCGTCGAGCGGGCGCGGCCGGAAGGCCAGCATCGCGCGCCAGGCCGGGCGTCCGCTGAACAGCTCGCGGTCCCACCACACCGTGCCGGCGTCCAACGCCACGCGCTCGGTGTCGCTCATGCGCGGGAAGATGGGGGACAGCACGGCGAGCAGCGGGCGCCCGAGGAGCGCGGCGCGCAGCGGCCGCAGCCCGAACAGCAGGGCGGCGCCGAGGGCCACGCCGGCCGTGACGCGCCAGGCGGTCGAGTCCCCCGACTCCGCCCACCACGCGCCCAGCGCGCAGCCCGCGGCGGCGATCCAGGCCCAATACGGTCGGCCGGCGTGCGCGAGCGCCAGGAGCAGGACGACCGCCGCGGCGGCCAGCGAGGTGGCGAGGGGTGTCATCGTGCGGGTCTCCGGAACAGCCTTCTATCGGCCCCTGGCGCGCGGTCCGTGAGCGGCGCTCGCGCCGGGCCCGCCGCGCTCCGCTCCGAGTCCGGCGCAGGGTAGCAACGCCAGCCGGCGGTCCGCAGCGCACGCTGTCGCGCCGGCCACGGGCGAGTACGCTCTTTGGTCATGATCGCGCCGCGCTCCACGACCTCGGGGGGCTGTGCCGGATGGGCGCGGGCGCTGACCGTCCTGGCGGTTGCGGCCCTCGCGCTGGCCTCGGCGGCCGGGCTGCCGCAGTCGGGCGGCGCTCCGCGCGCGGCCCCCGAGCGCGTCCGCGAGGAGGGCTATGCCGGCTCCGAGTCGTGCCGCGCCTGCCACGCGGAGAACCACGCGAGCTGGCACGCGTCGTACCACCGCACGATGACGCAGGAGCCCTCGGAGGCGGCCGTGCTGGCGCGCTGGGAGGGCGTCACGCCAGCCCTCGAGGGCGTCGCCTGGCGCCTCACGCGCGCGGAGGGCGAGTTCCTCGCCGAGCCGTTCGGCGTGGATGGGCGTGCCGTCGGCGCGCGGATGCGGCTCGCGCTCACGACCGGGTCGCACCACTACCAGGTCTACTGGCTCGAGGCCGAAGGCCGCTCCGAGCTCGGTCAACTGCCGCTGGTCTGGCACGTCGCGGAGTCGCGTTGGGTGCCGCGCCACTCGCTGTTCCTCTCGCCGCCGCCCGACACGGTCTTCGCGGAAGGCGGGCGCTGGACGCGCGCCTGCATCCAGTGCCACACGACCAACGGCACGCCGCATCCCGGGGAGGGCCAGCGCGCGCGCGTCGCCGACTTCGGCATCTCGTGCGAGGCCTGCCACGGACCCGGAGCGGCGCACGTCGCCGAGCAGGCGCGGCGGGCCGAGCTGGCTCCGGATGCGCGCGCGGCGCTCGCGCCGGACCGCACGATCGTGAACCCCGACGACCTGCCGCACGAGCGCGCCTCGCAGGTCTGCGGCCAGTGCCACGGCATCCATCCGCTCACGAAGGACACGCGCCCCGCGTGGGAGCAGCAGGGCTTCGCCTACCGTCCGGGCGACGATCTGGCGGCGACGCGCGACCTCTTGCGCGGGACCTACGCGCAGAACGGCGAGAGCCTGCGCGCGTTCCTCGACCGCGGAGGCGCGGAGCTGGCCGAGTTCTTCTGGCCCGACGGGCAGGTGCGCGTGTCGGGACGTGAGTACAACGGTCTGGTCGATAGCCCCTGCTTCCAGCGCGGGACGCTGGGCTGCACGTCCTGCCACGACCTGCACCCGCCCGCAGGGGATCCGGCCGCGCTGGCGTCGTGGGCCGACGATCAACTGCGCCCCGGCATGGACGGGCCGCGCGCCTGCCTCCAGTGCCACGCGGAGTACGCGCTGCCTGAAGCACTCACGGCGCACACGCGCCATGCGCCGCGCTCGAGCGGTTCCGACTGCCTGAACTGTCACATGCCGTACACGACCTACGGCCTGGTCAAGGCGATCCGCAGCCACACGATCACCAGCCCCACGGCCGTCGAGTCGCTCGTCGCGGGCCGTCCGAACGCCTGCAACCTGTGTCACCTGGACCGCACGCTGCTGTGGACGGCGGAGCAGCTCGCGGAGTGGCACGGGCAGGCCGTGCCCGACCTCGGCGCGGACCAGCGCGAGATCGCCGCCGCCGTGCTGTGGGCGTTGGCGGGGGACGCGGGGCAGCGCGCGATCGTCGCCTGGGCACTCGGCTGGGAGCCGGCGCGCGCCGCGTCGGGCACGGGGTGGATGCCGCCGCTCGTGTCGACGCTGGCGCAGGATCCCTATGACGCCGTGCGCTTCGTGGCGACGAGGACCGCGCGCCTGGACCCGCGCTGGACGGACTTCACGCTCGATTTCACGCGGCCTGTCGAAGAGCAGCGGCACGCCGTGCGCGCCAGCCTGGTGCGCGACTGGCAGCGGGATGGCCTATCGGCCACGCCGGAGCAGCGTCGCGCGGTGCTGATCGGCGAGGACGGGCGGGTCGACGCCGCGCGCTTCCAAGCGCTCTACGGCCGCGTCGATCGGCGCGTGATGCGACTGTCGGAATGAGGTCGACTCAGCCGCCGGGGTAGGCCGCGCGCGCGGCGCGCAGTCCCGAATCCAGCGCGCCCTCCATGTAGCCGGGGAACGCGCAGCTCGCGTGCTCGCCCGCGACGATCAGGGCGCCGAACGGCTCGCGCAGGCGCTGCACGCGCGTCGTGGTCTCGCCCGGCGCGGGGAACGAGTAGCCCGCGCGCGTCCATTCGTCGCCGGTCCAGTCGAGGAGGCGCCCGGCCACGAACGCGTCGCGCGCGCCGGGGAACAGCGCCTCGAGCTCGCCGACGAAGAGCTCCCGCCCCGCGGCTCCCCGGTGCGAGCGCAGGTGGTCGGCGGCCTCGCCCGAGGAGAACGAGACCAGCACGACGCGCTCGTCGCCGGCGGCCCGCGGCGCGCTCCAGGTCAGCGACACCGGCCCGTCGGTGACGGCCTCGGGCGCCAAGCCGGACTCACGCCAGACCGGGCGCGAGAGCGTCGCGAGGTGCTTCACGCTGCGGCCGAGCTGCGGCGCGATCCCGGGCGGCAGCGGCGGGTCGAAGGCGATCCGCGACCAGGTCGTGGGCGGCACGGCCAGCACGACGCGGTCGGCGGAGAAGCGTGCGCGCTCGGTCGCGACCTCGGCCGAAGCTGCGCCCCAGCGCACGCGCAGCACGGGTGCGCCGGTCGTGACGCGCTCGGAGCCCAGTGCGGCCGCCAGCGCGGTCGCCAAGCGCGCGTTGCCGCCGCGGCAGCGATAGGACTCGCTCGCGGTCCAGAAGGCCTCGTGTCCGCCGCCGGCGATCATCGCCAGCGTGCCGAGCAGCGACTGCTTCTTCGTCGTGACGCCCGCGTCCGCCGCCAGCAGCACGCGGAACAGGTGGCGCGCGAGTCGCGAGACCTGGCGCTCCTCGACCCAGCCCCACACGTGGCGCAGGTCGAGCGCGCTGGCGAAGGGGTGACGCCAGGGCGCCTCGGGATCGACCTCCCGCGCGAGCTTGGTGAGATCGGCTTGCAGCGTGTCGACGTCGCGCCACACGGCCTCGAGCTCGCGGCGCGCGACGCGCTCACCCTGGAGCACGACGGGGACCTCGAGGTCCTCCTCCTCGGCCGCGACGGGCTCCAGCGCGAGGCCGAAGCGGCGCGCGCTGGCGATCCAGCGCGGGTGATTGGCCCCGATGAACTCGCCGCCGGCCTCGACCGCGGCGCCCGGCAGCACGTCCTCGAGCGTGTGCACGCGGCCGCCGACGCGCGCGCGGGCCTCGAGCACGACGACGTCGGCGCCACGCGCGCGCAGCTCGTGTGCGCAGGCGAGGCCCGCGAGCCCGGCGCCCACGACGACCACGCGCGGCGCCGACTCGCGCGCTCGGCCGCGGGCCGCGCAGCCGGTGAAGAGCAGGCCGGCAGCGGCCAGCGAGCGCTCGAGGACCTCGCGGCGGGTCGGGCCCGGGAGGGGCGGCAGCGTGCGCGGGCGGAGTCGCCGGAGGAGGCGGGACATGGGCTGCAGACGGTAGCGGAGCCCGGGACCGAGTTCCGTAACCTGCCTCCGCCCGCGAGCTACCCCGCTCGAGGCCCCGCTCCCATGTTCGCCGCCCCGCTGATCGTGCTCGCCGCGCTGGTGCAGGGCCCCGTGCTGCCCGTGCGGATCGCGACCGTGCACTACGACCTGGAATGGGAGGGCGCGCGCGCGGAGGCCGAGGAGGCGGGGCGCCTGCTCGACAGTGCCTTCCAGGAGCTGGACTCGTTCTTCCGGCGCCGGCCCCAGGATCGGATGCGCGTGCGCGTCTTCCGGGACGAGGCGGCGCGCCGCGAGGGCGCTTGGGGCGACGGCGCCAGCGTGCCCGCGCACAATCGGCACGCGCTGTTCAGCGAGCACTCGCGCGCGGTCTACGTCGCGCGCCAAGCCTCGCCGGCCGTCACCCGCAACGTGCTCCTGTACGGCGCGTGCCTGCAGTTCCACGCGCTGTCGAAGTCGAAGGACCTGGACGTCACACGCACCTGGTACGCGTGGGGGATCGCGCTGGACTTCGCCCGCAGCACGTGGGACGGGCAGGTGCTGCGGCCCTTCACGCGGCCGCTGGTCGAGCCGTTGGACCTGGCCAGCGAGGCGTTGCTGGCGCTGGGCGACGGCGAGCCGCAGCTCGCCAAGCTCTCGCTCACCGAGGACGCCGAGCCGGCCCTGGCCTGGGGCATCGTGGCCTTGTGCTTGCGCGGCGCCGGCGGACGGTACTTGCCGGGCTTCCGGCGCCAGGCGCTGGGGGACAGCGGCACGAAGCTCGGCACCACGGACTTCCTGCGGACGCTCGGGCCGAACAAGACCGTCCTCGAGGACCTGCGCGCGGCCCTGGCGCGCGAGCGCGCACCGTTCGAGGCGATCGGCGCTTGGGAGGACCGCGGCGCGGCGGGCCTCGTCGCGCGACCCGAGCCCGAGCTGGTCAGCTACTGCGTGCTGCGGGACGCCGCCGAGCTGTTGTCCGCCGAGGCCTCCGCGCTGCCGGCGCGTGGAGCGCGGCTGGGCTTCGTCGTGGGCTTCGGGGACGCCGACGACTGCGCGCACGTCGACATCGAGGCGCCAGAGGTCGTCGTGCGCGTCAGCCGCCGGGGCCGGGCCACGGAGACCTCGCGCCACCCGATCGCGGGGGACGCCCGGCGCGCGCGGCGGATCGAGATCGAGCGCCAGGGCGCGCTGTACCGGCTGCACGTCGACGGTCGGCGCTGCTTCGAGCTGGAGCTGCCCAGCGGACGCCTGGGCTTCTTCGCGTCCGGGGCCGAGGTCGCCTTCCGCGACGTCGCCTGGCGTTGACTGGCGGCGCGCGCGGGTCAAGCTCTGCGCGTGCACCCGACCCTCGTGCTCGCCGCGCTGTTCGCCTGGACGGCGCTCGGCGCCTGCCGGCCCGAGCCCGCGGCCCGCGCTCCGATCCAGGTCGGCACCATCGAGCCGCGCTTGACCTCCGCCCCCGTGCGCATCGTGCCGGCCACCTCGGCCGCGGCCGAGTACCTGCAGGCGTTGGTGGACCCCGCGCGCGTCGCAGCCATCCCAGAGCAGGTCGACGACTTCTCGGTGCGTGACTTCCGCAGCGAACCCTGGGGCGCGAAGCCGCGGTTTGCCAAGTACGCCGCGGAGCCGCTGCTGGTCCTCGATCCCGACCTCGTGATCACGTTCCAATGGCAGAACCAGGACACGAGCACGGTCTTGCGCCGCGCCGGGGTGCCCGTGCTCGTGCTACGGGCGGGCGCGGACTACGAGAGCGTGCGCGCCACGCTGGCCCTGCTCGGGGAGCTGCTGGGCGCGGCCGAGACGGCCGCGGAGATCACGGCCGCGCTCGACGCACGCGCCGCCGCGTTGCGCCAGCGGGCGGCCCTGCGGCCCCGGTTGCGCGCGCTGGTCTACTCCAACGACGGGACCGGCGGTTGGGCCGCGGGCGCCGGGACCACCGCGGGCGCGCTGCTCGATCTGACCGGGCTGGTGAACGCCGGCGCCGAGGACGGGATCGTCGAGCACCAGCAGATCGACCTGGAGCGCGTGCTGCGCATCGCACCCGACCTGTTCGTGTGCGGCGCACCGGCGCGGGGCGAGGGCGGTAGCGCGACCCGCGCCGTGCTCCTGTCGGCTGCACCGCTCTTGCGCCTGGACGCCGTCCGGCAGGAACGGATCGCGGTCGTGCCGAGCGTGCTGCTCTCGGCGGACTCGCCCGTGCTGCTCGACGCGGCCGAGGCGCTCGAGCGCGAGCTCCTGCGCCTCTACCCGGAGCCGAAGTGAAGGAGCGCGCGCCGGGGCAGGCCTTCACCGGCACGTTCGACGCCGCGACGCAGCGCATCCTGCCCGCGGACTGGGTCACGCACGTGCATGCGCTGCGCCATGGCGAGGTCGCGGAGCTGACCGAGCGCGTCGTGCGCGGCCAGCTCGACGCGCCGCTCTCCGCGCGTGGCGTCGAGCAAGGCGCCGCGCTCGCGCGCTGGCTCGCGCACCACGAGCCGCGACCGGACGTCGTGTGGACCAGCGACCTCGCGCGCTGCCGCGCCCTCGCCGAACACCTCGCGGCGCTGCAGGGCGTGCCGCTGGTCGTCGACCCGCGCCTGCGCGAGCAGAGCATGGGCGCGTGGGAGGGGCGCACGTGGGCCGCGATCACCGCCGCCGAGCCGGCCGCCGTCACGGCCTACTGGGACGACTATCACGCCGCGCGCCCGACGCGCGGCGAGAGCTTCGCCGACCTCGAGCAGCGCGTCCGGTCGTGGTGGGACGACGCGACGCACGCGCAGCGCGGCGGCCGCATCGCGGTCGTGACGCACGTGGGGGTGATCCGCGCGCTCCTGTGCCGCGCGCTCGGCGTGCCCGGCCGCGAGGCGCTGCGCTTCGCGCCGGCGACGGCGTCGCACACGAAGATCGCGCTGTCCGAGGCCGGCGCGGTCGTGTCGGGGATCGGCGAGCGCCCGTGGCTCTTCGAGCCCCGCGCCGAGCGCGCTGGCCCGCCGCTCGGCACGCCGCCGCGCATCGCGATCTCCGGCTCGGCCGGCACGGGCAAGACGACGCTGGGCCGCGCGCTGGCCGCCGAGCTGGGCGTCCCGTTCGTCGAGGAGGGGATGCGCCGTCGCATCGAGCAGGGCTTCCGCCCGCACGGCTACGGCGCGCGCGAGTGGGCGGCGCTGATGCGCGAGCTGTGGCAGGAGCACCGCGCCGCCGAGGACGCGGCGCCGGACGGCTTCGTGGCCGACCGCTCGAGCCTCGATTTCGCCGCGTTCTGGCTGCATTACGGGCTGCACGAGGACCTGGCCGCGACCGAGCGCTTCGTGGCCGAGATGCACGAGCACGCACGGCGCTACGATCGCATCGTGCTCTTGCCGTGGGGCGCGATCCCGCTCGAGGACGACGGCGTGCGCTCGACGAACCGTTGGACCCAGTTGCGCTTCCACGGGATCCTCGAAGGCCTGCTCACGCGCCTGGTGCCGGAACGCGTCGTGCCGCTCACGGGTGGCGGGACCGTCGCGGAGCGGCTCAGCGTGGCGCGCGGCCGGCCAGCGCGCGGACCCAAGGTCGGCACGGGCTCCAGCCCGCGGGAGAGCTAGAGCCCGAATTGCCGGTGCAGCCAGCGCGGCCGGCTGAAGTCCCAGTTCTTCTCGGCCATCGCGGCGACCAGCACGGGGTAGATCGCCTCGATCGCCGTCACGACCTCGGGTGCGAGCGAGAGCGCGCGAGCGTAGGCGTCGAGCGCCTCGACCTCGTGATCGAAGAGACCCCGCCGGTCGCGCACGGCGCGCCAGGCCTCACCCGGCGTGATCCCGAGCTCCTGCTTCTTCTCGTGCACGACCAGGTGGAGCAGGTCGAAGAGTGGCAGGCCCTCGGGCTCGGTCGTGCCCCAGTCGAGATAGCCCAGCACGTGGCCGTCGCGGTCGACCTGCACGTGCTTGCTGCGCAGGTCGGCGTGGTAGAGGACCAGCGGGATCACCGCGCCCACGAGCTTCTCGCGCGCCTCGTCCAGGAGGCGCTCCAGGTTCGCGATCGTGCTGGCGACGGCGGCGTGCGCGGCGACGAGGCGGAAGCGCGCGGAGATCTGGCGCTCGAAGTCGTCGGTGCTGAATCGGCGCGCGGGGCGCGTCACGAGGCACGCGAAGTGCCCTGCGACCTCGCGCTGCATGCGTCCGATCCGCGTGCGGTCGCCGACGACTTGCGGCGCCGTCCAGCCGGCGAGACGGCGTTCGCACGACAGCCACAGGCCCTCCAGGGGGCCGTGGAAGAGCGGCTCGGGCACGGGCACGGAGGGGAAGCGCGCGCGCACGAGCTCGAGCGAGCGCATGTGCAGCTCGAGCTGTGGCACGTTCTTCGGGCACAGCGGGAGGTGCAGCGTCCACGCGCCCGGACCAGCCTCGACCTGGCCGCGCGTCTGCACGAGCAGGGTGTTGCCGCGCGTGCCGACGAGCTGCTCGGCCACCGGCGCGGGCTCGCGCGTGCGTTCGGCGAGCAGTGCGAGGATGCGGTCCAGCCGCGTCGGGGCTGGCCGCGCCTCGCGCGTCGCGAGCAGCGCGTAGGACGGGGTCAGCCAGGGAAAGAGCCCCAGCGCGCGCCCCACGAGCTTCAGGCGGTTCTTGCGCTCCATCGGACCGATCGTCAGCGTCGGCAGCGCCGCGTCGAGCGCCACGACGTGCGTGAAGTCGCGCGAGTGGGGGTAGAGCGCGAAGCCGCGCGGACGGCGGAAATCGCCGCGCGCGAACAGGCTGCGGTAGCCGCGCAGCGTGCGCTCGCCGCGCGGCGGCGCGAGCGCCGCGCGCACGAAGGCCCAGGGGCTCTGCACACGGAAGTCGCTGCGACGCCCGCTCGAGCGCTTGTAGGCCAGGCGGTTGTCGGCGGTCAGGACGACCTCGCCGCGCGCGACGCGCAGGCATTCGTCGAACCCGTGCGCGAAGCGGTCCTCCGCGCGCGGCAGGCCGTCCTCCTGCACGACGACGTCGAACGAGCGGTCGTCGAAGGGCAGGCGGGGCGCGTCGCCGCCCAGCACGGCGCGCACCATGCCGGGCGAATGCTCGGCCGCGCGCAGCAGGGCAAAGCGCGCGCGCTCGGCGTTGCGCTCCAGGATCGTGACGCGGAAACCGGACGCGGCGAGCGGCGTGATCGACCCCGAGAGCGCGTTGCCCAGGAAGAGCAGCTCCCCGCCGCCGGCACGAAGGAGCGGGAACCACGCGCCGCGCGCCTCGCGCAGGAGCTGCATGAGCCGGTCCGCGGTCTCGTCGTCGAGCTCGAGCAAGAGCTGCTCGAGCGCGCGGCGGAACGGCGCGCCGGCGCGCGCCGCCTCGAATGCCGGCTCGAACGCGCCGCGTGCGAGCGGCGCGGGCGGTGGTTCTGCGGAGGGCTCCGCGCGCAGGTCCAGGAGCTCGCTCATCGTGCGGACGGTCGCCCCTCGAGCGCGCGCGCGAGGCCGATCGCGACGGCCATGGACGCGAGCACCCAGAACGAAGCCGAGGCCGCCGAGACCTGCGGGAAGCCGACCTGGATCGGATCGGAGGGCGTGTCGTTCTGCAGCGCCTGGAGCAGCAGCGCGAGGAGCGCGGCAGCGCCCAGCACGAGGGCCTCGCGCCCGCGCGGCGCGCCGGACGGATTCCACGGAGACCGGGCGCGCACGTGGGCCACTGCGGCCGCGATCACGGGGGTGAGCACGACGGCGCCGATCAGCACCGGCTCCACGCGCTGCGCCAGGGCCTCGCGCCCGCAGCACCACGGCTCGGGCCGATCGAAGAGGCGGCTGCGCAGGAGCACGCCCGCCGCGAGCCCGGCGGCCGACCACACCAGGGCTCGCCAGCGCGTGCGCCCCACGCTGCCCAGGGGCGTCGCGATCGCGACCGCCAGGGCGACGGACCCGCCGCTCGGCAGCGTGAGCGCGAGGAACAGGACGGCGGCGGCGACGAGCGCCAACCCGCGCCGATCGCCGCGCCGGATCCAGGTCACGAGGCCCAGGCCCGCGCCCGCGGCGCCCAGCGCGGCGGAGCCCTCCGCCTCGATCGACGGCAGGATCCCGACCGCCGCCGCCACGGCCGCGAGCGCCAAGGCGCGCACGAACGCCGGCACGCGCGCCGCCAGGAGCGCGGCGTGCGCCAAGCAGGACGACGCGAGCGCTTCGACCCCCGCGCCGAGTCCCCGATCGCGGCCGGCGAGGATCGCGCTCGCCAGCACGGCCGCGGCGACCAGCGCGCGCCCCACGGCGCTGGCACGCAGCGGCTCGGGCTCGTGGCGCGGCACGAGCGCCGCGGGAGCGAGCGCCGCGAGCACCGTCGCGGCCAGTGCGGGCACGCCGATGACGATGCCCAGGAACAGTCCCGACGACTCGCCCGCGAAGGCGGCGACGCTGGCGATCCACACGCTCCCAAGCAGCAGGCTCGCCGCCCACGTCGCGGGCAGGTCGCGCGGCGCGTGGCGTCCCGGGAGCCCCGCCGGCAGGCACGCGAGCCACACGCGCCCCACGAGCGGCACGGCGCAAGCCAGGAGCACGGCGTCGGCGGGCTCGGCGCCGGAAAGCTGCAGCGACCACGCGGTCGGGAGGGGCAGGTCCGCGTCCAAGCCCTCAGAATCCACTTCCTGACGCCCCCGATCCAGCCTCGCCCTTCCCCGCAACGGCGCTCCGGATTGGGATAAGAGTCTGCAGCCCATGCACGACCCGCGCCTCTCCGGCCTGTTCGAGCGTTACCGGCGACAGGGCGACTTGTCGGCGCTGGCCAAGCTCTTCGACGAGCTCTCGCCCGAGCTGATGCGCGTCGCGCGGCACGTCGCCGCGCGCGGGGTCGACCCCGAGGACGTCGTGCAGGCGACGTTCCTGGCCTCGATCGAGCGCGCCGACGTCTACGACCCAAGCCGTCCGATCGTGCCTTGGCTCATGGGCATCCTGATCAACCAGGCGCGCCTCATGAACCGGCGTCGCGCGACGCGCTACGAGGAGTCGTCCGAGCACGTGTCGGCGAGCGCGGCGCGCGAGCCCGATCCGGCCGAGGCGCACGAGGTCCAGGCTGCCGTCGCCCGCGCGGTGGCGGAGCTGCCGCCGACCTACCGCGAGGTCCTCGAGGCGCACCTGGCGGAGGGCAAGCCGCCCCACGAGATCGCCCGCGAGCTCGGCCGGCCGCAGGGCACGGTGCGCGCCCAGATCCACCGCGGCCTGCGGCTCGTGCGGCGCTCGCTGCCGGCTGGCTTCTCGCTCGGGGTCCTGGCGCTCCTCGACCGGGGCGCCTTGGCCGGCGTGCGCCGCGAGGTCCTGGCCGCCGCGGCGCGCGCCCAGTCGCTGCCACCGTCCGCGGTCCCGGCCGCGCCCTCCGGGCTCGGGCTGGGCCTGCTCGCGGCCTGTGCGCTGCTCGCCGCCGTGGTCGGCATCGCCTGGGCCGGTGCGCGTGGTCCCGGCGCGCGTCCGGAGGTCGCGGTCGTGCCCGCGGAGCAGCGCGCGCGCGCGGCTGAACTCGTCGCCGCCGAGGCACGCCCGCGCGCTGTCGCCGCGCCGCGCGTGACGGATGCCGATCCAAGAGCCGGCGACGAGACCGCGGCCGAGCCGGTCTTGGCGTTCGGCTCCGTGCGCGTGCGCGTGCTCGACGCGCGCGACGAGCCAGTCGCGGGCGCGCGCGTCGACCTGCTCGCCTGGGGCGATGCGTTCTGGTTCGAGCGCGTGCGGACGCTGTCGACGGATGTCGCGGGTCTGGCGGACTTCCCGCGCGTCCCGGTCGGCATCGCCGGCGTGCACTTGGAGGGCGGCGGCATCCAGTCGCGCGAAGACGTCCGCGCCGGCGAGCGCACGGAGTTCGTCCTGCGCCTCGAGCGCGGGATCGACGTCGCGGGCATCGTCGTCGACGCGCGCGGCCTGCCGATCGCCGGCGCGATCGTCGAGATCGGACCGGGGCCGCAGCTCGCCCCCCGCCGTGCCGCGCCGCCCACGGGGCCCGACGGGCGCTTCGCGCTGAGCGACGTGGGGCGCGCGCTGGCCATGTGGGCCCGCTCGCCCGCGCACGCGCCGTCCGCTGCGCTGTGGTTCGGGACGCCTGGACACGCGGCGACGGCGAGCGTCGAGACGCGCCTGGTGCTGCTCGATCCCGTCGAGCCTGTCGTCTTCACGGTCGTCGACACCCGGGGCACGCCGATCCCGGGGGCCGTCGCGACCGTGCTCGCGCCGACGCGTGAGGCCGCGATCCGCGCGGACGGCTCCGTCGTGCTGTCCGCGCGCGGCGCGCGGGCGGTCGCGGACGGCGCCGGCGTCGTGCGCCTCGCGGCGGAGGCCGGCCGTGCTGGGCGCGTGCTCGTCACGGCGCTGCCGCACGCGCAGCGCGAGCTCGAGTTCGCGGAGATCGGCGCGACCGTCGTCCTCGCGGAGGGCGCGCGACTGTTCGGCACGGCGCGCTTCGACGACGGCCTGCCGGCCGATCAGGCCCAGATCGAGGCGCGCTTCGAGGGCTGCACCGAGCCGCTGCGCGCCTTCGCGGGCGCCGACGGCGCCTGGGCCGTGAGCGGCGCTCCGGCCGGGGCGTTCGTGCTGCGCGCGCGCGCCGCGCCGGATGCGCCCGCCGCCGAGACCCACGGCGTCGTCGCGACCGGCGGCGAGCACCGCTGGGACGCACGCCTCCAGCACGCGCTCACGATCCGCGGCCGGGCGCTCTCGGCGCATGGCCGCGCGGCGAAGACCTGGCTCGTGAAGGCCGTGCGCGAGGATGCCGGCGCAGCCCGTCCGCCCGCGGAGTGGCTGGGCCCCGCGGTGCCGGATCTGCGGCAGTGCTACACGGACGACGATGGCTCGTTCTCCGTGCCCTGCGAGCCAGGGGCCACGTACCGTCTCGAGCTGCGTCCGCGCGCGAGCTGGAAGGGCTCCGTGCTCGCCGCGCTCGACGGGGTCGCGGCCGGCGCGCAGGGCGTCGTGCTGCGCGTGGGCAGCGAGCGCGGCTACTTCCGCGCTCGACTCGTCGACGGCTCCGGACGGCCCGCGGCTGGATCGCTGGTCGCCGTGCACGCCGGCTCGGGCGCGACGCACCGCGCCGAGGCTCAGCCGGACGGCGCCGTCGAGCGCGACGTGCGGGCCGGCCGCTACGTGCTCTACGTGTGGCCCGTCGGCCGCGCGCCACTCCACCTCGGCGAGCGCGTCGTCGGCGAGGAGCAGGCTCTCGACCTGGGCGACGTGCGCGTCGACGCCGCCGGAGCGCTGCGCGTGCGCGGCGCGGCTGGGCGCCGCCTCGCGCTGCACGGTCCCGGCGGGCTGCCGCGCGAGCTCGAGGCCGACGGCGCGGACCTCGTGGCGCGCGCGCTGCCGCCGGGCGACTACGTGCTGTTGGCGGACGCTGGCGAGGCCTCACGCGCGGTGCGGGTCGAGGCGGGGAGCTGGGCGGTCGTGCCCTGAGCGAGCGGGACACACCGGGAGGCGTGCGGCGCGCCGGCCCCGAGGTTGCACTCTCAGACGAAGGCCCGCGGTTGCCCCGTCGACGCCAGCACGGAGCGCCACGGCTCGTCCTCGGGGTCCAGCACGCGCTTCCTGCCCGTGACGACCTCCAGCGGCAGGTGCACGAACACGTCGTGCACGCTGGCCACGACGAGGTCCGTCTTGCCGGCCAGCGCCGCGTCCGCCGCGCGCCGCGCGAGCTGGTCGCACAGGATCGAGTCCTCGCAGTTCGCGGGGCGGCTGCGGATCGAGTAGCTGGGGTCGAGGTAGCGCAGCGCGAACGGGATGCCGCGCGACTTCAGGTGGGCGTGGATGCGCTCCTTGAGGAACACGCCGATGTCGCCCAGCACGCGGTTGCCCGAGGCGTCCTGGGCAGGTCCCGCGTGGCCCACGAGCTCCTGCCCCGCGCCCTCGGCCACGACGATCAGCGCGTGCCCGCCGACCGCCAGGCGCTCGTCGAGCGCCGCCAGGAAGCCGCGCGGCCCCTCCAGCGCGAAGGGCACCTCGGGGACCAGCACGAAATTGGCGTCCTGGCTGGCCAGCGCGGCCTCCGCGGCCAGGAAGCCGGCCTCGCGGCCCATGAGCTTCACGATGCTCACGCCGTTGCGCACGCTGGTGGCCTCGTTGTGCGCGGCATCGAGCACCTCGCGCGCGACCTCGACCGCGGTGCGGAAGCCGAAGGAACGCGTCACGTGCTGGATGTCGTTGTCGATCGTCTTCGGAATGCCGACGACCGCGAGTGGGTAGCCGGCCGCGCGCGCCCCCTCGGAGAGCGCGTGTGCGCCGCGCATGGTCCCGTCGCCGCCCACGCAGAACAGCGCACCGACCTCCAGCCGTCGCAGTGTCGCCAGCATGCGATCGAGCGGCACCGGGCCGCGCGACGTGCCGAGCACGGTGCCGCCCAGGCGGTGGATGGCTCCCACGCTGGCGCGCGCGAGGGGCACTGGCGGGTGCTGGCTGTCGGGGTCCAGACCGGCGTAGCCGTAGCGCACGCCGAGCAGCTCCTTGAGGCCGTACAAGTGGTGCAGGTGCAGGAACAGCGACCGCAGCACGTTGTTCAGCCCGGGGCACAGCCCGCCGCAGGTCACGACCGCGGCGCGCAGCGCGCCGGGCGCGAAGAACAGCCGCTCGCGCGGGCCCGCGACCTCCCAGGTCGTGCACGGCTCGATGTCGCCGTCGACGCGCAGGATCGTCTCCGGGACGCGTACGCCGTCGGAGACCGGGCTCGAGAGCGGCGAGGGGAATCGAGCCGGGCCCAGCGTTCGGATGCGTGCTTCCACGCGCGAGAGCCTACGAAAACACCGCGGCCGCCCCGAGCGGGGCGGCCGCGGTCCCATCGTCGTCTCTCAGCTCTCTCGTCTCTCCACAGTCCCTTCGACCAACCGCACCCGCAGCCTAGACCGGCGGGAGCGGCCGTTCCTCGATCCGCGGCGGCACGTCGCCGACCGGGTTCTCGCTCGGCGTGATGACCGGCACGTGCGTCGGCGCCGCGAAGGCCTCCTCGGCCGACGAGCCGAGGCTCGAATCGCTGGGCAACGTGGCGGGGAAGAAGCTCGCGCCGGTGTCCTCGACGAACAGCGCGGAGCCCAGCTCCGCCCAGCTCGTGCGCTTCGAGTCGCTCTGGACCCACAGCGCCTCGGTGCCGCGCGCCGCGACGTTCTCGAGCAAGATCGAGCCCGTGCGGCGCCAGGCGCCGTCGGCCCACGTCGCGACCTCGAGCTCGACCCCCGACAGGAGCTGCGTCGGGTACTCCCACACCAGGTCGTGGCCCGAGGAGAGCGTGCGCCAGATCACCGTGCTGCCGCTCTTGAACAGCAGCACGTAGCTCGTCCCCGAGTAGTTCCGCGCGTAGAAGCGCGTGCCCGTCACGCTGATCCCGACGTCGATGGGGGCCGGCTCGGGCGACTCCTCGACGGCGGTGATCGGGACGGTCAGCGCCAGGAGGGCGAGGAGTGCAGCGGATAGCTTGTGCATCGGAGCGGTCTCGGTGGGCCGCGGGGCGGAGGCCCCGCTGGCTGCACAGAGATCGGCCGACGCCCCGCCGGCCTTGAGAGGCCTTCACGCCCCGGGCGCCGGCTCCCGGGCGGGGGAGGGGCGCCGCGCCCGCGGGCACAGGTCCCAGGGCCTGGGGCGGGGGCTGCCACTCCCCCCGCCGGGCGTCAGGAATGGCCCGGCTCTGCGCGTGGCCGGCCTCCAGCGCCGCCCGGGGCTCGGCCCCCACGGGCGCGGCAGCTCAGTCGCTGCCCGCGAACCGGAACGCCGCCCACTCCGAGACGCGCACCCCGGCGCGCCGCAGGTCGTCCCGCGCACGGGACGCGGCCGCGGAGGGGCGCGCGCCCGCGGCCAGCGCGCGGTGGAAGGCCTCCGACCAGGCCCGCGCCGCACCGTCCTCGACCGGCCAGAGGGTCACGCACAGATTGCGCGTGCCCGAGGCCAGGAAGGCGTTCGAGACCCCCGAGAGCGCCTGGGCGTCGACGAAGCGTCCGTCCGCGGTCTCGCACGCGGCCAGCACGGCGAGCGGCAGACGTGGGCCCAGCTCGCGAATCTCGCGCGTGGCGAGCTGCGCGCCCCGCGCCACGGCGAGCGCCCAGTCCCGCGTGCCCGCGCCCGCGCCGCGCACGAGGTGCGTGGCCACGTGGAGCGGCCGTCCGCTGCGCAGCGCGTCCGCCAACGCCGTGCGATCGAACGCGTCGCCCACGACTGGGCGCGTGCCGAGGCGCGCCGCGACGCCCTCGACCTCGGCGCGCGCGCCGGGCAGCAGGCTCGCCCCCCCCGGCGTCGTCGGGCCGCCCAGGACCGACCACGCCGCGTAGGCCTCTCCCGCGGGCGGCGGGCCGGGGCGCTGCGCCGCGAGGCCCGGCAACACGGAGAGCGGGCCCTCGTCCGCGAGGGTCGTGAGGTCGAACGGCAGGCGTTCCAGTGGACCGTGCGCCAGAACGAGCAGCCGGCCGCCGCCGCGCACCCGCTCGCGCAGGCTCGGCGGGAGGATGCGCGCCTCGACCTCCAACGCCAGGCGGCGCGCGCGCGCCTCGTCGCCCGCGATCGCGGCCTCGCGCACGCGGCGCACGGCCTCGTGGAGTCGCTCGCGACCGAGTCGGATCGTGACACCCTGCGCGCCGCCGTCGGGTCCGACGTGCGCGCAGACCGTCGTGTCGGCTCCGACGACCCAGGTCACGAGCCCGCGCTCGAACTCCGCGGCCCAGGCGCGCACGTCGTCTGCCTCGACGCGCGCCTCGCCGCGGCTCCGCAGGGAGCGCGCCTGGAACTCCTCGGCGGCGCGCACGGCCTCGAGCGGTCGCCCCTGCTGGAGCAGGGCGTCCGCCAGCAGCGCCACGGTTTCCAGGCCCACGACCTCGCCGAACACGGATCCGTCGTCGGTGCGCGCGAGCCGCGCTTCGAGCGCGCGCCCGTGCTCGAGCGCCCCGCGCAGGGCAACCTCCGCGCCGTGCGCGTCGCCCAGCTCCAGGCGCGCCGCGCCGATCGTCCAGGCGCGTTGCGCGCGCGCCGCCTCGGCGCAGAGCACGTCGTCGAGCGGCTCGGCGATCGCCAGGGCCTCGCTCGCCGCACCGCGATCGAGCGCCGCCTGGGCCCGGAAGATCGCGGCTTCGACCTGGGCGCAGCCGTCACCGTCGCCGCCCTGAGCCAGGCGCACGAGCGCGAAATGGGCTTCGGCCTCGGCGCCGCGCCCCAGGCGCTGGAGCGCGCTGCCCAGCAGGAAGTGCCACGGCCCGCGCTCGGCCGGGTCGGAGGGCGGATGCTCCTCGAGGAAGCGGCGCGCGGCTTCCGGCTCGTCCTCGGCGACGAGCAACGCGCCCCAGCGCCGCGTGAGCCAGGCGTCGTCGCGCGGCGAGCGGATCGCGGCGAGCTCGCGCAGCAGCGCGCGCTGCTCGAGCAGGTCGCCGGTCGACTCGGCCACCGCGACCAGCCCGCGCAGCGCGCGCACGCGCCAGGCGTCGAGCCCGACGCGTTCGGCGAGGTCGAGGCAGTCCTCGAAGCCGGCGCGCGCCGCGTGGCCGTCACCGCGCGCCTCGTCGACGCTGGCGAGCAGCCAAGTCGGCTCCAGCGTGGGGGTCAGGAACCCAGGGCGCGCGAACAGCTCCAGCGACTCGCGCGCGTGCTGCGCCGCGCGGCTGAGGAGCGCGTCGCGCTCGGCCCGCGCGAGGGCCACGTCGTGGCGCGCGCGCTGCTCGTCGAGCACGGCGGCCAGGGACAGCGCGCGCGCAGCCGGGGCGGGATCCGGCGCCGCGCGCTGCTCGGCGGCGAGGGCCGAGAGCTCGGACAGGATCGCCGCGCGCCGCGCGGGCCAGCCGTCAGCCGCGCGGCCGTCGTGTCGCGCGACCTCGGCGTAGAGCGCCTCGAAGCGGACCTCCGCGGCCAGGCCTGCGCGGCGGTCCTCGGCGGAGAGGCCGGTGTAGAAGCCGGCGATCGCGCCGGCATCGGGGCGCCCGAGCGCCGCGAGACGCGCTCCAGACGCGAGCAGCCGCTCGCGCGCGCCCTCGTCCCCCCCCCGGAACGCGCGCAGGGCCGCCGCGAACGCCTCGCGCTCCGCGGCCGAGCCCGCCACCGCCGCGGAGGGGGCCTCCTGGGTCCTGACTGCGCTGCGCGCCAACGCCGGCGCGCCGGCGGCGACCCAGCCCCACACGGCCAACGCGGCCAGGAGGATGCGTGCCGCGGCCCGCACGGCGCAGCCCCTACCGGCCCGGGGCGCGGCCCAGGTAGGCGTCGCGCTCGGGCGATGCGGGGAGCGTCCGCGCCAGCGCGCGGGCGTCCGCCCGGAAGCCCCGGGCGTCCAGGCAGGCCACCGCCCGGACGCCGGCGTCGTCGCCGCCGCCTTCCAGGATCGCGGCGAGCTCGCGCAGGAGGGCCTCATCGCGCAGGACCTCGAAGTCGCGGCTCCCGAGCTCGACCTCGAGCCCGCGCTCCTTCGTCCAGGCCTTCCAAGTGTAGTGGCCCGCGGCGAGCGCCGGCGGCGAGCCGGCTCCGTCGACCCATTCGGCGACGAGCTGCGGCTCGTCGAAGGCTCCGCCCGCGGTGCGGAAGAGCTGGATCCGCACCGGGCCGGACTCCGCAGCGACCTCGAAGGGCAAGGCAGCAGCCAGGGCCGGGACGAAGCGCTCGACGGCCGGGGAACGCTCCAGGACGCGTCCACGGGGCCAGACGAGCGCGTGCGCGGTCTCGCCGCGCAGGACGGGCGCCGCAGGCCACGCGGCCCGGGTCGCAACCGGGGTGAAGGCTCGCCAGACGCCCACCGCCAGGACCAGCGTCGCGGCTGCGGCCAGGGGCACCAGCACGCGCCGGACCGGGAAACGCCGCACCGGAGCCGGGGCACCCCGCGGGTGGAGGCGCGGGGCGGGGAGCTGCTCCAGGCTCCCATCGGCGCCGACCAGGAGCGCCGCCGGGGGCGCCGTGGCCAGCGTCGCGGCGAACCCGTCGCAGGCCTGGCAGGCCGCGAGGTGCCGGTCGATCGCCAAGACTCGCTCGCGCACGAGCGGAACGGCCCCCGGACCACCGGCGAAGTCGTAGAGCTCGTCGGGGGTCGGGCAGGCGAGCAGGTCGGGCCCCGGCCCGGATGCGCCGGGATGGTTCCGGGCGACGATCGCGTCCGCTGCACGTTGCCGCAACCAGCCGTCGGCACGCTGCAGGGTGTGGAGCCGCCCCCCGTGCTCCGGGTGCCGGGCGAGCAGCCTCAGGATCTGCTCGTCCTGCGCATCCCAGTGCAGCAGGGCGTCGTGGGCGGCCTTTGGATCGTTCTGGAGCTCGGCGGGAAGGAGCCGGGGCCCGTTCGATGTGTTCTTCATCGCCGGTCCAGAGTCCGAGGCCGCGCCGTGGAGCGGGGCTTGCCGCTCGGGATTTTCCCGGGGGTCACCGCTCATCGCACCGCCTCCTCGATCGCGAAGTCGTTCAGCAGCACGCGGCGCAGGCTCGTCGCCGCGCGTTTCAGCCGGTATTTCGTCTGCTCCACGGAGATCCCGAGCTCGGCGCCGATCTCGATCAGCGTGCGCGCATCGACGTAGCGCAAGAGCAGCAGCCGCTGGTCCTCGGCCTCGAGGTGGGCCATGCCGCGTTGGACGATGGCGCCGATCTCTTCCGTTCCGGCTTCCTCGCCCGGTCCCGGCGCGAGGTCGGCGCGCTCGGGCACCTTGTCCCCGGCCGGCGTCAGCTTGGGCGTGCGCCGCGCGCCGGCCTTGCGCTTCAGGTCCACGCAGCGGCACCACGTGACCCGGTAGAGCCAGGTCCCGAAGGACCCCTTCTCCGGGTCGAAGCTGCCGGCGTCGAGGCGCTCGAGCACGTAGAGCACGACCTCCTGGTGCAGGTCGTCACGCGCGGCGGGATCGGCCTCGAAGCTGCCGATGCAGTGGAAGAACAGGGCCCGGTAGCGCTCCAGGAGCGTCCGCACGGCGTCATCGCGCCGCTCGCGCAGGCCTGCGACGAGTTCGAGCTCTTCCACGGAGGGGGGCGGGTGTGGGGAGACCTCCCCGCCTCCTTCGTATCGCACCCCGGGGAACGCTGCAAGGCGCGGAGCGCCGGGGACTTCAGGCGCCGCGTGCTGGCGGTCGATGGTCTCGCAGCATGAGTGCGTCCACCGAGCTGTCCCTCGAGGTCCACGAAGCGCTGGCGCGCTACCTGGACGAGCACCTCGAGCTGCCGGTCCTGCCCGAAGCCGCCGCGCGGATCCTGTCCCTGTGCGAGGACCCGGAGACCGAGTCCCAGGACATCGTCGCGGCCCTGGAGCGCGATCCCTCGCTCGCCTCCCACGTCCTGCGGCTGGCGAACTCGGCCGTGTTCGCGCCGGTCGAGCCCATCGTCTCGCTCAAGCAGGCGGTCGGGCGCCTGGGGATGACGATGATCCGCAACCTGTCGATCGCCGTCACCCTTCAAGGGCGGGTGTTCTGCAGCCGGCAGCACGAGGAGCACACGCGCGCCATGTGGGCACACTGCGCCTTGACCGCGGTCTTCGCGCGCGAGGTGGCCCGGCGCCTGCGGCGCAATGGCGAGGTCGCCTTCCTGTGGGGCCTCATGCACGACGTCGGCCGGCCGATCGTCTTCCAGGCTGCGGTCGAGCGTCCGGAGCTCCTGGGTTGCGACCCGGCGGGGGGCGCCCTGCTCGAGGCCGCCATGGACACCTTCCATGCGCGCGTCGGGGCGCGCTTGGTCCACGCCTGGGGGCTGCCCTACCCGATCGAGGTCGTCGTGGCCTGCCACCACGAACCCAGCGCGGCCAGCGAGTACGCGCCCGACGCGCGGCTCACGCGCCTGGCGGACCTGCTCGCGCATTGGGCCCTCGAAGATGCCCTCGAGCCGGAGGACTTCCCGCGCGACGAGCCGGTCGTCGTGGAGCTGGGGCTGGGCGAGGAGGCCCTCTCGGAGCTGCTCGCGTTGCGCCAGCAGGCGATCGGGTACGCGCTTTCGTTGCGCTGAGCCGGCCACGCCCGGCGCCAGGAGCCGCCCGCGTCGAGGCGTCCGTGGGTCAGAGCGCCTTGAGGAGCGCCACGAGCGGCCGGCCCGTCGGCCGGCCGTGCTGCCAGTCGCCGCCCTCGGTCGCGCTGCCGCCGATGTCGACGTGCGTGAAGGGCAGCGGCGCCTTCGAATCGAGCGCGTGCTGGTCGAGGCCCGAGGCGATCGCCAGGAAGGCCATCGGGAACTGGTGGCCACGGGCGGTGGCGCTCGAGGGCAGGTTGTTGCACGACAGGACGTCGTCGGCCCGGGAGCGCGGCGCGACGAAGTCGAAGTCCTCGCGGCGCAGGCGCGAGATCTCGAATGGGTCGCCCCACAGGTCACCCGTCCGCCCGAGCGCTTCGGCGATGCCGAGCTTGCGCGCCGGCCCGTTGTCCAGCGCGATGTTGTACGGGCCGACCGCGCGCCCGGCGTGGCCCGTCAGCGTCGCGACGGACAGGATGCGCGGCTCGGTCTCCTTCCCGGCCCGCTTGCGCAGGTGCGAGAGCAGGTCGGCCAGCACGAGCCGTCCCTCCGCGTCGGTGTTGCCGATCCGGACCCGCACGCCGGCGTGGCTGGTCACGATCTCGTCGGTCACGAAGGCGTCGCTGCCGATGCTGTTGCGCACCACGCCCAGCTCGGCGATCAGGCGCACGCCCCTGAGCCCCAGCTTGGCGGCGGTCCACACCAGGCCCGCGACGGCGGCCGCCCCGCCCTTGTCGCGGCTCATGCCGGCCATGAAGCCGCCGGCCTTGATGTCTGCGCCGCCGGTGTCGTACGTGAGGCCCTTGCCGGCGAACAGCAGGCTGCGCTCGACGCGTCCCTTCGGCGCGTACTCGAGCCGGATCACGCACGGCCGGTGGCGCGCGACCGGCAGCGACGCGCGCGCCACGGCGGCGATCAGCGGGTAGTCGCGCTTCAGGGCTTCGCCAGCGACGACGCGCACCGTCACGGGCAGGCCCTTGAAGGCCTGCTTGACGTACTCGGCGAAGCGCGGCGCGGCCATGCGCTCGGGGTCCGTGCCGCACAGGTCGCGCGCGATGCGCAGGCCGCCCTCGATCGCCGCGACCTCGGCCGCCTCGCGCGCGCCGAACGAGCCGGCAGCGGGCGCCAGGAAGCCGACCTTCTCGACCGGCTCGACCACGCTCTCGCCGCGCGCCTCGCGCGCTTCCAGCGGCTCCCACAGCGCGCCCAGCGCGGCCAGCGCCGCCACGGGCGTGGCGTGCGCGAGGCGCGCGTCGCGTGGCGGAGCGAGCTGGACCACGAGCGGCGCCTTGGAGCCCGCATCGCGCGCGCGGCGCAGGCCGTTGCGTGCGGCGTCGGCGTAGCGGCGCACGTCGTCGTGATCGCGCTGCACGGGTCCGGTCGGGCTCAGCACGAGGCGCCCGCCCGGCGCGGCGGCGCAGGCGACCAGCGCGAGCTGCGTGCTGGCGCGCGCGTCGATCGCGCGCTGGGCCTCGATCGCGCCGCGCCAGGCGGGGGGCGCGCCGGCCAGGTCGTGGGCGACGAGGACCGCAGAGTCGAAGCCGAGCTTCGCGGCCTTGGCGAGCTCGGGCACCGCGAGCAGTTGGGGTGTGGCCATGGGCGCGAATGGTGAGGGAAGCGGCCGCGCGAATCCACGGCCCGGGCGCTGGAACGGGAGGGGGCCAGGTCGCGGGGGAGCCGACCGCTGCCGCCTCGCAAGCTGCCGCGGACAGGCGCCCCGGCCCGCCGTGCAGGCCCGGCGGGCTCAGGCGCGCTTCTCGAGCTTGGCCCAGGTGTCCTTCAGCGTGACCGTGCGGTTGAAGACGGGCGCGCCCGGCCGCGAGTCGCGCGTGTCCGCCACGAAGTAGCCCACGCGCTCGAACTGGAAGTGCTGGCCAGGTCGCGCGTCGCGCAGCGCGGGCTCGAGCTTCGCGCCAGCGACGACCTCGAGCGACTTGGGGTTCAGGTTCGCCTTCCAATCGACGCCCTCGGCGACGTCTTCGGGGAACTCGGCGGCGAACAGGTGGTCGTAGAGCCGCACCGGCGCCTCGATCGCGTGGCTCGCCGCGACCCAGTGGATGATGCCCTTGACCTTGCGGCCATCGGAGGTCTTGCCGTGCGCGGACTGCGGGTCGTACGTGCACACGAGCTCGATCGGCGCGCCCGACGCGTCACGCCGCACCTCCTTGCAGGTGATGCAGTACGCATAGCGCAGTCGCACCTCCTTCCCCGGCGAGAGGCGGAACCAGCCCTTGGGCGCGTCGTCCTTGTAGTCGTCGTGCTCGATCCAGAGCTCGCGCCCGAACGGCAGCCGGCGCGTGCCCGAAGCAGGATCCTCGGGGTTGTTCACGGCGTCGATCCACTCGAGCCCGTCCGCCGGGTAGTTCTCGATCACGACCTTGAGCGGTCGCAGCACGGCCAGCGCGCGCGCGGCCGACTTGTTCAGGTCGTCGCGCACCGCGTTCTCCAGCACGAGCTTGTCGACCGTGCTGTTGAAGCGCGCCACGCCGATCTGGTCGCAGAACGCGCGCAGCGCCGCCGCCGTGTAGCCGCGCCGCCGCATGCCGCGCAGGGTCGGCATGCGCGGGTCGTCCCAGCCCTCGACCACCTGGGTCTTCACCAGCTCGAGGAGCTTGCGCTTGCTGAGCACGGTGTACGTGACGTTGAGCCGCGCGAACTCGATCTGCCGCGGCCGGTGGGGGACCGGCAGGTGATCCAGGAACCACTCGTAGAGCGGCCGGTGGATCTCGAACTCCAGCGTGCAGATCGAATGGGTGATGCCCTCCAGCGCGTCGCACTGTCCGTGCGCGAAGTCGTACATCGGGTAGATGCACCACGCGTCGCCGGTCCGATGGTGGTGCGCGCGCAGGATGCGGTAGAGCACCGGGTCCCGCAGGTTCGGGTTCGGCGAGCTCATGTCGATCTTGGCGCGCAGCGTGCGCGCGCCGTCTTGGAACTCGCCCGCGCGCATGCGGCGGAACAGGTCCAGGCTCTCCGCGGGCGAGCGCTGGCGATACGGGCTCTCGCGCCCGGGCGCGTCGAGCCGTCCGCGGTACGCGGCGACCTCGTCCGGCGTGAGATCGCAGACGTAGGCGTGGCCCGTGCGGATCAGGTGCTCGCCGTAGCCGTAGAGCTCCTCGAAGAAGTCGCTGGCGTAGAACAGGCCGTCCCACTCGAAGCCCAGCCAGCGCACGTCGTCCTGGATCGCGTCGACGTATTCCTGCTCCTCCTTGGACGGGTTCGTGTCGTCGAAGCGCAGGTTGCACTGGCCGCCGTACTCCGCCGCCAAGCCGAAGTCGACGCAGATCGCCTTGGCGTGCCCGAGGTGCAGATAGCCGTTCGGCTCGGGCGGGAAGCGCGTGCGGACGCGGCCCTGGTGCTTCCCGGCGGCGAGATCGGCGTCGATCTCGTCGTGGATGAAGTGGCGGTGGCGCGTGCTCTCGGTTCCCGTGCTCGGCGGCGTATCGTGGCTCATGAGGTGCTCGCGCGAGCCGCGGGCCCGTGCGCAGCAGCGCAGGATAGCAGCCGCCCCAGGCCCGGCGCGCGCCGCGCTCTCAACGCGGATTCGCCGCCAGCCAGTCCGCCGCCAGGTTCGCCAGCGCCTTGGCGCCGACCGGCAGCGCGGCCTCGTCCAGGTAGAAGCGCGGCGAGTGGTTCGAGTCCGCCGTCTTCAACTGGACCGCTGGCGTGATGCCGAGCAGCACGAACAGCCCGGGGACCTTGCGCGCATAGAACGAGAAGTCCTCCGCGCCCGTGATCTTCGTGGCGTCGAAGACCCTGCCCGGCGCGACGCGCTCGAGCGTCGGGCGCATCGCCGCGGCCAGACCCGCGTCGTTCGAGGTGACCGGGTAGCCCTGCTCGATCCGCACGGTCGCGGTTGCGCCGTGCGAGGCGGCGATGCCCTGGGCGAGCTGCTCGACGCGCGCGTGCACGTCGGCGCGCATCGCGTCGTCGAAGGTGCGGATCGTGCCGACGAGCCGCGCCGTGTCGGGGATGATGTTGTTGCGCACGCCCGACTCGAACTGGCCGACCGTCACGACGACCGGCTCCTTCACGATGTCTTGCGTGCGCGACACGATCGTCTGGAGCGCGCCGACGATCTCGCTCGCGACCATGATCGGATCGACCCCGGCCCAGGGCTTCGAGCCGTGCGTCTGCCGACCCTTGACCACGATCTCGAAGCGGTCCGCGGCGGCCAGCAGCGGGCCGGGCTTCAGCGCGATGCGCCCGGTCTCCACGCCGGCGAACACGTGCAGACCGAAGATGGCGTCGACCTGGAGGTCGTCGAGCACGCCCTCCCTGACCATGAGCTCCGCCCCGGCCGGCTGCTCCTCGATCGGCACGCTCTCCTCGGCGGGTTGGAAGAGCAGCACGACCTGGCCGGGGAGCTCGGCGCGCACGGCGACCAGCGCTTCCGCGGCGGAGAGCAGCATCGCCGTGTGCGCGTCGTGCCCGCAGGCGTGCATGACGGGCACCGTCTTGCCCTCGAACGTCCCCGTCGCCTTGCTCGCGAACGGCAGGTCGACCTCCTCCTTCACCGGCAGCGCGTCCATGTCCGCGCGCAAGGCGACGACGCGGCCGGGCCTTCCGCCCTCGATCACGGCCACGACTCCGGTGCGCGCCACGCCGGTGCGCGGCTCGAGCCCCATCTCGGTCAGGCGCGCGGCGACGAACTTGGCCGTCTCGAACTCGCGATTGCCGAGCTCGGGGTGCTCGTGGAAGTGACGCCGCCAGCCGACGAGGCGCTCCTTCCCGGCGTCGATGTGCGCGTCGATCGCGCGCGCCAGCGGGCTCGCGGCCACCGTGCTCGCGCTGCGCGTCGGGGCCGCGGTCTCGGCCAGCGAGGCGCGCTCGGGCCCCGCGGCGCAGGCGGCGAGCAACGAAGTTCCGAGGAGGAGGCGCGTTCCGGCGTGCGTGCGTGTGTCCACGCCCGGCATCGTACGGGTGGAATCGCCGCGCGGACACCGTAGCCTGCGCGCGTGATCGTCGATCTCGCGAAGGACGCCGCGCCGGAGCTCCCGGAGTACGACGTGTGCGTCGTGGGCTCGGGGCCGGCCGGCGCGACCCTGGCGCGCGAGCTGGCCGGCGGACCGCTGCGCGTGTGCGTGCTGGAGAGCGGCGTGCGGGTCCCGACGCAGAAGGGCGACGCGCTGCGGAGCTGCGAGAGCGCGGGCATCCGCGTCAAGGAGTGGTCCCGCGAGCGCGTCCTGGGCGGCGCCTCGACGACCTGGGCCGGGCTCTCCAGCCCGCTCGACCCGATCGACCTCGCGCCGCGTCCGTGGGCCGGCGCGCCCGGTTGGCCGATCCCGCGCGCGGAGCTCTTGGCACTCTACGAGGAAGCCGCGGCGCGCTATCGCTTTCCAGCCGCGCGCGACTTCGGGCCCGAGGGCTTCGCGCGGCTGCGGGCACGCGGCGCGTCGCAGATCGCCTGGAAGAGCCTCGAGGAGAAGGTGTTCCTGGCCGCCGCCGAGCCCCAGGATTTTGGACGCGAGTGCGCGGACGCCTGGGCCGCGGCGAACGTCGACCTGCTGCTCGACGCCACCGTGGTCGAGCTCGTCGCCGCGGGCGCACCGGGAGCGGCGCGCGCGACCGCGGCACGCGTGCGCACGGCCCACGGCGAGCTCTGGGTCCGCGCCCGCGCCTTCGTGCTGGCGGCGGGCGGCATCGAGAACGCACGCCTGCTGCTCGTGTCGCGCGGCGCCTGTCCGGCCGGCCTGGGCAACGAGACCGGACGCGTGGGCTTGGGCTTCATGAACCACCCGAAGAACTACTTCGGGATCCTGCGCCTCGCGCGCCCGATCGAGGAGCTGCCCTACTTCTTCGGCGCGCTCCACGGCGGGTTCGCGGGCTACGCGGGCCTGCGCCTCTCGGAGGCCCGCCAGCGCGAGCTCGGCGTGCTGAACAGCTACGCGCGCTTCGAGCCGCTGTTCCCCTGGTCGGACGACGCAGGCGTCGAAGCGCTCGTCACGCTCGTCAAGCGGAGCCAGGGCCTCTACTCGCGCTGGAAGCGCGGCCGCGCGGACGAGGTCGTCGAGCTGCGTGACTGGTCCGAGACCGGCGACGACTCCGAGCGTCAGAACGCACGCGCCGGGAAGCTCACGACCCTGCGGCTCGCCGGGAGCGTCGTGCTCCACGCGCCGAGCGTGGTGCGTTACGCCTGGTTCCGCCTCGGGCGGCGTCGGCCCGCGGTGCGCCGGGTGCGCCTGCGGCACTTCCTCGAGATGCGGCCCGACGACTCGAACCGCATCGAGCTGGCGGAGCGTGGCGACGCGCACGGCGTGCCGCTGCCGCGCGTGCGGCACGCCTGCGGCGAGCTCGACCGGCGCTCGCTCGTCGAGCTGTGGCGCGCGCTCCGTACCGAGCTCGCGGCGAACGGGCTGGGGGAGCTCGAGGGGGACCTGGAGCACGCGGATCCCTGGCCGATCGACCAGGACGCGTCGCACCACATGGGTGCGACGCGCATGAGCGCCGACCCTCGGCTGGGCGTCGTCGATCCGCAGTTGCGGCTCCACGGTGCGCGCAACGTGTGGATCGCGGGCGCCTCCGTGTTCCCGACCAGCGGCTGCGCGAACCCCACGCTGACGATCGTGGCGCTGTCGATCCGGCTGGCGCGGCGGCTGTCGCAGGCCCTGTCGGGCGCGGAGGTCGCACGGTGAGCGCGCGCCGGGTGTGGATCGTCGGCGCGGGCCGGCGCGTGCGCGAGACCGCGCTGCCGGCGCTCCGGTCGCTGCGCGGCACGCTCGAGGTGGCGGGCGTGCTGGCGCGGACGGCGCGCGAGCTCGAGGCCGCCGGTGCGCGCTGGGCGGTCCGTGCGCTGGAAGCAGCGCAGCCCTCCGACTTCGCTGACGGCGACGTGCTGTACGTCGCGGTGGGGAAGGACGCGATGCCGGAGGTCCTGGCGCGCCTCGCGAGCCTCGACCGGCCGCGGTTGGAGCTCCTGGTCGACACGCCCGTGCTCAAGCTGAAGCACCTGCGCTGCGCGCCCCTCCTTGCCGGCTGGCTGCGCGCCAGCGTGGCCGAGGACGTCGCCTACTTGCCGTGGTACGAGGCGGCGCGTGCCGCCTCCGGCCCGGTGCGCGCGATCACCTTCGATCGCTCGGCCTACGCCTACCACGGGTTCGCGGCGGCCAAGGCGCTGTCCGGCGCGCGGCGCGTGTTGCGCGTGCGCCGCGCACGGACCGCCGACGGGGCTCGACGCGAGATCGAGCTGGAGGGCGGCGTGCGCGTCACGGTGCTGGAGCCGCGCGACTACGCGCGCGGCCGGGTGCTCGTCGCCGGTGAGCGCGTGTTGGTCGCTGACCGCTTCGAGGCCGGCGAGACCGGCCTGCGGCTCGAGGTGCTGCTCGAGCGCGGGCGGTGTGTGGGATTCCGCGCCGGGGAGTGCACGACGCGCCTCGACGAGGCCGAGATCGCCTTGCAGGGAGCGGACTTGCCAGACGCGAGCGTCACCGCGCGCATGGATTCGATGAAGCGCATCGCTTTCCGGCGCCTCGCCGCCGGAGTGGCCGCGGGTCGCGGCGGCTACCCGCTGGAGGACGGGCTCGAGGATTCGGCCGTGGAGGGCTTCGTCGAGCGCTTCGGCCGCTGGCGGGCGGGTGGTCCCTGCGACGTGCGCCGACCGCTCGTTCGTGCGTTCTGGAGCGCGCTCGGGCGCTTGGCCTGAGCCCGTTGCGTGCGCCGAGCAGGATCCGGCATTGCCGCGCGGATCCGCGCGCCTATGCTTTGCGCCGCGGTGCGCCCACCGGCCCGCCACATACCGCCATGAACCTGCTGTCGTCCCTGCTGCTCGCCGCGCCGGCTCTCCTCGCCGAGGGCCCCGACCACGTCACCCTGCAGGACGGGAAGGTCCTCGCGGGCCGGGTCGTCCACGAGAGCCCCGACGAGGTCGTGCTACGGGTGAACCGCAAGGACCGCACCATCCCGCGCGCGGAGATCCAGTCGATCCTGTCGCTGGAGCGCAGCCTGGCGCAGCTCCTGGAGCGCGACTTCCAGGCCGACAGCGCCGCGGTCTTCGGCGCGATGGCGATCGACTCCGCCAACGCCGGCCTCCAGGCGGAAGCCCGCAACCTGTGGCTGCGCGTGCTGCTCCTAGAGCCCGACAACGAGGCCGCGCGCAAGGCGCTGGACGTGCGCGGCTCGAAGGAGGACCCCACGGTCCACCTCGGCAAGGAGCACCTCAAGCTCAGCAGCTTGCGCGAGACGCAGCCCAAGTGGTCGAACGCGTACACGCTCGGCACGACCCACTTCGAGCTCAAGACGGACGTGGCTCTGCAGCGCGCGCTCGACATCGGCATCGGCCTCGAGCGCTTCCACAAGACCTTCTACGACCTGCTCCAGGCGCCGTTGCGCCTCTACATCTTCGACGAGAAGGAGCTGCCGGAGATCCGTGTGTACGGCACGGCCGCGGCCTACCCCGCGCCGCCGGTCGCGGGGCAGCGCGTGTGGTTCAGCGAGGGCGAGAACTGCCTCCACGCGGCCGCCGACCAGCCCGTCCGGCTGCCGGAGGTCGTGTCGGTCCTCGCGCGGCAGATGCTGTTCAGTGCCTTGCGTCGCAGCGAGGGCCCCACGGCGAACATGCCGGCCTGGGTGGCCTCCGGCATCGAGGTCTACTTCGGCTGGACCGTGCCCCAGACGCCCGGCGGCGCGTGGCCCAGCCCGGCGACGCCCGTCCAGGAGTTGTTCCGGACCGCTGCCGGGACGGAGACGACCTTCGAGCGGCTCTTCCGCGGCGCGCGCAACGACTTCACCGACGGCCAGGAGGCCGCCGAGCTGTCGGCCTGCGCCTACACGCTCGTGCACTTCCTGGCGCACGGCCGCGATGGGGCGCTGCGTCCGGGCTTCGGCACGTTCCTGCGCGAGGGCGCCAAGGGCAAGCTGTCCATGAAGGCGCTGACCGACGCGGTGGACATGAAGGCCGACGAGATCGAGCAGGCCTGGCGCGATCACGTGCGGACGCTGGCGCGGTAGCGTTCCCGGCGCGGTTCTCGTGGAGTCGATCCGCACGGTCCTGTTCGACCTCGACGGCACGCTGATCGACTCGATCGAGCTCATCCGGCGCTCCTACGAGCACGCCGTGCGTGTCCACCTGGGCCGCGAGCTGGAGCGCGGGGAGTGGCTCGCCGGGCTGGGCCGCCCGCTGCGCTGGCAGTTCTCGCAGTACGTGCGCGACGAGCGCGAGGTCGAGGCCATGATCGCGACCTACCGCGGGTGGAACCTGGCGCACCACGACGAACTCGTGAGGCCCTACCCGGGCGCGGCCGAGGCCGTGCGCGCCTTGCACGAGCGCGGACTGGCCATCGCGATCGTGACGAGCAAGCTGCACGCCAGTGCGCGGCGCGGCCTGGCGCACTGTGGCTTCGAGGATCTCTTCGACGTCGTGATCGGGGTCGACGACGTCGCCGAGCACAAGCCGCATCCCGCGCCCGTGCTGGCGGCACTGGCGCGCCTGGGGCGCGACGCCAGGAGCGCCGTCATGGTCGGCGACTCGCCCCACGACCTCGCCGCCGGTCGTGCCGCCGGCACGCGCACGGCCGCCGTCGCCTGGGGACCCTTCGACAGCGCCGCGCTGCAGGCCTGCGCGCCCGATCATTGGATCGCCGCGCCAGCCGACCTCGCCGGGTTCTCCAGCGTGTCGGCCGTGGGTCTCGACCCCAACGCCGCGCAGCCGGCTCGCGGGGCTTGAAGGCTCCGACGCACGCCGGCGGGCGCCCGGGCGCGTCGTGGCCATGCCTGCCCGGGTTATCGTGCGCGGATGCGCCGATCCCTGCTCGTCCTGCTCGTGTCCATCGCGACCGTCGGTGCGGCGTGCGAGACCGCGGGGCCTCCGCCGCCCGCGGCGGCTGCACCCGCCGCTGCGCAGGACGGGGAGGCCAGGGGCGTGCGCGCCGACCCGAACGCGCAGCCGACGCCGCTCGCGCGCCTGCCGCGGAACCTGCCGCCGCAGTGGATCTGGGCCGGGCCGGCACCGGTGGACAGCGAAGTCGTCGTGCTGGAGCGGGCCTTCGACCTGCCGCGCCCGATCGCGCGCGCCACGCTGCGCTTCTCGGCCGACAACCGGGCGCGGGCCTTCCTGAACGGCGAGTTCGTGGGCGACCACGAGGAGTGGGCCGAGGCGCGCGTCGTCGACGTGACGTCCGACGTGCGTCGCGGGGCCAACGTGCTGGCGCTCGTCGCGCGCAACGATGGCGGTCCGGCGGCTGCCTGGGCCGAGCTCGTCGTCGAGGACCCCGCCGGCCGCCGCGTGCGCCTCGCCACGGACGCGAGCTGGATCGCCACGTCGTTGGGCGCTGGCGCGCCCTACACGCGCACCACGCCGACCTCGATCGACCGTGCGCGCAGCGGTCCGGCGCACGCCTTCGGGCCCTTCGGGATCGACCCCTGGGGCGCGGCCCTGGACGGCCCGCGTCCGGGCGGTGACCGCATCGAGGCCCAGTCGGCGGCGCGCGCGCTGCCCGCGGCGGCGATCGAGCTCCCACCGGGTTTCGCGGCCGAGCTCGTGCACGAGGTCCCGCGCGAGGAGCAGGGCTCGTGGGTGTCCCTGTGCGAGGACCCGCGGGGCCGGCTGTACGCTGCCGACCAGCATGGCGCGCTGTGGCGTGTCACGCCCGCGCCGCGCGGAGCGCCGGCCAGCGCGACGCGCGTCGAGCGCGTCGACATCGACCTGGGCAGCGCGCACGGACTCCTGTGGGCACACGACGCGTTGTACGTCGTGGTCTCGGAGCGCGACCCGGGCCGCGTCTGCGGTCTCTATCGCCTCACGGACACGGACGGCGACGACGCGCTCGACACGAGCGAACTGCTGCTCGAGCTCCAGGGCTCCGGCGAGCACGGACCGCACGCCGTGCGCCTCGGCCCCGATGGCGCGCTGTGGCTCTTGGCGGGGAACCACACGGATCTGCCGCCGTACACCTCGACGCGCGTGCCGCCCACCTGGGGCGAGGACTTGCTCCTGCCGCGCATCGACGACCCCGGCGGTCACGCCGTCGGTCGCCTGGCGCCGGGCGGCTGGCTCGCGCGGCTCGAGCGCGACGCCCAACAGATCGAGATCGTGGCGGCTGGCCTGCGCAATGCCTACGACTTCGACTTCGACGCACGCGGCGAGGTGTTCACCTTCGACAGCGACATGGAGTGGGATGTCGGTGCGCCCTGGTACCGCCCGACGCGCATCCTGCACCTCGCGAGCGGCACGGACTTCGGCTGGCGTCACGGCTCGGGCAAGTGGCCCGCGGACTCGCTCGACACCTGGCCGTCGGTCCTCGATCTGGGGCGCGGCTCGCCGACGGGCGTCGAGTTCGGAGCTCGCGCGCGCTTCCCGCAGGCCTGGCGTGACGCGCTGTACGCCGCGGACTGGACCTACGGGCGCATCTGGCGCGTACGCCTGACCCCCGACGGATCCAGTTGGAGCGGCGCAGCCGACGTCTTCGCGCGCGGCGAGCCGTTCCAGGTCACCGACCTGTGCTGCGCGTCCGACGGCGCGCTGTACGTCGCGACGGGCGGACGTCGCACGCAGTCGGCGCTGTACCGGATCGTGTTCACGGGCGAGCTCGACGAGCGCTCGCCGGTCGCCGAGCCGCTCACGGCCGCGCAGGCCGAGCGCCGTGCGCTGGAGGGCCTGCACGCTCCGCGCGAGCGCAGCCCGGACGAGCTGGCGCGCATCGCGCGCGGGCTCGCGAGCGACGACCGCTTCCTGGCCGGCGCGGCGCGCGTGGCGCTGGAGCACACACCGGCGGCGCAGTGGGCGAGCGTGTGGGAGGCCTGCGGCACAGAGCGGGCACGGGTGCGCGCGGCTCTCGCCGCAGTGCACGTCGACCATCCGGACCGCGAGCGCGCGCTGGAAGCCCTCGACCGAGCGCTGGCCGCGACCAGCGCCGTGCCCTTCGGCGAGGCCTTGCGCCTCGTCGAGGTGGCGTTCGCGCGCGGCGTCGTCCCCCCCGAGCGGCGCGCGCGCATCGCGGCCCTGGTGGCCGGCCGAACCCCGAGCCGCGATCGCGACGCGGACCGGCGTGCGTCCGCGCTGCTCGCCTTCCTCGCTGCGCCGGACGTCGTCGCGACCCTCTTGGACCGCCTGGAGGCCGCTGCGACGCAGGAAGACGCGCTCTGGGAGGCTTACTGCCTGCGCGCGGTCGAGTCCGGCTGGACGAGCGCGGCGCGCGTGCGGTTCCTGGACTTCCTCGATGGGCGGGCTCGGGGCTTCGCCGGCGGCTTGAGCCTCGCGAAGTACGTGGACCGCATCCGCCAGGACTTCGTGGCGCGCATCCCCGAGCCCGAGCGCGCGGCGCTCGCTGCACGGCTCGAGCCGCCGCAGGCGGGCTCGGCCTCCGGCGGCGCGGTGGCCACCTTCGTGCGCAAGTGGACGCGTGCCGAGCTCGAGGAGGTCTTGGGACGCCCGGCCACGCCGCGCTCGTACGAGCACGGCCGCGCGGCCTACGCGCGCGCCACCTGCAACGCCTGCCATCGCGTGGGCGCCGAGGGGGGCGCGACCGGGCCCGACCTCACGACGACCTCGTCGCGCTTTGGGCTCGGCGACCTGCTCGACGCCCTGCTCGAGCCGTCCGCCGCGATCTCCGACCAGTACCAGGACGTCGAGATCCGCACGGCCGGCGGCGACCTGTTCGTGGGCCGCGTCGAGGCCGAGCAGCAGGGCGTGATCCGCCTGCGACGCGCGCCGAGCGACGAGCTGGTCCTGATCGAGGCCGACGAGGTCGAGTTGCGTCGGCCGTACCCCGTGTCGCGCATGCCGAGCGGGTTGCTCGACGCGCTCGACGAGGAAGGCGTGCTCGACCTGTTCGCCTACCTGCGCTCGGGCGGATCGCCGGCGCACCCCGCCTTCCGACGCTGAGGACCGCGGAGCGCGCCGATGAAGCTGCAGACCCTGGTGCTGTTCCCCGCGGTCGCGTTCCTGTCCCTCGTGCCCCGGGAGGCGCAGCGCGCTCCCGACGGCTGAGTCACGTGCCCGCTCGAGGGCGACGTGGGCCGGCTCGCCGCCGGGCTAGGCCGGGGGCCTCATTCGGCCTAGACTGTTCGCCCTCGACTCGCGGCCAGCGCCTCCCCGGCGCGCCCGGGCGAGCACCTCCCGAGGAGCATCGACCGTGAGAGACGTCGTCATCGCCGCCGCCTGCCGTACCCCGATCGCGAAGTTCCAGGGGGCCCTCTCGGGGTTCACCGCGCCGGCCTTGGGCGCGTTGGCGATCCGCGAGGCCCTGACGCGCGCACGGATCGCGCCCGAGCTCGTCGACGAGGTCATCATGGGCAACGTGCTCACGGCCGGGATCGGCCAGAACCCCGCGCGGCAGGCGGCCATCGCGGCGGGCATCCCGAACACGGTGCCGAGCTTCACGGTGAACAAGGTCTGCGGCTCGGGCCTCAAGTCCGTGATGCTGGCCGCGCAGGCCATCCGCGCCGGCGATGCCGAGATCATCGTGGCCGGCGGCCAGGAGAGCATGACGAACGCGCCCTACCTGCTCCCCGAGGCGCGCGCTGGCGTGCGCTTGGGCCACGGCAAGCTGATCGACTCGATGGTCTGGGACGGGCTGTGGGACGTCTACAACGACTTCCACATGGGCAACACCGGCGAGCTGGTCGCCAAGAAGTACGAGATCTCGCGCCGCGAGCAGGACGAGTTCGCCGCCCGCAGCCATCAGCGCGCCGGCGCGGCGGCCGCGGCCGGCAAGTTCGACGCCGAGAAGTTCGCGGTGAAGATCCCGCAGAAGAAGGGCGAGCCCGTGCTGTTCACGGCCGACGAGGGCGTGCGGGGCGACACGACCGCCGACGCGATCGCCAAGCTCAAGCCGGCCTTCGACCCGCAGGGCACGGTCACGGCGGCCAACGCCAGCTCGATCAACGACGGCGCCTCGGCCCTGGTCGTGATGAGCGCGGACGCAGCCAAGAAGCATGGCGTGAAGCCACTGGCGCGCATCACGGGCTACGCCGTGGGCGGCTGCGCGCCGGAGTGGGTCATGATGGCGCCGGAGAAGTCGATCGCCGCGGCGGCCGCCAAGCAGGGCCGGAAGCCGCGCGAGTTCGACCTGCACGAGATCAACGAGGCCTTCTCGGTGGCGTCGATCGCGCTGATCCGCGTGCTCGACCTCGATCCCGAGCGGGTCAACGTCAACGGCGGCGCCGTGGCCCTGGGCCATCCGATCGGTGCCTCGGGCGCGCGCGTGCTGACCACGCTGCTGCATGCCCTGCAGCAACGCGGCGCGAAGACCGGCATGGCCTCGCTGTGCCTGGGCGGCGGCAACGCGGTTTCATTGTCCGTGGAGCGCGCCTGAGATGCCGTCCTGCACGATCGGCCGGATCGCCGTGGTCGGGGCCGGCACGATGGGCAACGGGATCGCGCAGACCTTCGCCGCGTCTGGCGCGGAGGTGCTGCTCGTCGACGTGAGCCCGGCTGCACTGGAGCAGGGCGTCGCGGCCATCGCGGGGTCGCTGGCGCGCTTCGTGAAGAAGGGCTCGCTGGCGGAGGCCGACGCGCAGTCGATCCGCGGCCGCGTGCGGCCGACCACCCGCCTCGAGGACGTGCGCGACGTGGGCCTGGTGGTCGAGGCCGTTTCCGAGCGCGCCGACCTGAAGCGCAAGGTCTTCGCCCAGCTCGACGCGCAGTGCCCGGCGTCGGCCATCCTGGCCACGAACACCAGCTCGATCTCGATCACGGAGATCGCCGCGGCGACCCAGCGCGCCGACCGCGTCATCGGCATGCACTTCATGAACCCGGTGCCGCTCATGAAGCTGGTGGAGATCATCCGCGGCCAGGAGACGAGTGACGCCACGCTGCGCGCGATCCAGACCTGCGCGGAGTCGTTGGGCAAGACGCCGGTCGAGGCCAGTGACTACCCCGGGTTCGTGTCGAACCGCGTCCTGATGCCCATGATCAACGAGGCCGTGTTCTGCCTCATGGAAGGCGTCGCGACCAAGGAGGGCATCGACACCGTCATGAAGCTCGGCATGAACCACCCCCTGGGCCCCTTGGCGCTCGCGGACCTGATCGGTCTCGACGTGTGCCTCGACATCCTCGAGGTGCTGCACGCCGGGCTGGGTGACGACAAGTACCGTCCCTGCCCGCTGCTGCGCCGCTACGTCGCGGCGGGACGCCTGGGCAAGAAGAGCGGGCGCGGGTTCTACGAGTACGACGCCGCCAAGGCCTGAGGCACGCACGATGGACTTCGCGCTGAACGAGGAACTCACCCTGGTCCGCGACATGGCGCGGAGCTTCGCCGAGGCGGAGCTCCTGCCGCGCGCGACGCGGCACGATCGTCAAGGCACGCTCGACCGCGAGGTGTTCGAGAAGCTGCGCGAGTTGGGCCTGTGGGGGCTGACGATCCCCGAGGAGTACGGCGGCGCGGGCCTGGGCAACCTGGCGCTGGCCGTCGTGCTCGAGGAGGTCAACCGCGCCTGCGCCTCGACCGGCGTGACACTCTCGGTGCACAACAGCCTGATCGGCGCTCCGCTGCGCAAGTTCGGCAGCGAGGCGCAGCGGCGCGAGTGGTTGCCGCGGCTCTCCAGCGGCGAGGTCATCGGCGCCTACTGCCTGACCGAGCCCAACGCGGGCTCCGACGCCGGAGCATTGCGCACCAGCGCCCGTATCGACGGGGACGATTTCGTCGTCAACGGCACCAAGGTCTGGGTCACGAACGGAGGCTGGGCCGGGCTGTTCTTGGTCTACGTCCGCACCGAGCCGGGGACGTCGCGCGCCAAGGGCATCAGCGCGCTCCTGGTCCCGGGGGACTCGCCCGGCATCCAGGTCGGCAAGCCGGAGAAGAAGTGTGGCATCCGCGGCAGCTCGACGACCGAGGTCGAGTTCTCCAACGTGCGCGTGCCGCGCTCGAACCTGCTCGGTTCCCTGAACGACGGCTTCCGGATCGCGATGGACACGCTCGACGGCGGCCGCATCGGGATCGCCAGCCAGGCGGTGGGCATCGGACGCGCGTGCCTGGAGGCCGCGATCAAGTACAGCAAGGAGCGCGAGCAGTTCGGCCGGCCGATCGGCGAGTTCCAGGCCATCCAGTGGAAGCTCGCCGACATGGCCACGCGCCTGGACGCCGCCCGGCTCCTGGTCATGAAGGCCGCTTGGATGCGCGACCGCGGCGAGCGCAGTTCGCAAGCCGCCGCCGAGGCCAAGCTGTTCGCCAGCCAGACCGCCAACTTCTGCGCCGACGAGTCCCTGCAGATCCACGGCGGTGCCGGCTACACCGATCACTTCCACGTCGAACGCCTGTTCCGCGACGCCCGGATCACGGAGATCTACGAGGGAGCCAGCGACATCCAGCGCATCGTGATCGCCCGCGCCATCACCGCCCGTTGACACGTTGACATCGGTGCCAGCTTGGTTCATCAACCCCTAGGAGCACGCGCAGCGCGATGCGTCCCGCGCGCGGGACGGCTGTACCCGCCCCAGGGACCGCTTGCTCTCCGCGCTCGTCCAAGCCGTTGAAGGATCAAGCTGACACCGTTGTCAACGGCCTCGTCGCGCGCTTTCGCGCCGGGGAGAAGGCCGCGCTGGCGCGGGCCATCTCGTGGGCGGAGAACGGCAGTCCGGAGTTCGCGGGCTTCCTGCGCGAGGTCTACGCCACGGTCGGGCGAGCTTGGCGCACGGGCGTCACGGGGCCGCCGGGGGCGGGCAAGAGCACGCTGGTCAACGAGCTGGCCAAGGTCCTGCGCGCGCGGGCGCGGACCGTCGGCATCCTGGCCGTCGACCCCTCCAGCCCGATCACGGGCGGCGCGCTGCTCGGCGACCGCATTCGGATGGAGGAGCGCACGAGCGACCCCGGCGTCTACATCCGCTCGATGGCGAGCCGCGGCAGCCACGGCGGCCTCTCGCGTGCGGCGAGCGACGCCTGCGACGCGATCGACGCCTTCGGGATCGACGAGATCCTGCTCGAGACCGTGGGCGTCGGCCAGGCGGAGTACGACGTCGTGTCGGCCACGGACACGGTCCTCGTCGTGTTGTGTCCCGGCGCGGGCGACGGCATCCAGGCCATGAAGGCCGGCATCCTCGAGGTGGCCGACGTGCTCGTGGTGAACAAGGTCGACCTGCCGGGCTCCGACCGGCTGCTGCTCGACCTCGAGGAGGCCGCGCACATCCGTCACGCCGGACGGAGCGCCTGGATCCCACCGGTCGTGGGCTGCAGCGCCGGGAAGTCTCAAGGCATCGAGGACGTCGTGGCGGCGCTCGAGCGCCACCGCCAGCACCTCGAGGCGGCGGGGCTCGACGCCGTGCGGGCCGAGAAGCGCGTCGCGCAGGTCCAGCGGGTGCTCCAGGAGCGGTTGGGCGCCGCGCTGTGGAGCGAGGGCGGTCAGGGACGACGCGCGCGCACGCTGCTGGCTGCCGGCCGCACGCCCTACGACGTCGTCGACGAGCTCGCCGCCGCGCTGGTCGGCGCGCTGCGCGGCGCGGGCTGAACGATCGTCCGCACCGCGCGCGGCACAGCGCAACCGCTCGTCGCCCGCGCAGCTATGCTGCTCGCGCCATGCAGGGTCAGGGCGATCACCCCCCCCGGCTGATCGGCTGGGCGCCGCGCGCGAGCCGGACCCGCCAGGCCGGCGCCACGGCGGCCGGGCAGACCGAGCCTCGCGGGTGGGCCCGCGTCCGTGGCGCGCCCGCTCGGCGCCCGACGCCGGGCGAGCGCGCCGCAGCCCGCGCTGGCCGGTTCTGGCTCCGCGCACCCTGGCGGGGTCTGCTCTTGATCGCCCTGGCTGCCGCGCAGCCGCTCGCGGTCGGGCAGGCTCCGGCGCCGGCTCCCTCCGCGACCGCGACCGAACGACTCGACGAGGCGCGCGCTGCGCGCGCTTCAGGGGATCTGGCGCGAGCGCGCGCCGTGCTCGCCGCGGCGTTCGCCGAGCTGCCCGCGAACGCGCGCGACTTCGACGTGAACGCCGAGTCGCTGGCGCTCCAGCTCGGCACGGAGGCGCTGCGCGCCGGCGCCGCGCAGCTGGCCGCGAGCTGCCTGCGGCGGGGCCTCGAGTCGGCCGAGGCCCGCGGTGCGACGGGCGGCCTCGAGCTGGAGCGTGCGCGGCTCAACCTGGGCACCGCGTTGCGCCTCGCGGGCGAGCTGGCCGCGGCGCGCGCGATCCAGGAGCGCGCGCTGGCGGCGCTCGAGCGCGAGCACCCGCTGGAGGACGTGCTGATCCAGAACGCGCGCCGCACGCTGGCACAGACCGTGGGCGAGCTGGGGGACGCCGTGGCGGAGATCGCGCTGCGCCAGCGCGTGGCCGAGAGCCTGCGCACGCGTGCCGCCGCGGACCCCGAGCGCCTGGCAGCCGAGCTGGAGCTGGCGGCCGTCCTGGCCGTCGCGGACCGCGACACGGAAGCACGCGTGAGCTTGGCCGCGATCGAGGAGGCCCTGGCGGACGACAGCGCGCCAGCGCATGGCCTGCGCGCGCGCGCCGACGCGCTGCGCGGGCTGCTCGCGCTGCGCGCTGGGGACCCGGCTTCCGCGGTCAGCGCCCTGGAACGCGCGCTGGCCGCCCTGCCCCCGGGCGAGGGGAGCGTCCAGGTCGGCGTGCTCTCGAACCTGGGCATCGCGCGCCTGCGTCTGGGCGATCCGGCGGCGGCCTTCGAGACGCTCGAGGGCGTGCTGCGGGCGCAGCTCGCCGCGTATGGCTCCGATCACCCCGCGTCCCACCTGGCGCGCATCAATCTGATCGAGCCCTGCCGCGCGCTGGGCGACCTGCAGCGCGCGCACGCGCTCTCGGCGCTGGCCCTGGCAGGGCTCGAGCGCACGCTCCCCGAGCCGCATCCGACGCTCGGGGCCGCGCGCTTGAATCGCGCGCTCGTGCTGCGCGACCTGGGCGACCTGCCGCAGGCCCGCGCGTTGCTCGAGCGCGAGGTCGAACTCGGCGAGCCGGCTGGTCGCCGGGGGCTCGACGCGCGGCTCGCGCTGGCGCTGGTCCTCGAGGATCTCGGCCAAGGCGAGAGCGCGCGCACCATCCTCGAAGCCGTGGCCGCCGCGCTGGGGTCGTCCGCGGACCGGATCGCGGCGGCCACGGCCCGGGCCAGCCTCGCCGCGGTCGTACGCAAGGCGGAGCCCAGCCGCGCGCTCGAGCTCGAGCAACGCGCGCTGGCTGGGCTCTTGGAGCAGCATCCCCCGACGCACCCGCGCGTGCTGGGACTGCGCAACAACCTGGCCGTGACCTTGCTCGAGCTCGGAGAGCTCGCAACGGCGCGGGCCGAGCTGGAGCAGGTGCTGGCCCTGCGCGAGCGGACCTTGCCGCCGGATCATCCCGACCTCTTGCTCTCGCGGCGCAATCTGGCCTGGAGCCTGGCGCGCCTGGGCCGCGTCGCGGAGGCGCGTTCGGCTGCCGCGGCACTCGCCGACGCGCTCGAGCGCGCCGCGCGCTCCTGGCCCGAATGGCTTGCCCCGCGCGAGCTCGACGAGCGCGTGGGCGCCGCAGCGGACGACATCTCGACGCTGCTCTCGCTCGCGCTCCCCGTGCGCGAAGCGGGGCCCGATGCGGAGCTCTCGCGCCGCGCGTTCGAGCTCGTCGAAGCCCTGCGGCTCGCGCCCGAGGGCGGCTCGCGCCACCTGCCCGGCGGGCCCGCTGAGAGCGCCAGGCACGCCGCAGTGCGCGCCGCGACGACCGAGCTGGCGCGCGCAGCCGCGGTGGGGGCTCCGGCTGCGGAGCTCGCCAGCCTCCGCCGGCGCCTGGACGCGTTGCAGCTCGCGCACGCCGCGCCGTCCGCGGGCGCGGCGCCCGTCCTCGGGGTGCGCGAGTTCGCGCGGCGCCTGGTCGCGGACCGCGCCTACGTCTCCTTCGGCACCTACACGCGTTGCACACCGCAGGAGGGGGGCGCGCTCGCCGAGGAAGAGCGCGTCGTCGCGTTCGTCCTGCGCGCAGACGGCCGGCTGGAGCGAGCCGAGATCGGCACGGCGAGCGCGGTCGAGCGCGCCGTCGATCTGTGGCGCACGGCGCTGCTCGCGCCCCGCGAGCGCGGGCTCACGCGGCCCGATGAGGCGCCGGAGCTCGACGCGGGTCGCGCCCTGCGCTCGCTGGTCCTCGACCCCCTCGAGCCATTCCTGACGGGAATCCAGCACCTGGCCATCGTGCCAGAGGGTGCGCTCCACCTGGTGCCCTTCGACGCGCTGCCGCTGGAATCCGCGGGCGGTCGCGCCGGGGACGAACGGCGGTTCGAGGTCGTGCGCGGCGCGCACGACCTCGTGGCGGGACTGCCCGGGCTGGGGCCCGGGCCCCTGCTCGCTGTCGGCGGGCTCGACTTCGACGCGGGCTTCGATCCCGCGGCCGAGCACCCGCCACGGAGCGTCTGGGACCCGGGCTTCCCGCCGCTGCCGGCCTCGGACGCCGAGATCGCGGCGATCGTCGCCTACCACGAGCGCGCCTTCGGCGCCGACGCGGTGCGCACCGCCTTGCGCGGGGCCGCGGCCAGTCGCGAGGCCGTCGAGCGCGCTGCGGTCTCCGCCGTCTACCTGCACTGCGCCACGCACGGCTGGTTCGCGCCCGAGTCCGTGCCGGTGGGCGAGCGTCGGTCCCTGCTCGACGCGGGGAGCGGGCTCTTCGCCAGCGACGCGCGCGAGCTGGTGCGGCGAGCCTCGCCGCTGCTCCTCTCGGGGCTGGCCTTCTCGGGCGCGAACGCGATCGCGGACGGCCTGCATCCGCCGGCGGGGCGCGTCTCGGGCGAGGAACTCGCGGCCTGGGACCTGCGGCGCTGCGAGTTGGCGGTCCTGTCCGCCTGCGAGACCGGCGTCGGCGTGCGCCGCGCGGGCCTCTCCCTGGCCTCGCTGCGGACCGCGCTGCACCGCGCGGGTGCGCGCCGCGTCGTGACGTCCCTGTGGCGCGTGCCCGACGAGTCGACGGCCGAGCTCATGCTCGACGTCTATCGCCGCCTGTGGATTCACAAGCAGGATCCGCGCGCCGCGCTGTGGAACGCCAAGCAGCGCCTGCGGGCGGCCACCGACGAAGCCGGACGGCCCCGGTACGGGCCGCGTGATTGGGCGGGGTGGGTCCTCTCGGGTCCGACGGGTTGAGGGCGGCGAGGCGTGCTGGAAGGAACTCGCCGGCCGTATACTGGGCGGTTGAGTGACCGGGGTCGCCGCGCGCGCGGCCGGCCCGCCCCGCCGACCGGAGCCCCACCCGCATGAGCCTCCAGGACGTGATCCGCACCGACGCCGAAGCCCGCTGGCGTCGGGCGTTCGAGCAGGGCGAGAAGCGTGACGCCGAGTTCACGACGGTGTCGGGCGCCCGGCTCGAGCCGCTCTACGGGCCGGACGACGTCGCGCTCGATCCCGAGCAGGACCTGGGACACCCGGGGCAGTTCCCGTTCACGCGTGGCGTCCACCCCACGATGTACCGCGGCCGCCTGTGGACGATGCGGCAGTTCGCCGGCTTCGGCAGCGCGCGCCAGACGAACGAGCGCTTCAAGTACCTCTTGGCGCACGGGCAGACGGGCCTGTCGACGGCCTTCGACTTCCCGACCCTGATGGGCTACGACTCGGATCACGAGCGCAGCCGGGGCGAGGTCGGTCAGGTGGGCGTCGCGATTTCCTCGCTGCGCGACATGGAGACCCTCATGGAGGGCATCCCCATGGCCGAGGTCTCGACCTCGATGACGATCAACGGGCCCGCGCCGATCCTGCTGGCGTTCTACATCGCCTGCGGCGAGCGCCAGGGCGTGGACCCGAGGAAGCTGCGCGGCACGGTCCAGAACGACATCCTCAAGGAGTACCAAGCCCAGCACGCTTGGCTGGTGCCGGCCGAGCCCGCGCTGCGCATGATCACCGACGTCATGGGCTACTGCGCGCAGAAGGTGCCGCAGTGGAACACGATCTCGATCAGCGGCTACCACATCCGCGAGGCGGGCTCGACGGCGGCGCAGGAGCTGGCGTTCACGCTGGCGAACGGGATGGAGTACGTGCGCCGCGGCGTGGCAGCCGGTCTGGACGTCGACGCCTTCGCCCCGCGCCTGTCGTTCTTCTTCGACAGTCACATCGACTTCTTCGAGGAGATCGCCAAGTTCCGCGCCGCGCGCCGCATCTGGGCCCGGAAGATGCGCGACCAGTTCGGGGCCAAGGACCCGCGCTCGTGGATGTTGCGCTTCCACACGCAGACGGCCGGCGTGACGCTGACCGCACAGCAGCCCGAGAACAACATCGTGCGCACGGCCTACGAGGCCCTGGCCGCGGTGCTGGGCGGCACGCAGTCGCTGCACACGAACTCGATGGACGAGACGCTGTCGCTGCCGACCGAGAAGGCGGTCAAGATCGCGCTCCGCACGCAGCAGATCCTGGCCGAGGAGACCGAGGTCGCGCACGTCATCGATCCCCTGGCCGGCAGCTACTTCGTCGAGGCCCAGACGAACCGCCTGGAGCAAGACGCCGAGCGCTACTTCCAGGAGATCGACCGCCGGGGCGGCGTGGTGCCGGCGACCGAGCAGGGCTGGATCCAGCGCGAGATCCACCGCTCGGCCGTCGCCTACCAGCGCGCGACGGAGCAGGGCCGCAAGCAGATCGTCGGCGTCAACTGTTTCCAGGAAGACGAGAGCGGTGGCCCGCCGATCGAGATCCACCGCATCGACCCGGCGGTGGAACGGGAGCAGCACGCGCGCCTCGCCGCGTTGCGCCGCCAGCGCGACGCCGGCCGGGTCAAGCGCGCGCTCGACGACGTGCGTGACGCCTGCGCGGTGCGCTCGAGCACCGCGTCCGGGGACTGCAACCTGCTCCAGCGCTTCGTGGCCGCGGCTCACGCGGACTGCACCCTGGGCGAGATCGCCGACGTGTTGCGCCAGGCCTTCGGCGAGTACCACGAGCCCAAGATCCTATGAAGCGCTTCCTCATCGCCATGCTGGTCTGTGCAGCGGTGGGCGCCTTGGTGGCGCTCGGCCTGCAGGTCGTCCTGCGCGACGCCAGCGGGTTCCTGGCCGAGAACCGCCCGGCGGTGATCGGTGGGGTGGCGGGCGCGGCGTCCGTGTTGGTCCTCCAGGTGTTCTTTCCCCGCAGGCGGAAGCAGTGAAGTCCATGGTCGAAACCAAGATCCGCGTGCTCGTCGCCAAGCCCGGCCTCGACGGACACGATCGCGGCGCCAAGACCGTGGCGTCCGTGCTGCGCGACCGCGGCATGGAGGTCGTCTACACTGGCCTGCACCAGACGCCCGAGATGATCGCCGAGGCCGCCATGCAGGAGGACGTCGACGTCGTCGGCCTCTCGATCCTCTCCGGCGCGCACATGGAGCTCTTCCCGCGCGTGCGGGACGAGCTCGTGAAGCGCGGAATGGGCCACGTGCTGCTCGTCGGTGGGGGGATCATCCCGAGCGACGACATGCGGAAGCTGGAGTCCGCCGGCTTCGCCAAGCTGTTCGGCCCGGGAACGCGCACCGACGACATCGGCGCGTACATCGAGGCCGAGATGGCCAAGCGCCGGGCCCGGAACGCGGCGAGCTGACCCGAACCTCCGCGAGGTGACACCATGGCCGAACGCGAGATCTTGAACATCGACGAAGCCGCCGAGCTGCTGGGCGTCTCGGTGAAGACCTTCAACAAGGTGCTGCACAGCGAGGACCTCCCGGCCCGCAAGATCGGGCGCGAGTGGAAGTTCTCGCGGGCCGCACTGATCGCTTGGGTCGGGAGCGGAAAGAGCAGCCGCTTCTACCGGGAATCCGAGGCGGTGTCGCGGGACGAAGAACTCCTGCCGGCGCCGCGTGCCGCGCGGCTGCCGGAGAACGGCACGCCGGACCGCCCGCGGACGCGCCGGACCGCCGGCTGGCAGATCGAGGAATGAACCCGCGCCCCATGCAGACCGAAGCACCGACGACGTACACGCTGCCCCCGATCCAGCACGGGTTCGACCTGACGCAGGATCAGCAGATGATCCGGGACACGGTGCGCGAGTTCGCGCTGGCCGAGGTCGCGCCGCTGGCCCATGAGATCGACGAGGAGCACCGCTTCCCGGTCGAGACGTGGCGCAAGATCGTCGACATGGGCCTGCCGGGGATCCCGTTCCCCGAGGAGTACGGCGGCAGCAATGGCGGGACGCTGGCGTACTGCCTGGCCGTCGAGGAGATCAGCCGCGTGTGCGGCTCGACGGGCCTCACGCTGGCCGCGCACGTGTCGCTGGGCACGTTCCCGATCTACAAGTGGGGCAGCGAGAAGCTGCGCAAGGCCTACGTCCCGAAGCTCATCGCCGGCGAGTACATGGGCGCGTACGGCCTGACCGAGCCCAACGCCGGCTCGGATTCGGGCGGCACGCAGACCACGGCGCGCCTGGTGGGCGACCAGTACGTCCTGAACGGCGCGAAGTGCTTCATCACCAACGCCAACCACGCCGGCACGTTCATCTGCACGGCGGTGACGCACCCCGAGCTGGGCCCCAAGGGCATCAGCGCCTTCGTCGTGCCGCGCGACACCCCGGGGTTCCGCGTCGAGCCCGGCGAGGAGAAGCTCGGGATGCGCGGCAGCGACTGGGCCAGCCTGGTGTTCCAGGACGCCAAGATTCCGCGCGATCACCTGCTCGGGCCCGAAGGCGAGGGCTTCAAGACGTTCATGAAGACGCTCGAGGGCGGGCGCATCTCGATCGGTGCCTTGAGCCTCGGCATCGCGCAGGGCGCGCTGGACGTCTCCTTGAAGTACGCGCAGGAGCGCGAAGCGTTCGGCAAGCCGCTCAGCGACCAGCAGGCCGTGCAGTTCAAGCTGGCGAACATGGCGCTCGACATCGAAGCCGCGCGCCACCTCGTCTACCACGCCGCGCGCCTGAAGGACGCGGACCAGCCGTACGGCCGCGAGGCGGCGATGGCGAAGCTCTTGGCGTCGGAGGCGGCGATGCGCTGCACGTACGACGCGATCCAGATCCACGGCGGCTACGGCTACTCGCGCGAGTACCCGGTCGAGCGCATGTGGCGCGACGCGAAGCTGTGCGTGATCGGCGAAGGCACCAGCGAGATCCAGCGCATCATCATCGCCCGCAGCCTGCTGCGCGGCGGTGCGCGCGCCTGACGGGCGCTGCGGTCGCGCGCGGCCTGCGAGCCGCGATCGTCCGACCTGACGGGACGGCCTCGCGCCCGTGCGCAGCTCGTCGCCGCGTCGCCCCGGCAGGGGCTGCCGACTCGTCAGAACCCGGGCCGACTCGTCGCGTCCTTGGACTCCTGCGCGCGCAGGCGCCCGATCCAAGCCTCGAGCCGTGGCCGGGCCAGGTCGAGCAGGTCATCCGGGAGGTACTCGAGCCCGAGGCGGACGCCGTCGGGGCCCTGCTTCGAGCCGCGAACCACGGCGTGCAGCCGCAGCGGACCTTGGGATCCTGGGAACGAGAGCAAGAGCCCGATCGTGCGCGCGAGGACGATCGAGCGCGCGGGCCCGAGTTCCACCTCGACGCCCAAGCCCTCCATGGACGCGTCGGCGACGCGCGCATACGTGGACCCACCCCGCCATGTCACGGAGACCTTGGCAGCAAGGTCGGCGCGCGGCGTGAAGCGCGGCCTGCGGCGCTGGCTGAACCAGCGCCGCCACTCGGGCGTGACCCGCTGGCGCAGCTCCTCGTCGTCGATGAAGTGCAGGCCGTAGCGCGTCCCGCCGTTCGCCAGTGGATCCACGCTGGCGACGCGCGCCTTGAGCTCCACGTCCGGGAGGCGCAGCGCGGTCACGACGACCACCCCGACCTGCTCGGGCTTGATGCGCGGGTCGGAGCCGAGGTCGAAGCGCACGGCGACGCCCGACCAGCAGATGTCCTCGACGACGCCCACGAGCTTGCGGCCGTCCGCGCGCCGGACCTCGAGTCGGATCGCGGGTCCATGGACCAGCGAGACCCGGTGGAGCCGGCGCAGGTTGTCGGGCGACGGTTGAGCCAGCGCGAAGGGCGCGCCTTCGCGCACGATGGCGGCCTTCGGGAGGGGGATCGAGCCGGAGCGGGCCTTGGGCGGGATCATGGCCGTCGTCAGTGATCGGCAGGCGCCGCCCGGGGCCTGAATGCCGCTCCCGCGTCTTGATGCTTGCGGGCGAGCGGTCGCGGGGGTCTGCTCGGATCGATGGTCCTGCCGCCGGCCTCGTCCAGCCCGCCTGCCTGGAGCCCGCGCCGTGTCCGCGCGGGGTCGTGGACGATCACGGCCCTCTCGGACGGCTGGCTGCGGCTCGACGGCGGATCGATGTGGGGTGTCGTCCCCAAGGTGCTCTGGAACGCTTGGACGCCCGCAGCGGACGACAACACGATCCTGCTGGCGCTCCGGCCCTTCCTGGCCGAGCGCGGGGACCAGAAGGTCCTGGTCGAGCCCGGCGTGGGGGACCGCTGGTCTCCCAAGCTGGCGCGCATCTACGGGCTGGTGCGCTCGCCGACCCTGGCTGGGTCGCTCTCCACGATCGGTGTCGCCGAGGACGCCATCACCCACGTGATCGGCACGCATGCGCACTGGGACCACATCGGGGCCTGGGCCGTCGAGCGGGACGGGGTCCTCGTCCCGCGCTTCCCGCGCGCCCGTCACTTCCTGCCACGGGTCGAGCGCGACGTGGCCCTCGGAGCCGACCCGGTGCGTGCCGCGAGCTACCGGCTCGAGGACGTCGAGCCGATCGAGCAGGCCGGCATCCTGACCGCGATCGAGGGGGTGCAGGAAGTTCTCCCTGGCCTGTGTGTCCACGTGCTCGGGGGCCACTCGGACGGCGTGTCCGTGGTCACCTTCGACGAGGAGCGCGACGACGGCGCGCTATTCTGGAGCGACGTCGTGCCGACCGCGCACCACGTCCAGCCCCCGTACATCATGGCCTACGACCTCGACGTGGCGCGTAGCTTCTCCGTGCGCTCCGCATGGCTCGCGCGCGCGGCGGATCGTGGCTGGACCGGTTGCTTCTACCACGACGTCGACCATGCGTTCGGCCGCGTCGTGCGCGAGGGGCAACGCTACGCAGTGGTCACCCCAGGAGACGCGTGATGGATGTCCGACCGATCTTCGACCACGAGCTGGAGATTGCCTTCCCGATCGTCCGCGAGCTGCGCGCGCACCTCGACGAGGAGGAGTTCCTGCTCTACGCGCGGCGCCAGCGCGAGGCCGGCTACGAGCTGTGGGGCGCCTTCGACGGCCGCGCGTTGGTCGGCGTGATCGGTTTCCGGCCGCTCGTGACCTTCGCGCGAGGCCTCCACCTGCACGTCGACGACTTGGTCGTGACCGCGGAGCGCCGGGACGGGGGCGTCGGTCGCGCCCTGCTCGCGGCGGCCGAGGGCGAGGCCCGCAAGCGCGGCCTGGAGCGGGTGTTCCTCGACAGCCGGCCGGAGGCCCTCGGCTTCTACCAGGAGCAGGGCTACCTCCAGCACACGTCCCTGATCGTCAAGAAGGATCTGGCCGCCTCCTGAGGCGCGCTGTCCTCCGAGCGGGACGGGCGACAGGCCGCGCTGAAGCCGGCCGCCGTTCCTGCCGATCCCTCCGAGACGTCCCGCGCTCTGCGCGGGCAGCGGAGGAACGGCGTTGAGGAATGTCCTGATCCTGGGGTCCGGCCGCTCGGGCACGAGCATGGTCGGCGGCACGCTGGCGCACGCGGGCTGGTTCGTGGGCGACGCGCCGTACGGCGCGCGCGCGGCCAATCCCAAGGGCTTCTTCGAGTCGCCCGAGATCAACGGCATCAACGAGGATCTGCTGGCGGCCTGCACGCCCGCCGCGGAGGAGCTCGGTCCGTGGCAGCGCTGGCTGGCGCGGCTCCCGCGCGGCGCCGTGTGCACCCCGACGGCACGTTCCGACGAGCGCATCCGGCGTGCAGTGCGCCGCGCGCCCTGGGCCTACAAGGATCCGCGCTATTGCTACAGCCTGCCCGCCTGGGAGCCCTTCGTGGGTGACGCGTTGCGTGTGTGCGTGTTCCGCCATCCGGCCGCCACGGCGCACTCGATCGAGAAGGAGTGCCGCGAGGCCGACTACCTGCGCAGCGTCGCGATGACGCGCGAGCGAGCACTCTCGATCTGGCTGGAGCAGCACCAGAGCATCCTGAACGCACTCGCCGGGCGCGGCGAGTGGCTGTTCCTGCACTTCGAGCAGGTTCTCACGGAGTCCGGGCTCGAACGGCTGGAGCGCGCGGTCGGCGCCCCCATCGCGCGTGCCTTCCCCGACGCAGCCCTGAAGCGCTCGCCGGCTGAAGGCGACCTGGACGCCGCCGTCCGCGACACGTACCTCGAGCTGTGCGAGCGCGCTGGGTTCACGCCGCCGCGCACGGCCGTGGTCGTCCCGGCGCGCCCGCCCGAGGTGCGGGCAGCGGTGGCCCCGCGTAGCCTCCCCGCCTGCCAGGTGCTCGAGCGCGCCGCTGCGGAGCGCGCCCGCGTGCACGCTGCCGTGCGCCTGGCTGCGACGCGCCATGGGTCGGTCAGCGCCCCCGAGCTGGCCTTCGCGCGCGGCCTGACGCTGGCCACGGCCGACGCCTACGTGGTCGAGCGGTTGCCGGATCTCGCGGACTTGGAGCGCGAGGCGCGCGAGCTGGCGGCGCTGGACCCGCGCGTGCTGCGGCGCGCTTCGATCGCGCGAGCGGTCGCGTCGCGTCTGGCGCGCGTCGAGCAGGAGCTCCTCGAAGTCGCGCGGCGCGAGGGGCTCGTGCGCGGACTCCTGGAGCTGGAGCTCGTGTCGTTCGCGGACTTGGAGCGGGCCGCGCCTTGGCCGCTCTCCACCGCGGCTGACCGGCGAGCGCTGGCTTGGCCGGTCTGGGAGCGCGAGGAGCTGGCCGCGCTGCTCGCGGACGCGCCCGCGGCGCTGGCAGCGGTGGGAGGCGCGCCGGCCCTGTGCCTGCGACACGACGCGCAGCACGACGGTCCGCTCGAGGTCGCCCTGGCGGCGTTGGCCGAGGCGGCCGACGCGCTACCCGACTCCGAGGCACAGCTCGAGGTCCTGGTCGTCGACGACCGGATCGAGCCCGACGAGCTCCCGCGCCTGGGCCGCGCGGTCGACCTGTGGATCGATCTGGCCTCGTCGGAGCGGCCGGAACGCGCGCGTTTCCGTGCTGCGCTGGGCCTAGAGCTCGCGCGCCACGCCGTGTCCGCGACGACGCGGGCCTGAGTCCGTCAGCGCAGCTTCTCGTCGATGCGGTCGGCGATGCGCTCGTGCGCGCGCATCGCGCGCCAGCTCACGACCATCCAGAAGACGGTCGAGATCACGCCGACGAGCGTCGTCACGACGCTCAGCAGCAGCACGGCGTTGGTGCCAGGGTTCACTTGGAGGTTCACGGGCTTGCCTTTCAGAAGAGGAGCAGGATGAGCAGGAGTGCCAGGAGGTTCAGGCCGATCACGAGCGCGATCACGAGGCGCAGGAAGAGGTCGCGTGGCACGAGCCTGGGCACGGACCGTGGGGGGGAGGCCCGCACGTCCCGCGCACGGCTCGCGGTTGGATCCGCGGCGCGCGCGGCCAGCGCCGGGCCGGAGCTGGGCGCGGGTGGCTGCTGCGCCGCGCCCAGGTCGGTCTTGACCTCCGAGGCGTGCAGGTACCGCCGGTCGGGCTCGCCGCGGGCTTCCAGCTCGGGGCGCAGCGCGTCGAAGAGCGCGCCGCGTCCCGTGCCGCGGTACTCGGTCTCGAGACGCGCGAGCGCGCGACCGACGAGCTCGCGCGCCCGCCGGTCCGCCACGTGGTTGCGCTGCGCCGCCCAGAGGGAGGCGCGGAAGCGCGACTCGCCACGCACGAGTCGGGCGAGGTCACTGGTCTCGAGCAGGCGTGCGAAGAAGCCCTGGACGACGTCCTCGGCCTCGTGCGGCTCGACCCCGAGCCGCCGCGCGTGGGCGTAGAGCGGGAACCAATAGGCCTGGGCCAACCCGCCGCGCGCCGCGCGCGCGCGCTCGGAGTCCGTCGCGGCGGCGACGAGGCTCCAGCTCGTGGTCAGGAAGCGATGCTCGGGGCGGGACCTGCGAGGGCCCGACGCATCCTAGCGCGGCAGGCCACGGCTCCCGTCCCGCGCGGCGACTTCGCGCGCGCGTGCCCCAGCATGCGGTCTCGAGGCCGCCGCGGCCATGCCTCAGGCCCGGCCGAGCAGCCTCGCGGCGAGCGCCTCGCAGCGTTCCGCGACCTCTTCGACGTCGGGGCGGCTCGTGGGCTCCTTGCGCAGCAGCTCGTCGACCAGGCTCGTGCATTCCGTTCCGAGATCGGGGCGCAGGCCGGCGAGCGACACCGGCGTCTCGCGCCGCAGGGTCTCCACGCACTCCTCGAAGCTCGCTCCGCTGAAGCTCAGCGGGCGTCGGCCGGCCCACCACTCGTAGAGCACGGTGCCCAAGGCGTACAGATCGGCGGCACCCGTCACCTCCTCGCCCGCAGCCTGCTCGGGCGCCATGTAGAGGAGCGTGCCGGCCACGGCGTTCGGCGCGAGCTCCCCGCCGGGCGCGAGCGCCAGGCCGAAGTCGATCAGCACCGGTCCGCCGCTCGTGCGGCGCAGGATCACGTTCTCGGGCTTCAGGTCGCGGTGCACGACGCCGGCGGAGTGCAGGGTCTGGAGCGCGCGGGCCATGCGGCCGGCGGTGTCCAGCACGCGGCCGGGAGCGTCGGGTGTCCGCCTGGACATCCGGGCGCGCAGGCTCTCGCCGTCGATGAGCTCCTGCACGACGTAGGCGCCCTGCGCGCCGTCGACGCCGAAGGCGAAGACGCGTGCAATCCCCGGGTGGCGCAGGGCGGACGCCGCGGCCAGCTCGGTGCGCGCCGAGGCCACGCGGCGCGCACGCTTCTCGGGGTCGTACAGGCGCTCGAGGTCGAGCCGCTTCAACGCCACGACCCGCGCGCGCTGCGGGTCATAGGCCCGCCAGACTTCGCCGAACGCTCCCTTGCCCAGTTGCGCGAGCAGCACGTAGCCGTCAGCTCCCGCGGGTTTCTCTCCGGGTGCGGCCAGGCGCCCGCGCTCGTCGACCAGGCTCTCGACCACCGAGAGCCGCGCCATGGCCTCGCGCACCGGGGGCAGCCAGCGGGCCTGGCCGTCGAGCCGGGCCAGCTCCAGCGCGCGCGCGAGGTCGCGCTCGGCCGCGACGCGCTCGTCGGAGGAGAGCCGCGCCTCGGCCAGCGCGAGCCGGGCGGGGATCTCGTGATCGGGCAACTCGAGGCGCCCGAAGCGCTCGCAGGCGTCCTCGAGCAGCGCGCTCGCCGCCGGGTCGCCCGCCACGGCCAGCAGGCGCCCGCGCACGGCGACGAGCAGGGCCTCGAGGTACGCGTCGCGCGGCTCGGAAAGGGCGGCCTCGGCGCGCGCCACGTGCTCCCGCGCCTCGTCGGCGCGCCCAGCCTCGAGCTCGACGAGCGCCAAGTCGTGCCGCGCGAAGAACACGAGGTCGAGATGCTGGCGCGGCTCGGCGATCGCCAGCGCACGTTGGAGCTCCGCCCGCGCCTCGTCCCAGCGTTCGAGCCCCATGTGGGCGCGGCCGAGGTCCTCGTGCATGCGCGCCATCCCACGCTCGTCCGCGAGGCTCGTGGCGAGCTCGAGATCGAGGCGGAAGCAGTCGAGCGCCTCCTCGAACCGTCCGGCGCGCAGGTGGAGCCGACCGAGGTTGCCGAGCGTCACGGCGATCCCGGCCACGTCGCCGGCGCGCAGCTTCCCGACCATGGACGCCGCATAGTGCGCTGACGCGAAGTCGAGGCGTCCCTGCGCCGCGAACAGCGATCCCAGCGTGTCCTGCACCTGCGCCAACGCCCCGAGGTCGCCCAGGGCGCGGTAGCGATCCGCCGCGCTCAGCAGCGCGTCGGTGGCCAAAGCCGTGCGCCGCAGCTTCCCACGGGCGAGACCCAGGATGTGGAGGGTGCGAGCCTCGAGCGCGCTCCCGCGCTCGACGCGGGCGAGCACGGCTTCGAGCACGGAGCAGGCCGCCTCGACCCCGCCGCGCCCGCGCACGTCGAGATGGGCGAGCTCGACGTGCGCGGCGTCACCGAGCTCGGCTGCGCAAGCCTGGAGATCTGCGCGCGCCTCGTCGTCGCGTCCGAGCAGCGCCCGCGCGCACGCCCGCTCGAAGCGCGCGCGGCCGTCCGCTGCGGGCCCGTCGGCAGCACAGCGTGCGGCGGTTGTGGCGCCAGCGGGGTCGAAGCGCGCCAGCCACTCCGTCACGCTGCGTCACTCCGCGAGGGGACGGTGCGGACCTGCGCCAGCGCGGACCAGCAGCTCGGTCGCGTGTCACGAGGCGTGGTTCGCTCAGGCGAGGGGGGCAGCACGTCAGCTAGCATCGTGGAACGGCCCCCGGCAGGGCAACGCTCTGACAGCGCCCCCGATCCTGGCTTCGACGGCGTCACGGGTCGGAACAGGCCTCAGACCGTCGCCGCCAGCGCCTCGCGCGCGATCGCGAGGTGGTGGCGCGTGTGGACGGCGCCGAAGCGCGCCCATTCCGCGAGGCTCAGCGGGCCCAGGATCTGGTGGGGGACGAACAGGCGGGGCGGGCCTCCTCGCGCGGTGAATCCCCGGCGAAACGCCTGCAAATCGGCCACGAAGCGCTCGGCCCACTCGCGCGCGGTCGCGAGGTCGATGTCGGAGGGCGGCACGACCATGCGCGGGGAGCGCGCCTCCCCGCGCGGCAGCACGCCGCGCTCCAGGATCGCCAGCGCGCGCGGGTCCTGCTCGGCCTCGGCCACCACGAGCAGGCCCGCACCCCGGGCCAGGTTCTGGAGGTTGCGCAGCACGAGCTCGTTGGCGAGCGTCACGTGGCTCGCGTGCTCCAGCGCGGACCAGCCCGAGACCGCCGGGTTGCGCGCCGCGAGCGCGTGAGCATCTCCGCCGAGGAGCGCGAGCACGGCCGCGGCTCCCGCCTGAAAGGCATCGATCTCCGTCGCTGCATCGAAGGCGCTCATGCGCGACGCAGGGTACTCTGGAGGGACATTCTCCGCACGATGCGCATCGTCTCCCTGTGCCCGAGCCTCACCGAGCTCGTCTTCGCCCTGGGCCGGGGCGCCGACCTGGTCGGCGTCACGGAGTGGTGCGTGCACCCCGCCGAAGGCGTCGCGCGCGTCGAGAAGGTCGGCGGCACGAAGACGCCCGACGTGCGCCGCATCGTCGAGCTCGCCCCCGATCTGGTCCTGATGAACGAGGAGGAGAACCGTCGCGAGGATGCCGAGCTGCTGCGTGAGGCCGGGATCCGTTGCCACGTCTCGATGCCGCGCGACGCGGCTGAGACGGCCGCGATGGTGCGCTCCATCGCCGATTCGATCGGGAGCCCCGAGGCCGGAGCGTCCGTGGCAGCCGACATCGAGCGGCGTATCGTCGAGGCGCGTCTGCGGGCCGACGGCAAGCCGCGCGTCCGCTTCGCCTACTTGATCTGGCGCAAGCCGTTCATGGCGGTCAACGGCGACACCTATGCCAGCGCCCTGCTCGAGCTCTCCGGAGGCGAGAACGTGTTCGCGCGGCATGCCCAGCGCTACCCGGAGATCAGCGCGCAGGAGCTGGCCGCAGCCGCGCCCGACGCCGTGCTGCTGTGCACGGAGCCGTTCCCGTTCCAAGAGCATCACGCGGACGAGCTGGCCGCGCTCACCGGCCTGGCGCGGCACCGCTTCGAGATCGTCGATGGCGAGTACCTGTCCTGGCACGGCTCGCGTACCCCGGCGGGCATCGAGTACGCGCTCTCGCGCATCGAAGCCGCGCGCTCGGGGGTCAGCGCGGCTTGAAGCGCCACACGACGTCGCGCGCCTCGTCGAGCCCGCCGTCGTCCCGCCCGTCGGCTCCCACGGACCACAGCACGACCACGCCCGAGTCGGCGAAGCCCACGCGCAGCGGACGGCCGTCGTAGGGGTCCGCGCTGCGGGCGACGTGCTCCAGGAGCGCCTGCGCCCCGCCGCGGCGCGCGACGAGCGCGGCGCGCGCCAGCGCCAGGCGGGCCTCGAGCGCGTCGACCGCGCCCGCGAAGTCCGTGCGCACGAGGAGCGCCGTGATCGGCGCGAGTTGACGGTCCGACCAGCCCGGCCGAGCCGGCGGCTCGCGCTGGTACGCGGCGCAGCCGGCGCGCCCGATCTGCTCGCGCCAGGCGCGCAGGAACGCGGCCTGGTCGTGCGCTGCGATCAGGGCAATCGGCAGCCAGGATCCGCCGTCGACCCAGGTCGGCCGCGCGCCCTGCCTCAGCAGCTCGAAGGCGCGGTTCCCGAGCGCGCGCTCGCCCTCCATGGCGCGCACGAGCCGCTCGCGGGGCCGCAGTGCCGCGAGCTCGTCCTCGATCTTGGAGAGGTCCAGGTCCTCGGGCACCGCGGACAGCGCGAACTCGAGCGCCGCCAGCAGGCGCGACTCGACCTCGGACGCGCCCAGCGCGGCCACCAGGAAGGGCGCGCTGCCCAGGACGCGCGCCACGTCGAGCGCTGCGAGCAGCAGCTCGGGCACGAGCGCGGGTTGCTCCGACCAGATCGCGCGGGCCAGCTCGAGCGACACGGCATCGGCGAGCTCGAGCGCCTGCAGGATCGGGAGCTGCGGCAGCACGGCGCCGTCGCGTTCCAACGCACCGTTCACGACGCGTGGTGACACCGCCCCGTACTCGCGCGCGCGCCGCGCGACGTCGAGCCGCGCGCGCGTTCCCAGCGCGAGGAGCCGCGCTGCCTCCGCGCCGCAGGGCGGCTCCCCGGCGATCCCGTCGCGCGCTGCGAGCACCTCGACCACGCGTTGCAGGGCCTCGCTCGCGCCCGTGCCGGCGCAACCCTCGAGCGCGGCGAAGGCCTCCTCGGCCTCCGCAGCCAGCTCTGTGGCCCGCGCCCTGGCCCGCAGACGGGCGTACGACTCCGGCGCGGCGAGCTCCTCGGGCGTCCAGCGGATGCGCGCCGCGACGAGCTCCGCGAACCAACCCGTGGCCTCGGGCCGCGGGTCTGTCGGCTCCGGCAGGTCGGCCGGGAGCGCCGGGCGGCGCTGTGTGGCGAGGCGCGCGAGCTCGTCGGCGCGCGCGGCCGCGCCCGTCCAGCGCAGGACCAACGCCGCGACCAGGGCCACCACGAGCAAGCCCAGCGCCACCAGGCCGAGGAGCGTGAGTCGCGACAGGTGCTGCATCGGAAGCCGCGCACGGGTGCGCGCCGCGCTCCGGCCCGCGCGCGACGTCAGTCGTTCCCGTCCGGGTGGCAAGCGTAGCAGGCCGAGCTCTTGTAGACGTAGCCGGGCACGCGGTCGTGATCGTCGTCGGTCTCGCGCTGGCGATGCTCGTGGCAGTCCGTGCAGGAGAACTGGCGGAAGGCGCCTGGCACGGGATGGCATTGCTGGCACGTCAGGTTGCGATGCGCGCCGCTCGTGATCGGGAACTGCGGGTGCGAGAACTGGCCGTCGCCCCAGGTCTTCGTCGTGTGGCACTGCTCGCAGGAGGTCGGGAACCCGTTACCCGCGTGGTCGGGCCGGCGCGCCGCCTGGTAGTCGTCGAGGTGGCAGGCGGCACAGCCCGAGACGATGCCGCGGTGGTCGAAGCGCGCGCCTTCCCAGCGCGCGATCGTGTGGCACAGCGTGCAGTCCGTGGGGAAGTTCTGCGTCACGTGGTCGCGCGCGCCGCGGTAGTCGTCCTGGTGGCAGGCGTAGCAGGTGGGATCGAGGCCCCCGAAGTCGCGCCCCACGTGGCAGGCCGAGCAGGCGAGCCCACGGTGCCCGCCCTGCAGCGGGAAGAACCCGTGCTCGAAACCGGCCTGCGACCAGCTCGTCGGCAGGTGACAGCGCTCGCAGTTGTCGGTCCAGCCCTGGCGCGCATGGTCGGGCTCGTTCGCGCCTGCCAGGTCCGCCGCGTGGCAGTCGACGCAGCGCGTGCTGGCCTGGACGAAGTTGCCCACCTGCGCGCCGGGGTGGCAGGCCCAGCAGGCGGTCGAGGCATGCGCCCCGACCAGCGGGAAACGCGTCTTGGCGTGCTCGGCAACCGGGCCGCCTGGCCGCCAGTCGCCCGCCGCCTCGTCGTGGCACACCGTGCAGGCGTTTCCCAGACGTCCCAGGTGGACGTCCTCGTGGCAGCCGCCGCAGCCGCGCGCCGCGAACACCGCGACGGGTCCCCGGTCGTTGTGACACCGCAAGCACTCGGCGGCCTGGTGCGCGCCGGCGAGCGGCACGCCCGTCTCGGCCGCGTGGTCGAAGGCGAAGTCGTCGCGGATCTCGTTCCACGACGAACCCACGTGGCACAGCGAGCAGTCGCGCGGGAACGTGTCGTGGGGGACGACCGGACCGCGGGCCTTCCGCCACGCCTGGCGCGCGACGCTCTGCGCTCCGCCGGCGCTGCCTGCGGCGCAGGCCAGGCACAAGAGCGCCAGCGCCAGCGCCGCGACCGCGGCGTGCGTGCGCTGGAGTCCCAGAATGGTGCGCGATCTCATGGCGTGCCTCAGAAGCGTGCCTGCAGGAGGATGCCGGCGGCCCAGGCGTCGAGGCCGTCGCCGAACGAGCGGTCCGCGGTGAGCGACAGGTCGCAGCGGCCCCACAGCGGTAGGTCCAGGCTGCCGTAGACGGCGTGCTGCGCCAGCTCGTCCTCGTCGCCGCCGAAGTCGTCGTGCTCGTACCAGGCCGCGCGCCAGCCCAGGCCGGCGCTCGTGGTGCCGAACGTGCGGCGGGCGTCGATGCGAGCTCCAGGACCCGAGCTGTACGCCCCCTGCGCCCACGAGAGCGCACCGTAGAGCGAACTCTGGCCGCCCAACGCGCCGTCGAGCCCGCCGCCGACCTCGGCCGACCAGCCGTCGTCCTCGCCAGCGTCCCAGCCTTCGACGCGCGCGTCGAGCCGCACGTCGCGTCCGGCGCGGGTCCAGGCGTTGATCCCCGCGCGGTCGACCACCAGGTTCTGCACGTCGTCCGCGCGTCGCATCAGGAACTCGTCGCGCAGGAGCTCGGGGATGCGGCGTTGCAGGACGAAGGCGGAGACCCCGTGGCCTCCGTCGGCCGTGTACGTGCCGGAGAGGCGGCCCTCGGTCAGCTCCACGCCGTCGTCCTTGAGCGTGTCGGAGCCGCCGTACACGTCGATCCAGGCCGAGGCGCGCAGCGACAACCGGTCCGTCGGACGCGCGCCGGCGTCGAGAACGAAGAGGTTCCGGTCCTGGGTTCCCTCGTGCCAGGTGTTCTGGTACGCGAGCCCCACGTCGGCCGACGCGAACAACTGCCGCACGGAAACGGCGGCTTGGAGGTCCTCGAACGAGTCGAAATCGGCGAACGGCTCGGGGCTGTAGCCCAGCGAGGCGCCGATCACGGTCCCGCCGCGCGTGCGCACGCTCCACTCGGCGCCGTCGAGCACGCCCAACTCCGGGAAGCTGTCCTGGAGGAAGCGGCCGACGAGGAAGCGGTGCGGGCGGTCCTCGGTGCCGCCGACCTGGTAGACCAATCGGTCCAGGCGCAGGCGCGCGTCGTCGTACTCGAAGAGATCGCCCTCCAGGTCGCTCTGGCGTGCGAACCCCTCGGCGCCGATCCGCAGCGAGCCGCCGTCGCCGAACGGGTTTTCGAGCGTCGCGTCGGCGCCCACGGCCAAGAGCGAGTACTCGCGCTCACGCTCGCGGTCGAACGTGCCATCGAAGCGCAGCCAGGCGCGGCCGCGCCAGCGTGGCGCGCGGTCCTCGGGGGCCACGCTGAAGGCTGGCGCGAGCAACGGCCGGTCTTCGGACCAAGTCTCCGGCGGGTGCGTCCAGGGCGGACGCTCGGCCGGCGGCCCCGCGGGCGTGCGCGGCTCCTGCGCACCCGGGCGCGTGTCGGGCACGGTCGCGGTCCCCGTCGCACCGACCCGCGGCGAGAGCGAGCCGGGGTCGAGCTCGATGCGCGCGCTGTTCGGGCCCGCCGAGCGCACGACGCCCGTCGCCAGCGCGCCGTTCGGCAGGCGGAACTCGACCCGGTCACCGGTCTCGAGGCCGCCGGCGGTGCCGCGGTCGACGTACACGGCCGAGCCCGCGACGCTGGTCACGGAAAGCTCGATCCGCACGTCCTCGGCGCGCGCGCCCAGCGCCAGGAGCCCCAGCGCGAGGGCCGTGAGCGCGAGGCGTCTCATCGCTGTCCCCCGCGCGGGTCGTGGCAGTCGCCGCAGGCCGTCCCCAGCGGCTTGTAGCGCACCGCGCTCCCGCCGCCGGGGAGCGGCCAGGGAACGTGGCAGGCGGAGCAGGAGAGCCGCGCGTGCACGCTGTCGAGCGCGAAGCGCGCGTCGCGCTGGTGATCGAACACGAGCGCGAGGAAGTCCGGCCCGGTGGCGTGGCACGCGGCGCAGTCGGTCGCGCCGCCGCGCGCGAACTGCGCGGCGTGCGGATCGGCGTGGCAGTCGGAGCAACTCGCTCCGGCGGCGCGGGCGAAGCTGCGTCCGGTCGCGTCGCGCGCCGCGAGCCGCGGGTGGCAGCTCGTGCACAGCGCGGCGGCGTGCGCGCCGCCCAGCGCGAAGCCGGTCCACGACCCGTGATCGAAGCTCCCGGGCAGCGCGGGCGCGAAGGACTCGCTGGAGTGGCAGGAGGCGCACTCCGTCCCTGCGCCGCGCGCCGCGAAGGCCCCGGCGTGCGGATCGGCGTGGCACGCGGCGCAGTCCTGCGGGCCGCGTGCGCCGGAATGGACCAACGTCCGTGTCCCGTCCGCGCGCTGCGCGTGGCAGGCCGCACAGGCGCTGCGCGCGTGCGCGCCGACGAGCGGGAACCCTGTCCAGCGCGCATGGTCGAAGCCGACGGCCGCCGCCTCGAACCCGTGCGGGTCGTGACAAGCAGCACAGGCCGGCGCGGAAGGCGCGCGCGCGAAGTACCCGCCATGGGCGTCGATGTGACACGTGGCGCAGTCGTCCGTCGGGCCCGGGAAGGCTTCGGCCACGAGGCCGAAGGCGCGGCCGTGCGCGTCGCGAACCGCGCGCCGCGGATGACAGGCCTCGCACGCGAGCCCGGAGTGCTCGCCCTGGAGCGCGAAGCCGGTCCAGCGCGCGTGCTCGAAGTCCTGCCCGCGGGCGAACGAGGTCGTCGTGTGGCAGGCCGCGCAGTCCTGGGCCCGCTCGCGGTCCGCGGGGCTCGCCGCGCCCCGTGCAAAGGCACCCGCGTGCACGTCGGCGTGACAGGCGGCGCACTGTGCGTTGGTCCCTCGGAAGGCCCGTGGCGCGTCACCGCGCCGCTCGTGGCAGGCGTGACAGCTCGAGCTCTGGTGCGCGCCGTCGAGAGCGAAACCGGTGCGCGCGTGCTCGCGAGCGCCGAACACGACCGGGTCGAAGCGCAGGCGCTCGTGGCAGGCGAGGCAGTCCGTGACACCCGTCGCGCCCTGCGCGAACTGCCCACCGTGCGGATCGGCGTGGCAGGCAGCGCAATCGTCCGCCGCGCGACCCGGGTGCGCGGCGCGATAGTCGGCGAACGCGCCGGTGTGCGCGGCGGGCGCGTCGATCCGCGGGTGGCAGTCGGCGCAGGTCGCGCGCGCGTGCGGCGGGTCGAGCGCGAAGCCCGTCGCCGCGTGTTCGGCCGCCGTCAGCGCGCGCGGCTCGCGGAACGGTCCGCTCTCGACCGGGTGGCAGCTCGCGCACGAGGCGCCGGCCGCGACGGAGAGTCGCGCCGCGAGCGCAGCGACGAACGGCGCGGCGTGCGGCGAGGCGTGGCACGCGGCGCAGTCGCGCGCCGCGCGGGTCGCTTCCGCGCCACCGCCAGCCTCGATCGCGAACTCGCCGCCCCGCGGGTGGCAGTCCACACAGCGAGCGCGCGCATGTGCGCCTTCCAGCGCGAACGTGGCGGGGTGCGCGAACGCTGCCGCCAGGGCGAACGGCTCCGTCTCGCCATGGCAGGCGCGGCAGTCGGGGAGCTTCCCGGCATGCGGATCGTCGTGGCAACTGGCGCACTCCTGGGAGAGACCCCGAAAGCGCCGCGCTCCCGAGGCGAGCAGCGGCGCGTCGGCGTGCTCGTGACACCGGCTGCAGGCGAGACCCGCGGCGTGATCGCCGCCGAGCCGGAAGTCGAGGCCAGCGTGGTCGTACGCGGCGCGGTCGGGCACGCCGGCCAGGGCGAACGCGCCGGCGCTGGCCAGCTCGAAGCCCGCGCCGTGGTGCTCCGCGTGACAGCGACCGCACGTCCCGCCGTCGGCGAGCTGGCCATGGAAGCCGCGGCCACGCTGCACGTCGACCTCCACCTCGGCATGGCAGGCCGCGCAGGCCGTCCGCAGGTCCGACCGCGCCGAGCCGTGACACGCAGCGCAGTCGTGCTCGTCGATCCCGGCCGACAGCGCGTGGACCGCGCTGATCGGCCCGGGTGACGAGGCGCTCGGATCGAGGAGCACGAGCAGGAACACGATCGTGGCCGAGATCGCGCCCAGCCACAGCCCCGCCGCGCCACGCTTCACGGAAAGAGCCTCGCATAGCGCAGAGCGAGGAGCACGTGCCAAGCCAGCACCAGCACGAAGAACAGCGCCACCCAGCGGTGGAAGTAGCGCCAGGATGCCAGGATCCCGCGCAGCTCCTCGTGGTGGTCGGCGAGCAGGGCCGCGCGCTGCGCTCGTCGCGCGAGGTCGATCAGGCGCTCGACCTCGGGTGGCGCGACACCTTCCCGCAGGGCTTGAGCGCGCAGCGCCGCGAGACGGCGGCGCGCGGCATGACGCTCGCGGAAGAGGCCAGCGAGGCGCACCACGAGCGGCCCGGTCCAGCGCGCCTGTGCGCTCGTGCGGTCGACCTCGGCGCGGATCCGCTCGGAAAACCCGCCGCGGCCGCGATCCCATTCCGAGGAGAGCGCCACGACCTGCGTGCGCGCTTCCTCGAGCTCCAGCTCGCGGCCGTTCGCCGCGCGCGGCACGAAGCTGTAGAGGTAGCGCCCGATCGCGCCCGTCAAGACCAGGAAGCACAGGGCCCAGGCCGCGCGCCCCCCGTGCGTGGGGCGTGGATCCATGGCGCCGTGGACGAGCACCAGGAGCAGCGCCCCGAGCCCGGTGGCGACGTGCGACGTCATCCAGGCACGCAGCGAGCCGGGGATCCACGGAAAGCGCTGCGAGCGCCGCGCGAGGTAAGCCAGGTTTGCCAGCACGCACAACGCCGCGGCCACGCCACACCACAGCCCGACCACGCCGGTCGGCGCGAGCCGGGGGTGCGCCGGATGGTGCGGGCGCTCGACCGCCGGGAGGCGGTAGTAGTCCTGGTGGACGAACACCCAGGCCAGCACGAGCGCCGCCAGGACGAACGCCGCGCCGAGCGCCGGACCGAGCCCGGTGCCCTGCTCCGAGAGCGAGGGGGGCGCGGCGTGCTCCCCGGGATCGAATGACACGCCCGAGGCCTCGAGCACCTCGGTCGGCGGCGTGCCGCCCGCGAACACGAACACCTCGTCGTTCGCGAGCGTCTCGACCCCGCCCGAGGCCAGGCGCACGTCGACGGCGTCGGGGCGGATCGCCAGGACCTCGCTCGAGAACAGCGCGCCCAGCGCGCCCGAGCGCAGCGCCTCCGCCAAGCGCGCTTCGTTCCTGGACTTGAGGCGGAAGAAGGCCTCCTTGCGGTACGAGATCACGACCTGGTTGCCGGGCTGCTCCGCGAGGCCCAGCGCGGCTTCCACCGCGCTGTCGCCGCCACCCACGACCAGGATGCGCCGCCCCTGGTAGCCGTGCGCGTCGAGCAGCGAGTAGGCCACCTTGGGGAGTTCCTCGCCCGGGACGCCCAGCCGCCGCGGCGTGCCGCGCCGTCCCAGCGCCAGGACCACGGAGCGCGCGTCGACCGCCCCGTCCAGCGTGTGGACGCGCAGCGTGCCGTCCGCCAGCCGCTCGACGCGGCGGAAGACCTGTCCGTGGCGGATCGGCAGAGCGTGCTCGCGCGCCAGGCGCTCCCACAGCGCGACGAGCTCCTCCTTCGTGTAGCTCGTGCGCGACAGGCGTCCGGCGAGCGGCAGATCGACCGGCTGGGTCATCACGAGCTTGCGCCGCGGGTACTTGGCGACGGTTCCGCCCAGCTCGTCCTGCTCCAGCGTGGTGAAAGCGAGGCCCAGCTCCTTGGCGCGCAGTGAGCAGGCGATCCCAGCCGGACCGGCGCCGACGACGACGAGGTCGAGCACCGGCGGCTCGTCGGCCAGCGCCACGCCGCCGCGCCCGGCCGCATCGCGCGCCGGCCGCACGAGCGAGGGCGCGCCGGCCTGCCGCGCACGCCGCGCTGCCGCGTCTGCGGCCGCAGTGCCGTGGCCGATCGCCGTGCGCACGAGCGCGTACCCCGTCACCTCGCCGGCCAGGAACAGTCCCGGAACGTGCGGAGACTCGCGCTCCTCGGTCAGGACGGGCAGATCGCGCCGCTCGCGGACATCGCCCAGGGTCAGCGCGATCGCGCCGACCGGGCACTCGGCCGCGCACCGCCCGTGCCCCACGCAGCGCGCACCGTGGACGACGACCGCCTGCCCGTGGACGAGCTCGAGCACGCCCTCCTCCGGGCACGCCGCGACGCAGGTTCCGCAGCCGATGCAGCGCGACAGGTCGATGTGCGGATGCTGGAGCCGCGCCCGATCGCTGCCGAGCGCCCGCGCGCGCTGCCGCTCGTCGAGCAGGCCCTGCAACCGCCGCCGCTCCGCCCGCCGCACGCCCAGCGCGGCCAAGACGAGGCCCAAGGCCAGGAGCAGGGCGGGGGGCAGGAGCCAAATCACGGCCACGCCCGGCAATCTCGGTTCCGGAGGTCCGGAAGCTGACCCACTTCGCTGGGCCTGGATCGTGAAACCTCTGTCATCTAAGCACTTGTGCGAAGGCCGCGGGCCGAGCCGCTGGCCCGCTCCAGGTCGGCGTCGTTGACGGACTTGCAGCCAGCGAGGTCCAGCGAACGGGGTCAGCTTCGCGGTGACGGATCATGAGTGGCGGGCCCGACAGGCCGCGTCCAGGCTACCCGAGGCTTCCGTCGCGCGCGGCGAGCAGAACGACACACCCCGTTGCCTGGCTGGCGCCCGTCGCGACGGAGCCGTCGACGCAGGTCACGGGCTCCACGTCGCGGAAGCCGGCCTCGGCCAGCGCGTCGGTGAGCTCGGCGGGCGACCACAGTCGCCAGCCGTAGACGAAGGCCTCGGGGCGGTCTTGCACGACCTCTCCATCGCGCAGCACGCGGAAGGACAGCGCATTCTCGACGCGCGCCGTGAGCGGGTCGGCGCGCCGCTGCTCCCAGGTCCAACGCAGCTCGATCCCGCCGCCCAGGGCACGCCGCCGCTCGAGCGCGCCGCGGCGCCAGGCGGACTCGCCCGCGTACGTGTCCACGGCGAGCAGGCCGCCCGGCGCGAGCCGCGCCCGCGCCGTGCGCGCCCAGCCGAGGACCTCGGCGCGCGAGCCCAGCTCGCCGATCGAGAAGTTCCCGGCGTGCACGACGTCGCAGGGCGCGAGCCGCGCGAGCTCGGCCGAGCGCACGTCGAGGACGTGCGCGGCGACCTGCGGGTGGCCCGCGCGAGCCAGCAGGCGCGGGTCGCGGTCGACCGCGTACGCTCGCCGCTCCCGGCCGCGCGCGACCCAGGCCCGTGACAGGGCCGCCGTGCCGGCGAAGTCCTCGCCCAGGACGCGCGGCGATCCGCCGTGGAGTCGCTCGAGGAGCTGCACGGAGGCCTCGGCGTCCTGCACGCTGCGCTCGTAGAGGTCGTGATCGTCCCAGTCCTCGGTGTCCATGGCGTGGAGCGCGAGCGTAGGGGCGGGCTGGCCCCACGGGCAGGGAGTAGACTTCCCCGCTCCCCATGCGGCGCGCTCTCCCGTGCTTCCTGCTCCTGGTCCTGTGCGCCAGCGCGCGCGCCGCCCAGGATCCCGCGCCGGCCGGTCGCCTGCTGGCGTTCCTGGCCGCGCCGCCCCTCGCGCAGGTCGCGGACCCGGCCGTCGCCATCCCGGCCGCGCCGTTCCGCACCGAGCCCGGTGACGTGCTCGTCTACCTCGCGCGCAGCGAGGTGCCCGGCGCCGGTGCGCGCGGCGTCGAAGCCGTCCATGACGACGGGCGCCGCACGGGCGCGCCGCCGCTGGCCGCGAGCGGCCGGTGGATCGAGGTTCGCGCGCCGCTGTCCTCCGGCGCCCGGATCGTGGGTTTCGAACTCGTCGCGCGCGGCGAGCGCGGTGCCCAGATCGTCTTCGCCGTCGACGACGTGCGTGTCGAGCGCGCGGACGGCACGCGGATCGAAGTGTTCCACGACGAGCTCCAGGGCGGGCTCCGCCGTCTGGAAGCGCCCGAGAGCGCGGCCGGAGCGGTGGTCCTCGGCGCCCAGGCCGAGTTCGCACCCGGCCACGTCGCCGTGCGCGGGGACGTGGCCGATCCCTGGGCCGCTGCGGACCTCGCTGGACTGCGCGCGGCCGAACGCGGTCCGGATCCGCTCGCGGCCGCCGTGCTGCCGCGTGGCTTGAGCTGGACCGGGCCGTGCGTGCCGCTGCGTTTCGCGACCGATGGGCGCGCCGCCTTCTTGGCGCGCGGACAGCGCGTGGGGCTCGATCCGCTCGAGGGTGGCCGCTTCTACGAGCTGTGGCTCTCGGTCGCGAACCTGGCGGGAGAGCCTTTCGAGACGCGCTTGGGGTTGGCCGCCGTCGACGGATCCCGCACCTTCGAGCCCCTGGTCGTCCCGGCGCGCGCGCCCTCCGAGGGCCTGGCCCCCGTCCCCGTGCTGCTGTCCGTCGACGTCGCGTCGCCGGCGAGCCTGGCCGCGCTGCTCCTGCCCGACGATCCCCGACTCGCGGTGTTGGCCGTGACCAGCCTGTGGCGCCGTGACGGCGCCGCGGATCCGCGCTTCCGGGCGCGATGGCTGGCGCGCGCAGCCGAGTCGGTCGAGGGGCTCGCCGACGAGGATCGCGCCGCGCTGCGTCTCTATCTCGCCAACCGGCGCGCCGGAGCGAGCTTCGGTGCCGAGGCCGCGGACCCGGACGCCGACCGTCCGCTGTTCGACGCGCTGCTCACGCGCGATCTCGCCACGGCGCGCACCCAGCTCGCCGCCGGGCTCGCGCTGCAGGCCGACGCGGCGCGCGGGCGCAAGTCCGCGCGCATCGAGCTGGCGGCGACGTTCGACGGCGGGGACGCGGACCTCGCGGCCGTGCTGCGCCCCGGCTTCCTGCCCGAGGATCTGCCCGTCGCTGGCGGCGAGGCGCAGTCGATCGCGCGCCTCGCCGCGAGCGACCCGGCCGCGTTCGAGCGGCTGCGCGCGCGCGTGGCCGCGGGCACCTGGACGCCGTACGCGACGATCCTCGACGCGGCCTCGAGCGCGCGTCTGGGTGCGGACCTCTTGGCGCGACGGGTCGCCGCGGACCAGCTCGAGCTCGCGCGGCTCGTCGGTGCACCGAGCGTGCTGGCCCGCGTCGACGCCGAGGTCGCGCGCATCCACCTGCTCCCGCCCGTCATGGAGTCGGCGGGCATCGCGGTCGCGCTGCTGGAGTCCGCCCCGCGCCGTCCCGGGAATCCCGTCGCGCGCTGGGAGGCGGGCGGGACCCAGGTGCTGGCGCTCGCCCCGGCGATCCGCGCGGACGGCCCGCTGCGGTTCGACCCGGTGTTTTGGCGGCCGTGGACCGCAGCGGCCTCCGCGCCGGCCGGGCGCGCGCCGCTCCTGGTCCAGGCCGACGTCGCGCCGCGAGCGGCGCGCGAGACACTGGCGTTGGTGGCCGAGCTGTCGGCCGCCCCGGCCGCGCCGGACCTCGCCTGGGTCGCGTTGCGCGAGGTCGCCGCGGCGCGCGCGGATCGCGCCCTGCGCTTCGAGCCCGCGGCGCTTCCGGCGCTCGAACGCGCGACGCTGCGCGCCGAGCTCGAAGCCCTGGCGGCCGTGCGCGCCGCTGAGCGCGCGATCCTCGGCGCGGCGGCGGTCGAGGCGCTCTCGACGCTGGATGGCGGCGCCGCGCCCGGCGAGCACGCGCCCCTGGCGCGCGCCGCACTGTTCAGGGCGGCGGCGCAAGCAGTGCCCGCCGCAGCGGCCGCCGCGGCGCGTGAGGTGGAAGCGCGCGCCCGCGCCGCGGCGCAGGAGCGCCTTGCGCGCTTGCGCGCCGCCCTGCCGCCCGCGGGCCCGGGTGTGCCGCTCGCCCTCCTGGATCCCTTGCCCTGGCCGCGCCGCGCGCTGCTCGAGTTCGGGGACGCGGCGCTGCGCGTGGCCGGCGCGGCCGGCGACCTGCCCGCGCAGCGCGCGGCCTCCGGGGGCGTGCTCGTGGAGCTGGCCTCGAGCGGCGCGGGTCCGGCCGCGCTGCGCGTGCGCCGCGACGAGCTCGCCGAGCTGCGCGCGCCGGCGCGCGTGCGGCTCGCCGGGTGGACGATGCGCAGCGACGACCTGGAGGTCGGCCTCGATCCGAAGACCGGTCGCATCGCGCGGCTCGTGGCGCTGGCCGACGGGCGCGAGGTCGAGCTGCTGCGCGACGGTGGCGAGCAGCTCGTGTGGGTTGCGGCGAACGGCGCGTCCGAGCCGCTGGGCGAGCTCGAGTCGATCGAGTACGTGGAGCGCGGCCCGCTGCGCGCCGCCGTGCGCGTGGTGCGCAAGTCGCCGCGCGCGCGCGTCGAGACCCTGGTGCGCGTGACGGGTGGTGCCGCGGGACTCGAGGTACGCGCGCGCGTCGAGCTCCTCGATCGCGGCGGGGACGTCTACCTGCGCTTGCCGCTGGCGCGCGCCACGGCCAGCGCGCTGGCCGCCGTGCCTTTCGGAGCGGTGCCGCTCCAGCCAGCGCCCGAGACGCTGCGGCCGCTCGACGGCTGGGCTGCGGCCAGCGACGGCGGCGCGACGCTGGCGCTCTTCGCCGATGGCTCGCTCGCGTTCCGCTGGAACGAGCGCGCGTTCGAGCTCCTGCTGGCCGAGTCGGGCGCCGCCGCCGCGCGTGCTGCGTCGTTCCGCGTGCTGGGGCGCACGGGCGGTTGGCGGGCGGCCGGGCTGGATGGCGCGGCGCACGAGGCGGCGCACGAGCCACTGCGCGTGGCGTTCGACGACCCGGGCCGGACCGGCGCGCCCCGTGAGCCGCTCGTGCGCATCGCGCGCGTCGAGCGCGATGGCCGGCGCACGCTGGGCCCGGCGGCTGGGCTCGTGCCGCTGTCCATCGAGGCCGGGCCGAAGGGCTGCGTCGACCTGCGGCTCATCGAGACGCGCGGCGAGCCGTGCAACGTCGAGCTCGTCTTCGCGCGCGAGCCCTTCGGCGCCGAGCGCATCGACGCCCTGGGGCTCCCGCTCACGATGCTCACGACGACGGCCCGGACGGTCGGGTTGTCGCTGGGTGCCGGGCGCATGGAGGTCGTGCGGGTGCGCCTCTCACCATGAGCGCCAGCGAGCCGGGCCCGGCCGATCCGACCGCCAGCGCACGTGACGCGGCCGAGTTCGTGCGCGCGCAGCGCGAGGCCTGGAGCGCGGCCGCGCCCGGCTGGGACCGCGGCTTCGCGCACTTCGAGGCCTTCGCCGGCCGCCTGGGCGCCGAGCTCGCGCGGCGTGCGGGCGTCGCGCCGGGCCTGCGCGTGCTCGACGTGGGCTGTGGCCACGGCGAGCCCGCGCTGACCATCGCGCGCCTGGTCGGACCCGCGGGCGAGGTCGTGGGCGTCGATCTGGCCGAGCCCATGATCGAGCGCGCGCGCGAGCGCGCGCAGGCCGCGGGCCTCTCGAACGCACGGTTCCACGCGCGCGAGGCCGCGGACCTCGTCGGGCTCGGGACGTTCGACGCGGCGGTGTCGCGCTTCGCGCTCATGCTGACGCCCGACCCGGCCGCGGTGGCGCGCGCGGTCCGCGGTGTCTTGCGGCCGGGAGGCCGTTTCGCCGCCTGTGTGTGGGGCGGGGAGACGGAGGTGCCCTTCTGCACGCTGACGCTCGGCGTGCTCCAGCATGCTCTAGGCCTCCCGCCGCCCGCGCTCGGCGCGCCGGGGCCGCTCGCCTTGGGCCGCTCGGGCGCCTTGGCGGACGCCCTCGCCCGCGGCGGGTTCCGTGACGTCGTCGAGACCGAGTGCACGGTCGAGCCGCGTTTCGCCTCGGTGGCGGACGCCGCGAGCTTCTATCTCGAGGGCTCGGGCGGCGTGCAGCGCGCGCTGGCGGGTCGCCCCGCGGCAGACCGCGCGCGGCTCGAGGCCGAGCTGGTGCGGGCGCTCTCGGCGTGGCGCGGCGCGGACGGCGCGGTCGTGCTGCCGTCGCGCGTGCGCAGCGCGCACGGCGTCGCGCCCTGATCGAGCGCCAGAGGGACGCACCTTTGGGCCATGGGGCTCGCGCTGCGCCGTGGGGCGCGCGCGCCGGGGATCAGCGCATGCGCCGCGCGGCGCTCACGGCACCTCGATCCACCACGAGCGCTCGGACTCGAGCAGCCCGTCGGGATCGGAGAGCACCCAAGGCCAACGCTCGCCGCGGATCTCGGTCGTGTCCTTGGCGCGGCACACGACCAGGTGCTTCCCGGACGGCAGGTCCTTCGGGGCGATGCGCAGCACGTGGCGGCCGCTGGCCTCGCGGCGCGGCTTGCGGTGCGGCGCATCGCCGAGGGGCTCGAGCCTTCCGCGCTTCGCGCGGTCCTTCGACGTGGTCGAGCGCGCGCCGGGTGCCGCGCCGCCCGTCACGGGGAAGCGCGCCTCGGGCAGGATCCACCAGGTGACCTCGAGCTCGTGGCTCGACGGACGCATCACGCGCACCTCGATCTCGAGGCCCTCGGGGCCGACCTGCAACGGCGGCGCAGAGCGGTGCGGCTGCGGCTCGGGCGTCGTGGCGTCGATCGGGTCGACGAAGGCGTAGATGCGCAGGACCAGCGCCTCCTGGCACACGACGCAAAAGCGCTCGCCGCTTTGCATCGTGCAGCCGCTCGTCGTCGGTTTCCAGGCGCCCTTGCGGCGCGCCGCGGCGCCCTCGTAGACGCCCACGCTGGGATGCTTGGCTTCGAGCCAGTGCGCCCACGGCACCTGCGCGGGGTCCCCGGTGTCCGAGACGTTCGGGGCGCGCCCGGTCGCGCCCTGGTGCGCCGACTGCTCCGAGTCGTACTCGTCGCCGAGCCGGCCGAAGGCGTGGCCCCACTCGTGCACGGTGGTCGTGTACTCACGGCCCCCGATCGTGGCGATGCCGCCGCCACCGGTGCCGAGCACGCCGTTCTTCACGAAGCAGATCGCCAAGCCGTCGTGCTCGGGGAGCTCGGCGAACATCGCTTGGACGCGCGCGCGATCGATGACGACGTGGCCGGCGAACGTGTTGCCCGTGCTGGCGTTCAGCGCCGTGTCGTACTCGCGCCCGAAGCCGTCCACGCCGCCGTCGGCGGACAGCAGGTCACAGCGCAAGAAGTTCAGGTAGCGCCAGTACTCGCGGAACGTGGGCTGGCGCTCGAAGAGCGGCGGGATGTCGGCCGCGAGCTTGGTCCAGCCCTTGAGGTGCTCCAGCTCGTAGCCGTCGCCCATGAGCACGACGTCGACGCGGTTCGCGGAGGGGCCGTTCTGCACGACCCAGTCCCAGCCCAGGAACGCCGAGGGCGTCGCGCGGCGCGCCGCGACGCGGCCGGCCTCCGTGCCGGGATGACGCTTGGCCAGGCGCTCGTAGCCGGCCTTGGCCTCGGAGAAACGTCCGGCGCGGGCCGCGGACTCGGCCCGCTCCAGGGCGGCGCGGGCCTCGTCCTCGGAGCTCGCGGCGAGCGCCAGGGCCAGGATCCAGGGTGCGAGGTGCATGACGCCGGCGAGTCTAAGCGCCGAGCGCCGACCGGGTGCGTTCGAGTCCCGTTCAGCGCGCCGGCTGCGCCGGGAGCAGCTCGAACGACGCGGCCTGGAACCGGCCGCCCTCGACCCGGCCGGTGACGCGTGCACGACGCGTGGCGTTGCAGAACCCATCCGGCGCGTGGGCGTCCCCGTGGTCGTCGATGCCCGAGCCGTCGACGAGCAGCACCCGGCCGTCGATCCGGACTGCGAGCTCGCAACCGTCGCCCGCGAGCCCCAGGATGCAGGCGCCGCACGCGGCCTCGACCTCTCCCGCGAACTCCGCGCCGCCCCGCGGCGCGGCGCAGGCGGCCAGAACCAGCACGAACACTGCCCCGATCCTCATCGGCGCGCCTGGAGCTCGTCGGGCAGCTTGAACTCGACGTTCTCGGGGACGCCCTGCATCTCGCGCACGTCCTCCGCGCCCAACTCCACGAGCCGCGCCAGCACGCGCTGGACGAGGCTCTCGGGCGCCGACGCACCGGCCGTGACGCCCACGCGCCGCTTGCCCGCGATCCAAGCCGGATCGATCTCGCGCGCGTCGTCGATCAGGAAGGAGGGCACGCCGCGGCGCGCGCCGAGCTCGGCCAGGCGGTTCGAATTGCTCGAGTTCTTCGAGCCGATGACCAGCAGCAGGTCGACGCCCTCGTCCGCCAGCCTCTTCACGGCGTTCTGCCGGTTCTGCGTCGCGTAGCAGATGTCCTTGAGCTCGGGCCCCTGGATCTTCGGGAAGCGCTTCACGAGCGCGTCGATGACCTCGCGCGTGTCGTCGATCGAGAGCGTGGTCTGCGTCACGTACGCCAAGCGCGTTTCGTCGCGCACGACCAGGTTCTCGACCTCCGCGACGGTCGACAGCACGTAGACCGGCCCGGGGATGCGCCCGCGCGTGCCCTCGACCTCGGGGTGGCCGGGGTGGCCGATCAGCACGACCTCGTGACCCTTGCCGGCGTAGTTCTGCGCCTGAATGTGGACCTTCGTGACGAGCGGGCAGGTCGCATCGATGACCCGCAGCCCGCGCTCCTCGGCCGTGCGCACGACGACGTCCGACACGCCGTGCGCGCTGAAGATCGTGACCGAGCCGGGCGGAACCTCCTCGAGATCGTCGACGAACTGCACCCCACGCGCGCTGAGGTCGTCGACCACGTGGCGGTTGTGGACGATCTCGTGCAGCACGAAGACCGGCGCGCCGTGCAGCTCGAGCGCGCGCTCGACGATCTCGATCGCGCGGTCGACGCCGGCGCAGAATCCACGAGGGTTGGCCAGACGAACGTCCATCCGGAAAGCGTACCGAGTCAGGCTCCACTCCGCCGTTCTTCCCGCCGGGCTCGCGGGTGGCCGTCGCCAGCCTGCGACTCTCGCGGCGCGAAGCCCCCGGCGGCGCGACGCGCCCCGTAGCACTGCGCGATCGCCTCCGACGCGAGGCGCGACACGGTCGGACCGTAGCTCGAGACCTCGAGCAACGCCCGCCCGTGGAGCCGATGGGCCCGGATCGCGCCCTGTTCTCCAGTCCCGATCCGGCGTCCGATCTCGGTCCATGTGCTCGCGCACAGGTCGCGCAGCAAGGCGACCTCGACGAGCCTCCACCCCGAGGAGCGGATCCGCGTGAGCTCGACCGGCCACTCGCCGTGGTCGCAGGCGTGGGCACGGACGAGCGCGGAGATCTCGGCCGCGTCGCAGACGGGCCAGTCGATCCGGGTCTGGTCGGCGAGCCGCGCCTTGTCCCGCATCCACGCCAGGACCCGCTCCGGCGCTGCGCCGAGCAGGTCGTCGAGCGGATCGCGGCCTCGCCCGCGAGTCCGGATCCGGTGCTCCACGGTGCGAGCGAGAGCGCTCGAAGGCGGGGCGCCGAAGCACTCCGCGTAGCGTGACGGCTCGTACTCGTCCGAGTTGGAGCGCGCGCGGACCTCGTGCTCGATCCAGCTCCGCTCGAGCCACAGCGGCCCGCGGCGGCACGCGTAGGCTCGTGCGCTGCCGTGCGGGTAGATCCCGGGCTCTGGCACGAGCCGCGCGAGCACCGGGTTGTCGTCGATGTACCGCACGAGGACGCGCCGGTACTCGAGCGAATCGACCTGCCGCGAGCTGAAGCGGCCGCGGAACAGGGCCCCATCGCGCCTTCGCCCGCGGTTGAACCAGCGGACGTAGTCGTTGAGGATGCGGCGCATCGCGTAAGAGAGTCCCGGTTCCCGGCTCTCGATGAGCAGGTGGAAGTGCGTCGTGAGGACGCAGTAGGCGTGGATGGCGATCCAGCCGGCACGTGCCGCCCGCGCGACCCTCGACAGGAAGTAGCGGATGTCCTGGTCGTCCTCGAAGACGGTGCGGCGGGCGATGCCGCGGTGCATGACGTGGTGCCAGACGCCGGGGGCGTCCAGGCGGGGTGCGCGGGGCATGTCGTCCTCCGCGAGGTGGACGCTGGGCGCACGTCCGGGTCGCAGTTGGCTCCGGACTTCTAGGCGTCGAGCCGCGAGAACGGCGGAGTGGAGTCTGACTCCGTACTACTCGCTGACCAGGTTCCGGTTCCAGCTCGGGATCTCGACCACCACGTCCCGCGCGCCGTTCGGTACCGCCTGGCAGGCGAGGCGCGAGGTCGGCTTCAGGCCGCGTGCGTTGTCGAGCTGGTCTTCCTCGTCCTCGCTCGCAGCGGGGATCGTCTCGTAGCCCTCCTTGACGATCACGTGGCAGGTCGAGCAGGCGCACACCCCGCCGCAGGCGTGGTCGATCTCGACGCCGTGCGCCAGCGCGATCTCGAGGATCGAGCCGGGCAACCCATCGCGCGAGTAGGGGACCTTCGTCGGGTCGACCTCGATCCGCGTCCCGCCGGGCAGGAACGTGATCGTGTAGGGCTTCGTCGGCTTCGGCGTGCCCTGGCTCTTCAGGAAGGGGTTGTGCCCACCCATGGCTTCGGCCTCGGCTAGCGCTCGCGGCGGCGCGGCTCGCGGTCGGGCGGGCGCGGCGCTGCCCGGCGCGGAGCATGGGCCGCGTCCGGTCCGCGCGGGCGGACGTCGCGCTCGGGAGCAATCTCGGGGTCCAGCGTCGGGAACCGTCCGGCGGCCGGTGGCGGTGCCGGACGGCGAACCTCGCGCTCGCCACGCGGGGCCCGCTCGCCGAGCTGGGTGCGTTCCGCTGCTCGCCCGCGGCCGGGAGCGGGCGGGCGGACCGGCTCCGCTGCGCGCGGCGTCGGCGCTGCGCGCCGCTCCGGGCGCTCCGTCGGAGCCGGCCGCTCGCGGGATTGCGAGCGCGGGGACTCGTGGTCGACCGGCCAGCGCGGCGCCTCGTCCCGGTGACGGAGCGGGCGGTCCCGCCGGTCGACCGGGTCGTCGGGCCACGGCTCGAGCTGGCGATCGGCGTCGCGCCCGCGCGGCGCTGCCGCGGCGGCCGGCGAGTGCTCGTCTTGCGGCCACGAGCGCTCCCGGCGTTCCGCGGAACGCGGCGGCGCCGCGGGCGGGCCGCGGAGCGCATCCGGGCCGCGCTCCGCGCGCGCCTCGTGCCCGGACGCGCTGGAGCGCGCTGCGCTCCGCGGAGCGGAGGCCGCGGGACGCGCGGGCGACTCGCGACGGACGTTGCGCTCCCCTTGGTCTCCTCGCGCCTCGCGCTCCGGCTGCTCCGCGCTGCGGCTCGGGCGCTCGGCGCGCTCCGAGCGCGGCGCCGCGCGCCCACTGTGCTCGGCAGTGCGCTCACGGCGCTCGGCGACACGCTCTCCGCGCACGTGCCGCTCAGCCACGCGCTCTCCGCGCTCCCCGCGATCGGCCCTGGGCGCCGCGCGCTCGGCCCCGGCCGGGGCCTGCTCGGCGCGCCGCTGGTCGTCGGCCGGCGGCCGGATTCCGGCGCGCGGGGCGGGTGCCTCGGCGCGCCGCGGGCCACCCCGCGGCGCGCGCAGGGGCGGCTCGACCTCGGGGATCGTCCAGGTGGCCTCGCGCTCGATCTGCTTCCAGCGGCGTGCATCCAGGCCGCCGACGAGCGTGATCGCGCGGCCCTTGCGCCCGGCGCGGCCCGTGCGGCCGATGCGGTGCGTGTAGTCCGTGATGTCCTGGGGCGAGCCGTAGTTCACGACGGTCGTCACGTGCGCCACGTCGAGTCCGCGCGAGGCCACGTCGGTCGCGATGAGCGCCTTGACCTCGCCCGTGCGAAACGCGCCCATGACGCGGAAGCGCGCGGCTTGGTCGTAGCCGCCGTGCAGGGCCTTGATCGAATAGGGCATGCGCTCGAGCCGGCGGATCAGCTTGTCCACGTCCGTGCGCCGCGGGCAGAAGACCAGGAACACGTCCTCGGGCTCGCTGTTCTCGATCAGGCGCATGAGCGCCAGCGCGCGATCCTCGTCGGAGACGAAGATCACGCTCTGCTCGATGTTGTCGACGGTCTTGACGCCCGCCGCCGTGGCGACCTCGGCCGGGTCGCGCGTGTTCTCGCGCGCCAGCTTCAAGAGCTCCGGCGGGAACGTGGCCGAGAAGAGCAGCGTCTGCCGCTCCTCGGGCGTCAGCGACAGGATCTCCTTCACGTCGTCGATGAAGCCGATCTCGAACATGACGTCGGCTTCGTCGAGCACCGCGAACTCGGTCCACGGGAACGACAGGAACTTCTGCTTGTAGAGGTCCAGGATGCGCCCGGGCGTGCCGACCACGACCTGCGCGCCGCGCTTCAGCGCGCGCACCTGCGGCTCGGCCGGCTCGCCGCCCACGATCAGCGCGACCTCGATGCCGCGCGGCTTGCCCAGCGCGGCCAGCACCTTCTGGACCTGCTCGGCCAGTTCGCGCGTGGGGCACAGGACCAGGCCCAGGACCGAGGCGCGTTGCGGGTCGATCTTGGCCATCATCGGCGCGCCGAACGCCAGCGTCTTGCCGGTGCCGGTCTCGGCCTTGGCGATGACGTCCTTGCCGGCCAGCACGGGGCCGATGGCGAGGCGCTGGATCGGAGTCGGGCTGGTGATGCCCATCTCCGCGATCGCGGCCTGGATCTCCTCGCCGAGCCCCTCCCAGTGCCGGAACGAGTCGATCTCCGGGGGGGTCGCGGTCGGGTCGAGGGGGCGGATGGCTTCGGAACTCTTCGGGCGCGCCGTCGCGGCGCCGCCACGGGGTCCGCGGCCGCGCGCTGCTCCGCGCCGGCCGCCTTGGAATTGGGGTGTCAACTTGGAATCGATCTCACGTCGGATGGATTGGGACCTCAGTAGGTTAGGGCCGAGAGCCCCGTCCACAAGACGACCGAGGGGGATTCCTGCGCGAGCCGTTGCCCCAGGCCCCGGCGCGGCCCGGGATCAGGCCTCGCGCTCGAAGATCAGCTCGAAGAACTTCGCGACGCCGTAGGCGCCGGTGGGGGGCGCGAAGACCTGGACGAGCCGCCAGCCGTCGCGGGCGTGGTCGTGGACGACCTGCTGGTAGCCCTGGACGGCCGCCTTCCGGACGCCGAGCCAGCCCTCGCCGAGCCGGACGAACTTGTACTCGTAGTGCCGCTGCATGGGGGCCTCCGGGAACGGTGTACGCCCGCGGAGCATGGTTCCTTCGACGCTAGGATGCGCGCGCATGCGCATCGTCACCTGGAACGTGAACTCGGTCCGCGCGCGGCTGCCGCGGCTCATCGAGTTCCTGGAGCGCGCCCGGCCGGACGTCGTCTGCCTGCAGGAGACGAAGTGCCTCGACGAGGCCTTCCCGCTCGATCCGCTCGAGGACCTGGGCTGGTCCTGCGCCACGTTCGGCCAGAAGACCTACAACGGCGTCGCGATCCTGGCCCGGGGACGGATCGAGGACGTCGTGCGCGGCTTGGACGACGGGGTCGAGGACCCCGAGGCGCGCGTGATCTCGGCCCAGGTCGGCGACGTGATGATCGTCAACGCCTACGTGGTGAACGGCCAGGAGGTCGGGGCCGACAAGTACCGCTACAAGCTCGAGTGGTTGAACCGCCTGCGCGACTTCGCGGCGCGGCGCTGCGTGCTCGACGAGAAGGGCGTCGTGTGCGGCGACTTCAACGTGACCTTCGACGACCGCGACGTGCACGATCCGGCGCTGTGGCACGAGAAGATCCTGTGCAGCACGCCGGAGCGGCGCGCGCTGGCGGGCCTGACGTCGCTGGGCTTGAAGGACGCCTTCCGCAAGTTCCACGAGGAGGGGGGGCACTACACCTGGTGGGACTTCCGCACGAAGGGCTACCAGCGCCAGGCCGGCCTGCGCATCGACCACCTGCTCGTCACGCCGCCGGCGTACGAGTCGCTCCGCGCCTGCTCGATCGACCTCGCGGCGCGCGAGGGTCCGGGGCCGAGCGACCATGCGCCGGTGATCGCGGACCTGTGACGGGCGCAGCGGGGATCGCGTGCGGCCGCTAACCTCTGCGGCACGATGACCGCGAACGTGCTCCTCCTCGTGTCGATCCTCGCCGCGGCGCCCCAAGCGACGCCGCCGAAGCACGACGTCCAGAACCCAGAGGGTCCGGCCCGCGACGTCCCGCTCGACGTGCGCGAGGGCACGTGGATCTCGCTCGACGTCTCGCCGGACGGACGCGAGATCTGCTTCGACCTCTTGGGCGACCTCTATGTCCTGCCCATCGAGGGCGGCGAGGCGCGCGCGATCCAGAGCGGCGTCGCCTGGCAGATGCAGCCGCGCTACTCGCCCGACGGGGCCTGGATCGCGTTCACCAGCGATCAGGGCGGCGGCGACAACGTGTGGGTCGCCAAGCGCGACGGCAGCGCGGCGCGGCAGGTCACGAAGGAGGACTTCCGGCTGCTGAACTCGCCGGCGTGGTCGCCCGACGGCACTTGGATCGCGGCGCGCAAGCACTTCACGTCGCGGCGCTCGCTGGGCGCGGGCGAGATCTGGCTCTACCACGTGTCCGGGGGCGAGGGGCTGCCGCTCACGACGCGCGCGAACGAGCAGAAGGACCTGGGCGAGCCGGCCTTCTCGCCCGACGGCCTCCACGTCTACTTCAGCTTCGACGCCACGCCCGGCGGGACCTTCGAGTACAGCAAGGACGCCACCGCGGGCATCTACGCCATCGACCGGCTCGACCGCGTGACGGGCGAGCGCGTGCGCGTCGTCGACGGTCCGGGCGGCGCCTGTCGTCCGACGCCGAGCCGCGATGGGAAGCAACTCGCGTTCGTGCGGCGCGACGACTTCTCGACCAAGCTCTTCGTGCTGGATCTCGCCTCGGGCGCGGCGCGGCCCGTGTACGCGCCGCTGGAGCGCGACATGCAGGAGACCTGGGCCATCCACGGCGTCTACCCCGCGTTCGCGTGGCTGCCGGGCGACCGCGAGATCGTGATCTACGCCCAGGGGCAGATCCGCCGCGTGGACGTCGCGACCGGCGCCGCGCGCGAGATCCCGTTCCACGTCCAGGGCGCGCGCCGCGTGCAGGATGCCGTGCGCTTCCACGTCGAGGTCGCGCCCGACGAGTTCCCCGTGCGGGCGCTGCGCTCGGTGGTCGTCTCGCCTCGTGGCGACCAGGTCGCGTACCAGGCGCTGGGGCACGTCTGGCTGCGCGCGCTGCCGGACGGGACGCCCCGGCGCATCGTCTCCGACGAGCAGCGCTTCGAGTTCGAGCCGGCCTTCTCGCGCGACGGGAAGCTCCTGGCGTTCACGACCTGGAGCGACGACGAACTCGGGGCCGTCGTCGTGCAGGACCTCGTGAGCGGCACGGAGTACCCGATCACGCGCGAGCGTGGTCACTACGTCGAACCTGTTTTCACGCCCGACGGCACGCAGGTCGTGTATCGCAAGGTGCGCGGCGGCGGGATCGTGTCGCCCCTGTGGTCGAACGACCCGGGCGTCTACCGCGCTCCGGCGCGCGGTGGAGAGTCGGTGCTCGTCACGCAGAAGGGCGCTCGCCCGCAGTTCGGAGCCGACGGGCAGCGCGTGTACCTGGTCAGCGAGGAAGCACAGAAGGACGTCGACCGCCGCACGCTGTGGAGCGTCGAGCTCGACGGCTCGCACGAGCGCGTGCACTTCGCCAGCGAGTGGGCCACGCAGTTCGCGCTTTCGCCCGATGGGAAGTGGCTGGCCTTCGCCGAGCGCTGGAATGCGTACCTCGCTCCGTTCGAGCCGACCGGCCGCGAGGTCGCGCTCTCGCCCTCGACCAAGGCGTACCCGATCGCGCGACTCTCCCGTGACGCCGGCGAGAACCTGCACTTCTCCGGGGATTCCCGGCGTGTCCACTGGTCGTTGGGACCCGAGCTCTTCGAGCGCGCGCTCGACGACGCGTTCGCGCACCTCGGCGGCGCGCCGGAGAAGCCCCTCGCCCCGCCCGAGTCGGGTCGCAACATCGCCTTCACCGCGCGGCGCGCGCCCGTCGAGGGTGCGCTCGCGCTGGTCGGGGCCAAGCTCGTGACGATGAAGGGCGACGAGATCGTCGAGGACGGCGCGGTCGTCGTCAGCGGCAATCGGATCACCGCGGTCGGCAAGCGTGGCGCGGTCGCGATCCCGGCCGGAGCGCGTGTCGTCGACGCGAGTGGGCTCGTCGTCATCCCCGGTCTCGTCGACGTGCACGCGCACGGTCCGCAGGCCGTGAACGGCGTGACCCCGCGGCGCAATTGGTTCAGCCATGCGAACGTCGCGTTCGGCGTGACGACGATCCACGATCCGTCGCACGACACGAACTCGATCTTCGCCGCGTCCGAGCTGCAGAAGGCGGGGCTCGTGCTGGCGCCGCGCACGTTCTCGACCGGGACGATCGTGTACGGCGCCCAAGGCGACTTCAAGGCGCCGATCGAGTCGCTGGACGACGCGCGCAGCCACCTGCGCCGCCTCAAGGCCGTCGGCGCCTTCAGCGTCAAGAGCTACAACCAGCCGCGGCGCGACCAGCGCCAGTGGGTGATCCAAGCCGCGCGCGAGCTCGGGATGATGGTCGTGCCCGAGGGCGGCTCGCTGTTGCAGCACAACCTCACGTTCGTGGTCGACGGCCACACGGGCGTCGAGCACTCGCTGCCGGTCGAGCGCGTCTACTCCGACGTGACGCAGTTGTGGGGCGCGACGCAGACCGGCTACACGCCCACGCTCGTCGTCGGCTATGGCGGCATCTGGGGCGAGAACTACTGGTACCAGCACACCGACGTGTGGCGCAACGAGCGCCTGTTGGCCTTCGTGCCGCGCTTCGCCGTCGAGCCGCGCGCGCGGCGCCGCACGATGGCGCCCGACGAGGACCAGAACATCCTGCGCTCCGCCGGCATCGTGAAGAGCCTGACGGACGCCGGCGCGCGCGCACAGCTCGGCGCACACGGGCAACTCGCCGGACTGGGCGCGCACTGGGAGCTGTGGCTGCTCGCGGCCAGCGGTATCACGAATCACGAGGCGCTGCGCTGCGCGACCCTCCACGGTGCGTTCTACGTGGGCCTCGATCGTGACATCGGCTCGCTCGAGCCGGGCAAGCTGGCCGACCTCGTCGTGCTGGAGAAGGACCCGCTCAAGGACATCCGGAACAGCGAGCACATCCGCTGGGTGATGCTCGACGGTCGCATGTACGACGCGCGCACGCTGGCACCGGCCGACGGACGCGCGGGCGAGGCACCGGACTACTTCTGGCGCGGGATGCAGAGCGGGATGCCGGCGCAATCGGCGTCTGCCGCGTGCGCCGGCTGTACCGAGTGACGCTCTGCGGGGCGGGGGGGCGCGCCCACCTTCGCTAGCATGGCAGGAGGTCGCATGGGCGGAACGGTGCTCGTCTCGGTGCTCGATCTCGGGTGGGCGCTCGAGCTGGTCGACGCGTCTGCCGCCCTGGTGCTCCGACGGAGGGGAACGCAGCCATGACCCATGACTCGATCGACCTGCTGAGGAGCCTCGTGCTCGGCATGACGGCGTCCTCCGCCCTCGGCGCGGCGGCTGCCGCGCAGGCCGTCCAGTCCCCACCCGCGCCTTCGCTCCCCGTTGCGGCACCGCCCCCCGCGCTGTGGCAGGACGAGGTGCCCACGACGCGGTTCGGGCCGGACATCTATCGCGATGTTCAGGTCAGGCCGCTCGCCAAGACCGTCTCCTTCGAATGGCGCCAGACCTCCGTCCCTCCGCCGCTGCCGGTGGTCGTGAGGACGCACACGTCCGAGGTGTTCGCCACGAGCTACTGGCCGACGCGTGTGGTTCCACTCGATGACTACCACGTGTGCGTGGCAGGTCGGACGAGCTCCGGCCGCGCCGTGCTGGAGCGCTGGACATTTGCGATGCACACGGCGCTGGGCACTCCAGCCCCCAGCGTCGCGCAGGTCCTTCCCACGGGTGGCGGCGCGCCGCGTGCGACTTGGACGCTCCCGCCGCGCGTCGCCGCAGACGAGATCCTGGTCGACGCGGCGGGAGCGCCGACGGGCGACGTGCGCGGCGTGCTGCCCAGCCTGCACTCGACGACGAAGGTCTTCGTCTACTATGCGGGCACGAACGACCTGTTCCACGTCGACCTCGTGAGCCGCGTCCGGACCCTCGCAGCCAGCCCCGTCGCCGCGGGAGTCGCGCTGCACGTGCCGGCCTTGGCTGCCGGCTACGACACGCATTGGTCCGCGGAGTACGCCGGGCGTGGGCACTGCTACCTGTTCGCGCGCTTGCGCCCGGATGTCGCCTGGGGGCCCGCGGACACGCTCGTGTGCATCGACGCCGATCGAGACGGCCAGCTCGATTCGTCCCGGCTCCTGGATGGGGCCGCCTGGCTCAGCGAGGGCTGGGGCGATCCGGCGAACAGCGTCGGACCGCAGTGATCGGTCCGGAGCACTCCGGGCCCGTCGCCGTCGGTGCTCAACCGCCGCGGAGCAGGGCGACCAGCGCGGCGCGGGCTGCCGCGGCGTTCGCGAGCCGCAACGTCGCCGAGCTTGCCCGCGGTCCCACGTGCACCGCCACGTCGCCGGGGCCCAGCGCCGCGAACAGGTCCTCGTCCGTCCGGTCGTCGCCGAACCCGACGAGGCGCGCGCCTTCCCCGTGCTCGACGCGTGCCTCGGCGGCGGCGAGACCCTTGTGCACGCCGTGCGGGCGCACCTCGACGACATGGTCGCCGACCAGGACCTCGACGGGCACGTTCGAGAACAGCTCGGCGAGGTGCTGGCGCAGCTCGGAGCTCTGCCGCTCGCCGTAGGCCGGATCGGCGCTGCGCCAATGCCAGGCGAGCACGGACGTCTTGCGCTCGACGAAGGCGCCTGGCGTGCGCGCGGCGAAGTCCTCCAGGATCGCGGCGATCGCGTCGCCGGAGGGCAGCGACGCAAGGCCGCGGCGGCTCCAGGCGCGCGTGCCGCGCGGCCGGGCCCACAGACCGTGCTCGGCGTGCAGCGCGACCGGCAGCCGACCGAACCACTGCTCCAGGTCCTCGCGCGGACGGCCGCTCACGAGGTGCACGAACAGGCCGGGCGCGACGGCCAGCCTGGCGAGCAGTTCCAGGAGCTCGGCATCGGGGCGCGCGTCCTCGGGGCGCGCGGTGAAGTCGACCAGCGTGCCGTCGTAGTCGAGCAGCAGGGCGGTGCGTTGCGGCGGGCTCGCCGTGATCGCCCGCGCGACGTCGGCCGGGTCGTCGAAGTCCAGGCGCTCCTCGCGCACTGGCTCGGTCGCGGCGAGCGCGGCCAGGAACTTCCGCGCCCAGCCGTGCACGTCGGCGCTGGCGACGCGCGCACGCAGGAGGCGCATGCGCTCGTGGCGCTCCTCGCGCGGCATGTCGAGCGCGGCCGCGATGCCCTTGGCCGTCCCCTCCACGTCGTAGGGGTTCACCAACACGGCGCCCGCCAGCTCGGACGCGGCCCCAGCGAACTCGGACAGCACCAGCACGCCATCCTCGTCGGGGCGCGAGGCGGCGAACTCCTTGGCGACCAGGTTCATGCCGTCGCGCACCGGGGTCACGACCAGCACGTCCGCCGCCAGGTACAAGGCCACGATCTCGTCGCGCGCGAGCCCCCTGTGCACGTAGCGGATCGGAGTCCAGGTCGGGGTCGAGAAGCGGCCCTGGATGCGGCCCACCAGCGCGTCGACCTGGCTCTTGACCTCGCGGTAGGCGCGCACGCTGGAGCGCGACGGCACCGCGACTTGCACGAGGTGGACGCGCCCGTGCAGGTCGTGGCGGGTCTCCAGCAGCTTCTCGTAGGACGCGAGCCGGCGCCGGATGCCCTTGGTGTAGTCGAGACGGTCGATGCCCACGAGCAAGCGCTGCTCCGGTCCGCCGCGGATCTCCTTGGCGCGCGCGATCACGGCGGGCTTGGTCGCGGTGGCCTCGAACTCGCGGGCGTCGACGCCCATCGGGAACGACGAGATGCGCACGTCACGCCGACCGACGCGCACGCGGTCGACGCCGACCTCGAGTCCCAGAATGCGCTGCAGCGCGCTGGCGAAGTGCCGCGCGTACGAGGGCGTGTGGAAGCCCACGAGGTCCGCGCCCAAGAGGCCCCGCAGCAGCTCCTCGCGGTGGGGCAGCGCGCGCAGGATCGGCGTGGCGGGGAAGGGGATGTGCAGGAAGAAACCGATCCGCGCTCCGGGGACCAGCTCGCGCAGCAGGCCCGGCACGAGCAGGAGCTGGTAGTCGTGGATCCACACGCTGTCGCCGGGCTGCACGCGGCGCGCCGTCTCCTGTGCGAAGCGCTGGTTCACGCGCTGGTAGTCCTCCCAGCCCTCGACCTCGATCGGCGCCTGGTCGAGCAGCGAGTGGAACAGCGGCCACAGGAGCCCGTTGGCCCAGCCTTCGTAGTAGCGCTCGACCTCGGCGCGCGAGAGCTCGACGGGCGCGAGCCGCAGCTCGGCCAGCCGCGCGTCGAGCCGTGCGCGGTCGCTCGGCGACAGGTCCCAGGTGGGCCCCGGCCAACCGATCCAGGTCCCACCACCCAGCGCATGCGGTCCGGAGAGCCCGGTCGCGAGGCCGCCCGTGCTGGGCGCGACGTTGAACACTCCGCGCCGCGTGCCGACCGTCACCGGCAGCCGGTTCGAGACGAAGATCGCGCGCGTCATCCGGCTGGCCTCAGGCGCAACACCAGGCTCGCACCTGCCCGTCGCGCGCGTCGAGGAGCTCGCCGATCGTGGTCGCGGCGTGGATCAACCCCACGTGCGTGTAGGCCTGGGGGAAGTTGCCGAGCAGCCGGCCCGTGAGCGGATCCACGTCTTCCGAGAACAGCCCGACCGGATTCTCGTGCGCGACGACCTGCTGGAACAGCTCGCGGGCGCGGTCCAGCTCGCCCACCATCGCCAGGGCCTCGGCCCACCAGAACGAGCAGATCGTGAACGTGCTGGTCGTCGCGCCGAAATCGTCGTCGTTGCGATAGCGCATCATCATCCCGCCCTCGACGAGCCGCTCCTCGTAGGCGCGCAGCGTCGACACGAAGCGCGGATCACGGGCGTCGATCAGGCCCAGGCTGGGCAGCAGCAGGTTCGACGCGTCCGGGTGGACCCCGTCGAGCCCCTGCGTGAAGAAGCCCAGCTCGCGGTTGAACCCACGCTCCAACAGCTCTGCGCGCAACTCGTCACCGGCCCGGGCCCAGCGCCGCGCGTGCTCGTGCCGCCCGAGGCGCTCCGCCAGCCGCGCCCCGCGCTGGGCCGCCACCGCGCACAGCGCCAGGGAGAACGTGTAGCGCCGCATCAGGGTGCGGAACTCCCAGATGCTCATGTCGGGCTCGCGTGCGACACGGAGCGCGTCCTCCACGAGCCGCTCGAGCGCGGGCCAATAGACGTCCGGCCTCTCGATCACGACGCGCGGATCCGACAGCATCGTGTCGAAGCACAGCACGATCTCTCCCATCAGGTCGTTCTGCTGCTGGATCGCCGCCGCGTTGCCCACGCGGACGTGTCCGTTGCCGGCGAAGCCCGCCAGGTGCGGCAGCAGGCGTTCCTCCAGGTCGCGCTCGCCGCCGATGCCGTACACGGGCTGCAGCGGGCCCGCCTCCACGAGGTCGCGCAGGAAGCGCAGGAGCTGCTCGCCCTCCGCGACGTGCGAGAGGCGGCGCAGGGCCTCGACGACGAAGGCCGCGTCGCGCAGCCAGCAGTAGCGGTAGTCCCAGGTGCGTTGCGTGCCCAGGGACTCGGGCACGCTGGTCGTCGTGGCCGCGATGATCGCGCCCGTATCGTGGTACGTGTGCAGCTTGAGCACGAGCGCCGAACGCAGCACCTGCGAGGGCGCGAAGCTCGGGAGCGCGCAGGAGCGCGCCCAGGCCCGCCAGCCGGCGATCGTGACCTCCAGGTCGCGCAGGACTCCGGCCGTCTCGCGGCGGTCGGGCGCGGCGTTCCAACGCACGGAGAACCAGGTGGGTCGCGTCAGCGCGAACTCGCGCTTGCCCAGCACGTAGGGCACCGGCAGGTTCGTCTGCAGGGTGATCGGACCGTGCCCGCTGACCACGTCCAGGCCCCGCGTGCTCTCGCGCAGTTCGACGGGCGCGGCCGCGTAGCCGGGCCGCGGATCGAAATCGACGGACAGTCGCGGCTCGCCACGGATCGGCCGCAAGAGCCGCACGTGCTCGATGGGGACGTGGATGCCCAGCCCCTCGGGGATGCGCGGCGCGAAATCCAGGAGCTCCCAGACATCGTCTCCGTCCCGGAACTCGACGCGCGCCACGTTCGTGTTCTGCAGGTAGGAGAGCCGCCCCTCGAGCTCGACCCCGCGTCGCAGCACGCGAAAGCGGCCGCCGTGCTCCTCGTCGAGGAGGCGCGCGAAGACGCTGGGCGCATCGAAGCGCGGCAGGCACAGCCAATCCAGCGAGCCGCGCGGGGACACCAGCGCGAGCACGCGGCCGTTGCCCACGGCGGCCTGGTCGAGGTCGGCAGCGCTGGAGCGCGCGTCCGGAGTCCGTGTGCGCGGCATCGTGCCGTGGATCTTGCCAGGATCCGCGGGCTCCTCGGACGCCTTCCGCCGGGATTTGCGCCGGCCGCTCTCAGGCGCGCAGCGCGCGCTGCGCCGCGCGGTAGCCCAGCGCCAAGAGCCCGATGAACACGACCGCCGCGCCCGCGGTGACCCAGGGATTCTGCACCATGGCCTCCGCCTGGCTGCCCAGCGCCACCGCCAGCGCCGCGAACGTGATCGACACGAGCGATCCGCCCAGCACGACGGCCCACAGCCCCAACGAGCGCGTGAGCCCGGCCATCTGCCCGACGAACGTGCCACCGATCGAGCCCGAGGCGGGCAGCGGCAGGAACACGAACACGACCACGCCCCAGAACGCCATGCGCCGCAGGCGCGGATACTCCTTGAGCACGGCCTCGGCGCGGTCGTGCGCGCGCTTGAGCGCCGGTCCGATGCCCGGCACGCGCCGCAGCGGACCCAACCCGACCGCCAGCGTGGCGCCGACCGCGAAGTCGACCAGGATCGCGAGCAGGCACAGCTCCCACGGGCCGAGCAGCGACTTCGACGACAGCCCGCTGAAGATCATGTACTTCCCGGGGATCGTCGCCAGGCCGATCATCTGGCCCCAGATCCAGCCGATGTCGTCGTGCTCGGTGAGCAGGAACCACGCCACGGACGTCCCAATGAGCAGGCCCAACGAGCCGAGCCAGACCCAGGCGAGGAGCCGCGTCTCGCTCGCCGAGGGGCGCGCGGTGGGTGCGTCGGCGCTCATGCGGGCGGGAAGTCTGCCGTCCGCCGCTCCCGCCCTCCAGGGGGGCGCGAGCCGCGGGCAGCGCTGACCACGGCCTCGAACAGCGCCTGCTGCTCGCGCTCGCGCAGAGCGGTGTGCTCGGGGTGCCACTGGACGGCCCACAAGCGGTCGTGGGTCGCGTGCTCCAGCGCCTCGATCGCGCCGTCGGGCGCCCAGGCCACGGCGCGCAGGCCGGAGCCGGGCTCGCGCACCGACTGGTGGTGCCAGGACGCGGGCGTGCACTCGCGGGTGCCGAGCGCCCGCGCCAGGCGCGAGGCGGGATCGATGCGCACGGCGTGCGCCTGGTAGCGCCCGTCACGGCGGTGGGGGACGGCCTCGCCGTACTCGTCGGGCACGTGCTCGACGAGACGGCCGCCGTGCGCGACGGCCAGGATCTGCAGCCCGCGGCAGATGCACAGGGCCGGGGTACGTCGCGCGACGAGCGCACGGACGAGCGCGATCTCGGACTCGTCCCGGGCGCGGTCCACGCCGTAGACCTCGGGGTGCGCGCGCCCGCCGTAGAGTGCGGGATCGACGTCCCCCCCGCCGGTCAGCACGAACCCGTCGCAGGCCTCCAGTGCGGCCTGCACGTCGAGGTCGCCCGGCGGCAGGAGCAGCGCGAAACCGCCTGCGCGCCGCACGGCGTCGATGTAGTCGACCGTCAGGCGCAGCTTGCCGTCGGCCGCCTCCCGGCCAGGGGTCGTGATCCCGATCCGGGGCCTCGTCATGGGCCGGTCACTCTACGGGCGCGGGCCCGCTGTGCGATCGTGGGTCGGCGCGCACAGGTGGGCACCGTGCAGGTCCGCACGCGCGCGCTTCAGGACTGGGGCGGCGGCAAGGCCCGTCGCGCGTGCTCGGCCAGCGCGCCCTCCGCGCGCAGGCGCAGGTCGGTTTCGCTGAACAGCTCGACCATGCGCGTGGTCGGTAGCTGCAGGCGCTGGAGCAACAGGTCGATGAGGTGGCTCAGCGGCACGCCGGCCGGCAGGTTCAGGAACTCGTCGCAGCGCGCCAGGAGGGCTGCCTGCACCCGGGCGCGCAGGCCGGATTCCTCGTCCGCGGGGACGTCCCACTCCTCGAGGGGCTCGATCCTCACGCGGCGGTAGAGGCGGTCGCTGTCGATCTCCTCGACGCGCACCCGCGCCAGCCCCACGAGCCAGATCAGGAAGCGGCCGTCGGCCAGCTCCTCGTGCCGTCCGATCTCGCCCAGGCCGGCGACGTGGTGAAAGCGCGGCGGACCGTTCACTTCGCTCACGCCGTCGAGCAGCGTCCCCATGACCAGCCGGCCGTGCCGGTCGAGCAGGTCCGACACCATCTGTCTGTAGCGCGGCTCGAAGACGTGCAGCGGCATCACGCAGCCCGGGAACAGGAACACGCCCGGCAGCGGGAACACCGGCACCTCCATGGGCCCATTCCAGGCGCGCGGCGGCGGCTTTCGGCCGTGGACCACGGGGCGCTGCTCCTCAGCTCGCCGTCGCGCTCGTGGCGCGGCGCGGCTCCAGCGCGGTCAGGATCGAGCGCAAGGCGGCGAACTCGCCGCGCCGCCCGTACAGCTCGGCGCTGCGCGCCAGGTTCGCGACCTGCCGCCGCAGGAGCGTGCGCGCGTCCGCGTCGCGAAACCACACGGGCTGGAAGCCGTGGCCGCGCGCTTGGAGCTGGCGCTTGAGGTCGCCCTCGCTGCGCACCTCGCCGCGGTGGTAGGGATCGACGATCAGGCTGGTCGAGTCGCCGAACAGCCGCAGGAGCACGTGCCCCGGCAGCGGCAAGAGCCCCACGCGCAGCCCGGCGCGGGCCGCGACGGCGGCGTACACGGCGCACAGGGTCAGCGGAATCCCGCGCCGGGTGGCGAGCACGCGGTCCAGATGAACGCGGTCCGCGCGGTGGAACTCCTCGGGTGCGCCCTGGAAGCCGTGCTCGACACCCAGGACCTCGACGAGCGCGATCGCGCGCTGGAGCGGATCCGTGCGCGCGCGGGCCCTCTGAGCAACCTCGCGCGCGAGTTCGTCGAGCTGCCGCTGGCTCGGGCGCGGATCGAAGTCCGGAGCGCTCAGGCGGGCCAGCAGGAACAGCCCGCGCTCCAGGTCCACGCAGTCGCGCGTCAGGTAACCGGCGATCCGCCGCACGACCGGGGCGCGTTCCAGGTCCGCGAGCAGCGCGCGCGCGCGCACGCGGCCGGCAGCCGAGGCGGCCCGGCTCGCGCGCCGCAGCGCTGGGGCGGCCGCGCGCCGCGCTGCGCGCAGGTTCGAGGCCGCGACGGCCTGGATCGCGGGTCCCTCGTCCTCGAGCAGGCAGACCAGGCTCTCGAGCCGGGCACGAGCCGCGTCGCGACGACGAGCGGCCCCCACGGCAGCGCCGGAGGCGGTCGTGAGCGGGTCGGAGGGGAAACCGGTCATGCGCTGGGTTCGATGCCGTCTCGCACGGGGCGCGCAACGGGTCGATCGGCGCCGCGCGGCACACGCCCCTGGGGAGTGTCCCACAGCTAGACGGTTCACAGAAGGATTTCGATCCGTCGGCTGGGTCACACGCGCGCGCCTTGCGGCCCTGGTGGGGGCTACCTATCCTCGTTCGCCTCGAAATCTCCGGCCGCACCCCGCCGATCGGCGGGTCGACGCGCCAGGACGGCCTCCCGCAGGGGCCGCTCGAGGCCACCGCATGTCCCCGTCCCCGCGACCCTCCACCCCCGCCGGCCTGCGCCGCGTCGTCGTGACGCACGCCTTCCGCACGCCGATCGGGCGCTACCTGGGCGCCTTCGCGGAGCTGTCCGCCGCCGATCTCGGGTCGGGCCTGGTGCGTGAGCTCCTGGCGCGTGCCGGGCTGGACCCCGAGCGCGTCGACGAGCTGGTCTTCGGAAATGGCCGCCAAGCCGGGGGCGGCCCGAACGTCGCGCGGCAGATCGCCGTGCGCGCCGGGATCCCCGAGCGCGTGTGCGCCTGGACGATGAACATGGCCTGCGGCTCGGGTCTCAAGGCGCTGCAGCTCGCCGCGGAGTCGATCCAGCTCGGCCGCGCCGACGTCGTGGTCGCCGGTGGGGTCGAGAGCATGAGCGGGCTGCCGTTCTTCCTGCCGAAGTTCCGCACCGGCTATCGCCTGGGCCACGCGGACGTCGTCGACTCCATGTACAAGGACGGCTTCGGCTGCCCGCTGGCGGGCATGCTCATGGGTGAGACGGCCGAGAAGCTGGCGCGCGAGCTGTCGATCCCACGCGCCGAGCAGGACGCGTTCGCGCTGGAGAGCCAGCGGAAGGCCGGCGCGGCGATCGAGGCCGGTCGCTTCGCCGACGAGATCGTGCCGGTCAAGGTCCCGGGCAAGAAGGGCGAGATCGTCGTCGGGCGCGACGAGCACGTGCGACCCGACACGACGGCCGAGAGCCTGGCGAAGCTGCCGGCAGTCTTCGACAAGCAGGCCGGCACGGTCACGGCCGGGAACTCGTCGGGGATCACCGACGGTGCCGCGGCGCTGCTCGTCATGGCCGAGGACACGGCGCGCGACCTGGGCCATCAGCCACTGGCCTGGGTCGGCGCGTCGACCCAGGCCGGCGTCGATCCGCGAGTCATGGGCCTCGGCCCCGTGCCGGCGCTGCGCGCGCTCCAGGAGCGCACGGGCCTCGCTCCGACGGATTTCGACCTGGTCGAGCTCAACGAGGCCTTCGCCGCGCAGGTCCTGGCCTGCCACCGCGAGGTTCCGCTGCCCATGGAGCGCCTCAACGTGAACGGCGGCTCGATCGCGCTGGGCCATCCGATCGGCGCGACCGGCGCGCGGATCGTCGTGACCCTGCTCCACGAGCTGCGGCGGCGAGGGGCGCGCCGCGGCCTCGCGACACTCTGCATCTCGGGCGGCATGGGCCTGGCCACGGCGTTCCACGCCGAGCCGGCCTGACCGTCCGCTCCTGTCCGGCATCCAGCACGAAGGAATTCAACATGGCGATTCGCAAGGTCGGCGTGATCGGTTGCGGCCTCATGGGCCACGGCATCGCGCAAGTCGCGGCTCAGGGCGGCTGCGAAGTCATCGTGGCCGAGGAGAACCAGGCCTTCCTCGACAAGGGTCTCGAGCGCATCGACAAGTCGCTGGCGAAGCTCTCCGAGAAGGCCAAGGAGAAGGGCCAGACGTTCGACGCGGCCGCGGTGCGCGGCCGGATCCGCGGCACGCTCGCGAAGGGTGAGCTCTCCGACTGCGACCTGATCGTCGAGGCCATCGTCGAGAACCTCGACGTCAAGCTGGTGCTCTTCGCCGAGCTGGGCAAGAGCGCCAAGCGGGAGGCGATCTTCGCCTCGAACACGAGCTCCTTCCCGATCGCCGAGATGGCGGCGGCCTCGGGTCGCCCGGACCGCTTCGTGGGCCTGCACTTCTTCAATCCGGTGCAGCTCATGAAGCTGGTCGAGGTCGTGCGGACCGACAAGACGAACGAGGACGTCGTGGCCCAGGCGCGCGCCTTCGGCGAAGCCTGCGGCAAGACGCCGATCACGTGCAAGGACACGCCGGGCTTCGTCGTGAATCGCTTGCTCGTGCCCTACATGGCCGAGGCCATGAAGCTCGCCGAGCGCGGTGACGCCTCGATCCCCGACATCGACGTGGCGATGAAGCTGGGCTGCGGCTACCCGATGGGGCCGTTCGAGCTCACGGACTACGTCGGACTCGACACCACGCTGTTCATCCTGCAGGGCTGGGCGCGGCGCTATCCGGACGAGGCCGCCTTCCGGATCCCGAAGCTGCTCGCGGAGAAGGTCAAGGAAGGCAAGCTGGGCCGCAAGACCGGCCAGGGGTTCTACACGTGGCAGGGCGACAAGCGGGTCTGATCGCAGCGCTCTTGGCCCTGGCGCCGCTCGCGGAGGCCAAGGTCGAGACGCGGGTCGAGATCGGCGGCAAGTACGTCGCCGGCCTCGCCATGCCCGTGCGTGTCGAGCTCACGGCCGGCGACGAGGGCGACAAGATCCCGGCCTGGATGCTGTCGGTCGCCGCGTTCTCCGTCGACGGCAGGCCGCTCTCCGCGCGCGGCTCGGCCCAAGTCGACCTGGCGCCGCGCCAGAAGATCACGATCGAGCTCGACCTGGGCCCCGCGCTCGCGGCGGCCAAGGGCGTCGAGAAGGGCTTCGCGCTGGCCTACGCCGGCGAGAAGCCGGTGCAAGTCACCTCGCACGTGCCGGCCAAGAAGGGCACGGACTTCCTGTCCATGGCGCCCGACGACCTGGCGCGCCACCAGGTGCTGCTGCGCACGAACCGCGGGCCGCTGCTCTTCGATCTGTGGCCGGACGTCGCGCCGAACCACGTGCGGAACTTCCTCGACCTCGCCGCGTCGGGCTTCTACGACGGGACACTGTTCCATCGCGTGTCGCCCACGTTCATGATCCAAGGCGGCGATCCGAACACGAAGGGCGGCGACCCCGCTTCCTGGGGGATGGGCGCCGGGCCGCGCACCCTGAAGCGCGAGTTCAGCGCCAAGCAGCACGTGCGCGGCGTGCTCTCCATGGCGCGCGGTCCGAACCCGGACTCGGCCACCTGCCAGTTCTTCGTCATGACGGCGCCCGCGCCGTCGCTCGACGGCCAATACACGGCCTTCGGCGAGCTCGTCGAGGGCCTGCCCGCGCTCGACGCCATCGCGAACGCGCCGGGTCAAGTGAATCCCCAGGACCGGACGGTCAAGCCGTCCGCGCCCCAGAAGATCGAATCCGCAGTCGTCCTCGTGAAGGGCGGAAAGTAGGAGCGCGCATGAGCCAGGTCGCCGAGAAGGGTCTGAACTTCCTCACCATGGACGCGGCGGAACTCGCCCAGTACCGCGCCGTCCTGCACACGAACCAGGGCGAGATCGAGTGCGAGCTGTGGCCGGACGTCGCGCCGGGCCACGTGCGCAACTTCCTGGATCTGTGCTACACGGGCTTCTACGACGGCAAGGGATTCCACCGCGTCATCCCGGGGTTCATGATCCAAGGCGGCTGCCCGCAGGGCACCGGCACCGGCAGCGGCCCGCGCAAGCTGAAGGCCGAATTCAACGCGAAGAAGCACGAGAAGGGCGTGCTGTCCATGGCGCGCTCCTCGGACCCGAACTCGGCCTCGTGCCAGTTCTTCATCATGCACGAGCGCTCGCCGCACCTGGACGGCCAGTACTCGGCGTTCGGCCGGGCGGTCCGCGGCCTGGACGTGGTCGACAAGATCGCCACGACGAAGACGCTGCCGGGCGACCGGCCGGCGCAACCGCAGACGATCCAGAAGGCCGCCGTGATCAAGGTCCAGGCCGGCTCCGGGGCGGCGTCATGAGCTACCAGAACATCCTGGTCGAGCAGATCGCCGCAGGCGTGGCCTGCGTGACGGTGAACCGTCCGAAGGCGATGAACGCGCTGAACCACGCCACGCTCGGCGAGCTGGCCGCGGCCTTCGACGCCCTGGAGGCCGACCCCGCAGTGCGGGCGCTGGTGATCACCGGCGCGATCGTGGAGGGCAAGCCGCCGGAGAAGCAGGCCTTCGTGGCCGGCGCGGACATCGGCGAGCTCAAGGCCATGGAGACCGCGCTGGACGCCAAGCGTCTGGCGTTCTTCGGCCAGACGGTGTTCGAGCGCCTGGAGTGGATGAGCAAGCCCTCCGTGGCGATGATCAACGGCTTCGCCCTGGGCGGCGGCTGCGAGCTGGCGCTGGCCTGCACGCTGCGCACCGCGGCCCGGAGCGCCAAGCTGGGCCTGCCCGAGGTCTCGCTGGGCATCATCCCGGGCTACGGCGGCACCCAGCGCTTGGCGCGCATCGCGGGGCCCGGCGTGGCCCGCGAGTGGGTCCTGACCGGCGAGATGTTCAGCGCCGACGAAGCCCACCGGGCGGGGGTGGTCAACCGCGTCTTCGAGGCCGCCGAGCTGCGCGACGGCACGCTGCGGCTCGTCCAGACGATCCTGTCGCGCGCGCCGCTCGCGGTGCGCCTGGCCATGGAGACGATCCGGCGGGGTCAGAACATGTCCCAGCAGGAAGGCGCCCAGATCGAGGTCGACATGTTCGGTCTGGCCTCGACCACGGCGGACATGAAGGAGGGCATGGCGGCCTTCCTCGAGAAGCGCCCGGCGAAGTTCGTCGGACGCTGAACCCACACCGGAATCGGACGCGAACGGGCCTAGAGAAGCACGAGGAAACTGCAGCCATGACCCAAGAGATCGTGATCGTCGGCGGCGCGCGCACCCCGATGGCGGAGTACGTGGGGACGCCGGGCTTCGGCAAGCTCAAGGACCTGTCGGCGATCGACCTCGCGGTCCACGCCTCGAAGGCGGCCCTGGCGCGCGCCAAGGTCGCCGCGGACAGCGTCGACCACGTGGTCATGGGCAACGCGCTCCAGACCTCGGTCGACGCGCTCTACGGGGCGCGGCACGTGGGCCTCAAGGCCGGCGTGCGCCGCGACGCCGGCGGCCTGACCGTCAACCGCCTGTGCGGCTCGGGCATCCAGTCCATCGTCAGCGCGGCGCAGATGCTCCAGCTCGGCGAGTGCACGACCGTGCTGGCGGGAGGCATGGAGAGCATGTCGCAGGCGCCGTTCTCGGTGTACGGAACCCGCGCGGGCATCCCGTTCGGCGTGCAGCCGGTGCTGCAGGACAGCCTGTTCGCCGCGCTCATGGATCCGGTCGCCGGCTTGTACATGGCGCAGACGGCCGAGAAGGTCGCCAAGCGCCTGGGCATCACCCGCGAGGCCCAGGACGAGTACGCGCTGCGCAGCCACCAACTGGGCGCCGCGGCCGTGAAGGAAGGCCGTTTCGCGGCCGAGATCGAGCCGATCACGATCAAGGGCCGCAAGGGCGAAGAGCTCTTCGCGACCGACGACCACATCAAGCCCGACACGACCCTGGAGGGCTTGTCGAAGCTGCGCGCGGCGTTCGGGAAGGAAGGCACGGTCACGGCCGGCAACGCCAGCGGCATCGTCGACGGGGCGGCCGCGGTGGTGCTCACGACCGAGGCGCGCGCCAAGGCCGACGGCCTCGACGTCTGGGGCGTGATTCGCGCCTGGGCCTACGTGGGCGTGGATCCGACCGAGATGGGCATCGGGCCCGTGCCGGCCATCAAGGCCTGCGTCGCCCGGGCCGGACTGTCCGTGTCGCAGATCGACCGCATCGAGATCAACGAGGCCTTCGCCGGGCAGTACCTGGGCTGCGAGAAGGAGCTGGAGCTCGATCGCAACAAGGTCAACGTGAACGGTGGGGCGATCGCGCTGGGCCACCCGCTGGGGGCCACGGGCACGCGCCTGGTGCTCACCCTGATCCACGAGCTGCGTCGCACCAAGCTGCGCTATGGGGTCGCCTCCGCCTGCATCGGCGGCGGACAGGGCATCGCGATCCTGGTCGAGAACACCCGCCGCTGAGGCGCGCCACCCGTGAACCCGCTCATCCACGTGCGGCCCGACGGCCGCCGCGTCGTCCGCCTCACGCCCGGGAAGCGCGTGCTGTTCCTGTTCAAGGACCACGAGCGCACTGCCGCGCAGCTTCGCGGCGAAGTCGACCTGCGCATGGCGGCCGTCGCGCCGGCGGACCTGCTCGACGACGTGAACACGGACGCCATGACGCCGGCCTGGGTGTGCTTCCGCCACCGGCCTGAGGACATCGCGCTCGACGCCTACGCGGGCCTGGTCCACAAGGGCGGCCCCAAGGACGGGCAGCGCGTGTTCCCGACGCGCGCGCTGCTCGACGGGAACTTCGAGGTCATCGTCTCGGGCGCGCGCAAGGGCACGGGCAGCTCGCGCGAGACCGCGCCGCAAGCCGAGAAGTGGTCCGGCATCCACCTGGTGATCGCGCATTCGTTCGCGCCGATCCACGAGCGCAACAACCTGAACTTGGGCCAGCTCATGGGCACCTACGCCCAACTCGAGCGGCTCCAGGCGGGCGAGGAGCTGCCGCTCGAGGAGTTCACCGGCCGCTACGACCCGGTCACGCGCGCGATCCTGGAGGCGGGCGGCCTGTTCCCCTTCGCGAGCCTGCACGCAGCCGGCCAGATCAGCGTGCCCGCGCCCACCACCGCCCGCCGCCCGCTGACGATGGCCGAGAAGATCATCGCGGCCCACCTGGTCAGCGCGCGCGGCGCGGGCGCGCCGGGCGAGCAGGCTTACGTCAAGCCCGGCGACCTGTGCCTGGCGCGCGTCGACGGCGGCTACAGCCACGAGTTCACGACCGCGCAGGTGCACTACTTCCTGCAGCAGGAGTACGGGCCGGGCTACCGGCTCGCGAATCCGGCCAAGTTCGCCGTGTTCGAGGACCACCTGCTCTACGCCGACGGCGTGCCGAAGATGGCGCCGTTCGCACCGCTGATCCAGACGCTGCGCGACCTGCAGCGGGAGTTCCAGCGCCACACCGGCGTGCGCGACTTCTCGGCCCGGGATGGCATCTCGCCCGGCATCTGCCACCAGGTCGCGCGCGAGCAGTTCGTCGACCCGGGTGACTTCATCCAGGCCACGGACAGCCACACCTGCATGGGCGGCGGCAACAACGCGCTCACCTGGGGCGTCGGCGCCACGGAGTACGCGGGCCTGGTCCACGCGGGCTTCACGTTCGTGTCCGTGCCGGAGTCGATCCGTTTCGAGCTGCACGGCCGCCTGCAGGAGGGCGTCACGGCCAAGGACCTGATCCTGCAGATCCTGGCGACCTACGCGGTGCGCGAGGAGACGCTGGACCGCGTCATGGAGTTCGGCGGCCCGGGCCTGGCGACGCTCTCCATGGACGAGCGCGCCACCCTGTGCAACATGGCCACCGAGTGCAGCGCGAAGTCCGGCATCTGCGAGGCCGACGACGTGGCCCTGGAGTGGCTCGCCGCGCGGCGCCCGGGCGTCGACCGCGCCGCGATCCGCGCGCGCTTCGTCGCGCCGGACCCTGGCGCGCGCTACGACGGCGGCGTCCACCGCATCGACCTGGGCTCGATCGAGCCGATGGTGGCAGAACCCGGCGACCCGACCTACGGCAAGAACGTGGCCGAGCTGGCCGACGTGCCCATCGACATCGCCTACGCCGGCTCGTGCACGGCTGGCAAGGAGCACGACCTGGACTTCTACGCTCAGGTGCTGACCGAGGCCGTCGACGCCGGCCGCCGCGTCGCGCCCCGGGTGCGGATGTTCATCCAGTTCGGCAGCGAGTCCGTGCGCGAGTACGCGCGCGCCCGCGGCTACCTCGACGTGTTCCAGCGCGCGGGGGTGACCGTGATCGAGCCGGGCTGCGGCGCCTGCATCGGCTGCGGCCCGGGCGTGTCCGACACGAAGGAACAGGTCACCGTCAGCGCCATCAACCGCAACTTCGCCGGGCGCAGCGGCCCTGGCCGCTTGTACCTGGCCTCGCCCTTGACGGTCGCTGCCAGCGCCGTCGAGGGTCGCATCGTCCGCTACGCGCCCGGGATGTTCCGGCGCGCGCCCGCTACCGCCTCGCCCAGCAGGAAGTCATGACCGAGTACGACATCGCAGTGATCGCCGGCGACGGCATCGGGCCCGAGGTCACGCGCGAGGCCCTCAAGGTCCTCGACGCGGCCGCCTCGATCTGGGGCTTCAAGACGCGGCGCACGGCGTACCCGTTCGGCACGGAGCACTGGCTCAAGACCAACGAGATCTTCCCCGAGTCCGCCTTCAGCGAGGTGCGCCAGAAGCAGGCCATCTACCTGGGCGCCATCGGTGACCCGCGCGCACCGGTCGGGCTGATCGAGTACGGCATCATCGCCAAGATGCGCTTCGAGCTCGACCTGTACGTGAACTTGCGCCCGGTGCACTGTTACGACGACCGGATGTCGCCGCTCAAGGGCAAGGGGCCCAACGAGATCGACATGGTCTTCGTGCGCGAGAACACGGAAGGCGCCTACACGGGCTCGTTCGGCTACACGCACAAGGGCCTGCCCATCGAGGTCGCCACCCAGGTCATGGTCTACACGCGCCACGGCACGGAGCGCGTGATCCGCTACGCCTTCGACTTGGCGCGCAAGCGGAACAAGAAGAAGAAGGTGACGATGATCGACAAGGCCAACGCGCTGCGCGCCCAGGACCTGTGGACGCGCACCTACGCCGAGGTCGCCAAGGAGTACCCCGACATCCAGGCCGATCACGCCTACATCGACGCGGCCTGCATGTGGATGATCAAGAATCCCGAGTGGTTCGACGTGGCCGTCACGACGAACCTCTTCGGCGACATCATCACGGACCTCGGCGCGATGATCCAAGGCGGCATGGGCATCGCCGCTTCGGGCAACCTGCACCCGGGCAAGATCTCCCTGTTCGAGCCGATCCACGGCTCGGCCCCGAAGTACGCGAACCAGAACAAGGCCTGCCCGGTCGCGGCCATCCTCGCGGCGGGGATGATGTGCGACTACCTGGGCGAGAAGGCCGCCGCGACGGCCATCGAGAACGTGATCATCGAGCTCGTCCGCTCGGGCCGGATCAAGGGCGTGAACACGGGCGACCACCCCACGGACCAGGTCGGGGAGATGGTCGTCGCGGAGCTCAAGAAGAGCGCGCTGGCCAAGGTCTGAGCCTCTGACGCCCGTCCTTCCGGCCCTCCCGGCGCCCCACCCGGCCGCTGGGAGGGCCGCTGCCTTGCCGGATTCCCGGATTGCGCGGAGGATCGAACGCGCGGCGCCGCGGGAAATCCCCCCGGCAGGCGGCGGCGCGAGGACAGAGATGATCCACCGGTTCATGGCGGCCCTGGCAGGGGCCGCGCTCGTTTCGACGGCGAGCGCCCAGTTCGACGACCGCCTCACGCACTTGGGCGAGCAGGCCGTGGGGACGGTGACCGTCACCCGCACGGGCGACGTCTTCGAGCTGCGCTTCAGCGGCGACGAGGTCGTGCGTTACGTGATCGACGCCGCGGATCCGGCCGTGGCGCGCGGAGGCCTGCGCGTCTACGAGGCTGCGAGCGACTCGTGGCCCCTGTGGGACGGGGGCGTCGGCTACCGCGACGGCCTGGGGGCGGCGCGCACTCCCGAATGGCTCGCTCCACACACCAGCCTGGTCGCCGCCACGACCGGTCCGGACCGGGTCGTCTTCGACTACGAGGACGCGATTCCCGCTCCCGACTCCCAGGTCCTGCGACGCCGGCACACGTTCACGCTGAAGGGCAAGACGCTGCGTGTCGAGGTCCTGGACCTCAACGCGCGACGGGCGTGGGCCAAGAACTACTGCGGCGTCTACGTCGGCCGCACGAACGGCACGGAAGCGCCGAAGTACGTCCTGATGCAGGGCGCCCTCATGGCGCCCTCGACGCAGTTCCGGAACGGGACCCAGCGCTGGTACATGGGGTCCTCGCTCGACCTGTTCCGCTCGAACGCGGCGGACTGGTCGCTGTTCGCTCAAGGTCACCTGACCGAAGCCTCGACGTCCTTCCGCTACAACCTCGACACCTTCAACCTCTACAAGCGCCAGAGCAACGGCATGATCTGCGGCCCGCTCGAGGACGCGATCGTGCTGACGGTGTCCTCGAAGCTCGCGGACACGCTCGTGCTGCCCATCACGGCGGTCTCGCCCTACCGGCCGCTGCTCGAGGATCGCTCCGTGGCGAACCTGCCGGGCACGAACTGGAACGACTACGCCACGCTGTGGAACCTGCTCGACCAGTGGGGCATCCACGACCTCGCCGGCTACTTCTTCCTGGACTGGGTGGATCCGTCCCGCAAGGACCCGCCGCTCTTGCCGGGCTCGGACCTCGATCAGAACGTGGGGCCCGACTGGTGGCCGGCGCGCAATCCGGTCGCGTTCGAGGCGGCCGTGCGCGCCGGGCGTGCGAAGGGACACCTGCTCGGGGCCTACATGGCCTTCAGCGAGCTGCCGCCGACCTCGCCGCTCTACGCGACGAGCCTGCTGCAGCGCGCGCAGACCGACAGCGGGGCGATCAAGACCGGGATGCAGACGGGCTTCGACATGCTGGCCATCTCGGCCGCGCTGGAGCACGCGCTGCGCGAGGCCGCGCTGGTCGAGGACGACTACGGCCTGAACATGGCCTATCTCGACATCCAGAGCTACGCCAGCCCGTCGCGGGGCGCCGACGGCGACCACGTCGACCAGCGTCATACGTCGCGCTGGGCCCGCACGCTGCGCCGCGCGATCGGCGACCAGAAGCGCTGGATGCGGCGCATGACCGACGTGTACGAGGGGCCCCTGGCCGGGGAGGGCTCGATCGCCACGAGCGGCTCGAACCACGAGTGGCTGTGGGCCGGTTACTGCGACAGCGTCCAACGCTGCATCAACACGGGCAGCGGGCTGCACGCCGACGACATCCCGGCCGGCGCTCCGGCCGCGCCCACGAATTGGCCGGTGATCCCCGAGTTCGAGCTGCGGGTCATGGCGCGCGTGCAGGTGAACCACGGGAACGGGTTCATCGACCGCTTCTTCGGGCCGAGCGACGGTGCCGGCATCGTGAACACCACGACCGGCCAGGCGCTCCTGCCGCTCACGGAGCGCGCCCTGGATCGCTACCGCGTGTACGAGATCACGTACGGCAAGGCCGCGTACCTGCAGATGAACGGGCCGTACAACGGCGTGGGAAACTACACCTGGTTCGCGGACCTGATCAAGGAGCACTATCTCGTCAACGAGCTGCAGCGGCTGGCTTTCGAGAGCCCGGTCGCCGCGATCGAGTACCTCCACGGCGGCACGCTGCGGACGTTCGAGGAGGTCTTCGCGTCCGCGTCCAGCCTCGACGTGTTCCGCGATCCGCGCATCCGCATCACCTACCAGAACGGGCTCAGCGTCTGGGTGAACCACAACCCGTCCTCGTGGAGCATCACGGCGGGAGGCGTCGCGTACACGATCCCAGAAGATGGCTACTTGGCGTGGAAGGCCGGATCCGGTGGGTCACCGGCGTTCCGCAGCTTCTCGGCGATCCCGTCCGGGACGTCGTCGCGCATCGACTACTGCTTCGCGCCCGGACGCTGGGAGTTCTTCGACGGCCGCGGCGTCGTGAGCGGCTACGGTGGGATCGAGACGCAGGGCCTTCGCCGCCTGCGGCTCGTGAACTTCGTGACGGGCGCGACGGTCTTCGAGACCGTGACCGGCGAGATCCAGGTCGTCCCAGGCGTCGCGCCCTCCCTGGTGCGCGTCGACGTCGTGCCCGCGTCGCTCACGCTCCAGACTGGCGAGCGGCGTGGCGTGCGCGCCATCGCGACCTACTCGAATGGCGCGCGGCGCAACGTGACCACGCTGGTCAACTGGTCGTCCTCGGACCCGACCGTGGCGCGCATCAACCGCGGCGCGGCGCTCAGCGCCAGCGGCCCGGGCACGGCCGCGGTGCAGTGCTCGCCGTACCTGGGGGTGGCCTCGACGCCGGCTGTCTTGACCGTGCCCTGATCGCGCGCCGCGGCTTGCGCCGGCCGCGCGCGGGTCGGAGGATCCGCGGCCCATGAGGTCGCCTGGTCCGAGCGCACCTGCCCCGCGCGGGATCCGCGGCTACCGCGCGGGGCTCGTGCGCCGAGCGCTGCGGCGGGTGGTGCGCTTCACGGCCGGTTGGGCCAGCACGCTGTGGCGCACGGCGCTGTGGGCCGCGGGCCTGCCGTTCCAGCGCACTCCGGAGCGTCAGGCCGCCTGGCGCGTGCGCTGCTTCCAGGGCTGGGCGCGGGCGCTGTGCCGGATCGGCGCCATCGAGCTCGAGGTCGTCGGTCCTGCGCCGCGCGGGCCGTGCGTGCTGGTCACGAACCACGTGGGCTACGCCGACATCCTGGCGCTCGCGGCGGTCCTCGAGGCGCCGGCCTTCGTGTCGATGCACGAGATCCGCGGGTTGCCGCTGGTGGGCTTCATGGCGCACCGCATGGGCACGATCTTCGTCGACCGCCGGAAGAAGCGCGCGATTCCCGACGTGAACGCGGCCATCGAGCGCGCGCTGGACGCCGGCCGGATCGTGGTCCTGTTCGCCGAGGGTGCCAACTCCGATGGCAGCCTCGTGCGCCCGTTCCGGCCGTCCATGCTGGAGCCTGCCGCGCGGATCGGCGCGGCCTGCGCCTGGGGCGCCCTGCGCTACGACGTGCTGCCCGGTGATCCGCCGCCCTCGCAGGCCGTGTGCTGGCACGAGCAGCCCATCTGGGTCCACGCGCCGCGCTTCCTGGCGCTGGAGCGGATCCGCGCGCGGATCGAGTTCGGCGACGGTCGCGTCGTCGCGCGCGAACGCAAGCAGCTCGCGGCGCAGCTCCACGCGCGCGTCACCGCGCTCTTCCGGCCCATGGAATGAGCGCGGCGCGGTCCGGCTCGCGCCGGCCCGCGCCGCGGGGTGAGCAGCCGTGAACTACGGCTTGGCGTAGGCGACGCTTCAGCCGTAGGCCCTCGAGGTCTTCACGGCCACCGGGCGTCCGGCTTGCACGTCCGCGACCGCGGCCGCGACGTGATCGAGACGGGGCCCCTCGCCCTCGACCTTCCCGTTCGGGGCGTTGTCGAGCCCGCCGGCGTAGGCCAGCACGCCCCGGGGGTCGATCACGAAGCAATGGGGCGTGGTCTTCGCCCCGTACGCGCGGCCCACGAGGCCCTCGGGGTCCATCAGGATCGGCGACTTGAGACCGTGCTGCTCGACGAAGGCCCGGTTGCGGGCCGGCTGGGAGCCGGGGTGCTTGGGGTTCTGCGAGTTCACGGCCAACCAGACCACGCCCTCGGCCTTCAGGCGGTTGGGGAGCTCCACGAGCGGACCCGCCGAATAGGCATGGACGCAGTACGGACAGGTCGGGTTGAACCACTCGAGGACCACCGTCTTGCCGCGATAGTCGGCGAGCCTGTGGGTCTGCCCGTCGAGGTCGGTCAGGGTGAAGTCGGGCGCGAGCTCGCCCAGGGCGGCCTTGGCGGCCGGCGGCGCAACCCGCTCCGGGCCGGCAGTGGGCCTCTGGATTCGGACGATCTCCACCGGCATCGCCGGCTCTGCGGCCTGGGCGGGCTGCTCGGCTGCGCCCGGCTGTGAGCGCTGGACGAGCTCACCGGCAGCCGTGGGCTGCTCGGGTGCGTCCCCGCCGCCGCTCCTGCAGGCAGCGAGCGACAGGAGCACGAGGCTGGCGGCGAGCCGCCACACTGCAGTCGTCATGCGAAGATCCTCCCAGCGGTGTCGAGGGTCAGCCCCCCGCCGGTGGCGGGGAGTACAGGTGGTCGAGGCGGTACGACGCGACGCCGGCCTCGGTCGTCACGACGAGCACGCCGCGGATGCGCGGCTCGTCACTCTCGGCGCGCCGGTCGAACTCGTAGCCCGCGCGCAGCGTGGCGCCCTGCTTGCCGACGTCGACGGAGGCCGTGACGAGCTTCACGGGCTCGACGTCCAGCGGGAACCACTCCAGCTTCTTGGCGCCGGGCACGACCAACGTGAGCCTGGGCTCCAGCAGCGTCCCGCCCCAGCTCACCCGCGCCTTGGAGAGCTCGCTCCAGGGCTTCGGCATCCGGGCGCGCGCGGCCGCGAACAGGGCCGCGTTGGCCGGCTGCTCCTGGGCGGCGACCGCGAGCTCCAGGCGCGCCTGGCCCTTGCCGGGGACGCACAGCTCCCTGCAGACCAGCCAGCTGCCCTCGACCTCGATCGTCACGCGCTCGCCGATGGCCGCGTCCTCGGGCACGGAGAGCTCGGCGAGCAGCACGAGCTCGCCGTGGAAGACGAACGTCACGATGTCGCCCTCGCTCGCGTGGCGCTCGGGGAAGGGGAAGCGCACCTCGCCGACCTTCCAGCCCGTGGGCAGCCGGAACGTGGCGCGCGTCTTGAGCCCCGAGTCGCCCGGGTTCTCCCAGTAGACGTGCCAGTCCTTCTCGATCTTGTAGCGCACCGCCAGCGTCGCCGTGCCGCCCGGTCGCAGCGCCTCGCGGTCGGCGAGCAGCGACACCTGGACGAGCTTGTTGCCGTCGAAGTCCTCCTCGGCGGGGGCCAGGAACGGGACGGCGGCGAGCAGCAGGGGAACGAGGTGCATGGCGATCTCCGGGGGCCTGGATACGGCCCGGGATCGTAACCGTGAGCATCGACGTTGCGTCCGGGGATGCGCGCGGGTGGGCGCAGAGCGCCGGGAACTCGTGCGGCAGAGGCCGACCGCGGGCGCGCCCGGCGCGAAATCGGCGCGTCGCGCTATCCTCCGCGCCCCGATGGCCGCCCGACGCCGCTTCAGCGTGATCCGCGACCCCGTGCACGGCGACGTGCACCTCACCGACGAGGAAATGCGGGTCCTCGACACGCCCGAAATGCAGCGGCTGCGCGGGATCCGCCAACTCGGCACCGCGTACCTCGTGTTCCCCGGCGCGCTGCACACGCGCTTCGACCACTCGATCGGCTCGCTCCACATGGCGCGCGCCGTGATCGAGAGCGTGAACCGCAACTTCGAGCTGGATCCGGCGGCGAGCGTCGCGATCGGCGAGGAGGAGGCCCGCGTGGTGCGGATCGCCGCGCTGGTCCACGACGTGACGCACGTGCCGTTCGGGCACAGCATCGAGGACCAGGACGGGATCTTCGGTCGGCACGACCTGCCGCACCGCTTCCAGGGGCTGCTCGGGAAGCGCACCGTCCTCGGCCGCGTGCTGGCCGACCTGGGGGTCGCGGACGACGTGCTGGCGATCCTGGAGGCCTCCGAGCGCGCGCGCGCGATCCCACCGTACTGGCGCCAGATCGTGGGGGGCACGCTGGCCTCCGACATCCTCGACTACCTGGCGCGCGACGCGTACTTCACGGGGCTCAAGCTGGCGGTCGACCCGCGCATCACGGGCTACCTCAAGGTCGACCGCGCGACACAGAACCTGTACGTCGATCTCGCCAAGCACGACCTGCTCCGCGAGGACATCCTGAGCGAGGTCGTACGCCTGCTCGAGGCGCGCTACCACTTCTCCGAGCGCGTCTACTACCACCATGCCAAGGTCGCGGCCGGGGCGCTGGTGGCGCGCGCGGTCGAGACGGCGCTCGCCTCGGGAGCGCTGCGCGAAGAGGACTTCTACACGCAGACCGACGCGTCCGTGCTGGACCTCCTGGAGCGCGGGGTCGAGCGCGCGCCGCGCGCGGCGCGCGAACGCGTGCGCGATCTCGTGACGCGCTTCCGCGAGCGCCGTCTGCCCAAGCGCGCCTGCGTGTTCCCGGCCTACGAGAACGCCGCGCACCAGGAATCGCTCGTGGGTCGCTTCTTCGCGCCCGGCGGCGCCGCGGCGCGTCAGGAGCTCGAGGCGCGCATCGCCGACACGGCGCGCTTCGCGACCGGGCGCGAGGTCGACGTGATCGTGTACTGCCCGGCGCGCGCGATGCAGCTCAAGGAGGCGCGCATGCACGTGCGCTGGCCGGGCGTCCCAGGCGTGGCGCCGCTGGCGCAGTTCCAGGCGCGCGTGCCGCGGCTCGCCGACCTCGAGGCCGGCTACCGCAACCTGTGGAAGTTCTACGTGTTCGCCGACGCGCCGGCCGACGCCTTGCCCAAGGTGGCCGAGATCGCGGAGGCCGAGCTGGCGCCGGCCGTGAACGCCTACCGTCCGCGCGCCGGCTGAGCGCGCCGGCCCGCCGCGCTCGCCGCGACCAGCACGCCACGCGAGCGCGGTGCGCGCCGTGCGCGCCCGGCGCTTCAGCGCGTCCCGCGGCCCCGAGCCGCCGCCGCCCGGGCCTTCGACTTCGGCGCCGTGGCGCGGGCCTGCGCGCGCCGCGCGAAGCCGATGCCCGAGCGCAGGCCGTCCGGGCTCTTGCGCGTCGAGATCCGCGAGGGGCGCTTCGGGCCGGCCGACTCCGCGCCCGCTTCCGCCTCGGGCGCAGGCAGATCCAGCGCTCGCGCGGGCGCACCGCGCTGACCCTTGGAGCCGCGGCCGTCCGCGAAGCCGGCGCGCTCGAGCTCGCGTCGCACGGCCCGCGTGAGGCTGTCGCAGACCGCGTCGAACGCGCGGCGGGCGTCGCGCTCCCGGGCGCTCACGACCAGGCTGGGCCGCGCCACGAGCGCGACCTTGACGCGGCACTCCGTGTCGATGCCGCCGCGCGGGCCGTTGATGTCCTCGAAGCGCACGGTCACGCGCTCGACGTGCTGCGCGAACTTGCCCAGCCGCGCGCCGAGCTTCGCATGCAGGTGCTCCCCGAGCGCGGCCGGGATCGTCACGCCCTGGGTGCGGATCGAGAGCGGCGTCGCCGCCGCGTCGGTGCGGCCGCGCCCGATCTTCGTCGCGCGGGGTGCGGCGGTCCCCAGGGGGGCGCGCTTGGATCCAGAAGCGTTCGTCTTGGAGGCCATGGGCAGTCAGGGGCTTGGATGGGACGTCTCGCGAGGGCCGAAGGTTCTAGCACGCAGCGCGCGTTCCCCGCGCGTGGATCCGCCCGGATCGGGACGTCTGTGGCCGTGCGGTCCCGGGGCCTGGGCCCAGGCTCCAGCAGGAAAAAGCCGGCCGGGCTGCGACCGAGCCGGCCCGGCGCCGTCGTGGGAGCGGACGGCCCGCGCCAGAGAGCTCGCGGCGGCGGGCGGGAACGCCGCCGCGGACGTGGGGATCGGCGCGGGCCGTCCGCCTCTCGCCCCCCCAGCCGCGCCGACCGCGCCCTGCGCGTCAGACGCGTGCCGGACCCGCGCCGGACGCGCGACGCGCGCACCGACCGCGGGACGCGCACGCGCTGCGCAGAACCCGTCGTCCGACCCGCGACCCTCAGCGCGCCGTTCCGGCCGGAGCGCGCGGGTTGCGCTTCGCGAGGAAACGGCCCAGGCGCTCCAGCGCCTGCTCGATCGTCGCGATCGACGTCGCGTAGGACAGGCGCACGTGCGCGTCGACTCCGAAGGCCGACCCCGGCACGAGGGCCAGCCCGACCTCCTCGAGCAGGTCCTCGCAGAAGCCGGCCGAGCCGCGCGCGTCGAGGAAGCGCGCGACGTCGGGGAAGGCGTAGAAGGCCCCGCGCGGCAACTCGCAGGGGAGCCCCAAGGAGCGCAGGCCCGCGACGAGCACGTCGCGCCGGCGCTGGAACTCCTCGCACATGCGCTGGACCTCCGGCGGCTCGACCTTGAGGCAGGCTTCGAACGCGGCCTGCGAGACCGCGTTCGGGCAGCCCGTGAGCTGGCTGTGGAGCCGCCCGACCGCGGCCGCCAGCTCCTCGGGCGCCGCCACGTAGCCGATCCGATAGCCGGTCATCGCGAACGCCTTGCTGGCGCCGTCGACGATCACGGTCCGCGCCCGGACGGCCGGAGAGATCGAGGCCGGGCTGAAGTTCGGCGCGCCGCCGTACACGAGGCGGCGGTAGATCTCGTCGGTCACGATCCACAGGTCGTGGCGCTCGGCGAGCGCGGCGATCGCGCGGACCTCGGACTCGCTCATCACGTAGCCCGAGGGGTTGTTGGGCGAGTTGAGCAGGATCCCGCGCGTCCGCGGGCCGATCGCGCGCTCGATCGCGGCCAGGTCGGGGCCCAGGTCGCGCCGCGAGGGGATCTCGACCGGCCGCGCGCCCGAGTAGCGCAGGATCTCGACGTAGCTGACCCAGGCGGGCAGCAGACACACGACCTCGTCGCCCGGCTCGACGAGCGCCAGGATGGCCCCCGAGAGCGCGTGCTTCGCGCTGTGGCAGACGGTGATCTCGGCCGGTGCGTAGGCCACGCCGCGCGTCTGGCTCACGTGCTCGGCGATCGCCTTGCGCAACGAGGTCGTGCCCTCGGCCGCCGTGTAGCGCACCCGACCCGCGCGCACGGCGGCGACGGCCGCGTCCTGCGCCGCCATGGGCGCCGGGAAGTCCGGCTCGCCGACCGACATGTTCACCACGTCGCGACCCGCCGCGATCAGGTCCTTGGCGCGTGTGTCGAGCGCGATCGTGGTCGAGAGCGCGATGGAACCGACCCGGGAGTTCGTGCGCATTGCCAGGATTCTCCGGGCCATCCAGCGCAGTTCAAGGGAGCCAGGAAGATCCGGCCTCGGCACGCGTCGGAAGCCGCTCGGCCTGCCCGAGTCCGCGCCTCCTGGCGGCCGCCGGGCGCGTGGTCGCGACCCGCGGGCGACCGTAGGGTATCGGCCCGGGCCCGCGTGCTCCGCGCGCCGCGCCGCACCTCCTGCACGCAACTCCCGGTCGAACCACCCGGTCGAACGACCCCACCGCACCCGATGAGCCTGAAGTCCCGCCTGCTGCGCTACTCCTTGATCGGGCTCGCCGTCGCCGGCTTCGCGGGCTACTTCGCGTTCAGCACGCTGTTCTTCAACCCGCTGGAGAGCGACCTCGAGGTCGACGTGGCCGCTCTGGCGCCGCGCGACGTGGACTTCTTCGCGGCGCGTGCTGACCTGGGCCGGGCCATCGACGGCTTCCCGCGCCTCGCGCTCCAGGACCGTCTCGACAAGAACCCCGGGTGGCAGGCCTGGATCGCGAGCCCCGAGTACGCCGCGCTCGACAGCGAGCACGGGATCGAGAAGACCCTCGCCGAGCTGCGCCGCGCGGCAGCCGAGCTGCCGCTCGGCATGGAGCCGCAGGACCTGTTCGGCGGGCGCGACCTGGCGCTCGCCGGCTACTTCCAGGGGCGCGGGCTGGAGCACGCGGATTGGGCCGCGTATGGCCGCGCCAACTGGATGGGCAAGCTGGCCGCCTCGGCGTTGTTTCGCGCCGGCTGGTTCGGGCTCGAGCAGCGCGGCCTCAAGGTGGTCGTCGACGGCGACATCGCGTCGGTCGAGGGCGGCGGACTCGCGCGCAAGCTGTTCGTGACGCGCATCCGCGACGTGGTCGTCGTGGCGACCAAGCCCGAGCTGGTGAAGACCGCCCGCGAGCTCGAGACGCGCGCCTACGCCGACTCCGTCTACCAGAGCGCACTGTACTTCGACCGCGTGCAGCGCGCGCCCGCACGCGAGAGCGCGCGCGACGAGCTGGAGCTCGTGGTCGACGTCCCCAAGCTCGTCGCGGCGCTGGGCCTCTCCGCACCCTGGCCCGACACGCGCTCGCAGGACTTCCTGCCGGCCTTCGCCGGGCGCCTGTTCCAGCTCGGATCGCTCAAGACCGCCGCGGGCGTGGTCCAGGTCGGCGAGGGCGCGTCGCTCGACCTGTTCAGCGACCTGAACACCGAACGTCTCACCCCCGAGATGCAGCGCGTGTACCGCGCCCGCGGGTTCTCGCGCGAAGACCTGGTCAACACCGCGGCCGCGATGGCGCCCTCCGACACGGGGCTCTTCGTCTACCTGCACGCCGGCATCGCGGACCTGCTCAAGCTGGCGCGGGATTCGGCTGAGAAAGCCACCGTCTCGCTGATCGAGGACACCTTCCGCAACACGGGCAAGTTCCCGACGCTCGACGCGCTGATCGCGCACCTCGACGCCAGCTTCAAGGATCGCGTCGCGCTCATCGTCCGCCCCAACGACTACCCGGTCGACCCCGAGGGGCCGCCCCAGAAGCCGCACGAGCCGGTCCCGGCCTGGGCCGTCGTGCTGTGGTCCAAGGACGTCGCGAAGATCGTCGACCTGCGCGACACGATCGGCACGAAGGGCTCGCTGTTCGGCCTCCAGGGCCGCAAGCCCGGCGAGCCGGGCTACTTCAACAACATGGAGTCGGGCTTCGAGATCCGTGAGTTCTGGTCGCCGGCCATCCCGGGCACGGGCATGATCGCGACCTGCAACGCGAACGAGCTCACGATCGTCTCGAACAGCTTCCGGATGCTGGGGCACATCCTGAAGACCAGCACGCAGGGAGGCGAGCGCTACCCGCGCCTCGCCGAGGAGCCGACGTTCCAGGCGCTCGTGCGCAGCTCGATCCAGAACGGCAACGTGTTCGTGTGGGCCAACCCACGCTCCATCGCGCCGATCCTGCGCGCCTCGGCGCGCCAGCGCGCGGCGGCCCAGCTCTCGGACCGGATGGACTGGAACGCCGAGCGGCAGCGCGTGCGCGCCAAGCTCTTGCGCGAGCAGTTCGCCGGCCAGCGGCCGCCGCTGGGCCCCGAGGACCAGGAGCGCCTCGACCGGCTCGAGGAAGAGGAGATCGAGCGCATCTCCGCGCGGCTCGGCGCGGAGCAGGTGCCTGCGCTCGTCGCGAAGGAGGAGCGCAACCTGACCTACGCCGAGCAGGTCACGGCCGCGCTGGCGATCCTGGCGCTCAACCCGCGCAACGTCGAGCTGTCCGTGCGCGTGCTCGCGCCGCTCTCCGAATGAGTCCCCAGCCCACGCTGTCGCGGCCGTCGGCCAGTGGCAGGGAAGAGTGGTGCCCCGGACTGGGGTCGAACCAGCAAGGGTGATTAGCCCACAGGCACCTCAAGCCTGCGCGTCTGCCAATTCCGCCACCGGGGCACCAAAGGGCGGCGGAGTGTAGGGATGGGCCCGCAGGACCGCAATACAGGGGCGTCGCGGCGTTCGAGCGGGCTGCGCGCGGCGCTCCGGGAGGGCGCCGAGCCGCCCGGGCCGGGCGGCAGTCCCGGCCGGCCGGCGCCGCGCGGTATTCTGCGTCCCATGACGATCCCGACCCTGGCCCTCGCCGCACTGTCCCTGCTCGCGCTGCCCGCCGCGCGCCTCGGCGCCGACCCGACGCGCGCAGACGCGCCCGCACCCCACCTCCCCGCGCCACAGCTCACGGGCCGCGTGGTCTACGAGGGGACGCCTCCGCTCGCGAAGGTCCTGCCGGGCACGAGCGAGCAGACCAAGGGTTGCTGCCCGGACGGTGGCCCCGTGGACCTCAAGGATCCGACGCTCGTGATCGACGCCAAGGGCCACATCGCCAACGTCGTGGTCACGATCGAGGTCGAGGGCGTGCGCGCCGAGCCGGCGAAAGAGCCGCTGGTCGTCGACCAGAAGCGCTGCGTGTTCGAGCCGCACGTGGCGGTGCTGCACGCCGGATCCAAGGTGCGCTTCCTGAACAGCGACACGGTCACGCACAACGTGCGCGCCAGCTCGCTGAAGAACGACTCGTTCAACTGGGTCATGACGCCCGGCGGCAAGGAGGAGGTCGTCTTCCAGAAGCCGGACCGCGTGACGATCGGCTGCGACTATCACCCCTGGATGAGCATGATCGTGTTCGTCACGGACACCCCGTACCACGCGGTCACGGCGCAGGACGGCACGTTCTCGATCTCCGGACTGAAGCCTGGCTCGTACAAGGCCAAGCTGTGGCACGAGAAGCTCGGCCGGGCCGAGGCCGAGGTCGTGGTGAGGCCCGATGGGACCTCCGAGCCCCTGCTGATCAAGATGGCCGAGAAGAAGAAGAAGACCTGAGATGTTCGCCCGCGCCCTGGCCGCCCTCCTGCTCCTGCCGCCCGCGGTCAGCGCCCCGGCGCCGCGTGACTTCCCTGCGTACCGCGTCGAGGCCGGCACGACGCTCGTGCGGACCTTGACCAGCACGACGCGCCTCGATTCGAAGCCCGTGCGGATGTACGTCGACGGCGAAGAGCTGCCGACGGAGGCCCAGGGCGAGGTCCGTCTGCGGGTCACGGACGACAAGGAGTACGAGGTCGCCGACACGATCACGGCCGTCGCGGCGGGCCGTGCCACGCGGTTCGAGCGCGAGTACCGCGAGTTCAAGAACCGCTCCTCGGAGATCGTCGTGGCCAAGCCCAAGGACGGCGACGCCGTCGAGCGGGAGAGCGCGCGTGAGCGCACGACACCGCTCGAGGGCCACACGGTGCGCTTCACGTGGGACGCGGGCGAGGAGGAGTACGCGCCGACCTTCGTCGTGGCGGAGGGCGCCGAGCGGCCCGACGCGAGCCTGCTCGAGGGCCTGGCCGGGGACCTCGAGTGGATCGTGCTGCTCGAGGACGGTCCCCGCGAGGTGGGGGCCACCTTCGCGCTCGAAGCGGCCGTGTTCGAGCGCGTCCAGTACCCCTTGGGCGATCTCCACTGGCTGGCGGACGGCGAGCCCGTCGAGCGCGTCGGCAAGGAGATCAACGAGGAGCTCTCCGAGAACCTGGCCGGCAAGGCCAAGGCCACCTGGCGCGGCGTCCGCGAGGAGGACGGGCGCCAGCTCGGCGTCTTCGAACTCGAAGCCGACCTCACCTCCCGGGCCGAGGCCGAGACCGACTCCGGCGAGACGCGCGCGGTCGAGCTCGAGCTCGACTACGAGGGCCGCGTCCTCTGGGACATGCAGGCCGGCCGCCTGGCGGGCTACAGCTTCGAGGCTGACGTGCGCTCGGTGCTCTCCTCGACGCGCGAGGTCCAGGGGCCACAGGGCAAGGTCGCCTTGCGGCAGGTGTTCGACCTGGAGGGCACCGCCAAGCACGCGCTCACGGTCCGCACAGGGAGCTGACCCCCTTCGCTGGGCCTGCCACTGCCCGCTGTATGCAGGCGCCTTCGAACCCCCAATCCCTGGCGTAGGTCCAGCGAAGGGGGTCAGCTTCCGGCTCAGGCGCCCTCGCCGTGGTGGCGATCGAGGGTCGATCCCAGATCCAGGATGCCCTCCGACGGCGTCCAGGGGTGGAGGACCCGTGCCACCGCCATGAGCACCCGGTCGTCGCCCGCCGCGTCGCGCGTGCCGTTCGCAACCGCGTCCGCCCGGTCGGCGAGGGCCTCGTCGACGAGCCTCAGGATGCGCTCCCGCGTCGTGTCGGTCGCGAGGAGGGCCTTCCTCACGAGCGGAAGGAAGGGGGTGCCCGCTTCGTCGGGCAGACCATGACGCGCGCACAGCGCGCGCACGAGGTGTTCGGCGCTCATGGGGAGGCTGGGGAAGGGGCTCGGGGACAGTCGAAGGCTATCCCCGGGTCCCCTGGCGAGCCGGATTCCGGCCCGGGGAAGCGCTTTTTTCGCGTTCGATCCGGCCCTCGCCGCCCCGCTCGTGCCGCGCCGCGCGTGGCCGATGAGGGGTGGCTCAGGCTTCCGTCCGGCTCGGCGCGGCTCAAGGCCGTCGCCGGCGCGGGTCGAACCGCAGCGTGCGGCGCGCACCCCGGCGCGCTCGTCCCCCCGAGACTCCCCCTCGAGCACCATGCGACCGATCCACGGGGCCGCCCTCGCCGCGGCCGTCTGCGCGGCCCTCTGCGCGCTGCGCACCCACGAGGTGCGCGCGGGCACCGTCCTGCGCCTGGGGCTCTCCGACTTGGCCGAGCGCGCCGACACGGCCTTCGAGGGGCGCGTCGTCCAGGCGCGCGTCCTGGAGCCCTTCGCTGGGCGCATCGAGACCGAGTACACGATCCTCGAGCAGGCCGTCCACGTCGGCGGCGCCTGCGCGGTGCGCGTCGTGCGCTTCCCCGGCGGGGTCCTGCCCGACGGTCGCGGGCTCGCGATCGCCGGGATGCCGAGCCTCGCGCCCGGCGAGGACGTGCTCCTGTTCCTGTCGCGCGAGAGCGCGCAGGGCCTGCGCATGCCCGTCGGGCTGGCCCAGGGAGCGCTGCGCGTCCTGACGCTCCCGGACGGCGCGAAGCGGCTCGTCGGCAGCTCGGCCGGCCTGCGTTTCGCGAGCGCGGCCGCGACCGCGGTCCCGGACGGCCCGGGCGTCGACTACGTCGCGGGGCTGGCGGAGATCGCCGCCGGTGTCGCCGCGCGCGGGACGGAGGCGCGCCGATGAGCCGCGCGCGCCTCGCGGTCGCGCTCGTCGCCACCACGCTCCTTTCCGCGGCGGCCGCCGCGCACGTGCGGTTGATCCACCCCACGAACGGCAACCCGCTGCGCTGGTCGGCGCCGGCCACGGTGTCGATCGTGGTCCAAGCGACGGGCTCGGACGACCTGCCCGACGGCTCACACCTGCCCGCGATCCAGCTCGCGATCCGCGCCTGGAACGAGGCCACGGGCACGACTGCGGCGCTGGTCGAGAACACGAGCCCGGCGGCGCGCGCGCGCACGGACTGGGAGTCGGACGACATCCACCTGGTCCTGTTCGACGAGACGAACGCCTCGGGCTACTTCCCGAACGGCTCGGGGATCGTGGCCGTGACGCCCGTGTGGTTCCTCTCGAACGGGGTGATCACGGACGCCGACGTGCTGTTCAACGGCGCCGACTTCACCTTCACGGCCTCGGCCGCGCCGCACGCCTTCGACGTGCAGGACGTGGCCGCGCACGAACTCGGCCACCTGCTGGGGCTCGACCACTCGGGTTGGGCGGGCGCGACGATGTACCCCTACGTCGATCCGAACGTCGTGCTCCACAGGAGCCTCGCGGGCGACGACGAGCGCGGGCTGCGCCAGGCGTACCCGGCCGGAAGCTTCTCGACGATCACCGGGCGCGTGACCCGTGCATCGGACGGGTCGGCCGTCGCGGGCGCCAACGTGGTGGCCCTCGACGCGGCCGGCCGTTGCGTCGCCGGCGCGCTCTCGAACGCGGCCGGGAACTACGCGCTCGCGGGCCTCGAGGCCGGCGCCTACACGGTGTGGGCCAGCCCGCTGGATCAGCCGGTCGGCGCCGCGAACCTGGGCGCGGGTCACACGGTCGTGACGAACTTCCAGTCCACGGCCATCGCCAGCGCGGTGGTCGACGGCGCCACCAGTACCAGCGTGGGTGACGGGAGCGCGGGCGTCGCGGCCGACACGGCCTTCGCGCTGGGACGCAACTTCGACGAGCTGCCGCTGCGGGTCGTGCCCGGAGCGCCCAGCATCCACTCGCTGCATGGTTCGGGGCTCGCGCCGGGCTCCGCGCTCGCGGCCAGCGATCCGGACTTCGCGATCCAGGTGCTCTCCTGGAACAACACGGTCGTCACGTTCCAAGTCAGCGCGCCGCCCGGGGAGCCCGACGGCCATGTGGATCTCCTGGCGACGAGCGCCGGCGGCGACCGCAGCGTGCTCCACGCGGCGATCGAGGTCGTCCCGCCCGAGCCGCTCGTGCTGGGCTCGTCGCCGGCGGTGGCCACCATCGCGGGCGGGACCGCGCTCACGATCACAGGTGCGGGATTCCGCCCCGGCGCGCGCGTCGTGCTGGCGAACCACATCTACGCCGACGGCGACCTGGGGGGCTGCACGGTCGTCGGCGACGCGACGATCACGTTGGTGACGCGCGCGTCCACGTCCGGCGAGTGGGACGTCGTCGTGCAGGACCCGAGTGGCGTCGAGGGTCGCGCTGGAGCCGCCTTCACCTTCGCCGCGCTGCCCGCCATCGACAGCGTGTTCCCGCCCGCCGGCTGGGCCGGCGGCGGCACGCGCGTGCGCGTGCGCGGCGCGGACTTCATCCCCGGGACCACCGTGCGCATCGACGGCGCGCTCCAGGGCGGCGTGACGATCGCGAGCGCCACGTTGCTCGAGTTCACGACCGCGGCCGCGCTGCCCGGCGGGCCCTACGTCCTGGAGGTCGAGACGCCGACGGGGGGCACGGCCAGCGCGGCCTTCGCGTTCCAGCCCGACCCCGACCCGCTCCTCGACGAGGTCCTGCCCGCGTCGGGGACCACCGCGGGCGGCGATCTCGTGACGATCACGGGCGCGAACTTCACGCCCGACGTCGCGGTCGTGTTCGGCGCCGATCCGCTGACCGGACTGGGTGGAACCGCGGCGGTGGAGGTCCTGTTCGTCGACTCCGGCACGCTGCAGGTCGTGACTCCGGCCATGGCCGCGGGCGCGCGCAGCGTGCTCGTGCGGCTCGCGCTCAGCGAGCAGGCCGCCGTCGAGCCCGCCGCGTTCACGTTCAAGGCTCCGTCCTCGGGTGGCGGGGGCTGCCAGGTCGCGCCGGCCGCGCTGCCGCGCGATCCCTTCGACGGCTTCGCGGCGTTCCTGCCGGTGCTCCTGGCATTGGCCGCGCTGGCGGCCGGCGCGCGCCGGCCGGCGCCCGCGCGCTCGCGCGTCCGCTGAGCGCTACACTCCCGCCGACCATGGCGGGCACACCGACGTTCGCGTTCGACATCGAGGTCGCGGGCTACCTCTGGGAGGAGGTCGACGAGTCGACGCGCGGGTACCTCCTGAACCGCGCCAAGAGCGAGAAGGACCGCGAGGCCGTCGCCGAGCGCACCGCGCTCTATCCGGGCCTGGGCCGGGTCATCGTGATCGGCCTGTGGAACGTGCACGAAGACCGCGGCCTGGCGCTGGTCGAGGGCGAGGCCCACGAGATGCGCGAGTGGGACAAGGTCCCCGGCTCGAAGATCTTCCGGGGCGACGAGCAGTCGCTGCTGGCCAAGTTCTGGGAGACGGTCGGCCCGCGGAGCGGGCGCCTGCCGCGGCTCGTCAGCTTCAACGGCCGCGGCTACGACGGCCCCAACCTGACGATCCGTTCCGCGCAGCACGGCGTGCGGCCCTCGCGCCAGCTCGTGGGTCCGCGCTACACGATCGCGGACCACTGCGACCTCCAGGAGGTCCTGACGTTCCAGGGCGCGACGCGCGATCTCTACAACCTCGAGTACTGGTGCCGCCGCTTCGACGTCGAGAGCCCCAAGGGCTCGATCGACGGGTCGCAGGTCGGCCGGGTCTACCGCGAGGGGCGCATCGACGAGATCGGCGAGTACTGCCTGCGCGACGTGCGCGCCACGGCGCAGATCTACCGGCGGCTCGAGGACACGATCTTGCCGCTGTTCTCCGGTTTCGGTTCCTGAACGAGCCGGGCGCTCGCGGCCCCACGGAGAGGGAGGGCGCCGGGACCCTCGGCCACGGCGCTTTCGGAGGCTCTCTCCACCTCGGGCCGATCGGGCGGCGAGCGCGGCATCGGCTCCGGGAGGGTTGCCGGCCGCGAGCGCAGCCCGTCTGCTCCACGCCGCCCATTGCCTCGAGGCCCGGGGCGGCGCGGACGAAGTCCACAGATCCTGGACCTCGCGGTTCGAACGCGGGAACCGCGCGCGGCGTCGCTAGACTGTTCCGCCTTCGAACGCCGGGAGGAGGAGGCGGCGCGTGGCGGATACACGATTGGACGATCTGCGGATCGAGCGCGGCCCAGGCTCGCGCGCACGGCGGCGCACCCGCCCGCGCTGGATGAAGTGGGCCGTCCTGGGCGGCGTGCTGCTGCTCCTGGCGGTGTGGAAGCGCGAAGAACTGGCGCAGCTCGCACTCGCGGAGGTCGAGGTCGAGCGCGTCGTCGCGCGCGATCCCTCGGCCGTGGCGGCCGCGACGGGCGCCTCGGCCAACGGGTACATCGTGGCCCGCACGCGCGCGGCGCTCTCGGCCGACACTCCGGGGCGCATCGTCGAGCTCAACGTGACCGAGGGCTCGGTCGTCAAGCGTGGTGAGGTCGTGGCGCGCCTGTACTCCGAGGAGTACGCCGCCGCGCTGCGACGCGCCGAGGCCGACGTGGCTGTCTTCGAGCGCGGCGTGGAGGTCGCGGCGGCCAACGTGGAGGCGGCTCGCAGCGAGCTCGACACCCTGCGTGCGTACGTCGCAGCGGCGCGCGCCGACCTGGCCTCCGCCGAAGCCTCCCAGGCCCTGGCGCAGCTCACGTTCGATCGCGCGGTGAAGCTCCTGGAGAGCGGCGTCGACACCGTGGACCGCCGGGACCGTGCCCAACGGGACCTGCTCGAGGCCCAAGCGTTGCTCCAGGGCGCCACGGCGCGCCTGGAGGCGTCCCAGCGCAGCTTGTTGCAGGGCGAAGCGCGCCTGGCCGCGGCCGAGCTGGGCGTGGCCGAGGCGCGCGCGCGCGTGGCGGCGGCCGTCGCCGCGCGCGAGCTGGCGGCCGCCACGCTCGACAAGACCGCGGTGCGCGCGCCCTTCGACGGCGTGGTCGTCCTCAAGGACGCCGAGGTCGGCGAGGTCGTCAGCCCCAACTCGCAGGGGGGCTCGAACGCCCGCGGCTCGGTCGTGACCATGGTCGATTTCGCGACGCTCGAGGTGCAGGCCGAGGTGCCCGAGACCTCCCTGGCCTCGGTCGCGCTGGGGGCCGAGGCCCGGATCTACCTCGACGCCGCGCCCTCGAAGGCCTACCCCGGCCGCGTGGACCGCATCTGGCCGACGGCCAACCGCACGAAGGCCACCGTCGAGGTGCGCGTCGCGTTCCTGGAGCGCGACCAGGAGCTGCGACCCGAGATGGGCGTGCGCGTCGTGTTCGCGCCGCCGGCGCCGGGGGCATCGGGAGCGAGTGCCGCGGACGGTGGGAGCGCGAGCCCGGCCCTGCCCCCCGAGGCGCGCATCCTCGTCCCCCTCGATTGCGTGGCGCGCGCGGACGGGAAGTCCTACGTCTGGCTCCACGAGTCCGGCGTCGTACGCCGGCGCGACGTCGAACTGGGGCTGGAGCGCGCGGGCCGCGTCGCGGTCCTCGCCGGGCTCGCGGCTGGCGAGGAGATCGTGCGCAAGCCCGCGGCCAGCCTGGCCGACGGTCAGCGCGTGCGCGTCGCGGGCGCGGGGTCCTGAGCGGCTCCTGGGCCATGGGCGCGAACCCGATGATCCGCCTGCGCGGCGTCACGAAGTCCTACACCCGCGGCGGCGAAGCGCTGGTCGTGCTCGACCGGCTCGACCTCGAGATGGAGCAGGGCGGCTTCTATGCGCTCATGGGGCCCTCGGGGTCGGGGAAGACGACGCTCCTGAACCTGATCGGCGGCCTCGACCACGCCGACGAGGGCCAGATCTGGATCGAGGACGAGGACATCGCCCGCATGGACGGACCCGAGCTGGCCGCCTGGCGCGCGGAGAAAGTCGGCTTTGTCTTCCAGGGCTTCAACTTGATCCCCGTGCTCACCGCGCAGGAGAACGTGGAGCTGCCCTTGCTCCTGACGCCGCTCTCGCGCCGGGAGCGGCACGAGCACGCGCGGCTCGCGCTGGAGCTCGTGGGCCTCGACGACCGCCGCGGGCACCGGCCGTCGCAGCTCTCCGGCGGACAGGAGCAGCGCGTGGCGATCGCGCGCGCGCTGGTGACCGATCCACGCCTGATCCTGGCCGACGAGCCGACGGGCGACCTCGACCGCAAGTCCGCGGACGACGTGCTGGGGCTCCTGCAGCGCCTGAACCGCGACTTCGACAAGACGATCCTGATGGTCACGCACGATCCCGAGGCGGCCCAGAAGGCGCGCGCGATCGTCCACATGGAGAAGGGCGGGACGCTGGGGCGCATCGAGCCCTTGGAGGCCGTCCGGCCGTGATCCCGCTGGCGCTCGTCACGAAGAACCTGGGCAAGCACAAGCTGCGCTTCGTGCTGACGGTGCTGTCGCTGTCGGTCGCGATCTTCCTCCTGTGCGTGTTGCGCTCGCTGGTCGTGGCGCTCAACGCGGGCGTGGCGGACGCGGCCGCCAACCGCATCATCGTGCAGTCGAAGGTCAGCCTGTTCGTGCAGCTCCCGCAGTCCTATGGCCCGCGCCTGGCGCTGGTCGAGGGGGTCGAGGCGCTGGCGCGCTGGAACTGGTTCGGCGGCTACTACCAGGACCCGGCCAACTTCTTCGCGCAGTTTGCCACCGACCCCGAGGAGCTCTTCGACGTCTACCCCGAGATCCAGGTGGTCGAGGGTTCCAAGGCCGACTTCCTCGCGAACCGCAAGGCCTGCCTGCTAGGCGTCGACACCGCCGCGAAGTACGGCATTCGGGTGGGGGACACGATGCCGATCATCGGCGCGCTCTATCCCACGGCGGACGGCAGCGCCTGGGACTTCACCGTGGCGGGGCTGTACGAGTCCAAGAGGAAGTCGGTCGACCAGAACACGCTGTTCTTCCACTACGAGTACCTGGAGAAGTCGCTCGAGTCGGGCTTCGCCTCGGGGCCGGGCGGCGTGGGGATCTTCGTGCTGAAGGTTGCGCCCGGCTTCGACCCGGTCGAGGTCATGAGCGAGGTCGACGCGCTCTACGAGAACGGGCCACAGGCGGTGCAGGCCACGTCGGAGTCGGAGTTCCAGGCACAGTTCGTGTCGATGGTCGGCAACGTGCCGCTGCTGGTCTCGTCGATCGGCGGCGGGGTCATGCTGGCGATCCTGCTCGCGACCCTGAACACGATGCTCATGTCGGCGCGCGAACAGACGCGCGACATCGGCGTGCTCAAGGCGCTGGGGTTCACGGACGGATCGGTGTCCGGCGTCCTGTTCCTGCAGGCGCTCGTGCTGGCGGGCTGCGGCGGGCTGCTCGGGATGATCCTCGCGACGGCCTCGGCGCCCGGGATCGCCGCCGCGATCGGCTCGATGTTCCCGGGCTACCAGGTCACGCGCGGCACGCTGCTGGAGGCCGCGGGCGCCACCGCCCTGATCGGCGTGCTGGCTGGGATCGCGCCGGCGGTGCGTGCGCGGGCCATGACCGTGATCGACGCCCTGCGGGCGGTGAGGTGACCGCGTGGCCCTCGTGCCCCTCTCCTACAACCTGCGGAGCTTGGCCGTGCGCTGGTCGGCGACGCTGCTCACCGTGTTCGGGATCGGCGCGACCGTCGCCGTGCTGGCCGGCGTGCTGGCCCTGCAGCAGGGCTTCCAGACGCTGTTCACGGAGAGCGGGCGCGACGACGTGATCGTCTTCCTGCGCCAGGGCGCGACCAACGAGGGCGACAGCGTGTTCTCGCTGGAGCGCTCGCAGATCCTGGTCAAGTCCCTGCAGGAAGCCGCGACGCTCGCGGACGGCACGCCGCTCGTCGCGGCCGAGATGTACCTGGCCGTGCGGCGCTTCAAGCGCGACGGCGGCGAGACGAACGTCCCCATCCGCGGCGTGACGCCGCGCAGCTTCGACATCTACGGCGCAACCGTGCGCGTCGTGGAAGGCCGGCGCCTGGCGCAGGGCGTGGACGAGGTGATCGTGGGCCGCAAGCTCGTGGAGCGCATCCGCGACTGCCGCGTGGGCGAGACCCTCACGCTGAACACCACGCCCTTCAAGGTGGTCGGGATCTTCGACCACGACGGCCCCTTCGCCTCGGAGATCTGGGGCGATCGCGACCGGATCGCCGAGGCCTTGGAGCGGCCCGTGCTGAACCGCGTCGTGGCCATCCTGCAGCCCGGCACCGATCTCGCGGGCCTCAAGGAGCGCCTGGACGCCGACCCGCAGGTGCCGAGCAAGGTGCTCACCGAGCGCGAGTACCTGACCTCTCAGACGGCGGCCCTGTCCTTCGTGCTGCGCGGCCTGGGCTTCTTCCTGGCCGTCGTGATGGGCACTGCGGCGGTGTTCACCGCGACGAACACGATGCTCGCGGCGCTGGCCTCGCGCACCTACGAGATCGGGATCTTGCTCGCGCTGGGCTACCGCCCGCACGCGATCTTCCTGTCGTTCCTGTTCGAGGCCTTCGTGCTGGGCATCGCGGGCGGCGCGGTCGGCATCCTCCTGGCGTTGCCGTTGAACGGCGTCGACACGGGCGCGATGAACTTCCAGACGTTCACCGAGGTCGCGTTCGCCTTCCGCGTGACGCCCGAGGTGCTGGTGACCGCGGCGGTCTTCGCGCTCATCCTGGGGCTGGTGGGCGGGACGTGGCCGGCGCTGCGCGCGGCGGCGATGCGGCCCACGGAGGCCATGCGGAGGACCTGACGGCCGCACGCGCAGAGCACGCCGCGCCTCAGGGGGCAGAGACCTCCCGCGGGCGTGCCTCACCGGCGCGCGCGGGTCCGACGATAGAGCTCGCCGCCCACGCGCAAGCCCTCGATCTCCGCGACGAACTCACCCTGGGCGTCGCGTCGCAACTCGAGCAGCACGTCATTGCGTCGAGGGCTGCGGGGATCGTGGTAGGGATTGTCCTGGCCCGCACGCAGCACCCACGCCTCACGGTCGAGGGTCAACGTCCAGCGCACCCCGGCCGTGTTCCGCCACTCGAACCGATCCTCGGTGGCGAGCTTCAACTTGACGCGGTGCCAGTCGTTCTCGACGGGCTCGCGCACGTAGTCCCCCTCCAGCGACCTCACCGAGAGGCGGCGCAGGATCGACAGCGGTGCGCCCGCGTAGCACAGGCGCAGATGAAGCGGTGGCTGGGCCGCGGGTGTGCGCAGGCGCTTGTGCAGGGCCTCCTGGTAGTAGTCGGCCTCGAAGCGACCCGCGAAGTCCTCCGGCCAGCTCTGACGATCGAACCACTGATGACTCTCCGCCTCCAACCCGAACTGCGGGTAGGCGCCGAAGAGATGGTGGAAGAACTCGTGCTGCAGCCACTGCGGCAGGTAAGCGCGCCGCTCCTCGTCCCCGTACGGCCCGCGGCCCAAGTGGGGCGGCTTGCGCACGAGCCACAGATCGTCGATCAGGAAGCAGGGACCACCGAAGGGCCCTGAAGTCATGCCGCCCGTGATGAACTCGGTCGTCGCGAACTCGGGATGACGCTCAGGAACGTGGGAGGGGTACAGGACCCACCACCAATCGCTCTCGCGCAGCCGTTCCGGCGGCAACGCGGCCCAGACCGCATCGAGTGCGTGCGCTGCGAGACCTGCCACGCGCCTGGGCTGCGCTCGGGCTTCGACCTCGACGCTGAGCTCGGGCAGCCATTCGAAGCGCGGGGTGACCGACAGTCGGCCGTCGGTGGAGGCGAGCACGTACTCCAGGAAGAGCCACAAGGACTCGCGGATCACGCGGTGCTCCTGCTCCAGGAGCAGCGGGTGGAGCTCGTGCGTCACCGCCGTTCCACTTCCCGCCGCGAGCTCGGCCATCGACCTGGGCTCGATTCCTTGCGATCGCCCGACCAAGACCACGCTCAGCGTGGCCTCGCGTGCTCGCGGGCGCTTGGTCGTCGGCAACGCTGCCTCCGCCCGCCGCCAGCGCACGCAGTCGGTCAGCATGCGCAGCGCGTAGTAGCAGGTTGGATTGCCGAAGTTCGTCCCCGCGAGCTCGGGCGGGCGTGCGGCCCACTCCGGCGCCCCGACCGGGTGGCGCTTCCAGAGCGCGTCGAGCAGGGCTTGGCAGCGGTGCCAGTCGCCCGCGCGGTAGGCATCCTGCGCCTCGAGCAACGTGCCGAGCGCCAGTTGATCCCGGCCGGAGACCTGGACTCCGAGCGGATGGAGCAGCGCAGCGGCGCGCTGCTTCACGATCGACGCGGAGTCCTGGGGCGCAAAGCCCAGGAGCGAGACGAGGAGCAAGGGTGCGCACACGTGCATGGCGAGTCCTTCGAAGCGCGTCCGGGCCTGGCTGCGGCCTGCAGTGTAGGGCGGATCCGCGCAGCCGGATCCGCGAAGTCGCGTGCCGCTCGGCGGCGCCCGCTGACTCCTGCTGACGCCGTGCAGGCTCGCGCCCTGCGATCACCGGAACAGCTCATCCGCTGCACGCTCGAGCCCCGGCCGCGCGTGGGCTGACACCGAGGCTTGCGATCCGCAGCCGGCCACCTGGGATCACGGCAGGCCCCAGGCTCGCCAGCCCGACACGTATGCGCCGCGCGCGGCGCCGACCGGGAGCTCGCCTTCGAATCTCGACGCGAACGCGGGCGCCGCGCTCATCAGGGGTTCGGGGAGCAGCGCGTACACGGGCATCACGCGCGACGAGGGGTGTGCGGCGCGGATCGAGTCGAGGACGCGCGGCGAGTCGACCAGCACGACGTTGCGCCACGCGTAGTATCCGGCGGCGAGATGCAGGCCCGTGGCGCGTGGCACGAGGACCAGCGCGCCGCGCGGTGTGGCGCGCGCGAGGATCGCTCCGGCCGTCGCGGGCAGCGGGACGCCGAGCGCCGGATCGCCGTCCGGGCCGTCGCACACGCCAGGGGCGTGCAGCGCGTGGCGGATCGCGCGCCACTGGGAGCTCGATTCGGCCGCGACGGTCAGGATCAGCGCGGCCGCCAGCGCGTTGCGCGGGCGAGGACCGTGACCGCGCACCAGGTCGACCGCCTGGGCCGCGAGCGCCGCGATCCCCGGAACCAGCGCCAAGAGGAACATGCGCTGCGGCTCGAGCGTGTGGCGGTGGAACGCGAGCAGGTACAGCGCGGCGCCGAGCACGAGCGGCGCGAGCTCGAACCGCCGCCCGCGGCCGGGTTCGCCCGCGCCCTCGGTGGGACCACGCCTCACTGCGATCAGCGCGGCGGCCAAGGCCAAGAGCAAGGCCACGAGTCCGATCGACTCCGTGGCCTGCGTCGCCAGCGAGCGCGTCCAGTCCAGGGCGACGGCCGGCGACTCGCGAATCGGCGCCAGGACCTCTGGCACGCGCTCGAGCACGTTCTTGCGCAGCGCGCCGCTCGTGCGCGAGAGCAGCACGTGGCCGGCGAGTGGCAGGGCGGCTGCAGGGCAGAGGACCAGTGCGGCGCGCAGCGCCAGCCGTCGGTCGCGGCAGAGAGCGTCGGCGAGCATCGCCGCGGCGAACGCCAGCGGCGCCCAGGTGATCGAGCTCGCCAGCGCCAGCGCCAGCGCGGCGAGCCCCAGCATGCGACGTGATCCGTCGCGGGCGTGGCGGATCCAGGCGCCGAACGACACGAGCACGAACGGCAGCGCCGCGTTCTCGTAGTTGACGAGCGGCCCGTACGTCACGCCGACCGGGGCCAGCCCGGCGAACGCCACGGCGAGCAACGCCGCGCGCGCGCCGATCGCCGGGTGCACGGCCCACCACAGCGCGAGCAGGCCGAGGACGTGCAGCACGAGGAACGGGGCGCGCAGCGGCGCCTCCAGCCCCGCGGGCGCGAGTCCGTCGCGCCAGCGCTCACCCCAGCCGTCGGGACCGAGCGTGCGTGCCGACGCGTAGGCGAGCAGCGGAACCGTCGGCGGGTGGTTCACGTAGACCGAGGCTGCGTCGTCGTCGCGCGCGGGCACCACGTCGTCGGTCACGATCGCCGGGCCCTCGATGCGAACCGAGGGATAGCCCGCGTGGCGCCACGGGCCCTCGCGTGCGTAGTTCACGGCGGCGATGGCGAAGAAGGCGTTCTGGTGCCCGCCGAACTCGCGGTCGAACGGACGATCGAGGCCGGGGAGACGGATCCAGAGCGCGACCAAGACGATCAGCGCGAGGACCAGGCCTGCGCGCTGTCTGGCGAACGCCGGTCGCGGAGGAACCACGCCCGCCACCCGCTCCTGCGCCGCGGCGCGCTCAGCCACCGCGCTCGACGCGCGTCATGAGCGCCGCCAGGCGCGCCGGCTCGGCCGTCTCGGCGTAGCTCTCGCGGCCGCGCTCGACATAGGCGCGCGCCTTCTCGCCGGGGCGCGACGCGGGCAGGTTCGAGCGCTGGAGCAGCTCCGCGTCACGCGCAGGGTCGAGCACCTGGACGATGCGGCTCGCCACGTACGGCTTCCAGGCCGCGCGCACCAGCTCGCGCACGTCGGGCGCGTCGGGCGCGCCGACCACGGTGACGCGGATCGGCTCGTGGAACAGGAGGTCGACCGCGCGCGCGTACCCCGCCGTGAAGTGCCCGTGGCGCTTGTAGTCCGCGGCGAAGCTCGCCAGCGCCTCGCGCGCCGTGTCGGCATAGTCCGGGTCGCGCGTCAGGGCCGACAGTCTCAGCAGTGACTCGGCCATCACGCTGTTCTCCAGGATCGAGCGGTCGCGGCGCTTGAGCCCGCCGCGCGCGGATGGGTCGTAGGCCGTGTCGTAGAAGCCGCCGCCGGGCGCCAGGAGCTGCTCGATCGCCGCGTCGGCGATGCGCCGCGCTGCGGCGAGGTCGGCGTTGCGCCCGGAGTGCTGCACCGCGTCGCACAACGCGCGCAGCACGTAGGCCTGGTCGCCGAGCAGGCCCGGCAGGTGGTAGCCGCCGTCCCAGTAGTGGTACATCCCGCGCGCCGGGTCGTAGAGCTCCGCGAGCAGGAAGTCGAGCACGCCACGCGCGCGCTCGGCGTGCCGCGGCTCGCCCAGCACGGAGGCGGCCTTGAAGAGCGCGCTGACGGCGATCGCGTTCTGGTTCGCGTAGATCGTGGCGTCGCAGGCCGGCGCACCGCGCGTGCGGCGCTCCTCGATCGTGCGCAGGTTCGCGTAGGCCGGATCGGCGTCCTGGCTGCCACGGAACGCGCGCGTCTCGGGGTCGAGCAGCGTCCCCTCCAGGAAGGCGATGATCCCGCGCGCCGTCCGCGCGAACGATTCGTCGCCCAGCACCTGCCAGGCCTCCAGGTACACGTGGAGCGCCTGCGCGTTGGCGTCCAGCACCTTCTCGTGGTGCGGCGCGCTCCAGTCGGCGCGTGTCGCGTAGCGGTAGAACCCACCTTCGATCCGGTCGTGGATCTGGCCCTCCTGCATGCCGCGCAGGGTCTTCACCACGAGCTGGAGCATCTCGGCGTCGCCGGTCTGCGACCAGCGCAGCAGTGCGAAGTCCAGCGCCTCGGGATGCGGGAACTTGTGGTCTCGGCCCCAGCCACCCTGGGCGGGATCCGCCGTTTCGAGCACCGCCCGCGCCACGTGGTCCACGATCGCGAGCGACAGCTCCCCGCCGCGCGCCAGCGGCTCGGGGGGGGCGCTCTCGCGCTCGAAGTCGGCGATGCGCGCCCGCAGCGTCTCGCGGTGCCGCGCGTAGTAGTCGGAGAGCACCTCCGCCCGGCGCACGAGGTCCGGCACCTCGAGGTAGGTGTCCGAGGCCAGCATCTCGCCCGAGTCGTCGAGCCACGCCAGCGTCGGCCAGCCGCCCTTCGAGTAGCGCGCGTCGATGTCCGGGCGGCGGTCCTTGTCGGCGACGATGCACACGAAGCGCTCGGCGAGCAGGCGCTCCACGCGCGGGTCGGCGAGCACCGCGTGCTCGAGCTCGCGGCACCAGCGGCACCAGTGGGCGCGCACGAAGAGCAGGACCGGGACGTTGCGTGCACGCGCGGCGGCGAAAGCCTCGTCGCCCCACTCCAGCCAAGTCACCATGCGCGAGAGACTAGGCTCCGCACGCGCCGGATCGAAGCACGGACCTGGTGGAGTGCGCCGGATCGCGCGCTCAGACGGCCTGGCTCGCCTGCTGCTCGGCCAGCTCGGGCACGCGCACGGCCCGCCAGTCGAGCTCGGGGCACTCGCCGTAGAGCGTGTCCAGCGCGTAGTACTCGCGGGCCTCGGGCTGCAGCACGTGCACGACCACGTCGCTGTAGTCGAGCAGCACCCACCAGCCGAGCTCGGCGCCCTCCGCCGGGGCGTGCCGCTCGCCGAGCGCCTTGAGGCGCGCGTGGATCTCGTCGTGGATCGCCCGCACGTGCGGGCGCGAGGTGCCGGTCACGAGCACGAAGTAGTCGGCGACCTTGATCTGCTCGGAGACGTCGTAGACCCGGATGTCGACGCCCTTCTTCTCGTCCGCGATACGTGCGGCCAACGCCGCGAGGACCTGGGGTTCGATGGTGCGATTCTCCGCTTCGGGGATGGGCGGTTCCTGCCGGTCCGCCTGATCGAAGTCTAGCCCGGCCGGTCCCGCGCGGGGAGCCGCCGAATCCGGACCGGATCAGGTGTCGGTCGGGGGCTCGGCCGGCCGCGGCGGGGCCCCGGCCGGCTGCGGCTCCGGCGCCACCGCGGCGACCCGACGCCGCCGGATCCGGCGCCAGACGAAGATCCCGAGAACCAGCGCCGCGACGGCGATCAAGACCAGGTGGTTCAGCTCGGAGACGCGCTTGGCCGCGCCCTCGAGGTGCTCGCCGAACTGGCGGAAGAAGAGCTGCGCGACCCAGATCGATGTCGGAACGGACACCAAGACGCCCAGCCCGTCGAGCGCCAGGAAGCGCGTGTAGCTCATGCCCAGCGTCCCGGCCACGAAGTAGCCCGGGATGCGCAGCCCCGGCAGGAACCGGCAGGTGAAGATGGCCCAATTCCCGTTCTCCGCGAACTTGCGCTCCAAGCTCGCGAAGCGTTCGGGGTGCAGCACCTTCGTCACGAAGCGCATCCGCAGCGCCGCCAGCCCGAATCTGCGACCGAGCCAGAAGGGGATCGAGTCGCCGAACAGGATCGCGAAGGCGCACACGGCCGTGATCTCCCAGAAGCCGACGTGCCCCTGCGCGACGAGCAGCCCGCAGCCGATCAGCGTGATCTCCTCGGGCAATGGCAGCCCGAGGCCGCACAGCATGAGCACCGTGAACGGCGCGAGGTAGTGGAACCTCGTGAACCAGTGCGTCAGGTACTCCAGGGAGTCCGCGAAGAAGTCGCCCAGCAGGAACACGGAGCGCGATCGTACCGGGCCCAGGCCCGCGGCGAAGCGCGAACGCCGGCCGGGAACCTTCAGCCGTCCTCGGCCTGCGCCGCGGCGCGGGCCAGCCGCGCGGCCTCGGCGGCCACGGGCTCGCCGGCGAGAGCCGCGCGCTCGAAGGCCTCCGCCGCGCGGAGCCACGCCGCGCGGCGCGAGATCGGCAGCCAGCGCTCGGCATCGTCCTGCTGCGCCATCGAGAGGTGGACCACACCGGCCTTGAAGGCGGCCGGTCCGGGGGAGCGCGCCTCGCGCTCGCCGCGCGCCAGGATCGCGAGGCCCAGCTCGACCGCACGCCGCCGCTCGGCCGCGTCGGGCGTTCGGCGCGGGTTGCCGAGCTCGTAGATGGCGTGGTGCGCCAGGAACGTCCAGCCGCGCGGGTCCGCGGGCGCGAGGCGCAGCGCGCGGTCGGCGTGCTTCCACGCCCGACCCTCCTCGCCGGCGCCGGCCGCGGCGTCGAAGCGGCCCCACTCGATCGCCGCCGCCAGCGGCGCGAACGGACCGAGCAGCCGGCTCGCGAGCGTGCCGCGCGCGGCCGCGGCGTCGCGCGGCGCGCTCGCGACGGTCCAGGTCGCCAGGCCCAGGCCGACGGCGAGCCAGGCGAGCCGCGCGGCGCGCTTCACGTCCGAGCCTCCGCGGGCCGTCGCGCGAGGAGCAGCGCCAACACGACCGAGGCCGCCGCGCCGATCGCATCGGCCCAGGCGAGCGCGGCCGGGGCGCGGCCGTTCGCCACGCTGGCGAGATCCTCGAACAGGCTCGCGCCGGGGATCCAGGCCGGGGCGCCGTCCCGTGCCCACAGCCAGAGCCACACCGCGGCCAGCAGGGCGAGCGCCGTCGCGGGCCGCAGCCAGGCGGCGAGACCGAAGGCCAGCAGCGACCACGACGCCAGCGCCAGCGCGGCGCGCGCGGCCAGCCGGACGCGCGCGGCCCAGGCCGGCGCTGCGTCCCACAGCTCCACGGCCCCGGTCGTGACGAACGCGCGCGCCCCCGGCTCGGGCAGCGCGAGCTCGAAGCGGACGGGATCCGGCCCGGGCGGGATCTCGACCTCGACGGCGCCGCGCGGCAGCACGTGGGCCGCGCCCGTGAGAACCTGGCCGCCGCGCGCAGCGGAAAGCCGCACCTCGCCCCCTGACCCGGGCGTGATCGAGAGCGACACGCCGACGCGCGCCCACAGGCCGGACACGTCGGGCGCGCGCGCGCTCCAGGCCAGCGGAGCGTCGTGCGCGAAGATCGGGCTGCCAGGCCCCTGCGTCTGGCCCGCGCGACCCAAGAGCGGCCCGGAGACCGCCGGTCCCAGCGCGGCGAACGCGCTCCAGCCGCCGGCCAGCGCCAGCGCGGCGGCCAGCACGCCTGCCGCGCGCGAGGCCTCGGCGCGCGCCAGGCTGGTCCCCGACACGCCGGCCCACTCGGCCTCTGCCCGCGTGCGCGCGCACGCGGCGCGCAGCACGATCCAGGGGGCCGCCAGCACGACGAACGCGCTCCAGGCCGATGCGCTCCACGCCGCGGCACGCAACCGGTCGTCGAGCAGGCCGCCCGCCTCGACCAGCGCGCTGGCCTCGCCGTCCAGGAGCGCCGCGGACGCGGCGAGCAGCAATGCCACGGCAACGAGCGGGTGGGCCACGCGGCGCACCGCGGCGCCGGCCAGGCGCGCGTTCACGGACCGCTCCCGGCCAGGCGCCGGTAGACCTCGAGCAGGCCGCCGTGCGCGAAGACCTCGCCCGGCGGCGCGTGCAGGGCGACGCGGCCCGCGTGGAGCACCGCCACCGAGTCGCAGCGCTCGGCGAGGTCGCTCGAGGCGTGCGAGGCGATCACGACCGTCGTGCCGCGCGCGCGTGCCTCGTCCAGGATCGAGGCCAGGACGACGTAGCCCTCGGCGTCGAGGCCGGCCGTGGGCTCGTCGAGCAGCACGAGCTCGGGATCGTGGATCCAGGCCTGCGCGATGCCGAAGCGGCGCAGCATGCCACGCGAGGCGCGACCCAGCGGGCGGCGCGCCACGCTGGCGAGACCCACGCGCTCGAGCCGCTCTTCCGCGCGGCGGTCCAGCGCGCGGCCGCGCAGGCCGTGGATCGCGCCCGCGAGCCGCAGGGCGGCCCGCAGCGAGAGGTCGCGCGGGAACGGCGTGTCGTCCGGGAGCCAGCCGACGCGGTCCTCTGAGGCGGCCTGCCGCGGGCTCGTTCCGAGCACGCGGATCAGGCCTGCGTCGGGCTCCTCGACCCCGGCCAGGAGCCGCAGGAGCGTCGATTTGCCCGAGCCGTTCGGCCCGGCCAGCCCCAGCGTCGCGCCGCGCGCGAGCTCCAGATCCACGCCGCGCAGGACCTCGACGCGCGCGCCGAACGGCCAGCGTGCGTAGCACCTCGTCACGCCTCGCAGCTCGACGGCACCTCGCGGCTCGGAGTTCACCGCGCGGAGCCTAACGCGCCGCGCGCGAGCGGCGTACCCGGGCGCGCGTCCCGCATCCGGTGCGCGGGCAAGGGAGCGCTACGTCGCGCGTCCTGGGGCGGTCGAGCCGCCGTTGGCCGCCGAGCGGCCGCGCGGCGCGCCTCTAACGAGGCTCGCCGCGCGGGTCAGGAGCCCCGGCGGAGCCGGAGTCTTGCGCCGCGCTGCGCGCCGGATCCCCGCCCGCATCGACGTGCGCGCGCAGGAACCGTCCCACGGACTCGATCCACTCCGCGCGCTGGAGGAAGCCGCCGCCGTTGTGCCCACCACTCGTGATCAGGAAGGCCTTGGGTCCGGGATGCGCGGCGTGCAGGCGTTCGCCGTGCGCGAAGGGCACGAGATGGTCGTCGGGGCTGTGCGCGACGAGGAGCGGCGTGCCCAGCGCGCCGATCTTCTCCAGCGAGGCGTAGCGGTTGCGCGACAGCCAGCGCACGGGCAGCCAGGGATAGACCCGCGCGCCGACGTCCGGGAGCGTCGTGAACGTGTCCTCGACGATCAGCGCGGCGCACGGGCGGCGGCGCGCGAGCTCGATCGCGACCGCGCCGCCCAGCGACTCGCCATAGAGCGCGACGCGCCGCCCGTCGAAGCCGCGCGCGGCCAGGTGCTCCAGCGCGGCGAGGCCGTCCAGGTAGGTGCCCTCCTCGCTGAGCCGACCGCGGCTGCGCCCGTAGCCGCGGTAGTCGAACAGGAGCACGTCGTAGCCCAAGGCGCGGAAGGCGCGCGCGTGCTCGAGCCGGTGCTCGATGCTGCCGGCGTTGCCATGGCACACGAGCACGGCGCCGCGCGGCGCATCGGCCTGGATGTGCCAAGCGTGCACGCTGGCGCCGTCGGCGGAGGTGAGCACGAGCTCCTCGAACGGCGCGCCGATCGCCGCGGGTGTCGCCGTGGGCGGCGGCCCGGGGTACCACACGAGGCGGTCCTGGAAGATCCAGACCGCGAGACACAGCGCGAGGTAGAGCGCGAGCGGCACGGTGACGATCCAGATCAGCACGCGGCGCATCCTCGCCTCGGGGTCAGCGCGCCGCGAGTCGATTCCGACAGCCCGCCGCGCGCTGGACGGGGCTGGATCCAGGGCCGGCGGGCTGGAGGCGGCGGACGCTCACGCACGCATCGTCCTCTGCACCCCGGACGGGCGCCAGCCTCGGCGTTACCCTGTCGCGCCCATGCCGCGGATCTACGTGCTCTCCGGCCCGGACCTCGGGCGGATCTGCGACGCCGGCGACGGTGCGACCTTCGGCCGGGGTGCGGACTGCGCCGTGACGCTGCGCGACGCCTCGGTGTCCCGCCTGCACGCGCGGCTGGAGCGCGCGGGCGAGCGCTGGCGCGTCGTCGACGTCGGCTCGCGCAACGGGCTCTTCGCCGGCCCTGAGCGCCTCTCCGCCGTCGAGCTCGCCGACGGCGACGAGTTCCGGCTGGGCGAGGTCCTGCTGCGTTTCCGCGTCGACGCCGTGCCCGCTGCGCGGACGCCGCCCAGCGCTGCGCCCGCGGAGCCAGCTCTGGAGCCGGCGGCCGAGCCCGAGGCGGGGCCCGCGCTGGCCTTCTCGCCGCGCGGTCCGTCGCGGGCCGCGGCCGAACCCGCGCCGGGCGCGACCGAGCCCGAGGAGATCGAGCTCGAAGGGGATTGGAGCACGCCTTCCGCACCGCTCGGCGCGCCCGCGCGACCTGTCCCGGGCGCGCGTGCTCCTCTGCCCCTGCCTGGCGCGGAGGCCGCTCCGCGCTCCGGCGCGAGCGGCGCGCAGCGGCTCTCGGCCGCGGATGCGGAGCGCGCTCGTGCTCGCGCCGGGGCCGGGCTCGGCGCGCGCCCCCAGCGCGACGCGCGCGGCGTGCTCCAGTTCCACCGGGTCGAGCACGACGAGCGCGTGCTCCACCAGGAGTTCTCGGAGCAGCCGGCCTGGGTCCGCGCCGCGGTCGTCGTCCTGGCGCTGGCCGGCGCCGTGGCGCTGGCCTGGCTGGGCTACCGGCTCGCGACCGCCGCCAAGGCGCAACTCGTGCCGGGAGCGGTCCAGGAAGCCGACGACGGCACGCGTTGACCCGCAGTGCCGTGCGCCCGGCGCGAGGGCCTCAGCCGCCCGCGATCGAGCGCCGGTGGAGCGCCTGCACGACCTCGTCCGGATCGGGCCAGCCGCCGCCGAACAGCCCGGAGAGCAGGCCGCGCGACTTCGAGGCCACGACCACGCCGTCCGCCACGACGTCGAACTGGCCGGGCGAGCCTGTGCGCAGCTCGACCTCGAGGTCGAGCGCCTCGCGGATGTGCGCGGCGAGACCCGCCGCGCGCCGTTCGTACCCTCAAGCCGTGCAGTACAGGATCTGGACCTTCATGCCGCTCTGCAGCCTAGCACGCGGCGTGGGCGCGGCGAGCGCGTGCACGGCCCGCCGGGTTGCGCCGGCGAGCGCCTAGCCGCTGCCGCGCCAGGCCGCGCACCAGCGTTGCGCGGCCCGCTCCCAGGTGAAGCACGCCGCGCGCGCCGCGCTCCGTTCGATCGCCGCGGGCTCGAGCGCCAGCGCGCGCTGCAGCGCTGCGGCGCACGCCAGCGCGTCGTCGGGAGGGAAGCGCGGCGCGTCGGGGCCGGCGATCTCGGGCAGCGCCCCGGCGTCGGCGATCGCGAGCGGCGCGCGCGCGCGCTGCGCCTCGAGGACTCCGATGCCGAAACCCTCGAGGCGCGAGGGGAGCACGACGGCCGCGCACGTGCAGAGGATGCGCGGCAGGTCCGCCTCGGCGAAGGGACCGCGGAACCGCACGCGTGCCGCGACGCCCAGCTTGCGGGCCAGCGCGGAGAGACGCTCCGCCTCGCCGGGCTTCGCGGCGCCGTGCAGCTCGAGATCGGGCAGCGCCGGGTCGCGGGCCAAGGCGGCGATCACGACCTCCAGGTTCTTGCGCGGCTCGAGATGCCCGAGCGCCACGAGGGCCGCGCCCGGCCGCGGCGCGCGCGGCAGGGGCGCGAAGTGGTCGCCACCGTTGCCGATCACGACCGCATCCGGCACGCGCAGGCAGCGCGCGATCTCGCCCGCGGTCCACTCGCTCACCGTGAGGACGCGCGCCGCGCGGCGCGCCGCGCCGCCGATCACCGGCGCGGCGACGAGCCGGCGCGCGAGCGGCGCGCCCGAGAGCGCCAGCGCGCGCAGGTCGTGGATCGTCAGCGTGAAGCGCAGCGGGATCGAGCGCGGCACGGGGAAGTGCGCCGTGTGCACCAGGTCGAACGGGCGTCCCGCGCGCCGCGCGGCTTCGATCGCGGCGCGCAGCGCCCAGCCCTCGGCCGCGGCGCGCGCGATCGGCGGCCCGGCCGGCACGTCGCTCGGGAGGCGCTCGATGTCCGGCCCGAGGTCGAAGGGCACGCGCTCGCGACCCTCGAGCACCGCGAGCGATCCGCCCTCGGCCGCGAGCAGGCGCGCGACGCGCGGCAGGAGCTCCTGGTTGTGGCGCCGCACGCCGCCGGCGGGCTGACCCAGCACCACGCCCGAGACCAGCACGCGCGGCGCGCTCATGCGCAGAGTTCCGCCCACAGCGCCTCGACGAGCGCGGCGCTGCGCTCCCACGAGAAGGCCGCGGCACGCGCGCGGCGCGCGACGCACTCGGCGGCGGTGCTCGCCAGCGCGCGCTCGATGGCGAGCGCGACCGACGCGGGATCGGCGGGATCGGCCACCAAGCCGACCTCACCGGCCACCTCGGCCTGCGCGCCACCGCGCGCCACGACGACCGGCGCGCCGCACGCCAGCGCCTCCAAGGCGGGCAGGCCGAAGCCCTCGGAACGAGCCAAGAGCAGCACTGCCCCGGCCTCCGCGTAGAGGGCCGCGAGCGCAGCGTCGGTCACCTCGCCGACGCACGCCAGGCCGCCCAGGGCGGCGACGGGCGGCTCCACCGGGCCGGTGACCACCACGGGCAGCCGCGGCCCGCCGCGCCGCGCGAGCTCGACCGCCGCGGCCAGCGCGGCCTCGGGCCGCTTCTTCGCGCGCCCGCCGCCAGCGCACAAGAGGTAGCCGCGCGGGGCGAGCCCGTGCCGCGCGAGCACCTGCGCGTCGCGCGGGTCGGCGGCCCCCGAGAACGCCGCGTCGACGCCCCACGGCACGACGCGCACGCGCTCGGACGCGGCACCGGAGTAGAGCCGCACGTCACGCGCCGTGCGCTCCGTCGCGGTCACGATCAGGTCCGCGCGACGCGGGCCGAGGCGCGCCCACAAGCGATGGCGCCAGCCAGCGTTCTCGCGCTCGCCATGCAGCCAGGGCAGCTCGTGGATCGTCGCGATGCGCCGGCCGGGGCCGCGCAGCGGAAAGGCGGAGACCAGCGTGTGGATGCCGACCAAGCCCAGGCGCGACGCGGCCCGCGGCAGCTCGACCTGCCGCCAGCGCGCGGAGCCCATGCCGGCCGGCGCCGACAGGCGCACGACCTCGAGCTGCCCGCGTCGCTCGAGCGCGCCGACGAGGCCCGCCACGACGCGCACGACGCCGTGCGGGTGCGGTGCCTGGAGCGGCGAGACGTCGAAGCCGACGCGCATCGTCCGCGCTACGCTAGCGACCTTGCGCGCCGCCTTCCCCCGCGATCCCGCGCCGGGCTCGTCCGGTGCATCCCGCGCGCCGCGCGTGGCCCTGGCGGCCGCCGTGCTGTTCCTCGGGCTGCAGTGGGCCTGGCTCGCGCCCGTGCCGTTCCTGTCCGAGGACTGGACGCAGCTCGCGGCACTGGGCGACGTGGAGACGCTCTCCGCCGCGCTCGACCCCGGACGCGAGCCGCTGCGGCCGCTCCAGCACGCGTTCCTGTGGCTGCTGGCGCACTGCGGCGCGGACCCCGCCGGATCGCTCCCGGCCGTGGCGCGCGCGGTCGCCCTGGCGCTGTTCGCCGGATCCACGGCCCTCGTGCTGGGCCTGGCCCGCCGCGCGGGCCTGGGCGCGGGCGGCGCAGCCGCGGCGGCGCTGCTCTTCGTCGCGTTCCCCTGCGCCAAGCTCCTGGTCTGGCCGGCCGCGATCGGCAGCCCGCTGCGCGTCGCGTTCGAGCTCGCGGCGCTGCTCCTCCTCGTGCGCCGCGCGCAGGGTGGGCCGGGCTGGAGCGGGGCGCTGGGGCTCGTGTCGCTGGTGCTGGCGCTCGGCGGGCACGAGAGCGCGTTCCTGCTGCCGGCCATCCTGCTCGCCTGGCTCGCCTGCGTCGGCACGGCCGGCCTGCGGGAGGGGCTCGCGCGCGTCCGCGCAGCGCTGCGCGATCCCTACGTGCTCGCCGCCTGCGCGCTGGCCGCGTTCCACGTCGTGCACCTGCTGTGGTTCCGGCCGCAGCGCGTGCACGGCGCCAAGGACCTCGCCGCGCTGCCCGCGAACCTCGCCAAGGCCGCGCTGGCGCTGGCACCCGAAGTGCTGCGCGGGCCGGCGATCGCTGGGCTGCGCGGCCACCTGGGCACCCTGGGCCTGGTGCTCGGCGGTGCGGCGCTGCTGGCCGCGCTCGCGCTGTGGATCCTGGCGCTGTGGCGTGGCGGGCTGGCGCGTTTCGCGGCGCTCGCGATCGCGCTGGACCTGGGCCTCGCGGTGGCCGGCGCGGGCTTCGTCCAGCGCTACGCGTGCCTGGCGGCCGCGTTCGCGGCGCTCTCCGTGGCGGAGTGGGCCAGCACGCCCGCTCGCCGCGCGCTGGCCGCGGCACTGGGTCTCGCGTGGGCCTGCGACGCGTGGGTCGACGCGCGCGAGATCCGCACGGCGGGAGCCGGCGCGCTGCGGCTCGCGGCCGAGGCTCGCGCCGTCCCGGGAACAGCCCCGCTCGTCCTGGTCGGGGTTCCCGACATGATCGGGGCCGAGGTCGACGTGCCCTTCTTCAACTGGGGCGGCGCGCTGTTCCTGCGGGCCCACGGCTGCGCACGGCCCGTGCGGCTCGTGCGCGAGCGGGCCTTTCGCACGAACAGCGACCAGGAGCTGGTCGGACCCGCGCAACTGGCGGAGTTCGCCGCGCAGGGCGCCGTGGTGCTGCGCTGGACCGGCCACGACGCGCCGCTCGTCCCGTACACGCCCTGAATGGCCGCTCGCGCGCGGATCGGATAGGAAGGGAGCATGCGCCTGCTCCTCGCCGCCACCGTGCTCGCCAGCCTGACCTCGTCCTGCTTCATCTCCCGCGAGAGCTCCAACGAGCCGCTCGTCAAGGCGCGCATCGACGCGCTCGTCGTGGGCACGAGCACGGCCAGCGACGTCGCGCGCGAGCTGGGCGCTCCGACCGAGGTCGTCCAGCTCGGCCGCCGCAGCGCCTGGCGCTACGACTTCACGACGTCCAAGCGCGCCGGCTTCACGATCATCGTGCTCACGTTCCTGAACACGGATCAGCGCTCCGACCGCTGCTGGCTGTTCTTCGACGAGGCCGACGTCCTGCGCCACGTCGGCACGACGCTCGAGGCGGGACGCGCGCGCTACGCGATGCCCTGGCAGGAGGACGAGTGAGCTGCTCCACGACTGCGAGCGCGGCGCTGGCGTGGGCCCTGCTCTCCGGCTGCGTGGCCGTGGCCTACAGGCGCGAGATCCGCGAGGTCCCGCCCGAGCCCGCGCGCGTCGAGGCCTTCGAGCCCGGCGCGACGCATCTGGGCGCGGTGATCGACGCCTTGGGAGCGCCGCTCTACGTCTGGGAGGGCGCGGCGGGCGGCGTGGTCCTGGCCTACGGCGGGCTGCGCACCCGCGAGTGGGGCGTCGAGGTCAGCATCCCGCTCGGCGACCAAGGCTCGGCGTCCTTCGCCTACGACGACGCCGCGGCGCGCACGCGCGGCCACGTCCTGGTGTTCGACCCCGAACTGCGGCTCGCCCTGGTGCGCGCGGGCAACCTGGCGGACCTGCGGCAGGAGTTCGCGCGCCGGCGGCCGGCGGCGCTCGAGGAGGACGTCGCGGAGGCGGCCGGAAGGGGCGGGCCGTGACGCGCGCGAGCGCCGGTCTGGCGCGTCGCACGACCTGTCCGCTGGATTGTCCCGACGCCTGCGGCGTGCTCGTCGACGTCGACGAGCAGGGTGGGTTCCGCGCGCTGCGCGGCGATCCGCTGCACCCTTGGTCGCGCGGCGTCCTGTGCGGCAAGACCGCGCTCTACGGCGAGCTGGTGCGCGCCGAGAACCGGCTCCTGCACCCGCTCGTGCGGCGCGGCGGCGCCTTGGTCCGCGCGAGCTGGGACGAGGCGCTCGATCTCGTGGCCGAGCGGGTCGCGCCGCTCTCCGGGGCCGACGTGCTGGCGCTCAGCTACGGCGGCTCGATGGGGCTCGTGCAGCGCAAGTTCCCCAACCGCGTGCTCAACGCGCTGGGCGCCACGCACCACGACGGCGGGATCTGCGACGCCGCGGCGGACGCGGGCTACCAGAGCGTCCTGGGCCGCGTGCTGGGCCCCGATCTCGACGAGGTCGAGGGGTGCGACCTGTTGCTCCTGTGGGGCTGCGACGCGTCGCGCACGGTGCAGCACCTCCAGCCGCGCGTGAAGGCGCTCCAGGAGCGCGGTGTCCCGGTCTTCGTGCTCGACGTGTGGCGCACCGACACGGTTCGCGACGTCGAGCGCCGCGGCGGGCGCGCCCTGATCCTGCGGCCCGGCACGGATGCGGCGCTGGCGCTGGCCCTGGCCCGCCTGGCGTTCGAGCGCGGGGCCGCGGACCGCGCCTTCCTGGCGCGCGAGTGCCTGGGCGCCGACGAGTTCGAGCGCCACGCGCGCGGCGCCCACGAGCGGGCCTGGGCGGCGCGCGTCACCGGCCTCGCAGAAGCCGAGATCGAGGCGCTGTTCCAGGCCCTCGTCGCCGCCCGCGCGCCGTTCGTGAAGACCGGCGTCGGCTGGACGCGGCGCCGGAACGGGGGCAACGCGATGCGCGCGGTGTGCGCGCTGCTCGCGGTGCTGGGCCGGGCGGACCGCGTCCACTTCGAGAGCTACGCGCACTTCGGGCTCGCCGAGGAGGTCGTGTTCCGGCCGGACTTGCGCCCACCGGGCGCGCCGACGGAGCCCGTGAGCCAGGTCGGGCTGGGCCGCGAGCTGGCGGCCGGGCGCTTCCGCGCGGCGTTCGTGTGGTGCCACGATCCGGCCGTCACCCTGCCCGACAGCGCGCGCTTCCGGCGCGCGTTCGCGCGCGACGATCTGTTCACCGTGGTGCACGATCACTTCGTGACCGAGACCGCGGCGCTCGCCGATGTGGTGCTGCCGGCGACCACCTTCGTCGAGCACGCCGACCTCTACCGGAGCTACGGCCACCGCTGCGTCCAGCGCGCCAGCGCCAGCGCCCGGCCGGCGGGGGAGGCGCGCTCGAACGTCGACACGTTCGCGGCGATCGCGCGGCGGCTGGGCCTCGCGCGGGAGACTTGGGACGTCACGGCCGAGGCGCTCATCGACGAGCTCGTGGCCGCGTCGCGCGCGCGCTTCACGCCGGACGAGCTGGCGCGACTGGCCCGCGGCGAGCCGGTGAAGCTGACCGCGCACGCACGCCAGGGCTGGGGCACGCCCAGCGGTCGGATCGAGCTCGCGAGCGAGGCCTGCCAGCGCGCGGGATCGACGCGCCTGCCGGCGCACGTCGCGGAGGAGCATCCCGAAGAGCGCGGCGGCTTCGGCCTGGTGTGCGCGCCCTCCATCCACACGCACAACGCCACCTACTCGCACAGCGCGCGCCACGCGCGCAAGGCCGGTCGGCCGCGCGCGTTCCTGCATCCGGACGACCTCGCGGCGCTGGGAGCGCGCGCGGGCGCGCCGCTGCGGCTGTGGAACGCGCGCGCCACGGTCACGCTCGAGGCCGCGGCCGACGAGCACGTCCCGCGCGGCCTCGTGCGCGTGGACGGGTTGCCGCGGGCGGCCGACGTGCCCGAGGGCCACGGGATCAACGCGCTCGTGTCGGGCGGCGTCTCGGACCTGGGCGGCGGCAACGTGCTCTACAGCACGCGCTGCGACGTCGGTCCTGCCTGAGCAGGGCGTCCCTGCGCGGATCCGCCGCAGCTCCCCGTACAGTCCTCGCACGGTCGAGGTCGCGCGCTCGCCGCCGGCGCGCACGGATCCTGCTCGCCGACCGCTACACTGTCGACCCGATCCGGTGCGCCGCGTCCCATCCGCCGTCACCCTGGAGCCCAGCCATGTCGTCCCTGCGCGTTGCCGCCCTCGCCGGCCTGTCCACCCTCGCCGCCTGCCAGACCGAGGTCTTCGGCGGCAAGGACACCTATTCCGATCCGGTCCAGCAACGCGACTGGGCCCAGGAGAAGATCGACGCGGGCGCGCGCAAGGGCGACGTCTACGGCCTGAACCAGCGCGATCCGACCTCCGAGCCGGTCGCCGCGCTGTGCGAGGCGCTGCTCGTCGTGCAGCCCGCGCCGCAGAGCGTCGCCTGCCTGCCGCTCGTGTCCTACGACCTGAAGACCGGCAAGCCGTGGGTCTCCGAGCTGGGCGTGGCGACCGCGGACTCCGTGGCGCGCGCGCTGGCGGAGAAGGGCTTCCAGGGCCAGACCTTCGCGACCAGCGACGTCGCGCTGATGCTCGCGCGAACGAACGTCTCGCGCGCGTCCTACGCCACGCTCGAAGGCGTGGCCGCGAACGCCGAGCGCATCGGCGCCGACGTGGTCGTGTTCGGGACGATCCGGCGACGCGACCGGGTGGGCGCGCTGGACCGGGACGTGCTCTCGTGCGAGATCCAGGCCTACGAGGTGGCCGGGAAGCGCATCGCGGCCTCGAAGCGTTTCGAATTGCCCAGCGACGACCCCTCGCTGCGCCGCGCCTGGGACCTCGCGCAGGCCGAGAGCCCCTGGATGCCCGACTCGCGCTGGGGCGTGCCGCAGGCCACGCCGGCGCTCCTGTCCGAGCTCCAACGCGCGGCCGACGAGCTCGCCGCGGGCTTGGCGCGCACGCTCGACCCGGCGCGGATCGAGGGCGCGACCTACGTCGCGCCGCTCGACGTCCAGGCCTTCGCGCCCGAGTTCGTGACGCTGCGCTCGGCGCAAGCGGCCTTCGCCGCGGAACTCGCGGGGCGCATCGAGGCCGCCGCCCGCGCGCAGGGCGAGGTGAACTGGGCGGAGGGCGTGGTGCTCAACGACCAGCCCTTCCCGAGCCTGCAAGCGGCCGAAGCCTGGCTGACCCAGCTCTCCGAGCAGTTCCGTGCGTCCCCGGCCGCGCGCCTCGCCACGTCCTTTGGGAGCCTCCTGTCCGACGCGCTCCGCGCCCGGGTTCAGCCCGCTGGCCGGGCGGTCAAGGACCTCGCGGCCGTCGCACCGGCGGACCGCGCGCTCGTCGAGGGCCAGCTCGCCCAGGGCGGCCTGCCTGCGTCCTCGGCCGCGCGCGAGGTGCTGCGCGCGGCCGGCATCGGCCTGTTCGTCGCGACGCGCCTCGAGCGCGTCGGCGACGCGATCTCGATCCGCGCCGATGCCTACGACCTGGCCCAGGGCGCGAGCACGGCGAGCGGCTCGTACGTGCTGCCCGCCGCGCTGCACGCCGAGCTCGCGCGCGCCCTGGCGGCCGGACCGCGGCCGCCGACGGCGCCCTCGGCGCGCGTGGGCGGACCCAGCGGTTGGCCCGCCGTGTACGAGCGCGTGAAGAGCGGCGTCGTCCACGTCACGGGCTCCGAAGGGCGCGGCAGCGGCTTCGTCGTCGGGCGCGAGGGCTTGGTCGTCACGAACGACCACGTCGCGCGTGGCATCGGCGGGAACCTGTCCGTCACGCCGGAGGGGGGCGCGCCACTCGCCGCGACCGTGATCGCGAGCGACCCGTACTGGGATCTGGCGCTGCTCGCGGTCCGCGGGCTGCCCGCCGCGGCGCACGTCTTCGAGTTCGCCGAGGACGCCGGCGTCGGCGCCGAGGTCGCCGTGCTCGGGCACCCGCGGGACAGCGCGGGTTGGGTCCTGACCCCCGGCCACGTGAGCTCCGTCACGGAGAGCGTGGCGACCGCCGACGGCCGCACGCGCGGCGCGATCATGTACACCTCGCCCACGCGCGCGGGCTCGAGCGGCAGCCCCGTGCTCCTGGCCGACGGGCGCGTCGCCGCCGTGCACTCCGCCGGCCGCGTCGGTCAGTCGCTGACCGACTCGGGCGAGAGGACCGAGCTGACCGGGTTCGCGCTGGGCATCCCCGCCCGCGAGGCGCGTCGCTTCGTGGCCAGCGCACCTCGCCCCTGAACCCGAAACCACCGTACCCCACCGCAACCCACGGAGACCTCATGACCCACCGCACCGCACCGTTCCTCCTCCCGCTGGCCCTGGCGATCACGCTCGGATCCTGCGGCTCGACCGGCCGCGTCAAGGCCGAAGGCGAAGGCCAGCTCGTCGGCGACCGCCGGGCCGGCACGATCACCTACGACCAGCTCGTCAAGCAGACGACCGAGCAGCTCGTGGCGCAGGCCGGCATGCAAGCCCGCGCGCAGGGCCCGTACCGCGTGGCCTTCTTCGGTCTCGAGACCAAGGGCGCCGAGGAGCTGCGGGACCAGCTCCCGGCGATCTACGAGCAGATCGAGCTGGCGCTCGTGAACTCTGGCCCGTTCACCGTCTACTCGCGCAAGGCCGTGGATCGCGCGCGCCAGGAGGCCGGGCTGCGCGACTTCGACGATCTGTTCATCCAGAAGAACCGCGACGCGTTCATGGGGATCCTGGGCCGCGACTCGGCCGCGCCGGACGTGCTCGTCTACGGCACGACGACGACGCAGACCACCGAGAGCAGCGGCGGCTGGTTCACGCGGGACACGAAGGAGCGCCGCTACATGCTGACGCTCGAGATGATCGACGCCGCCACCGGGACCATCCTGGCCAAGGTCAGCGGCAAGCAGGAGATCGAGTACAAGAAGTAGGCGCGAGGAGCTCGATGGTCCCGCGCTCGATCCGGATCGCCGCCTGCGCGGCGGCGCTCGTCGCCGCCGCGTGCCGTGCGCCCGACCAACGCATCGCCCCGTTCGCGGACGCTTGGGGGCGGGGTGACTTCGCGCGCGCCGAGACCGAGATCGATCGGCTGGTGGCCGAGGACGCCCAGGTCGACGTGCAGCTCGTGGCCGGGTCCCGCGGCCTCGACGAGTCGATCGATCCGGGGAAGCGAGACGTGTTCCTGTTCCTCCAGGAGAAGTCGATGACGCGGCTCGCCGCGGGCGACGCGGACGCCACGATCGACCTCCTGCGGCGCGCGCGCGACGTGCTGGCCGCGCGCTGGACCGACGCGGACATCGCGGGCTGGCTCGCGGCGGGCCTCGCGGACGACACGTTCCGCCAGTACGGCGGGGCCGACTACGAGCACGTCCTGACACCCGCGCTGCTGGCGATCGCCGACCTCCTCGAGGGCGGGCAGGACGCCTTCGCCTACGCGCTGCAGGTCGGCGAGGTCCAGGAGCGCGTGCTGGGCAGCACGTTCGGCGAGAACGTCGACGGCCAGGGCAACGGCTACAACCCTCGGAAGACCTACCAACGCGTGGCGCTGGGTGCGTACGTCGAGGGGCTCGTGCGCGAGCGCGCCGGGTACTCCAGCGAGGCCTTCAAGGCCTACGAGCGCGCGCGCGAGTGGGGTGCGGCCCCGGCGGTCGTCGTCGCGGCCTGCGAGCGGACCTCGAACGGCGTCTACGCGCCGGCCGGGCACGGCGTCGTGCACGTCTTCCGCTTCGCGGGGCGCGGGCCGCGGCTCGTGCAGGGCACCTCGCCGCTGACCGACAGCGCGCTGTTCCTGGCCAACATCGGCGCGCTCGTGATCGGCGAGAACGTGGGGCTCTTGGGTCAGACCGCGGTGCCCGTCCCGGTCGTGCGCGCCGAGGACCGCCCGATCCCCGAGCTCGAGATCCGTGTGGGCGAGGAGGTCGTGGGGTCGACCTCGACCGTGCTCGACGTGACCGCCGTCGCGGAGCAGCAGCTCGCGGCCAACCTGCCCTGGATCCTGGCGCGCGCGGCGATCCGCCGCGGGGTCAAGGCCGTGGCGGCCAAGGCCGTCCAGGACGCCGTCCAGAAGAACAACCCCGACGAAAGCGGCTTCGCGCTGTTCGCCGGCATCCTGACCAACCTGGTCCTGACGGCGGGCGAGAAGGCCGACACGCGCAACTGGACCTCGCTGCCGGCGCGCGTCCAGGTGGCGCGCTTCACGCTGCCGGCGGGCGAGCACGCGCTGGACCTCGGCCCGGGCGCGCAGGCCGCCGTGCGCGTGGCGGCCGGCAAGGACTCGTTCGTGCTCGTGATCCAACCCGATCTTTCGAGAACCGCGGCGGTGGTGACGGACGTCTACTCCCGGCCGCCGGAGTCGCGGCCCTGAGCCATGGACCTCCAGCTCGCCGACAAGGTCGTCCTCGTCACGGGAGCCTCGGGCGGGATCGGTCGGGCGCTGGCCGAGGCCTTCGCGGCCGAGGGTGCGCGGCTCGTGCTGACCGGGAATGCGCAGTTCAAAGCGCTGGAGGACTGGCTGGCCGCGGCACGGATTCCGAACGCGCTGGCGATCCGGGCCGACACGACGGACCCCGCGGCGATGGATTCGGCCTTCGACGCGGCGCGCGCGCGCTTCGGGCGGGTCGACGCGGCGATCGCGAACGCCGGCCGCTGGACGCCCGAGCACGCGCTGATCCACGAGGCGAGCCCTGAGCGCATCCGTGCCAACATCGAGACCAATCTGCTGGGCACGATCTGGACGGCGCGCGGCTTCTTCCGGACCCTGGCCGCGACGGGCCCTCGCCCCGACGCGCACGGGGCCAGCCTGGTCCTGATCGGCTCGACCGCCGGGCGCTTCGGCGAGAAGGGGCACGCGGAGTACGCGGCGTCGAAGGCCGGCCTGCGCGGGCTGGCGCTGACCTTGAAGAACGAGATCGTCGACCTCGATCCGTTCGGTCGCGTGAACGTGATCGAGCCCGGCTGGACGGTCACGCACATGGCGCGCGCGTCGCTCGAGACGCCCGGGGTCGTCGGGCGCGTCGTGCGCACCATGCCGCTGCGCCAGCTCGGCCGCGCGGCGGACGTGGCGCGCGCCGCGCTCTTCTTGGCCTCGCCCGCGGCGTCGCGCCACGTCAGCGGCGAGTTCCTCACCGTCGCGGGCGGCATGGAAGGTCGGAGCCTGTGGGAGGCGGGCGCGATCGACGAGGACGCCATCCGGCGCCGCGTCCGGGAGGAGTAGGCGTGACCGAGGCCCGGCCCACCTCCCGTCGTTCCAGGATCCTGAAGCGCGCGCTGGTTTCGCTCGTCGCGCTGGTCGTGTCGCTGCTCCTCGCCGAGGGCGGGATGCGCCTGTGGCTGCAGTTCAAAGGCAGGCCCTTCGACGCGCAGGCGCAGCGCCGGGAGATGCGCAAGCTGCTCTCCCCGATCGCCCAGTTCGTGCCGACGCCGATCGGCGAGACGCTCGCGGACGGCGCCCCTCGTCCGATCCTGCAGCCCTTCTACGCCAGCGAGCAGGAGCACGACTCGGGCGGCGTCCTGAGCTACTTCCGCGAGCGCGCGCGGCCCCGCGATTTCGTGATCCTGATGCTGGGAGGGTCGGTGGCCGCCGAGCTGGGCGGCCGGCAGTCGAGCGCGATCCGGGGGCACTTCCAGGGCCTCACGGCACTGGCCGATCGCCGCGTCGTGTTCCTCTCGGGCGCGCACCCCGCGCACAAGCAGCCGCAGCAGTTGAACCGGCTGGGGTTCCTGCTCGCCTTCGGCTATCGGCCCGATCTCGTGATCGTGCTCGACGGCTTCAACGAGACGGCGCTGGCGGCCGAGAACGCGCAGTACCTCGTCCACCCGCTGTGGCCGACGGGACCCGCGTGGTCGGCGGTCGTCGAGGACCAGCGCGCCATGCCGCCCGAGCTGCTCGAGCTCACCATCGCGGGGCTCGAGCTGCGCCGCCGGTCGAGCGCGCTCGCGCTGGCGACCCACAGGCTGAAGCTCGATCGCTCGGCGCTGGGGTCGCAGTTCGTCCTGTGGCGGCTGGCCTCGATGAGCCGCGAGCGGCTGTCGTTGCAGACCGAGCTCGGGCGGCTCGCGCGACCGGACCTGGACGAGCGCGCGCTGCGCCAGATCCGCGGCGCGGACTACGACCCGGAGTGGAGCTCCGTCCTCGACCTGTCGGTGCGCGCCTGGGCCGAGTGCTCGCGATCCTTGCGCGCGCTGTGCGAAAGCCGCTCCGTCGCCTACGTGCACTGCCTGCAGCCGGCGCTGTTCGACATGGGCTCGAAGCCGTTCTCGAAGGAGGAGAGCCAGATCCAGAACCCGCACACGTCGTGGCTGGAGGGCGCGCGCGACGGCTATCCGAGATTGCGCGCAGCCGGTCTCGAGTTGGTGGCCGAGGGGCTGCGCTTCGTCGACCTCTCGAGGGCCTTCGCGGACGTCCAGGAGACGCTCTACGTGGATCCGTGCCACTTCAACCCGCGGGGCAACGAGCTGCTCGCGCGCGCCCTCCTGGACGGCTTCCCGCCCGAGGTCCTCACCCGCTGAGGGCGCGGCGCCAGTGCGCCGCCGTGGCGCGCGCGCAGGCGGCCCACGACAGCTCGCGGGCGCGCGCCTTCCCGCGGCGCGACAGCTCCAGCGCCAGCTCGCGGTCGGCGAGGACCGCGCGCAGGTCGTGGGCGATCGCCTGCGCGTCGGCGGGATCGGGCAGCAGGGCGCCGTCCCCGAGCACCTCGGGCAGCGCGCCGCCGGACGAAGCCACGACCGGCACGCCCAGCGCCGCGGCCTCGAGCGGCGGCAGGCCGAAACCCTCGTCGAGGCTCGCGAAGAAGAACGCGCTCGCGCCGTGGATCAGCGCGCGCAGCTCCAGCTCGGGCACGAAGTCGAAGCGCACGACGCGCTCGCGCACCGGCGATCGTTCGAGCGCGGCCTCGAAATCCTGGGCGCCGAAGCCGCGCGGGCCGGCCACGACCCAACGATGGGGGAGTCCGGCGCGCACCGCGGCCTCGAACGCGTGCAGCATCCGCGCGTGGTTCTTGCGCGCGTCGACGCGCGAAACCGTCAGCACATAGGGGCCCTCGACACCCGGCGGTCCGGGCGGTCCGCCCCGCAGCACGTGGTCGGAGCCCAGGTGCGCCACGTCGATCCGAGCGCGCTCGACGCCCAGCGTGCGCGCCAGGTCGTCGGCGGCGAAGGCGCTGGGCGCGAGGACCCGCCGGGCGCGTGCGCACAGCTCGCGCACGCCCTGCGCCATGCGGGCCGCGGCCTCCTCCGAGAGGCCCGATCCCGGGCGGGCCCAGATGCAGTCGAACACGATCGCGGTCTCGACGGCGCGGCGCACGGGCAGCACGTGCGTCTGCGTGTGGTGGAAGACGTCGCAGCCGCCCGCGAGGTCGTCCACGCCGCGCCCGAGCGCCGCGCAGAGCCTGGGGATCCAGCGCGAGGGGCAGCGCAGTCGCGCGAGGCGCGTGCTGGTGCCGAGCCCCAGCTCGGCGCGCGACCAGGCCCTCCGCGCCAGGGTCCAGCCGAACAGCCGCAGATCGAGCCCGGGGACCGCCTCCGGCAGCGCGCGGACCAGCTCGCGCGTCGCGCGCCCGATGCCCTCGCGGTTCACGAGGGCCGTGCGGTAGTCGAGGCCGACCCTCACGCGACCCACCGCGCCGCGCACCACGCCGAGGCCGCCCAGCCCGCGGCGAACCCCGCGGGCCCGCCCAACCAGCCCAGCGCCCGCCCGCTCGGCCCGGCCTGGGCGCGGCGCAGGGCCAGGGCGGCGAGCAGCGCCACGAGCAGCTCGGTCGCGAGCGTGGCGGCGGCCGCGCCCTCGATGCCGAAGGGCGGCACGAGGAGCGCGTTGCCCAAGAGGTTCAGCGCCAGCGCGGACGCGGCGATCCACAGCATCGACCGCGCCCGACCGGCCGCGACGAGCGCGGTCGTCAGCACCGCGCCGGCGTGGATCACGGCCACCGCGCCGCAGAGCCACGCGAGGCTCGGGCCCGCGACGCGGGCGTGCTCGCCGAAGATGCCGAGGATCGATCCGGCGAAGGGCGCCGCGAGCCCGGCGGCCAGCCCGGCCGCCGCGAACAGCGGCTGTCCCAGGCGGGCAGCGGCCGCGCCCAGCCGACCCACGGCGTGCTCGCGCGCGAGCCAAGGTAGCGCTGCCTGCGAGGCGTACAGCGCGACCATGATCGCCATGGACAGGATGCGCACGCCGAGGTTGTAGGCGCCCAGCTCCGCGGTGCCGCGCAGCGCGCGGATGAACAGGTTGTCGGCGTAGAAGTACGCCTGCTGGAACAGCGCGGCGAGCCCCAGGGGCGCGGCCGCTGCCAGCACGTCGCCCCAGGGGATCTCGCTCGGCGCGCGCGAGGGGAGGTGCCGGCGGCAGGCGAGCCACAGCGCCGCGTTGCCCAGCGTGCTGCCCAGCGCCACGGCGCACAGGTAATGCGCCGGCTCGCGGTCCTCGGCCGCGCGCAGCACCAGCACGAAGCTCAGCGAGGCGGCCGATGCGCCCATGCGCACGGCGACGGGCAAGCCCCACGCGATGCGGTTCCTGAACACGACCGTCGAGAGCTCGGCGACGTGCGTCACGGGGTAGAGCGACGCCAGGAGGATCCAGCCTGCGCCTGGCTCGCGGGCCACGAGCGCCCCTCCCCCGACCAAGGCCACGCCCAGGATCCCGGCCGCGAAACGCACCCGGCGCGCGGCCGCCAACACCTCGGGCAGCCGCGAATCGTCGGCCGCGGTGCGCTGGACCGCGACCTGTCCGGTGCCGAAGTCGACGAAGGCGTCGAGCAGCACGAAGACGGCCAAGTAGAACGTGTAGCGGCCGAAGGCGTCAGGCGCGAGGTGGTGCGCCAAGAGCCACAGTTGCGCGAACGTGCAGGCCGACCCGAACACGCGGCCCAGGACCAGGAAGCTCGTCCCGCGCCACACGCGCCGCGGCACGGAGGCTTCCGGGAGGGGCGGGGTCGTGGGCGGCACGGGCGGGCGGACTCTACGGCAGGGAGAGGAGCCGCGCCCCTCGCGACGCTAGGATCAGGGCTCCGCGTCCGCGTGATCAAGGCCGGCGGCGCGACCTAGCCACGATGCTCTCCCGCAAGCGCTTCGACATCGGGTGGACAGACCTCCTGGCCGGGCTCGCCGCCGCGACCTCGCGCTCCGACGGCGCCGCGGCCGCGCAGCGCGTCGAGCGCTGGTTCGACGCAGGCGCGGGCGACGCCTGCGCCTGCCTGTCCGTCCGCACGGGGCTCGACCTGTACCTCGAGGCGCTGGCCCTGCCCGCCCAGAGCGAGGTGCTCATGTCGGCCCTGACGATCCCGGACATGGTGCGCGTCGTCGAGCGCCACGGGCTCGTGGCGGTGCCGGTGGACGTCGACCCCGGGACGCTCGCGCCGCGGCCCGAGGCCTGGCGTCGCGCCGCCGGACCGAGGACGCGTGCGGCGATCCTGGCGCACTTGTTCGGCACGCGCGTGCCGCTCGACCCGCTCGTGGAGCTGCGCCAGGAGCGCGGTGTCTTGGTCCTGGAGGACGACGCGCAGGCCTTCACCGGCCCGGGCTGGCGCGGGGATCCCGCGGCCGACGTGTCCATGTTCAGCTTCGGGCCGATCAAGACCGCCACCGCGCTGCAAGGGGCGGTGCTGCGCGTGCGTGACCCGGCCGTGCGGGCGCGCATGCGCGCGCTCCACGCGCAGTACCCGCGGGCCAGCCAGGGCGAGTTCGCGCGGCGCGTCGTGAAGTACGCCGGACTCAAGGCGCTGACCTGGCGGCCGGTGTACACGACGTTCGTGGCGTCGTGCGGCTGGCGCGGGGTCGGGGTCGACGAGGTCATCCAGAAGACGGTGCGCGGGTTCCCCGGCGGCGACTTGTTCCAGAAGCTCCGGCACCGGCCCAGTCCGGCGCTCCTGTCCTTGCTCGCGCGGCGCCTGGAGCACTGCGACGGCTCGCAGGCCGCCGAGCGCGCGCAGCTCGGCGAGCGCATCGCGAGCGAGCTCGCGGGGGCCGTGCTCGTCCCCGGCTCTCGGGCGCCGGTCCGCACGCACTGGGTGTTCGCCGTGGCGGTCGAGCGCCCCGACGAGCTCGTGGCGCGCTTGCGCGAGGCGGGCTTCGATGGCACGCGCGTGGCCACGATGTCGGCCGTCCCGGCGCCGGCCGGCCGGCCGGAACTCGAGCCGCGCGAGGCCCGCGCCTTGGTCGCGCGCCTCGTCTATCTGCCGCTCTACCCCGGGCTCGGCGCGGCGCGCGCGGCGCGCCTGGTCGACCTCGTGCGACGCCACGCGGGGGCGGTCGCGCCGTCGACCCTGGGCCCGGCCGCGACGCCCGCTGGCTGAGCGCTCCGCGCCCGGCGGGGATCCAGGGCCTGGACGCGCGCCCCCCGAACCCGGTCAGAGGCAGAACGGGACGACGATCGCGTCGCTCAGGTTGAAGCCCGCGCCGCCGCCGGCCGGGTTGCGGTACCAGTACTGGAAGATGCGGGTCTGGCCGGGCTGGATCTGCGTGGTGGTCAGGTCGAGCAGCCGGTGCGCGTCCCCGAACGTGTTGGCTTGCTGCACGGGCAGCCGCACGAGCGGATTGCCGACGCAGCGGAAGCCGTTGCCGAAGACCGCGAACGTCTCGTTCGGCCCGTAGAAGAAGATCCCCGAGCTGTTCGGCGGCAGACCGACGCACTGCAGGTTGAAGTCGTTCTCGCTGACGAACTGCGAGCCGTAGATGCTGATCGTGGCGCCCGGCCCCACCGAGTTCGGCGAGGTGAAGCAGGTCGTGGTGGGCAGCGCGCAGATCAGCGGGTCGAAGCCGTTCAGCGTGGTCGGGTTCAGGCCGGCCGGATCGAGCCACTGGGCCAGCGCGTTGGCGGTGTAGAAGCCCGAGAACTTGCCGAAGTAGGCGGTCTGCCCCGAGCACACGAAGTCGTTCACGCAGCAGGCCGGCCCGCGCACGCGGCCATTCTGGTCGAAGAGCGGCCCGCCCGAGCTGCCGCCCTCCAGCGTCCCCTGGCTCCAGGTGACGCGCCATTGCGTGGTCTGGGACGACGTGCCGTTGCCGTCGATCGAGATCTTCTTCGGTCCGCCGCTGGGGTGCCCCAGCGCGAAGGCCATGGTCGCGTTCTGGGTCGAACGCGACCAGCCGGCGTAGTAGGGCTGGTACGAGTTCGGGATCGCGGGCGTGATCCGCAGCAGCCGGCTGTCGTAGGTGCCGCTGGTGGTCAGCACCGTGCAACCGGACACGGTCATGTTCGTGGGCGCGCCGCCCGTGGAGCAACCCGAAGTCTGGTAGCGGAAGGTGAAGACCGTGTTCGTGGTCTGGCCGCAGTGATCGGCCGTGAGCACGTAGCGCGTGGCGTCGTTGGCCGTGTTGTTGAGCAGCGCGCCCGAGCACAGCGCCCCGTTGGAGAGCGTGCGCAGCGTGGCGCGCTTCTGGTTCTCCCAGCTCGCCCCTTGGGGGCAGTTCACGTCGATCAGGCACGCGCCGACCGACTCCGTCCCGCCGTCGCTGCCGCCCACCGTGACGGCACCGCTCATCAGGCCGAAGATGTCGCGGTAGTCGTGGATCAGCGCCGACGTGCGCAAGAGCGGCTCGGGCGCCCCGGCCGGCAGGTCGAGTTCCAGCGTCAGCCGCTCGCCCGGGAACGGCTCGAAGACGAAGCTGCCGTCCTCGTGCCGGTTCTCGCGCGTGTAGGCGCCGAGGACGGTCTCGACCTCCTCGTCGTAGACGTAGAGTCGTGCGCCTTCCGGCAGCTCGAACTGGTCGAACTCGAGCGCCACCGACTTCGCGCCCGGCGCGACGATCTGGATGCGCCAGACGCGCGAGCCGTCGCGCAGCGTGGTCCAGGTCCCGTCCGCGAGGTCGAGGCCGAGACCGACGAGCGCGCCGTAGCGCAGCGGCCGGTGGCGACGCTCCTCGTCCTCGGCCAGGTAGGCCGCGACATCGGGCGTCGGAGCCGCGATCACGGGCGCGGGCGTACCGAGGTCCTGGACGAGGCCGACGGGCAGCCCGCCGAGGGAGGTCTGCGCGGCCGCGGTCGCGCCGAGCAGGACAAGCGCCGAGCCGGCGCTCACGAAGCTGGAGAGGGTCGTCATCGCGGGAGAGGAACCTGGAGGCCTGAACGTCGCGAAGCGGGGCGCCCCGGATCCCTCCCGGAGTACCCCGCACAGCACCTGCTCTTTGACCCTAGCTCAGCTTGGGAGGTTCCGTGGAATCCATCGCCAAGATCCCGGCAGCCGGGATTGCGGAGCGAACCTGGGGCGGCTCGGGGGCCTCGGGCTGCGGATCGGCGCGTCGCCGCCGCTGGCGGCGGCCCTCGCCGCCCGGGGAAGCGACGGCAGGCCTGCCGGCGCAACGCGACCCATCCGAGCGCGGCAGGAGCCGACAGGTCCTGATGCTCGCGCCGAGCGAGCAGGCAGTCAGGCCAGCCTGTACGCCGAGGCGGCGGGCTTGACCGCGCGGGCGAAGTGCAGCGGACGGCGCAATCCGCCCGGTCCGGGCCCCGGACGGGCCTTCTTCAGCCACTCGCGGTAGATCTCGAGCGACTTCCTCGTATCGACCTCGACGTCGCCGTACTGGTCGCCCACGCGCGCCTTCTCGACCTTCACGGCCTGGTGCCAGCAGTGCATGCCGCTCACCGGGTCGGGCTGCACTGGGAACGTCAGGTTCTGGTGGACGCCGCCGTCGGTCCACCAGATGCGCTTCGAGTCCGCGTCGCTCGATGCGAACGGCGCGATGTCGGCCAGGCGGCGGAAGCGGAAACGCCCGTCGCCGAGCTCGTCGCGGCGCACCAGCGCACTGGCCCACTTGTCCGTGCCCACCTCGTCGAACAGGCGCCAGCGGCCCAGGTGGTGGCTGCAGGCGACGATGCCCGGGCGCAGGCCCTCCGTGACCCAGGCCTTGTTCACGAAGTGGCCGATGCGCGTCGAGATGCGCAACAGGTCGCCGGTCGCGACGCCCAGGCGCTCGGCGTCCTCGGGGTGGATCCACACGGGGTTCGTGTTCGAGAGCTCGTAGAGCCACTTCGAGTTGCCCGAGCGCGTGTGGATCAGGGTCGGCAGACGGAACGTCGGAACGAGGCACATCTCGCCCTGCGCGCGATCCAGGCCGCCGCGGTGCACGTGGCTTGGGATGTATTCCGGGACCGCGTACTCGGGCCAGCCCCACTCGTGCATCGTGCGGCTCCACAGCTCGAGCCGCTTCGTGGGCGTCGCGAAGCCGGCGCGCGGCTTCCCGTCGGCGACCACGCCGACGGGCTGACCCGCGGCGAGCACGGTCGACGTCGCGGCGTCGGTCGTCGTGCCTGCGAGCTCCTTCGCGCTCAGCTCGCGCAGGTGGCTGTCGTAGACGTCCTTGTCGACGAGGAACGCTCCGTGCCGCCGCATGTACTCGAGCGGCGTCAGCCCGTGCTTCCGGGCCTCGGCCGGCAGGCCGGGCACGGAGTTCTCGAAGATCCAGCCGTAGTACTCGTCGACCGTGATGCGCTGACCCGGGCGGTAGGGCGACTCGTAGTACTTGCGGATCCCGAGCGAGCCGTCGGGATCGATGCGCCACGAGAGCGCCATCCAGAACTCGTCCTCCTCCCAGACCTCGCCCGGGTTCGTCTCGTAGGTCGCCTCGACCTTGCGGCCCTTGCGTTCGGCCACGACGCGCTGCACGGGCTGGCGGAAGCCGATCCACTTCGCGCCGTGCGTCTCGGTCGACATCAGGTCGTGCCGCTCGGCGCCGTGGCCCATCGGCAGGACGTAGTCGGCGTACTGCGCGGTCTCGTTCCAGGTCGGCGTCAGCGCGGCGTGCAGCTCGACGAGCCGTTCGTCGCGCAGCACCTGTTCCCAGACCATGCCATCCGGGTTCGTCCAGACCGGGTTGTAGACGCGCGTGAAGTAGGCCGCGAGCTTCCCGCGGCCCTCGAGCAGCATGTGGGGCAGGAGGTAGGAGAGCTCGTGATGGGAGAGCGGGAACTCGCGCGGGAAGAGCAGCTCGCTCCACACGTCCTGCGGCGGCGGCTTCAAGAACGGCGGCGGCACGAACTTCGACTGCGTGTTGAGCAGCGTGCCACCCTCCGCGCCGACCGCGCCGACGAGCACGCACAGGAACTGCAGGCAACGCGCGACCTGCCAGCCGCCCTCGTTGCCCGAGGCGGCGTTGCGCCACACGTGCGTCGCGAAGCGGCTACCTGCCTGGCCGATCTCGCGCGCGATGTCGACGATCACGCGCTCCTCGAGGCCGCACTCGCGGGCCGCCTCGGCCGGCGTGTAGCGCGCGTAGCGTGCCGTCAGCGACGCCAGGAAGCCGTCGAAGGTCCGGGGGGCCGCGGGGTCGACGTGCTCGAGCCAGTCGCGCCAGTTGACCCAGGTCTCGAGGAACGCGCGGTCGTAGAGCTTCTCGGAGAGGATGACGTGGGCGAACGCCAGGAGCAGCAGGGCCTCGGTCCCCGGCCAGGTCGCGAGCCACCAGTCGGCCATCGAGGCCGTGTTCGAGAGCCGCACGTCGATCACGGCGATCTTCGCGCCGCGCATCTTGCCCTCGATGATGCGCTGCGCGTGCGGGTTGAAGTAGTGCCCCGTCTCGAGGTGCGACGAGAGCAACAGCATGAACTTGGAGTTCTCGTGGTCCGGCGAGGGCCGGTCTGCGCCGCTCCACAGCGCGTAGCCCAGCCGCGCCGCGGCCGAGCACACGTTCGTGTGGCTGTTGTGCCCGTCGACGCCCCAGCTCTGGAGCACGCGGTCCATGTAGCCGTCGTGGCCCGGCCGGCCGACGTGGTACATGACCTCGGTCTTGCGGCCCTCGACGAGTGCCTGGCGGATCTTGGCTGCGAACACGTCGAGCACGTGGTCCCAGCTCGTGCGCTCGAACTGCCCCGAGCCGCGCGGTCCGACGCGCTTCAGCGGATACAGGATGCGCTGCGGGTCCTGGATCTGGTTCAGCGTCGCCGGTCCCTTGGCGCAGTTCTTCCCGCGCGAGCCGGGGTGGAAGGGGTTGCCCTCGAGCTTGCGGATCTCGCTGGTCTCCTGGTCGACGTAGGCGACGAGCCCGCAGGCCGCCTCGCAGTTGAAGCAGGTCGTGGGGACGAGCGTGTAGCGCTTCTCGACCTTGCGCGGCCAGGCCTTCGCGTCGTACTCGACCCAGTCGTCCCACTGCTCGAAGGGCGGGAAGGACTCGAGCGGGGTGACCTGCATGCCGTCCGGGTCGTGCGATCGCGTCATGGGGGCGGAGAGCATAGCGCCCGGCGCTGGCCGGCCCCGGTCAGCGCCCGAGCCCGGGCGCGAGATCGTGCGATTTTCCGGTCACGGGGTTCTCATCGGCTCCATCGGAGCGGGTGATGGGAGGAGCCACGAGCGGTTTCGGCGACCAGGAACTGTTGCGGCAGTTGGGCTGGGTGCGGCGGCTCGCCGCCGAGCTCGTGCGCGAGCCTGCGGCGGCCGAGGACCTGACCCAGGACGTCGCGCGCGTGGCGCTCGAGAAGCGTGGTGCGTTCCACGGTGACGAACGGGGCCTGCGCGCCTGGCTGGCGACGATCGCGCGGCGCATCGCCCGGGACCGGCACCGCTCCGAGCGCGCGCGCGCAGCCCGCGAGTCGAGCGCCGTGCGCGAGCAGGGCGCTGAGCCTGCCGACGCCATCGTGGAGCGCAGCGCGCGTGCCCGACAGGTCGCCGAGCTCGTGCATGCCCTGCCGGAGCCCTACCGCTCGACCGTCCTGCACCGCTACTTCGACGAGGCCTCGGTGGCTGAAGTCGCGCGGCGCATGCACGCCGACGAGGCCACGGTGCGCAAGCGCTTGCAGCGGGCCCGCGAGCTCCTGCGCACCGCGCTGCGCGCGCGCGGACACGGAGAGGAGCGGGCCTGGCTGGCGTTGATCGCGGGCCTGCCGTCCGCGGAGCACACTGCGGCAGGGCCGGCCCTGGGCACTACAGCACTGATGGGAGGTTCCACGATGACGCTCAAGCTCCTGGCGGGCGCCGCGGCGGGCGCGCTCGTCGTGGCCCTGGCAGCCTGGTCGCTGCGCACGGACCTGGGCGAGGGGCCGCACGCGCCTCCGGCCGCGGAGCCGGAGCCCACGCCGCTCGCCGCCGTGCCCGGCGTCCGGAGTTCCGTTCCCGAGCCGGTCACGGGAGCGCGGGCGCTGGCCGTCGCCGACCCGACCTCGCGTGCCGCGGAGGTCGCGCCCAGCCCGGGGCCGCGCCTGGTCGTGCGCGTCCGCGACACGGCCGGCGCCAGCATCACGAGCGGTGTGCTCGACCTGTGGCACGACCGACAGCCTTTCCACCCCTTCTCGACGACGCGCGTTCACCAGGCGCTCGAGATCGCCGGGGAGCTGACCATGATCACGCTCCCCGCCGGGTCGCGCTGCACGCGCGTGCGCGCATCGGCAGGCGGCCTGCTGCCCTCGTCCGAGGCGGTCCTCCGGGAGTTGCGACCCGCGGAGGCGCGCGAGGTCGAGCTCGTGGTGGGCGAGCCGCTGGTCGAGCCCGCTTGGACCGGCCGGATCCTGGTCGACGGCGTGCAACGCGTGCCGCTGGGGCTCTCGATCCGGGTTCAGTCCGTGAACGTCGTGGCCGGTGTCGGCCGCGTGAATCGTGTCGATGCCACCTGGGCCGTCGAACGCGTACCGGCCGAGGACCCCTTGCTGGTCGTGACCAGCGACGAGACCGTCTTCGCGCGCCTCACGCCCGGCCGCGGCGAGCGCGCGAGCCGGCAGTTCGATCTCGCGCTCGAGAGTGGTCGCACGCTGATCCTGGAGCTCCTCGATCGCGGCAGCCAGTTGCCGCTCGCGGACGCGCCCTTCGCCGTCACGACCTCGGTCCCCATCGGAGGCAACGTCAGCGACGGGACGACGCGCATCGCGCGCACGGACGCGCGTGGCAGCGCCCGCCTGCGCGGACTGCCGCGCGAGGGCTTCCTCTCCATCGGCCCCGACCTCGACCGCGCGCAGCGCGGGCTGATCCTGCGCGACGGCGAGGTCGTGCCGATCGAGGCGCCCGCCGAGCGCTGGCACGAGCAGCGCCTGCGCGCGTCGGACCCGGACCCGCTCACGCTGGCGCTCGCGATCGACCTGAGCCGGCCCGGGGCCACGGCCTTCGGCTTCGTGCCGCCGGCCTTCGATGCCGCGGTTGCAGCCGGCGTGGCGCGCGTGGCCTCGGCCGAGATCACGAGCGCGCGACCGCAGGGCGGCGACGCCTACGAGGTCCCGCGCGACTCGCAGGGCCGCTGGACGCTCGCGACGCATTGGCCGAGCCGCCACATCGTGTGGGTCCAGGACCCGCACACCGGGGCGCAGCTCTCCGAGAAGGTCGAGGTGGTTCTGAGCGCCGCAGGCGAGGTCGGACCTTTCGTCCTCCCGCCTCGGGGTGGCTGGCAGGTCGAGGTCGAGGTCAGCGGCGTGCCCCAGGGCGGCGTGCTCTCGCTCTCGATCCACGAGCAGGGCGGCGCGGCGCGCGCCGAGACGCTCACGGTGGGCGCCGGCGCGAGCCGCCACCGGATCGTGCTCGCGCGACCCGCCGAGCTCGTGCTGCGCTGGCGCCGCGCTCGGGCCGCCGATCCAGAGGACCGCGAGCTCACGCGGCGGATCGCGGTCGATCCCGCGCGCGAGCCCGTCGTGCGCCTCGACCTCGGCGGGGCCGCGGCGGTCGCGGTCGAGTTCGCGCCCGAGGGCGATGCACTGCCACGGGGCCTCAAGCTCGTCTTCGCGCGCTGGGCGGGCGAGTCCGGAGTCCCCGACACGATCCTCGCCACCAGCACGACGGCGGCGGGCGGGCTCGACGACGTGCCGCTCGCGCCGGGCCGCTGGGTCTGGTCCTGCTTCGCGCCGCGCGAGAACATCGCCGTGTACGGCCTGGTCGACGTCGCGCCGGGCGCGGCAGGCGTGCGCCTCGCGCCGCGCGTCGAGCGCCGCCCGCTGGCGGGCCTGGAGCACGGGATCGTCTGGCGCGAGCTCGACGGATTCACGCCCGGGCCCGACGCCGAGCGCGCCTGGACGGTGCGTTTCGGGGAGCCCGGCGATGCCTGGATCCGCGCCGACGCGCGCTGGTCCGCCGCGGGACCGCGCTGAGCTCCGGCCGAGCTCCGGCCGAGCGCAGGGCCCGGGGCCAGTCGTCCACCGGCCCCGAACCATGGACGAGACGTGCAGCGGCGCGCGCGAGCCGCCAGAATCGCCGGCCATGAAGCTGCGCGCGCCGAACGCCTTCGTCCTGATGGTGCTCATCACGTTGGCGGCCGCCGTGCTGACCTGGCTGCTTCCTGGCGGCGAGTTCGAGCGCAGCAGCCAGGAGATCCCGGGCTACGGCCAGAAGGAGGTCGTCGTCCCGGGGAGCTTCCGCGAGGTCGAGTCGGTCCCACAGGGGCCCTGGCAGCTCCTCATGGCGCCGCTCAAGGGCTTCCACGACACGGACGGCAAGGGGCGCGACGCCGCGGAGGTCGTCGGCTTCGTGCTGCTCATCGGCGGCGCGTTCGGCGTGCTCCAGGCCACGGGCGCGCTCGTCGCGGGCCTGACGTGGATCGCGCGGCGCGCGGGGCGCGGCGCCGGCCGCTACGCCGTGATCCCGCTGCTCATGTTCGTGTTCAGCGCGGCCGGCGTGCTCTTCGGCATGGCCGAGGAGAACCTGATCTTCGTCCTGATCACGGTGCCGCTGGCCGTCGCGCTGGGCTTCGACACGATGACCGGCGTGGCGATCCCGCTGATCGGCAGCCAGATCGGCTTCGCGACGGCCTTCGTGAACCCGTTCAGCTTCGGCATCGCCAAGGGCATCGCGCAGCAGGAGCCCGGCGTGGGCTTCGGCTGGCGCGTCCTGTGCTGGCTGGTGTGCCTCTCCGCCGGGATCGCGATCGTCCTGTGGCACGCGCGCCGCGTGGCGCGCGACCCGGCGCGCAGCCCGACCCCGGACGTCGACGCCGGCTGGCGCGAGCGGTTCGAGACCGGGCGCGAGCGGCATGGCACGTTCAGCGGGCGGCATGGGGCCGTGCTCGCGGCGTTCGGGCTCAGCATGGCGGTGCTGGGCTACGGCGCCGTCGCGCTGGGTTGGTACATCCCCGAGCTCTGCGCGCTGTTCCTCGTCATGGCGATCGCCTGCGGCCTCGCGGGCGGACTGGGCGCGGGACGGATCGCGGACTCGTTCCTGGACGGGGCCAAGGAGCTGGCCCCGACGGCGGTCTTGATCGCCTTCGCGCGCGCGATCTTCATCGTCGCGGACGACGGGCGGGTCGTGGACACCGTGCTGCAGCGCTTGGCGGGCATGCTCGAGGGCCTGGGACCCGAGTTCGGCACGCAGGCCATGTTCGCGATCCAGTGCTCGATCAACTTCTTCGTGCCGAGCGGCAGCGGGCAGGCGGCGCTGACGATGCCGATCATGACGCCGCTCGCCGATCTGCTTCACATCCACCGCGAGAACGCCATCCTGGCGTTCCAGTTCGGCGACGGGCTCACGAACCTGATCATCCCGACGAATCCTGTGCTGACGGGCGCGACGGCCGCGGCGGGCATCGGGTTCGCCCGCTGGTTCGCCTGGATGTGGAAGCCGATGCTGCTCCTGCTGGCCGTGGCGGCGATGCTGCTCTACCTGTCGCCGTTCCACGGGGCCTGAAGCCCCTGTGCGCCTCAGGCCGAGCGGGCTGCGCGCGCTTCGACGAGTTCGACCAGCGCGTCGACCATGGCGCGCACGAACACGGGGTCCTCGGCGCCGGCGTCGATCTCCTGGACCTCGACCGAGGGGGGCAGGCCCTGCTTGAGCGCGGCGAAGAAGGCGCGATCGCCGTGCGGGTCGTGGAGCGGTCCGCCCGGCACCGAGTAACGCGACACGCCGCGCAGCGGGAGCAGCAGGCGCGCAGCGCGCCGCGCGTGGGAGAGGCGGCGTGCGGCCTCACGGCCGACGGATTCCAGCTCCTCGGCCGACAGGCGCGGCGCGAAGATGATCGGGTTGTGGAACACGTGCGGGTGCGACTTCCAGCGCTCGGGGACCGTGTTGGGCTCGACGACGAGCCCGATGTGCTCCGCGCCGCCGGGCACGACGACCTGTGGCAACCCGAGGTCGCCCGCGACCGTCAGGCGCTCCGGACCTCCGGCGCGCAGGCCGTGGAAGACCTCGTCGGCGATCTCGCCCATGGCGTAGTCGAGCACCGCGCCGATCAGGCCTTCCTTCATCATCTGCTCCATCGCGCGGCCACCGGAGCCGACGGCGTGGAACACGATCGACTCGTAACCGCGCTCCCGCAGCAGCTCGATGGCCAGCATCGTCCCTGCGGTGAGGACCCCCAGGTTCGAGATCCCCACGGTGGGGCGCGCGCCGCGCTCCAACTCGAACCCACCGCCCGCCAGCGCCATGCCGTGCGCCGCCCCGGCCGCATTGGAGAGGATGCGGCGCGTCACCGGGTTCAGCCCCAGGAGGTCGCCGACGGAGAACATCATCGTGATGTCCTTGATGCCGACGAAGGCCGAGGTGTCCCCCGACGCCACCGTGCTGACCATGAGCTTGGGGAAGCCGTAGGGCAACGTCTGCAGGATCGCGCAGCAGTTCGACGTGCCCTGCGTTCCGCCCAGGCCCAGCGCGGCATGCACCCGGCCCGCGCGCTGCAGGTCGAGCAGGATCTTCGCGGCCCCCGCGACCAGGACCGGCGACGCACTCGCGCGCGTCGGCGCAGCCAGCAGTCGCTCCAGGTCGCTGCCGCCCGCCTGCGCGAGCTCCGCGCGGGTCACGTCGGGGCGCGCGGCGGGCGCGCCGACGACGCCCAGGTCGATCAGCAGGGCCCGGGACCCCAGCGCCTCGATCCGCTCGCGCAGGAACTGCGCCTCGGCACCCTTCGTATCGAGCGTGGCGAGGACCGCGATCACGTGGCTCATGGCGATCCTCAGCGCGCCGCGGCGGGGAAGGTCAGCGCGGCGAACTCGCGCGCGGCGCCCGAGACGGCGCGCTCGATGGGCAGGCGCTCGGTCGAGGAGCCGGTCCAGAAGCCGTGGCCCGAGGTGTGTTCGAGGACGTACTGCGCGTCCTGGGGCGTCTCCATCGCGGCACCGTGCGCCACGAGGATCGCCTCGGGGTGGATCTTCCGCACCGCCTGGTAGACCTCCTCGGTGCGTCGCGCGGTGCCCGCGATCGTCTCGCCCGAGTCGTAGCCGGTCCGTCCGCCCTTGGTCGTGCCGGCGTGGAAGCAGAAGACGTCGGGCCGCGCGCCGCCGGCCAGCGCCAGCGAATCCTCCATGTCGAACGCCAACCCCACGGTCACATGACCCATCTCCCGAGCGAGCGCGAGCATCTCGATCTCGTGCTCGAAGCGGATCCCGCTCTTCGTGAGCACCTGGTAGACGACGGAGTCCTTGTCGACGTAGCTCAGCGACGGCCCGATGTTCGAGACCGAGTTGACGCCCATGTCCAGGAGACGCTGCAACACGCTGCGCATGTCGCGCAGCGGATCGTTGGCGTTCAGGCAGGCGCACACGAAGGCGTGGCCCCGGATCGCGGGCAGGATGTCCTGCTCCGTGTAGTCGAGCGTCTGCTTGTTCGAGTCCAGGATCGGCCACAGCATCGCCATGGTCCCCATGCCATTCGCGCGCAGCCGGGCCCCGGAGAAGGTGTTGATGCAGTCGACGCCGGCTTCCTCCAGGAGCTTGGCCACGAGCCCGCTGCCGGCGCTGGCGATGAAGACCGGCTTGCGCGCGGCGACCTTCGCGTGGAGCTTGGCCAGGATCTCGGTGCGGGACGTGCGTCGGACGATCACGGGGGGCTGCCTTTCGTTCGCCTGCGGGGCGGCGTAGCGTACTGACGGAGGAAGCGCATGCGCACCGTCTCGAGAGGTTCCCCGGCGATCCTGGCCGCCGTCCTGGCGCTCGCCCCCGCGAGCGTCGCCCAGGAGCAGACGCCCCAGCCCGCCGCGGGATCGGCCGTCGCCAGCCCGCGCGTCCACGCGCCGCTCGCCTTTCAAGGCGGCGTCGGCGCGGGCGTCGGCAAGCACGTGGTGCTCGTGGCCGGCGACGAGGAGTACCGCTCGGAGGAGGCGCTGCCGCAACTGGCGCGGATCCTGGCCACGCAGCACGGCTTCCGCTGCACGGTCTTGTTCTCGATCGATCCCGAGACGGGGCTCATCGACCCGGACCGGCGCGACTCGATCCCCGGGCTGGCGGCGCTCGCCACGGCCGACCTGCTCGTGCTGTTCACGCGCTTCCGGCGCCTCCCCGACGAGGACATGCGGCACGTCGTCGACTACGTGGAGAGCGGCCGGCCCCTGATCGGCATCCGCACCGCGACACACGCCTTCGCCTACGAGGCGAACTCACAGAGCCCGCACGCGCGCTGGTCGTGGGACTCACAGGTCTGGCCCGGAGGATTCGGCCGTCAGGTGTTGGGCGAGACCTGGGTCAGCCATCACGGCAAGCACGGCGCGGAGAGCACGCGCGGCGTGATCCCGGCGGCCGTGAAGTCGCACCCCGTGCTGCGCGGCGTCGCCGACGTGTGGGGCCCGACCGACGTGTACGGCATCCGCGACCTGCCGCCGGACGCGACCGTGATCCTGGAGGGCGCGATCCTCTCCGGCATGCAGCCGGAGGATCCGGCCGTGGACGACGCGCGCAACGCGCCGCGCATGCCGATCGCCTGGATCCGCGAGCGTGCGCGCGCGCCAGGCCCGCCGCAACGCGTGGCCTGCTCCACGATCGGCTCGTCGCAGGACCTGCTCTCGCGCGACCTGCGCCGGCTCTACGTGAACCTCGCCTACTGGTGCCTGGGCCTCGAAGAGCGCATCGCGGCCGAGCCGAGCGCCCACGTCGTGGGGGAGTTCAAGCCGACGCCCTTCGGCTTCGGGACCTTCAAGCGCGGCGTGAAGCCCGCGGATCTGGCGCTGTAGTGCCGCTCATCTGAGCGCAGCGAGCCAGGCGATCAGGTCGAGGACCTCGGCCTTCTGGAACGTCGACAGCAGCCCGCTCGGCATGATCGAGACGGTCGAGCTGGCGCGCTCGTCGACCTCGTCCTTCGCCACCTCCACGGTCTGGCCGCCGTAGGGGTCGACCTGGATCACCAGGCGCCGGTCGTCCTCTGCCGTGATGCGCCCGGCGATCAGCGCGCCGTCCGTGGTCGATACGATCACGGCGACGTACTCGGGCGCGATGGTTCGGGACGGCTCGAGCACGTGCGCGAGCAGCTCAGCCGGCGAGTAGCGCCGGGCGACCTCGCGCAGATCGGGACCGGTGCGCCCGCCGGCACCGTCGACCGCGTGGCAGGCGAGGCACGAGGCTGCCTCGACCACGGCCCGCCCGCGCGCCGGGTCGCGCGCGGCGAGGTTGGTGAGATCGCCAGCGAACTCGGCGGGCTTCCAGTCGCGTACGAACGCGCGTGCCGGCGGCGCGGGCGCCTTGGCCGCCGCGGCGGGGAGCGCGCTGGCCGACTCCTCGCGCTCGGCCTCGTCCTCGCTCGCGCAAACGCGCAGCACTCCGTTCATGCGGATCCAGTGCCCGGGGAACGTGCACACGTAGGGGTAGTCGCCGGGCTCGCCCGGCGCCACGAACGCGATCGTCTCGCTGCGGCCGGGCTGCAGGAGCTTCGACGCGTGCAGCACCTCGGGCATGTCAGGCACGAACGCCCGCGCCCACGCATCGGGCGACGCGGACATGGCTTCGGCCGCCAGGCCGACCTTGGCCAACGCGCCGGGCGCCGCGACGACCAGGTTGTGGGGCATGATGTCGACGTTCTCGAAGACGATCTCGAGCGGGCGCCCGGCGGCCACGGCGATGCGCGTGACGTCGTAGGTCAACGAGTCGGGCACGGGGCGGATCACGACGACCTTGGGTCCGGCGCGGCGGCGCGCGGCGGCCAGCGCGCGGGCGGCGCCCACCTCGAGCGCGGGTGTCCGCGCCAAGTCATCGGCGAGCGCCAACCAGAGGCGGTCCGCTGCGCGGCCGCTCGGACCGCTCAAGCGTTCCGCGAGCGCGCCGGCGATCGATCCGGGCAGGCCTGCGGCCCAACGCGCGGCGCCGATGGCGCGCAGCGCGGAGATCGAGGCGGCGCCGAGGTCGGCGTCGAAGGCCTGGCGCGCGAGGCTCGTCGAGGCCGCGGCGGCGTGCTCGGGGTCGCGCGCCAACCCCGGCAGGGCGCGGGCCGCGGCGCGCCGCAGCTCCAAGGCCGGATCGGCGAACTCGACCTTCTCGACCGGGCCGGCCTTGGCGAGCACGTGCTCGGCCGTGCTGCGCCGCTCGCCGTCGAGCACGCGCACCACGGCGCCGTCGAGTCGCCGGCCAAACTGCTCGTCCGTCCGGTTCGACACGATCACGCGGTCGAGCGCGAGCTCCGCGCCCAGGTCGAGCTCCCACCACGGGTCGGCCCGGTCCTCGATCGTGTGCGACTGTCCGCCGTCGGCCCAGCGGCCGCTCGCGTTCCCGTCGATCGCGCGCGACGCGACCCCGCCCCAATTCGTCGACGCTTGCGAGGCCGTGCCGCGCGGCGCGACGTTCCGGTCGCCGGAAAGCACCTCGACCTCCGCCAGGGTCAGCGTGCGTGCGCTGCCCGGGAGCTCCACGCGCACGAAGCGCCCGCGGACACCGCGGTGCGGCGTGGCCGGCTCGGCGTCGAACGCGGCGAGCACGCGCGGGAAGGCCGCGCGCCGCACGGACTCGTCACGCACGTGGGGCAGCGCGTCGAGGAGGAGCACGAGGTCCTCGGGCCGCGCGGCGCGTCGCTCCCAGGCAGCCTCGAGCTGCGCCGCATCGCGGATCCCGGCGGCGATCGCCAAGCGGCGCGTGGCCGCGCGGCGCGCTCCCTGCGCGAGCTCGGCCAGGATCGGCGACTCCAAGTCGCTCCCCAGGCGCGGCAGCGCGGAGAACAGCACCGCGAGACGGTGGTCGGCGTGGCCATCGTCGCGCAGGTCGGCGCGCCCGATCGCCGCCGCGAGCTCGGCCGCGGCGGTCGTGCCGCGGATGGCCGCCAAGCCGCGGGCGGCGGCTTCGACGTGCTCGGGCTCCAGGTCGTAGCGCGTGAGCAGCTCCTCGAACAGCGCCGCGCCCGGGCTGGGGCGCGTCAGGAGCGCCTCGGTCTCGGCGCGCGCGAGCAGCCAAGCCTCGCCCGGCGGGTTGTCGGCCGCGAGCGGTGCACCGGCGTCGAGCGCCGCGCGCCAGTGCGGCTCGAGCGCGCGCATCGTCTCGGTGAGCGCGTAGGTGAGGTTCGCGTCCATCGGCTGCCGGAGCACGCGCAGCGCCGTCTCCGCGGCCGCCGCTTGCGGCAGGTAGCTCAGCGCCACGAGCGCTTCGAGCCGCACGCGCGGGTGCTCGTCCGTGATCCGCGCCGCGAGCAGCGCCAGCACGTCGTCCCCGAGGACGCGACGCATGTGCCGCACGACGCGCGTGGCAGCCGCCCGCGCACGCGGCTCGGGCGAGGCCAGCACGCGCCCCAGGATCGGCCGATCGAGCACCGCGTGCTGCGTCAGGAGCCACAAGGCTTCCAGCCGGTGGTGCTCGACCTCCACGTCCCGCGGATCGAGCGCGCGCTCGAAAGCCCGGGCCGCCGCGGCGACGTCGCGCGAGGGCCGCGCCGACAGCTCGATCCGCGCGCGGTAGCGCACGCGGTCCTCGGGCGACTTGAGCAGCTCGACGAGCTCCGCGACGGGTCGTCCGGCGATCGCGGTCGGCACCGCGAGCGGCCGGCCTCGGGCCGTGACGCGGTACACGCGGCCGTGGACCTGGTCGCGGCTCGGGTCGCGCAGGTGGTGCTGCATGTGCCCGATGAGCGGGTTGTGCCAATCGAGGAAGTACAGCGCGCCGTCGGGCCCGATCTCCAGGTCGACCGGGCGGAAGTTCGGGTCCGCGCTGAAGACGAGCGGCTCGCGCTCGTCCGCGCCGAAGCCCGAGCCGGCGTCGCGCAGGCCGTAGCGGAAGATGCCCTGGAAGCCGATCACGTTCGCGATCAGGTAGTCGCCCTGCATGTCGGGCGGGAAGTGCGCGCCGGACACCAGCTCCGTGCCGCCCGCGGGGCGGCTGCGTTGGGGCAGGAACGGCGGGAGGTAGGGGTGTTGCGCCGGCGCCTCGAGGAAGCCGCTGATCGGCAGGGCGAAGAAGTTCTCGTTGCCCGTGCCATCGGTCACGAAGTCCTGACCCCAGCGATCGAAGACGTGGCCGTGCGGATTCAGGAAACCGTAGGCCACGTGGCGCTCGAGGCGTCGCGTGCGTGGCTCGTAGCGCCAGACGCAGCCGTCCTTCTGCCGCACGACGCCGTGCACCGTCTCCACTTGCGTGCGGTGGAAGATCCCTTCCTGGAAGTAGAGCGCGCCCTCGGGGCCCAACACGAAGCTGTTCGACGCGTGGTGCGTGTCGGCCGAGGCCAGCCCCTGGAGCACGCGCTCGCGCCGATCGGCGACGCCGTCGCCATTCGTGTCGGCGAGGAACAGGAGCTCGGGCGCCGTCGCGACGAACACGCCACCGTTCCAGAACTCGAAGCCGGTCGGGTTGTGCAGGTCCGACACGAACGCACGGCACGAATCGGCGCGACCGTCGCCGTCCTGGTCCTCCAGCACGAGCAGCTTGTCGCGCGCGGGTTCGTCGGGCCGCGCGTTCGGATAGCTGGGCCACACGGCGACCCACAGACGTCCGGCCGTGTCGAACGACATCTGGACCGGGTTCGCGAGCTCGGGAAAGCGCGCTTCGTCAGCGAACAGGTTCACGTCGAGGCCCGCGCCGGGCGTCAGGCGGCCGATCGCTTCCTGGCCAGAGAGGAAGCGGTGCGCGCCGTTCGGCCCCTCGCCCGGCCGGTTCGTGGGCACCGGGATCAGCGCGGGCACCGCCACGCGCGGCAGGCTCCCGGGCGCCAGCCCGCGCACGGCTTCGTCGATCTCGCGGTCGAGGTTCTGGCAGGTCGCGGCCAGCCACTCGAGCTCGCGCTGCATGACCTCGCGGTTCGTCTGGCCGTCCTTGTAGGCGAGCAGCGAGCGCTCGCCGTAGACGTTGTAGCCGTCCGCGACGTGGTGATGGCGGAACCAGCGCGCGTCCTTGGCGGCGACCAGCGCACGCACGCGTGCGAGCCGCGCCGGGTCGGGCTCCTCGGCGTCGGGGACCAGCGCGCGGGCGAGCGCGGCGCCGAACGCGGCGTTGCCGCGCTCGTCGAGGTGCGCGCCGTCGATCGTCAGGGGCTCCGCGCTGTGCGCGTAGGCGGCCTCCATCGCGGCCCGGACGTCGACGAAGGGCACGGACTTCTCGCGCGCGACGCTCTCGATCGCGGCTCCGTAGAGCGCGATCCGTGCGTTCTCGGCGCGCGCGTCGGGCAGCAGCGGGTCGCCCAGGTCCTCGCAGGGGATCGGCGCGACGAGCACCACGCGTCGCGGCTCCCGACCGTCTCCGCGCGGCGCGCGCAGGTGATCGACGTGGCGCGCGAGCTCGTCGCGGAAGGCCGGGACGCCGTCCGGTCCGCGGAACGACTCGACGTAGCCGAACAGCAGCACGACGACCGAGGCTTCGACGCGGTCGAGGTGCTCGTCCGGCGTGCCGAAGCCCGCCGTGCGCTGGCGCACGCCGACCTCGTCGCCGGCGAAACCCAGGTTGCGCACCGTGAGCGCCACGTCCGGCCGCGCCAGGCGCAGGCGCGCCTCGAATGTGCCCTCGTGGAGCAAGCGTTCGGCCAGCGCGTTGCCCACGATGGCGAGGCGATCGCCGTCGCGCAGCTCGAAGCTTGGAACCTGGAGGAGCAGGGCCAGGGCGCACGCGGCGGGACCGATCATGGACGGCCAGTCTAGGGCTGCAGCGCCGCCGCACTCCGGCGAAGACCGGGGAAGAGCGACACGCACGCCACGCGGGTCCGGGTGCGGATGCCGCTTGGGCGCGACGGGGAATCGCGGCGGGCTCCCGCCGTCCGAGGTCGAGCCGACCCGCCCGGCGCGTGCGGACTACGGCCCCCAGGCGATCGCGACCCCGTTCGTCAGGTTGAACCCGCTCGGCGTGCAATACGCCGCCGCGTTGCGGTACCAGCACTGGTACAGGCGAGTCGCCGGCGCGCTGACCCCGCCCCGAACGTGGAGGGCGGGGTCGCCGCTCCCCGGGTAGGTCGAGGCGCCGCCCACGTTCGAGAGCGTGCCCAAGCGCACGATCCCCGTCGTGGCGCAACGCAAGCCGTCGCCGAAGACCTCTCCGGCGCCGCCCGCCAGCGCCGCGTTGCCCTGGAAGTAGAGCGCCGAGCTGTTCGGCATCCCGCTCGCGCTCAGCACGACCGTGTCGGACGCGATGCTCGCCGAGCCGGTCGCGGTGAGCCGCGCGCCCGCGGCCACGATCGAGTTCGCGCAGCCGTGCCCCGCGGCGCCGAGGTTCGCGCAGGGGCAGGCGGTCCCCGTCCCGTCGCCGAAGCAGAAGGCCGAGATGGCCGGCGCATTGCTGCAACCAAACACCCCCAGGTAGGCGTCACCCGAGTCGGGGACGGAGGTGAAGGCACCGCCGGCGAACAGGCGCGGACCCGCGCCCGAGCCCGCGTCATAGGACGCCAGCGCCCTCACGGCCGCACTCGCCCCGCTGCCCAGCGCGGACCAGTTTGATCCGTTCCAGCGCGCCAAGTTCGCGGCGGCCGTTCCGTCCGTGGTGGTGAAGGTGCCCCCGGCCACGAGCGAGATCGACCCGTTCGCGGGGTCCGTGAAGGACCGCAGCGCGTGCACGGAGCCCGCGAAGGGTGCATTGTGGAAACCGGTGCCCGTGGGGCTCCAGGTGCTGCCATTCCAGCGCACCACGCCGCTCGCGGCCACGGGGCCCGCGCTGGTGAAGGTGCCACCGACGAAGAGCGCCGGACCACCGCCCAGGCCCTCGTCGTGCACCTCGAGCGCACGGACGACGGCCCCGCTGCCGGCCAAGCCTCCGCCGACGATCGTCCACGTCGCTCCATCCCACTTCTGGAGTCGACCGGGGAGGTCGCCGCCGGCGTACAGCTCGGGCCCGCCGCCGAGGCCGTCGTCGAACACGGTCAGGGCGCGGACGGTCGTGAACGCGAACGCGCCCGCGACCGGGACCCAGCTCGATCCGGTCCGCTTCCAGACGGGGCCAGCACCCGAGGCGTTGCCGCCGGCGTACAGCGCGGGTCCGCTGCCGTCGTCGTACACGGCCAGCGCGTACACGGTGCTGCCCGGTATCGACGGGAGCGGGTCCCAGCTCGCGCCGTTCCAGCGCCAGACGCCCAGGCCGCCGGCGTGGAGCGCCGGTCCCGTGCCGTCGTCGAAGAGGACCAGCGAACGAACCGGGAAGGCGAACGCGCCCAGCGCCGACCAGCCGAGCCCGTTCCAGCGCGCGATGCGCCGCGACGGCGCGCCGCCTGGAGAGATGAAGTCACCGCCGACGACGAGCTGTGGCCCGCCGCCGTCGTCGAAGACGAGCAGGCAGTTCACCTCGCCGTTCAGCCCGCTGCCGAGCGCGCTCCAGTCCATTCCGTTCCAGCGCGCGATGCGCGCCGTCGGGACGCCGCCCGCGCTGGTGAAGGCGCCACCGACGAGCAAACGCGCTCCAAAGCCGTCGTCGTGGACGGCCAGAGCGGACGCGCCTTCGAGGCCGCCCCCGAGACCACCGGCGAGGCTGCTCCAAGAACTCCCGTTCCAGCGGGCGACGTCGTTCATGGCCACGCCTCCCGATTCCGGAAAGTCACCGGCCGCGAAGAGCGACGCACCGCCGCCGCTGCCGTCGTCGTGCGACGCGAGGGCCCAAACTGGGCCGCTGAAACCGCTGCCGAGGGGTGCCCAGGCCGCACCGTTCCAGCGCGCGATGTTGTAGGCGGACGTGCCCCCGATGCTGACGAACGCGCCACCCGCGTAGAGCTGGGATCCGTTGCCGTCGTCGTGCGACGCGAGCGCGTAGATCGCGTTGTTGGGCAAGCTGCCGAGCGGCGCCCACGTCGTGCCGGTCCAGCGGGCGACGTGGCGGGCGAACAGGCCCGCGCTGAAGTAGCCCCCTGCGTACAGTGCGGGTCCTCCCCCGAGCCCGTCGTCGTGCACGGCCAGGCTGTGCACGGTGCCGCTGATATAGCCTGGGACGCTCGACCAGGTGCTGCCGTTCCACTTGGCGATGTACTGCGCTCCCGAGTTACCCGCATTCGCGAAGGAGCCGCCGACGAACAGGGCCGGCCCGCCACCGCTGCCGTCATCGAAGACCGCGAACGCGCGCACGTTTCCGTTCACTGTGCCGCCGACGGACGACCACGAGCTGCCATCCCAACGCGCGAGCCCGCCCGTGGGAAGGCCGCCCGCCGTGGTGAACGCTCCTCCCACGTAGAGCGCGGGCCCGGAACCATCGTCGTGCACGGTCAACGCGAAGACCGGCCCGAAGGTGGGTGCGCCGACGCCGCCTGCCAGCGCGTTCCACGCGAAACCGTCCCAGCGCGCGATGTAGTTGACGGTGGTCCCGCCCGCCACCAGGAAGGTCCCTCCCGCATAGAGCTCTGGGCCCGAGCCCGCGTCGAAGGTCTGCAGCGCGTGCACCTGATCGCTCATTCCCGGCGAGCCGCCGAAGGTCGGGATCCACTCCGACGCGCCGCAGCCCGCGCCTCCGGAGAGCGCCGAGGCTCCCGCGGAACCGAGGGCGCACACGAAGGCCGAGGGGACGATGCGCGCGAGGAAGCCACGGAGGGTCGGCATGGGATGGCCTGTCCGAGTCGGGTCGAGTGTGCGTGGTCGAAGCCTCGTGGTGCTGCGCGCCAGGAGCGGTCTGAAGGCACCGCTCGACTCGAGTCCCGCGACCTCGAGCCCAGTCTAGCCCCTCCCTGGTTGCGCCGCTGACTGGCCCCCCGGCGCGAGCCCGTGCCAGGAATCGGCGAGAAACTCAGTTCGCAGCGCGGGTTCGGGCTGCGCCGGCCGTGGGACGATCTACGACAGGGGCGGCAGTTGCCCCGCGCGCACGAAGGCCGCCTCGTACAGGTAGAGACCCGCGAGGGCCAGCACGGCGCAGGCCACGAGCAGCGCGCTGGCGCCGCCCAGCGCCCACCAGCCGATGACCAGCGCGGCGGGCAGGATCGCGCCCAGGAGGAGCGAGGTCTGGAACGCGCGCGGGATGCCGTGGATGCCGATCGTCCCCAAGAACGCGGCCGCCTGGCGCGCGTTCTCCGTGGGGTGCCGCTTCAGCCGCTCGGCCGCGGCGAACGCGGCGTGGAGGAGCGCCGCAGCGACGCCGAGCAGCGCGAGCTCCGCCGGCCGCGCCGAGAACGGCGCCAAGGCGACGGCCCCGCACAAGAGGGCCTGCACGAGGAGGTGCGGCAACAGGAGCGGGCCCTGCCACAGGTCGCGGCCCTCGCATTGCCGGAACAAGAACGCCGTGTATCCGGCCGTCGCGAGGCCGAGGATCGCGTTCGGCCAGCGCAGCGTGTCCGCCGCGGCGTCGTACCCCCAGTAGCGCGCCGCGAGGATCGCGAAGGTCGTCGCGCCGAACGCGGTCAGCACCCAGCCGCCCTTGACGAGCCAGCTCCGCGTGTTCGGCCGCGTCAACAGCCGGAAGAAGAGCATCGGGCGCGCGAGGTCGTGGACGAGCAGGAAGGTCGTGATCAGCGTGAACGCCAGCGCCAGGACCTCGGGCAGGTACGCGCCCGCGAAGCCCTCCAGCCCCAGGACCGCCGCGAAGGGCGCCAGGACCGCCGCGCCGGCGGCGACCGCCTTCGTCACGAGGTAGGCCGCGACGTGCCAGCCCCACTCGACCTTGTGGCCCGCGTCGAGCACGGTGCGCGTGTCGGCCTGCGTCGGCAGCTCCTCCGGCCACGCTTCGGTCTTGTGCGGCGGACGATCGCTCCAGATGTACGTCTCGGGGCGCTCGGCGCGGCCGGGATGGAGCAGCGTGGGCTCGACCCCGACGTAGTGCACGTTGGGCCCCGTGCCCTGCTCGAGGCGGCGTTGTTCGGTCGGCAGCGTCTTCACCAGGCTGGCGATGCGCGACGTCGGATCGTGCAGGTCGCCGGCGACGATCGCGCCCTCGGGGCACACCACGACGCAGGCCGGCTCGAGCTGCTTTTCGACGCGGTGCGCGCAGAAGTGGCACTTCTCGGCCGCGCCCGTGTCCTCGTTCAGGTAGATCGCGTCGTAGGGGCAACCCTGCATGCAGGCGCGGCAGCCGATGCACGCGTCGCGGTCGAGGTCCACGATGCCGTCGGGCCGCTTGGCGAGCGCGTTGACCGGACAGATCGTGACGCACGGCGCTTTCGTGCAGTGGTTGCAGCGCAGCACGGCGAAGTGACGCTTGACCGCCGGGAAGCGCCCCTTCTCCTGGTACTTGACCCAGGTGCGGAAGCTGCCGACGGGCACGTCGTTCTCGGCCTTGCAGGCCACGGTGCAGGCGTGGCAGCCGATGCAGCGCCGATGGTCGATCAGGAAGCCGTATTGCATGCTCAGGGCGCGCCATCATGGCGGGCCGCCCCGCGCCCGCAAGCACGAGCCGCGCGAGAGCTGAGCCTGCCCGAGCGCTGGCGGTCTCGGCGCGGCCTGCTGGCCGAGCGTGGGCTCTGGCGCCGACACCGCGGCCGCGCGCGACGGACAGCGGCCGCGGTCCGTCACGGCCCGCGGAGCCGGACGTCCGGTCGCGGCGTAGCAGGACCTCTGGAGTCCCGGCTGGCCCGCCGTCCTGAGCGCCGGCGCTCAGGACGGCCTGGTCGAGTCGCGCTGTGGGAACACGATCGAGAGCACGGTCGCCCCGACCAGCACGCCCAGGACGACGACCATCGAGACGCTCGTGTCGATCTTGATCGGGAAGCCCTGCTGGAGTCCGACCAGGTCGAGGTGCGGCGGCACGGAGAGCAGCAGCAGCTTCACGCCCACGAAGGCCAGGATCAGGATCAGCGCCGGCTTCAGGAAGCGGAACTTGCGGATCATCGCCGCCAGGCAGAAGTACAGCGCCCGCAGGCCGAGGATGGCGAAGATGTTGCTGGTGAAGACCAGGAACGGGTCCGGCGTGATCGCGAAGATCGCCGGAATGCTGTCCACGGCGAAGACGAGGTCCGTGACCTCGACCAGGATCAGCGTCAGGAACAGCGGCGTCATCGACCAGCGCGCCGAGAGCGTGCCCGGCGGGGGCGGGTCGATGACGAGCAGCCCCGACTTGGGATCCACGCTGTAGGTCGGCCGAAGCGTGCGCTTCGTGAAGAAGCGTTGACCATCGTAGAAGTCGACGGCCCGGAACCAGCGTTTCGCGAGCCGGACGGCGAAGTTCTCGGACGGGTCGTCGTTGCCCTTGACCAGCGCCATCTTGAGCGCCGTCAAGATCAGGAAGGCGCCGAACACGATCAGGATCCACTGGTAGCGCAGGATCAGACCCGCCCCGAGGAAGATCATGCCGCCGCGCATGATCAACGCGCCCAGGATGCCCCAGAACAGCACGCGGTGCTGGTACTTCGCCGGCACGGCGAAGAACGAGAAGACCAGGGCGATGACGAAGATGTTGTCCATCGCCAGCGACTTCTCGACGACGTAGCCGACGAGATACTGCTTGGCGGCCTCGGCACCGCCCATCTCGCCCCTGACGATCAGCGAGCTACCGGCTTCCACTGCCGCGCGCGAGGCGTACAGCGGCACGTCGAGGCCCAGGCCGAGCCAGTGGTTCTCGTAGGCGTGGTAGACGAACAGCGCGAAGGACACGCCGCAGGTGAGCCACACGATCGACCACGCGATCGCCTCCTTCATGGAGACTTCGTGCGCGGTGCGGTGGAAGACGCCCAGGTCGAGCGCCAGGAACAGGAACACCAGGAGAACGAAGCCGCCGTAGGCCCAGAGCTTGGAGGGTCCGGGCGCGGCTTCGGCCGCGTCCAGCGCGGCGGTCAGAAGGGCGTGCATGGGTTGGGCTACGGGCAGGCGCTTCGCCGCCGGCACCCCGGTGGATGCGCGGGCTGGCTGCGCACACCAGGATGCCGCGGCAGGGGGGGCGGCCGCGTAGGGCGCGGAATCTTAGGGATTACGGGGCGTCGTGTCCCTCGCTTCTGCTGGACTCCCCACTAGTTTGGCCGATGTTGACTCTCCGGGTCCGCCCGGTCCACGCACGATCCGATGAAGCTGAGACTGCTCCTGGGCGCGATCCTGATCGTCGCCGTCCTCTACGTCCTGAACCGCTGGTTGAATGAGACCCCGCGTTACCTGGCGGGGGTGCCCTCGACCGGCACGCCCGTGGGCGGCGAGGTGCGGGAGACGTTCGTGGTCGGGTTCCTGCCCGTGACCTGCCACCTGACCTGTCCGGTCACGAGCTGGGTGACGCAGCACAGCACGAGCGGGACGCGCTTCCAGTCGCAGAAGTTCACGGACTTCCCGTCGATGAAGGAGGCGCTGATCGCCCGCAAGATCGATGCGACGTTCATGAACGCGCCGCTCGCGCCCAAGCTCGTCATGGACGGCGTGCCGGTCAAGATCGTGTACCTCGGCCACCGGGATGGGACGGCAGTGGTGGTCGGCACGAACAGCCCGATCCGGACGTTCGAGGACCTGCGTGGCAAGGTCGTGGCGATCCCGGGCCGGTTCTCGAACCAGAACATCTTCTTGCACCGCACGATGAAGCAGCTCGGGATGCCCTTCGACTCGATGTCGATCAAGGAGCTCCCGCCGCCCGAGCACCCCTCGTCGCTGGCGTCGGGTGCCATCGACGCCTACATCATCGGCGAACCGCACGCAGCCAAGGCCGAGATGGATGGCTACGGGCGCGTCCTGCTGCAGATGCGCGACGCCTGGCCGCAGTTCATCTCGTGCGTGCTCGTCGTGCGGCAGGAGCTGATCGACCAGCGCCCCGAGCTGGTCCACGAGCTCGTGCGCGGAATCGCGGCATCGGGCGAGTGGCTCGACGCCGATCGCGAGGCCGGCGCGCAGCATCGACGCGACGCGGCCTTGGTGGCGAGCAACAAGGCCTTCTACAACCAGCCCAAGGCGCTGCTCGAGTTCGTGCTGCTCAAGGACGTGACGCGCGTCTCCTACACGAACCTGCTGCCGCCCAAGCACGACTTCGACGAGATCATGGATCTCGCCGTGGAGCTCGGCATCCTGCCCCGGCGCATCCCCTTCGAGGACTACGTCGACACGCGCTTCGCCCCGGACCTCGAGACGGTCGATCTGGGTCTCGATCGACTGCCGGCGATCGAGACCCTCGAGAAGCCCTGAGCCGCTTGACCTCCCATGCACGTGCTCCTCGCTGAACCGCCGGGCCCGAACCTCGCGCCGTACATCGTCGCGGTGTTCGCGGTCGTCCTGCTCCGGGTCGGGACGCGCCTGCGCGACCCGGCCCCCAAGGTGCTGCTACCGCTGGCCGCCTTCGTGCTGTTCGTGTGTGCCTGGCAGGTCGCGGCCGACCTGGCGCGCTACGAGCTGCGCGACAAGGAGGGGAACTTCCTGCGCATGGTCGAGGTGTTCCCCGCGCCGTGGGCCACGCTCGTCGGCATGCGCGAGCCGTTCACGGACGGCACGCTGCTGCGCTACGCGGTCGCCAGCCTGTACCGCGTGGCCGCGGGGTTCGTGATCGCGGCCGGCATCGGCATCCCGCTGGGCCTGTGGGCCGGCTGGCACCTGCGCGGATTCCAGGCCATCAATCCGCTGATCCAGGCCCTGCGCCCGATCTCGCCGATCGCCTGGATCCCGATCGCCATCCTGTGGTTCGGCGTCAAGGACGCCTCCGCGATCTTCCTGATCGCCTTGTCGTCCTTCTTCCCGATCGTGACCGGGGCCATGACGGCGGTGCGGACGATCCCGGTCGTTTACGTGCGCTCGGCGCAGAACTTCGGGCTGACGGGCTCGGAGCTCTTCCGCCGGGTCGTGCTGCCGGCCGCCATGCCGCAGATCATCACCGCGCTGCGCTTCGCGCTGGGCATCGCCTGGATGGTCATCGTCGCGGCCGAGATGATCGCGGTCGATTCGGGACTGGGCTACCTGGTCATGGATGCGCGCAACGCGAACTACTACGACCGGGTGGTCGGAGCGATGATCACGATCGGCATCATCGGGATCCTGCTCGACCTGGGCATGCGGCGGCTGGAGCTGCTCGACGAGGTGCGCTGGGGCTTCCCGTCCCAGCGCGAGGAGGTGGTCGAGGAGGCCGCACGTCCGCGCCTCGACGCGGAACGGGAGCGCACGGAAACGGCGGTCGCGCGATGAGCTCCAAGACCTCTCACGTGCAGCGCTCGTCTCCGGCTCAGCAGCCCAGGTCCACGGGCCTGGAGAAGATCGTCGTGCGCGGCGTGAGCAAGGTCTTTGCGCGCCAAGGCGGCGAGCTCGAGGTGCTTCGCGACGTGAACCTCACGGTCAAGTCCGGTGAGCTCGTCTGTCTGCTGGGTCCCTCGGGCTGCGGCAAGTCGACGCTCCTGAACATGGTCGGAGGGTTCGACGCGCCCAGCACGGGCACGATCGAGATCGACGGGCGCCCGGTGACCGGACCCGATCCCAAGCGCGTCTTCGTGTTCCAGGAGTACGGGATCTTCCCCTGGGCCTCGGTCTGGGACAATGTCGCGCTCGGCCTGCGCCACCGTCCCAAGGAGGAGGTCGCGCGGATCACGCAGCATTACGTCGAGCTCGTGGGCCTGGCGGGCTTCGAGCGCAGCTTCCCGAGCGAGCTCTCCGGCGGCATGCGTCAGCGCGTGGCCGTCGCCCGCGCCCTGGCCGTGTCGCCCGACGTGGTGTTCATGGACGAGCCACTGGGGGCGCTCGACTCGCTGACCCGTCTGGCAATGCGCAGCGAGATCCTGCGCCTGTGGCAGAGCGAGGGCATGACGATCCTGTTCGTCACCCACGACGTCGACGAGTCGATCCAGCTCGCCGACCGCGTCGTCGTGATGTCGCCACGTCCCGGACGCATCGCCGAGATCGTTTCGGTCGACCTGCCGCACCCGCGCGACATCGGGAGCCCCGAGTATGGGCGCATCAAGAACCGCCTGTACGAGCTGCTGGGTGTGACGCACGCCGTGTGACGCGCGCGGGCGTCACAGCGTCCGGAAACCCGCCCGCTGCAGGAACTCGGCGGTCTCGTCGAACTCCTGTGAGGCCGGCAGGTAGACGAGCGTGCCGTCGCGACCGCGCGTCAGGAGAACGCGATAGCTGTTGCGTCGCAGCCCGAGCGGATCCCGCACCGTGCCCCGCGTACCGCGGGAGCGCGCGTTGGACCATGCCCCGTCGCGGCGCAGGTAGTCGCTGCCCCAGCACAAGACGGCGAAGTCGAGTTCCAGGCCTTGGGCTTGGAACTCGGTCGCCACGCGATCGAGGCGGCAGCACGAGAGTGGGTGTTCTGCGCCCTCGTCGAACCACGGCCCGACCCGCAGTTGCTTGGTCGCCTGGAACGTGTTGTCGACACCCCAATCGGGCAGCACCTTGTCCTTCGACGAAGCCAGCATTCCGTAGCGTGCCTGCGTCGCGTCGCGGTACCGCTCGCGCACGTACTCACGCGCAGCGTCGAGTTCGCGCGTGAGGAGAAGGCGGTGCCCGCCATCGAACAGCGCCGCGGCGATGTGCGCGGCCTCCTCGGCCGAGCCGCCGTCGACGATCGCCGCGACGAACTCGTGGACGCGCGGAACGAGGTGCTGGCGGATCTCCGTGTCGAGGTTCAAGGCGGGATCCCAGCGCGTCTCGACGCCGCTCTCCCGCAGTACGTCCTCGGCGCCGGCCGGCGCGTGTACCGTCCAGCCCGCACGGCCGCGCAGGGCCTCCGCCCAGAGCGGCAGGCCGCCCTCCTCCCCAACGTGGATGGCCTGCCCCGTGCCGACCAGCGCGACGAGCACGCTCCATCCGGGGACGCGCTCCATGAAGTCGAGCAGGTGCTGCGGCTCGGAACGGCCACTCTGGTCGTGCTCGTGGACGTGCGAGACCCGCTCCGCGTCGTGCGCGCGCTGCGCCTCGTCGAACACGACGACGTGCTCGGGCGGGACACGACCGGGCCGGAGGTGCGCCTGGACGTACTTCTTCACGTCCTGGACGAAGGTCTTCCCGCCGCCGCCCGCGCGCGCGAGCGCATGCTGCAGGACGAGCACGAGCGGCCCATTCCCCGAGAGGAAGACGGCCGGCGCCGTCGGGGTACCGCTCGCGCGCGGGACCGCCAGCCCGTCGAGCCAGCGTGCATGGACGAGCTGCAGGCCCACGAGCGTCTTGCCCGAGCCGGGAACGCCGGTCAGCACAACGAGCCGGCGCGTGCTCGTGGCCGCCGCTTCGCGCGCGATGGCCGTGATCGCCTGCAGCGCCGGCTCCGTCCGCGCGCGGGCGCGGTGGATGCGCGGCAGGTCGCCGGTCTCGAACAGGTCGCGGGCAGCGGCCACGATCGTGGGCAGGGGGGCGTAGGCCTCGGGCTCGAGGAACGCCTCGGCCGTGAGCGGGGCGCTGCGTCCCTCGCGCGAGAGTCGGGCGAGAAGCGGGTGCAGGCCGGCAGGCGCCACGACCCAGACACCGTCACGCGCCTCGGCCGACTCGGGACCGCTCGGCACGACCAGTACGGCGGCGACCTCTCGCCCGTGGCAGTGCGCGTGGTACGTGCGGAGGTCACGGGCGTAGGCCATGACCTGATCGAGGCCGGCTCGCGTGCGCCCCGGATCGCCCTTGAGCTCCAGCACGACGACGACCCCGTTCTCCAGCACGATCACGTCCGGCCGACGGAGATCGCGCGGCAGCGTGTACTCCAGGATCGCCGTATAGTCCGTGGCCTGGGCGTCGCAGGCCAGCAGCGCGCCGGTCTCGGCTTGCAGGCGCGGGATCCAGTGGTCCCACGCCCGAATCTGGGATTCACCCGGGTCGCCGACGTAGGAAGCGAGGCGCAGCCGCACCACCCGCGCTGCGGTCGCGCGAAACGTCGGCAGGTCCGAGACCCAGCCCGCGCCGGGAAGGAAGGCCGGGCCGTCGTTCGTGCTCACGGCGGGAGCTTCCCCGCCCGCCTGCCGAGTGGCAAGCGCGCGCGGCGGGATCGGTAGCATTCCGCGTGATGCCCGCTCACCGTCTCGTGATCCTTGCCCCCACGCTCCTGGCTCTGGCCTGTGCGTCTCCACCCCTCGCACCTCCCACAGGGCCGGCGGTTCCGGTCGCGCGTCCCGAGGCGGCCGCCGCACAGTCCAGGATCGAACGGGTGCGCGCGCTCTACACGAAGCGCGAGGTCCTGATCCCGATGCGCGACGGCGTGCGGCTCCACACCGCGATCTACACGCCACGAGAGTCGCGGACGCCGTTCCCGATCCTCTTGCGGCGCACCCCGTACTCGTGCCGTCCCTACGGCGCGGAGGCCTTCCCGGAGACGCCCGGGCCGAACGACCTGTTCACCGGAGCCGGCTACGCGTTCGCGATCCAGGACGTGCGCGGGGCCTACCTCTCGGAAGGCGAGTTCGTCGACATGCGGCCGCACGTCCCGGTCAAGGACTCGGCGGCCGACGTCGACGAGTCGACGGATGCCTACGACACGATCGACTGGCTCGTCGCGAACGTCGCGGGCAACAACGGGCGCGTCGGGATGTGGGGCATCAGCTACCCCGGCTTTTACGCCGCGGCGGGCATGATCGACGCGCATCCGGCCCTGAAGGCCGTCTCACCCCAAGCGCCGATCGCGGATTGGTGGTTCGACGACTTCCACCACCACGGCGCGCTGTTCCTGCCGCATGCCTTCCTGTTCCTGGACTCCTTCGGACGGCCCAGGCCGCGACCGACGACCGAGCGCGGTCGTCGCCGCGACTGGGGCAGCGCGGACGGCTACTCGTTCTTCCTGCGAGCGGGCGTGGCGGACCTCGGTCGCGAGCACTTCGGTGGCGAAGTGCGCTTCTGGGACGAGCTCATGGCGCATCCGGAGTACGACGCGTTCTGGCAGGCGCGCAACCTGCTCCCGCACCTCGAGCGCGTCGCCCCGGCCGTGCTGACCGTCGGCGGTTGGTACGACGCGGAGGACCTGTACGGACCGCTCAAGATCTACGAGCACGTCGAGCGCGGGAACCCCGAGGTGTGGAACGCGCTGGTCATGGGGCCGTGGGCGCACGGCGGGTGGGCGCGCTCGGACGGCGACGCGCTGGGGCAGGCGCGCTTCGGCGAGCAGACGGCCGCGTTCTTCAGGAACGAGATCGAGAAGCCGTTCTTCGACCACCACCTGCTCGGCGCGATCGATCCGGAGCTGCCCGAGGCCTACGCCTTCGACACCGGAGCCAACGCCTGGGAGCGCTTCGACGCCTGGCCGCCGCGCGACAGCGCGCCGCGCGTGCTGGCACTCGGCGCGGACGGAGCGCTGTCCCTGGCCCAGGCGGCGCCCGTCGGTGGCGAGATCGCGCGCTTCGTCAGCGATCCGGCCAAGCCCGTGCCGCACACCAGCGCGATCACCCTGGGCATGAACCGCGAGTACATGACGGAGGACCAGCGCTTCGCGGCGCGGCGACCCGACGTGGCGGTCTTCACGAGCCCGCCCCTCGAGCAGGACGTCGCGCTGGTCGGTCCGCTGCGCGCCATGCTGCGCGTCTCGACCGACGCGACGGACGCGGACTGGATCGTCAAGCTCGTCGACGTGCATCCCGACGCCGCGCCCGATCCGACCGACCCGCCGCTCGTCGCCGGGCAGCGCATGGGCGGCTACCAGCGGCTGGTCCGCGGCGAGGTCATGCCGGGACGGTTCCGACGTGGTTACGAGCGCGCGGTGCCCCACGAGCCCGGCGTGGTCGACGAGGTGGCGTTCGAGCTGTGGGACGTTCTGCACACCTTCCGGCGCGGGCACCGGATCCAGGTCCAGGTGCAGAGCACGTGGTTCCCACTCGTGGCGGCCAACCCGCAGGTCTTCCTGCCGAATCCCTGGGAGTCACAGCCGGCTGACCGCCGCGCGGCGACGCACACGATCCACGCCGGTTCGCGCCTCGAGATCTCCGTGCTGGAGGCGCGCTGAGTGCCGGAGCTGCCCGAGGTCGAGACCACGGTGCGCCTGATCCGCCCCCAACTCGTGGGTCGCACGATCAGGGGCGCGCGCGTCGCGTGGCGGCGCACCGTGGGCGCGCGCGCCTTCGAAGCGCGCGTCGCCCGTGCGCGCATCACTGACGTGCGGCGGCGCGCCAAGTACTTCGTGATCGAGCTGGAGCGGGGACGCTCACCGGCGGGTGGCTTGCTCGGCCACCTGCGCATGACGGGGCGCGTGCTCGTGACGCCCGCGGGCGCCCCCGACCCGGAGTACGGCAAGGTCGCGCTGGCGCTCGACGACGGCACGACGATGCACTTCGTCGACGTGCGCAAGTTCGGCCGGCTCGTGTGGCACGCCGATCCCGCGCGCGAGCTGGCTGCGCTGGGCCCAGAGCCGCTGGGCGAGGTCTTCACCGCGGACTGGCTGGGGGCGGCGCTTCGGACCCGCAAGCGCGCTCTCAAGCCGCTGCTGCTCGACCAGACGTTCGTCGCGGGCCTGGGGAACATCTACGTCGACGAGTCGCTCCACCGCGCAGGCCTCCATCCCCTGGCGCGCGCGGACCGGGTCAAGCCGCGCGAGGCGGAGCGCCTGTGGCGCGAGATCCGCGCGGTCTTGACCGAGGCCATCGCGCGCGAGGGCTCCAGCTTCGACGCCTTCTACCGCACGCCGGAGGGCAAGCCCGGCTCGTATCAGGAGCAGTTCCGCGTGTACGGTCGCGACGGGCAGCCGTGCCGCACCTGCAGGGCGACCATTGCGCGCCTGGTCGTGGGACAGCGGGGCACACATCTCTGTCCGCGCTGCCAACGGCGGCCGCGAACTCGCTGAGCGCCGGTCCGCCGAGCGCGTGCGTCACGCGGCTCCCTGTCCAGGAGCCGCGCCGCGGACACCCGCATCGCGCCCCTGACGCGCGTCGACCTGTCAGCGGGTCCGCTCCCGCACGAGGTCTGCGAGCTGCGTCACGCCCGGCCATTGCTCGGCGGCCAGGGCCAAGTACAGCGTCACGTCCTCGGGCGGGAACTGCCCGTCGAGCGCCTGCACCGCGGCGCCCAGACGCGTCGGATCGGGCTTCGACTTCTCGATGTCCTCGATCATGCCGTCCTGGTGCTCGACCCCGGTCGCGTCGAGGAAGCCGGTCACGAGTTCCTTCCGGTGCCGGATCAGGTAAGCGCCGAAGACCTCGTAGGCGAGCTCCGTGCTCTTGCCGGCCTCCAGGATCAGGCGGGCGCGCTTGGCGCGCTGGGCCATCGGCAGCTTCTTCACGGCCTGCGGGCGGAAGCGCAGGGCCAGCGCGACCTCCTTGTCGAGCGGGCCGAAGCCTTGGATTTCCAGGCCCGAGTAGATCGCGAGGAAGCGCTCGGGGGACATCGCGGCGAGGTGCTCGAGGACGGTCATGGCTGGCAGGCTCCGGGTTCGAAGGGGCGAGGAGTCTAGGGACGCGCCGCGCTCCGCGACAAGGCCGAGCTGTGCGCCGGGCCGTGCGCTTGGTACGAAGCGCGCCGATGGAGCCGAGCCGGGCGGGATCGAAGCGCGAGACCCTGCTGCTCGTGTGCCTGACGCTGTTCGTCGCCTTCTTCGTCACGGCCAACTTCCTGGGCGCGAAGCTGTGGGAGTTCACGCTGTTCGGCCTGCGCCCGCGGCACCTGGGACTCGAGCAAGAGACGTTCGTCGCCACCGCCGGGATCCTGGCCTTCCCGCTGACGTTCATCCTGACGGACATCGTGAACGAGTACTTCGGCCGCCGCGTCGTGCGTGCCTTCACGTTCCTGGCGATCGCCGCGAACCTGGTCCTGCAGCCCATCGTGCTGGCCGCCGCCGCGGCGCCCACGGTGAGCTTCACGCCGGGCGTGGACGCACAGACGGCGCACGCCGCCTATCGCCTGGCGTTCGGAACGACCTGGACGATCACCTTCGCGAGCTTGGTGGCCTTCGCCGTGGCGCAGTTCGTCGACGTCGGCACGTTCTCGTGGCTGCGACGCAAGACCGGCGCGAAGGCCATCTGGTTGCGCGCGCAAGGCAGCACGGTCGTGAGCCAGCTCGTCGACACGCTGATCGTGATCTACGTGGCGTTCTACCTGCTGCCCGCGCTGCTCGGCGATCCGCACATGGGCGCGGCCGATGCCGGGCGTATCGCGCTGACGAACTACGTCTACAAGTTCGCACTGGCTGTGGTGCTGACGCCGCTGCTCTACGGGATGCGCGGTCTGCTCGTCGGCTGGCTCGGTGCCGACGAGGCGGCGCGGCTCGCGCGCGAGGCGCATCCCGGCGGCCCAGGCTCCTCCTAGCGGACCGGCCCGGGCGTGCTCGAGGGTTCCGGTCGAGCGGATGCACCGTGGGGGATCAGGATCTCGGCCCGGGGTTCCCGTTCCCTGCCGGAGAGACCGTCGGCGGCGCGCGTCGTGCGCGGGGTGACCGCTGGCGAGCGCGGCGCCGCGGATCACGCCGCGCGTCGAGGCTCACGACCGCCGTACGGCACGTGGTGCGTGCCCAGGCGGAGGTCGTGGGGGGGCGACGCTCGGTCGCTGCTCGGGTCCGTACGGACTCCACGTCGTGCGGGCCCTGCGCCCCCCCCGCGCGGGGTAGGCTGCGCGAGAGAGCGATGCTGACCGACGCCCTGAAGCGCCTGGCGCGCCACTCCGCGGTCTACGCGGTCGGTCCAGCGCTCCAGAAGCTGGTCGCGCTCGCGCTCCTGCCGTTCGTGACCCTCACGATCGGCGGCGCGGCGCAGTACGGCGTGGTCGAGATGGGTGGCGTGACGCTGGCCATCGCGGCGCAGGTGCTGGGCGTGAACCTGCTCCACGGCATGACGCGCTTCTTCGCCGAGGAGCGCGACGAGGCGCGCCGCGCGGCCGTCGTCTCGACGACGCTCTGGATCCTGTTCGGGACGACGGGGCTGGCCGCGCTGGCCGCGTTCGCCTTCCCCGAGCAGGCCTCCGAGCTCCTGGTGGGCACGCGCCGCGAGACCCAGGCGGCGGTGATCGTCTTCGGGATCCTGTGCGCGCAGACCGTGGGGCAGGTCGGCCTGCGTTGGCTCCAGGCCGCCCAGCGCTCCGGGGCCTACGTGGCGATCACCACGGCCAAGACCGCCGTCGAGGTGGGTCTCAAGATCGCGCTGCTGCTCGCGGGCCTCGGCTCGGTGGGCGTCCTGCTCAGCGTGCTGGGTGGCGAGCTGCTCGTGGCGCTGGGCCTGACCACCGCGATCGCGCTGCGACTGGGCCTGCGCTTCGACCGCGCGGTCGCCAAGCGCATCGCGCTCTACTCCCTGCCGCTCGTGGGCTCGGGGCTGTTCATGTTCGCGTTGCACCAGGCCGACCGCTGGTTCGTGCAGCGGTTGCACGGCGAGGCTGCGGTGGGGGTCTACGGCATCGGCCACAAGCTCGGTGCCATGGGCAACACGGTCCTGCTCGAGGCCTTCGGGCTGATCTGGTTCCCGTTCGTCTTCGCGCTCGCGGCCGAGGAGGAGGCGCGCCTGGTCCTGCGCAAGGTCGCGACCTACGCCGCGCTGGGCTTCTCGTTCGTGACCCTGGGTCTGGCGTTGTTCGCGCGCGAGGTCGTCGGCCTGCTGGCCCCCGACTTCGCCGGCGCCGCGGATGTGCTGCCGATCGTCGCTTTCGGCTACCTGTTCTGGGCCGTGTTCCAGGTCGTGCACACGACCTTCTACCTGCGCATGCGCACGGGCCACGTCGCCTGGCTGGTCGGTGGTGCGGCGCTCTTCAACGTGTGCTTGAACGCCGTGCTCGTCCCGGCGCACGGCGGTCTGGGCGCGGCCTGGGCCGGCGTCGTCACGTTCGCGGCGCTGGCCTTGGCGGGCTGGATCGCGGCGGAGCGCCTGTGGCCCGTGGGCTTCGAGGCCCGGCGCATCGCCGCGCCGATCCTGGTCGCGGCGGTGCTGGCCGCCAGCGCGCGCTTCCTGCCCGCGGACCTGGGGAGTGTCGGGAGCGCCGCGGTGAAGTGCGCGCTGCTCTGCGCCCTGCCCGTCGTGTTGCTCTGGGGCGGCTTCCTGGAACAAGCCGAAAAGGACAAGATCAAGCGCGCTCTCGCGGGCTGGCGGCGCGCACGCTGACCGGAGCGGGATCCCGCCGCCTCCCCCCCACGGCATGGTCGAGTCGATCCACGAGCTCAAGAAGAAGGTCCAGGAGCCGGTCCGTGCCTACAACGACGTAGCCGGCGTCCTGGTGGGTGATCGGGTCGCGATCCACGTCACCCGCCTGTTCCTGGCGCTGGGGCTGTCGCCCACCGTGGGCACCGTCGGCATGCTCGTGTGCGGACTCGTCGGCAGCGCGCTGCTCGTCCTCGGCGGCGGCTGGTCGGTGCTCGGGTTCGGGCTGCTGTTCGTCTACTACGTCTTCGACTGCGTCGACGGCGAGGTCGCGCGCTACCGCCAATGCGAGCGGCTGCAGTGGGGTTTCCACGACTTCCTGTTCCACCTGTACGTCAAGGCGGCCTTCTTCAGCGCACTGGGCATCTACGCCGTGCGCGCCACGGGGGAGTGGTGGGTGGCAGGCTTCGCGCTCTCCGCCCTGCTGGCGACCTTGTTCGGCAAGGCGCTCTACGACGCGGCGCTGGTCCTGACCGCGCGCTACGTGCTGCTCCGCACGAGCTCGGAGCGCGCGCGCTTCACGCGCGAGATCCTGGGCGACCCAGCGACCGCCGATCTGGAGCACGATGGGGACCTGCCGGGGGAGCAGCAGCCCTTCACGGTCGGCCGCAAGCGCGGCCTGGCGCGCGCCGTCCTGACCAATTTCGACCTGTCGATCCTGTGGTTCCTGCTGGCCGCCGTGATCGACCTGTTCCACGTGCCGCCGGTCGTGCTGGGCCTGGAGGTCGACCTGAAGTGCGCACTGCTCGCGTTCTACGGCGTGGTCCTGCCGCTCGACTTCGCCGACCGCGTCTGGACCTACGTGCGCAACGACGGCTTCCGGCGCGACGCCCGGCGCGTCCTGCGCCGCGCCCACCACTACCGAGCGCGGTGAGCGCTCCGCTGGCCGGCCCCCGCGCTGGATCAGCGCGCTGGCCCGCGCAGCAGCGACAGGACCTCGCGGCGGGCGCCCTCGTCGTGCTCGTACAGGCCGCGCGCGGCCAGCGTGACCATGGTGCTCTCGGCCTGGTTCACGCCGCGCACGCGCATGCAGAAGTGCTCGGACTCCACGACGACCAGCGCGCCGCGAGTGCCGAGGTGCTCCACGAGCGCGTCGGCGACCTGCGCCGTGAGTCGCTCCTGGACCTGGAGTCGCCGCGCGAACGTCTCGACCGTGCGCGCCAGCTTGGACAGCCCCACGACGCGGCCCTGGGGCAGGTATGCGACGTGCGCGCGTCCGACGAACGGCAGGAGGTGGTGCTCGCACAGCGAGGAAAAGCGGATGTCGCGCAGCAGCACGAGCCCCCCCGAACCCTCCTCGAAGGTGCGCGCGAGGTGCGTGCCCGGGTCGACCTGGCGGCCAGCGAGGACCTCGCGGTACAGGCGCGCCACGCGCGACGGAGTGTCCTCCAGGCCCTCGCGGCCGGGGTCCTCACCCAGGGCGAAGAGCAGCTCGCGCACCGCGGCTCGCGCACGGGGCAGGTCGATCCCTCCCCGCGACTGGAGCTCGCAACCCTCGAGCTCGTCTCCGTGGGCCTGTCCGTCGAGGATCGCGATCATCGGGGCTCCAACTGGGGTTCCTGGGTCGTTCCGGGGCTGAGAGCGAATCCCACCCGCCACCTCCTTCGAACCCCCCCGCGGACCGGATTCGCTCGAACCGCTCAACCGCCGATGCACACCCCGCTCACGACGCGCCAGGTCGCCCTCGTCCTCGGCATCAGCGAAGCCTCCCTGAAGCGCTGGTGCGACCGCGGGCTGCTCCCCGCCGACCGCACGCTCGGCGGCCACCGCCGCCTGCCCGTCCACGGGGTCGTCGAGTTCGCGCGCAGCCACGGACTGCCGCTGGCGCGCCCCGAGCTGCTGGGGCTCCCTGCCGCGGCCGGGCGCGGAGCGGCTGTCGTCGAGCGCGTGCGCGACGAGCTGCGCCGGGCTCTCTTGGACGGGGACGAGGACGGCTTCCGCCGCCTGGCCTTCGATCCGTGGCTCGCCGGCGAGCCGCTCACGCGCGTCCTCGAGCAGGGCATCGCGCCGGCGCTGGCGGCCGTCGGTGACGACGTCCTCCACGGCGCGGCGGAGATCTACGAGGAGGCCCGCGCCGTGCAGATCGCGCTGCGCTTCCTCCACGAGGTCCGCGCGCTGCTGCGGCCACCCGCCCCGGACGCGCCGCTCGCGATCGGCGGCGCGGCCGAGGGGGATCCGTACGTGCTGCCGACCGCCATGGTCGACCTGTGCCTGCGCGAAGCCGGCTGGCGCACGCAGCCCTTGGGGGTCGGTCTGCCACTCGGGAGCTTGCGCGCAGCGATCCTGGACCTCCGGCCCCGCCTCGTGTGGCTGTCCATCTCGCTGGCGCCCGACCCGGGGCGCCTGGCGCTCGGCTGGGGCGCCGTGCGCGAGGCCGCGTCGGCTGTCGGTGCGCGGACCCTGCTGGGAGGACGCGCCCTGGATGCCGGGCTGAGGGTGCGCCTGCCCGCGGACGAGCACGCCGCAGGCCTCGCGGGCCTCGCGCCGAGCGGCGGGACGACGCCGGCCTCACGCCGCGCGTCCTGACCCTCGTGCGGGGCTTGTGGCCCTGGCGGGCCTCGCTAGAGTCAGGCCCACGGGACACCCTCGGTCCCGCTCGTCCCTCCGCTTCGCCCCTCACCAGCGGGTGTCCCCAGCGCCATGATCCGCACGAACCCTCTCCCGCGCGCCTTCCTCGCCGCCTCAGGCTTCCTCGCACTCGCCGGCTCGCTCCAGGCCGGCGGTGGTCCCGGCACGAACACGATCTGCTTCACGGATTCGATCCCGCTGCAGTCGACGAACTGGGCCAGCTCGGTCTCGATCCCGCAGTTCAACCCGAACCTCGGGACGCTCCAGTCCATCCAGTTCACGCTGAGCGGCAACGTGCAGGGCACGGCGCGCGCGGAGAGCCTGGACAACTCGCCGACCGTCGTGAACACGCAGTTCTCGGCCAGCATCACGCTCACCCGCCCCGACAACAGCGTGATCGTGATCACGATCCCGATCGCGAACTTCGTCGACAACTTCACGGCGCACGACGGCGTGATCGACTTCGGCGGCACGTCGGGCGTGACGCACGCGGGCATCAACGCCAACGACTCGGACATGGCCGTGTCGCCGCCCCCTGCGTCTGACCTGGCGCTGTTCACCGGCTTCGGCAACATCGTCCTGCCGGTCGTCGCGCTGGGGACCTCGATCGCCACCGGCTCGGGCAACCTGATCACGCAGTTCACGACGCAGGCGCAGGCCAGCGTCGAGGTCTGCTACACGTACAGCGTGAACACGCTGCCCGTGTTCACGGAGCCGACCTGCGGCGCGACCTACATGGCCACGGCCGGCGTGCCTTTCTCGATCCAGGTGTGCGCGGCGGACGCCGATGTCGGCTCGACCGTGACCCTGACCTCGGGGCCGCTGCCGCCCGGCGCCGTGCTGAACCCGCCGCTGCCGCAGAACGGCAACCCGGTCTGCACCACGTTCGAGTGGACGCCGACGCTGGCGGACCTCGGCACGACCCAGATCTGCTTCACCGCGGTCGACAACAACCAACGCACCGCAGCCTGCTGCTTCAACGTGCAGGTCGCTGAGTGCTACCAGTTCCTGGGACGCGGGGGCGGCAACGCCGGCGTCACGCTCGGGACGGTCTTCTGGCAGTCCCAGCTCGGGAACATCCGCAGCACGTTCCCGGTCACGATGACGGACCGTCCGAACCTGCGCGTGCCGATCCTGGCGAGTGGCCAGATCTCGTTCTCGATGCAGACCCTGATGCACAATCCGCAGCAGTTCCCGCAGAACCCCGACCAGTGGTCGCAGCGCCTGCGGGTCGTCGTCTACCCGGCGGGCCTCGTCCAGGGCGAGCTCTACGGGAGCTTGAACGGCATCCACCAGCAGCTCGCGACGTTCACCGACCCGAACGGGGACCTCTACATGACGTTCCCGTTCGCGATCGACGGGATGTAGCGGCGCGCGCGACCTCGCGCCCCAGCGCAGGGCGGCTCTCGCACCGCGAGGGCCGCCCTGCGTCGTCCCGGGATGGCTTCGCTCGCCGGTCGCCAGCACCGCCTGCCCGTTGGTGAGCCGGGTCACGGGCCTCGCCGTCGCCGGCTCCGGAGCCGCCCGCGCCACCGGAAGGCGAACCGCGCGAGCGGCGGGCGGCTGTGCGGCCCGCCCCGGGTCGGGTACCTTTCTCGCGCCGATCCCTCCGGCGCCAACCGAGCTCGCACCTCGATCCGCTCCCCAGACCCCCCGCGGGAATCGCTCCATGGTGCTGCGTGGCTCCTCACGGCTCGGCGTGCTCGTCGGTGTCGCCTGCGCGTGCTCGGCGGGGGTGGCGTCTGCGCAGGCGAGCGCGTCGGCCGCCGTGGTCACCCCGCACGCGACGGGGCGCACCGGTGGTCCGGTGCTCGGCGTGCAGCAGACGTACGTCGCCGACGGCCTGCGCTCGGAGGTGCTCGAGGTCGCCGCGCCGCTGGCCGCGAGTCCCGCGAGTCAGGCGCTCGCCGCTGCGCGCGGGCTGTGGTCGTACCCGGACGGCGGGGAGGGCTGGGTCGGCCGCGCCGTCGCCTTGGGCAACGGCGGCACCCAGGCCTTCGCCGAGTTCGACACGGCCGCCGACCGCGCGGTCTTGCTCTCGGGCTTCGACGTCGCGCCGGTCGTCCCCGTGTGGTCCGACCCGGTGCCCCTCGCGAGTTCGAACGTGCGCGTCCACGCCGCTGGCGCGGCCGGCCGTTTCGTCTCGTGCCGCCAGTTTCCCGTGGCGCAGAACGGCCCGCGCCAGGTGGTCGTCAGCACGTACGACTCCGGCTCGGCGACCCCGCGCTGGTCGTGGAGCTTCCCGCTCACGACCTACGGGGCGTCGCGCGCGATGCTGTCGGCTGACGGCTCACGCGTCGTGGCCGCGATGCTCGTGCCCGCGACTGCGGAGCTGCACGTCGCCGTGTTCGACGGTGCCGCGGCGCTCCCGACCGCGACGTTCGCGCACCCGGTCGGGCTCCAGCTCCAGGCGCTCGTGCTCTCCGAGGACGGCCGCTGGCTGTACGCGGCCACGGGCACGGGCGGCTACCTCTTCGACGTCGACGCGCGCGCGCTGGCCCAGCAGTTCGTGCTCCTGCAGTCCTTCGCCGCCCAGGACATCTCCGGTGACGGTCGCGTCCTGGCCGTGGGGTACTTCAACGGCGTCGACGTGTGGGAGCGCCAGCACGGCGGAGCCTACGTCCGCACCTGGCAGGGCACCTGGCCGGGCGCGATCGTGTGCCAACAGCTCGACGTGTCCGAGGACGGCTCCACGCTGGTGCTCGGCTTCGGCTACTACGACCAGAACCTGCGCGTGCGGATCGAGGCGCTCGACGTCGCCTCGAAGTCGACGACCATGTTCGAGGAGGTGCAGGGCGCGGGCACGCATCAGAACGTCGTGGCCCGGATCGCCGCCTCGGCCGACGGCTCGACGTTCGCCGTGGGCCTGTGGGGCGACCAGGCCGGCCTGGTCCCCGAGCTGCGCGTCTATCGCCGCGATCAGGGCGCGCCGCTCGCCGTGTACGACTACGGCGGCTCCGTGCAGGACCTGGCGATCAGTCGTGACGGGGCGCGCGTGCTCGTCGGCGTGAAGTCCGTGCACGCCAACGTCCTGGCGGGTGGTGGGGCCGTGGACCTGTACTCGACGCGCCCCGAGGACTTCGTCGCGAGTGGGGTCCCGAGCGTCGGCCGCAAGGTGGATTTCGACCTGTGGGGCGCGCCGAACTCGGCCGCGCGGTTGCTGCTCTCACCGCTGCCGGCCACGGACCTGACCCCGTTCGGATCGTGGGGCGTGCTCTACCTCAACCGCACGCAGCTCTCGATCCTGCCCATGTCGGCGACCGACGCGACCGGGCACGCGCGGGGCGAGCTGCAGCTCGCGCCGGACCCGGCGACGATTGGCACCACCCTCTGGTTCCAGGGGCTGACGCTCGAGCCACGCCGGTTCACGGCCGACTTCGCGGCCGTGCAGATCCTGCCGTAGCGGACACGCCGCTCAGCGTGCGCCGGCGCCCGCCGCGCTGCGTTCCGCTCCGCTGCCGGAGGCCTTGGACGGGTGCGGGACGTAGAACGGCCCGATCGCGAGCCCGTCGATGTTGCCGAGCAGGAATGCGCGCACCGCGTCGTTCGGCGAGCACACGATCGGCTCCTCGTGCATGTTGAAGCTGGTGTTGATCAGGCACGGAATGCCCGAAAGCGCCTCGTAGGCCTTGAGGATGTCCCAGTAGCCGGGGTTGACCTCGCGCTTCACGAGTTGGGGCCGTGCCGTGCCGTCCACGTGCACTGCTGCCGGGCAATGCTGGCGCATCCAGGGCGTGCAGTCGAACGTGATCGTCATGAACTCGGCGGCGTGCTCCGCGCCCGCCAGACCGACGTAGCAGCGTTCGCGCGCCTCCCACAGGGTCACGGGCGCGAACGGCATGAACTCGGTGCGACCCAGGCGCTTGTTGAGCCACTGGTTCACCTCGGGCTCGCGCGCGTGGTAGAGGATCGAGCGGTTGCCCAGCGCTCGCGGCCCGTACTCCATGCGTCCTTCGAAGCGCCCGACGACCTCGCCGGCGTGGATCCGGCGCGCGACCTCGCCCACGAGGTCCGTGGGCCGGTCGTAGGCCAGGCCATGGCGCTCGAGCTCGGCCTGGATCTGGGCCGCGGAGAAGGACGGGCCCCAGTAGGCGTCCCTGATCGAGGGTCGCACGCCGCCCGGCCACGACCACAGCATCGCGAGCCCCGTGCCGCAGCCACCGTCGCCCATGTTCGGGTAGACGAACGTGGCCACGACCTCGTCGAGTTCGTGGATGCGCTGGTTCATCTTGACGTTGGCCGTGACGCCTCCGGACAGGACCACGTTGCCGCAGCCGGTCTCGCGGACCCAGTGGCGCACCAGATCGGTCGCGACGACCTCCAGCACGCGCTGGTACGCCGCGGCCACGTCGATCATCGGGAAGCGCGCGGCGAGGTGCCGCGAGAAATGCACGTTCAGGTTCTCGATCAGACGGAAGTCGCCCGGCGTGCGGACCACGCGCGACAGCAGGACGTCGGCCAGCACGCGCGCGTCGCCGTAGGCTGCCAAGCCCACGATCTTGCCCGCGTGGCGGTCGGGGTGGAACCCCAGGCTCGACGTGACCATCTCGTAGAAGCTCCCGAGCGAGTGGGGGAACTTCAGGTTCTTGAGGCGCCGGATGCGGCCGCCCTCGCCGATCGAGATGGAGCCCGCCAGGCCGGATCCGTAGCCGTCGATCGTGACGATCAGCGCGCGCTCGAAGCCGCTCGCCAAGTAGGCGTTCGCGGCATGCGAGAGATGATGCTCGGAGCGCTTCAGCTTCGCGAGCAGATTCAGCTCCCGCAGACCCTGCTCGAGCTCCGCGTGCCAACGCTGGTGGTCCTCGGACGCGCGCGCGGCCCACTCGCGCGCCAGGCGCAGCGCCACGGCGCGCGAGATCGTGCGCTCGCCGCCAGCGTAGCGGTAGAAGAGCTCCTTGGCGGTGCCCTTGCGCATGCGTTGGTTGGGGCTGTGGAGGCCGTGGACCGGCGACGTGCGCTCCGGCACGCGCCGCTCGGCCTCGGCTAGGAGTCGCTGGAGGTCGGGCTCGTCGTAGTGTTCCTGCTCGTGCTCCTCGGCCGCGATCGAGTCGAGGATCAGCTCCGACTCCTTCTGCCACTCGAGAAAGGGATAGGCCACCACGTCGATGTCGCGCGGATCCGTGCCGGTGGCCTCCAGCGCCGCGCGAATGGCACGGCCCGGGAAACCGGCGTGCTGCTTGACGCGGCTGAAGCGCTCCTCCCCGGCCGCGAACAGCACGCGGCCGTCCTCGACGAGCGCGGCCGTCGCGTCCTTGTCGAGCGGCGATATCCCTAGGATCTTCACGCGTTCCGGGTCCTCATGTTGGGGGCGACGTGGCGGCGGAGGTCGGAAGCAGTCAGGGACTGTCCGCCGAGCTCCTCGAGGAAGAAGCGGAAGTAGTTTCGGCAGGACTCCAGCAGCGAGTGGAGTTCTCGTGCGTCGCGCACGTAGGGCGTGTGGCCGGGCTCGAACGACGGGCTGTGCAGGCTGAGCACGAAGACCCGCACGCCGGAGCCGAGCAGGGCGCGCGTCAGCCGCACGAGGTCCGCGCCCGCATAGCCTTCGGGCGACAGGAACAGGCGTTCCACGGCGCCCAGCCGCGCCAGGATGCCGCCCAGGCGCAGGGCGCGCCCCGGCGCCGAGGACGCCAAGGCGTACAGCGGGCGCGAGAAGCCTCCGGCCCAGCCGACGAAGCCGCCCGTGTTCGGCGCGGCCAGGAGGCGGCGCGGCGTGTCGAGCCGGTACGGCTCCGCGGGTGCCCGCGACCAGTCGGGGCCGCCGTCGGCGCGCAGGTCGAAGGGCGGCGCCGGCGACAGGTCGACCTCGTAGCCGAGCTCGTCCAGGATTGCGCCGGTGTGCGGGCCGAAGCCGTAGCGCCCGGACTTGTAGGCGCGCGGGCGGGCTCCGAAGGCCGACTCGATGGCCTCCGTCAGGCGCTCGATCTTGGCACGCTCCAGCGCGCGCGGCAGGTTTCCGGGGTAGCTGTTGCGCGCAGAGACCTGCTCGTCGTGCGGCGGCGAGACCCACGGGTGGAGGTGCGCGCCGATCTCGCAGGCGCCCCGCTCGTGGATCTCGCGCAGCGCGGCCACGGCCTCGGGCGTGGTCGCGATCGGGTGGTCGACCACGTAGACCGGCGCCACCTCGGCCTCGTCGCACACGTCCTGGAAGCGACCCACGGCGCGCAGGTGGCCGACGCTGCGCTGCGAGCGGTCGAAGGGCTGCGACCAGTCGAATTCCTCCTCGGTGTCCACGACCACGAGGAGCACCGGGCGCGGGAAGATCTCGCGCGGGACCAGCTCGACCGGGCCGCGAAAGGTCCAGCGCTGCGTCCCGCCCTGCTCGCTCCCGGTCGCCACGGCGGCGGGAATGCTAGCCGGCCCGCGAGCGGTCCTCGCCCGGCGAGGATCGTGCGGTCCAAGCGCTGCCGGGCGCCACCATCACTCGTCCCCGTCCGTCTCCGCCTGCCGCTTCTCGATCTCGTCCGGGCTGGCCTCGCGCACGCCGATCACGCGGATGTCGAACGTGACCTTCTGCCCGGCGAGCGGATGGTTCGCGTCGAGCGTGATCGCCTCGGGCGAGATCTCGAGCACCTTCATCTCGATGTCCTCGACCTCGTCGGAGTCCTCGTTCTGCTGGAGCTGCACGGAGATCCAGTCACCGGGCACGATCTCGGCGTCGGCGGGGAACTCGCTGCGCGGCACGGCCACGATGCCGTCGGGATTGTAGGGGCCGTAGGCCTTCTCGGGCGGGAGCTCGATCTCGAGCACCGCGCCCTCCTCGACGCCGTCGAGCTCCTCCTCGAGCCCGGGCGCGATCTCCCCGTACCCGTGCAGGTAGGTCATGGGATCCTGGGCGTCCGCGCTCTCCACGACCTCGCCGTGCGTGTCCTTGAGCTCGTAGACCAGGTCGACGATGCAGCCTTTGCGGATCTTCAATGCTCGTTCTTCTGGAAGACCAGGGTCGGTTGCACGACGGTCGGCGTGTCGCCGTTCTTCCGCTCGCGCGTCAGGTACGTGTAGCCGTGCAGGCCGGCCTCGTAGCGGCGGTAGAGCAGCGCGCTCTCCTCGAAGGTGATGCGCCCCTCCTCGAGCGATTTCTCGACGCTGCGCCGCAGGCTCTGCAGCAGGTCGGCCTCGAAGTACTCGACGTACTCCAGGACGTCCTGGACGCGCTCGCCGCGCAGCACGTGCGAGAGTCGCGGTCGACCCGCGTCGTCCAGGTCGACGTGCACGACGTTCGTGTCGCCGAACAGGTTGTGCATGTCGCCCAGGATCTCCTGGTAGGCGCCCACCAGGAAGAAGCCCAGGTAGTAGGGCTCGTTGGGCTTCAGCGGGTGCAACTCCAGCGTGCGCTTCACGTCGCGCAGGTCGATGAAGCGGTCGACCTTGCCGTCCGAATCGCAGGTGATGTCGGCCAGGATCGCCCGCCGCGTCGGCTGCTCGAGGTGGCGGTGCAGCGGCAGCACGGGGAAGAGCTGGTGGATGGCCCACGAGTCGGGCACCGACTGGAACAGCGAGAAGTTCAGGAAGTACGTGTCCGCCATGTCGCGCTCGAGGTTCGCGAGGTCGTCAGGCACGTAGTCCAGGGTGCGCGTGATCCGCAGGATCCGCTCGCACGTGCGCCAGAAGTAGTCCTCGGCGCGGGCGCGCTCCTTCATCGAGATCTGGCCCACGTTGAAGAGCACCATGGTCTCGTCGCGGATCTGCACCGCGTCGTGGTAGCTCTCCTGGAAGTTCTTGGCATTCACGCTCTCCCACACGGCGCGTGCGTTGTGCAGGAGCTGGTGGTCGCCGTCCGCCGGCTTCTCGGGCAGGCCGTCCTCGCTGAAGTCCGTGGTGCCGAGCACCTCGGTCACCAGGACGGCGTGGTGCGCCGACAACGCCCGCCCGGACTCGGTCACGATCGCGGGCTGGGGGATGCCGGCTTCGTCACAGGCCTGCTTGAGGTGGTAGACGACGTCGTTGGCGTACTCCTGCAGGGAGTAGTTCACCGAGGACTCGAAGTTCGTCGAGCTGCCGTCGTAGTCGATGCCCAGGCCGCCGCCGCAGTCGAAGTACTCGATCTTGGCGCCCATCTTGTGTAGGCCGATCAGCGTGTGCGTGGCCTCGCGCAAGGCGTTCTTCAGGCTACGGATCTCGGGGATCTGCGACCCCAGGTGGAAGTGGAGCAGCTTGATGCAGTCGATCAGCCCCTCCTTCTCCAGCAGTTCGACGACGCCCACGATCTCGTGCGTCGTGAGGCCGAACTTGGAGCGGTCGCCGCCCGATTCCTGCCAGCGCCCGGCGCCCTTGCCCGAGAGCTTGCTGCGCACGCCGATCGAGGGGCGGATGTCAAGGCGCTTGCCGACCCGCAGGATGGTCTCGACCTCGCTGTACTTCTCGACCACCAGGATCGGCGTGATGCCGAGCTTGGTCGAGAGCAGCGCCATCTCGATGTACTCCTCGTCCTTGTAGCCGTTGCAAATCATGAGCGAGCTCTTGCCCGCCATGAGCGCGATCACCGCGATGAGCTCCGGCTTGCTGCCGACCTCGAGGCCCATCCGGTGGTTCAGGCCCTCGCTGAGCAGCGCCTCCACGACGTGCCGCTCCTGGTTCACCTTGATCGGGAAGACCCCACGGTAGGGGGCCTCGTAGCCGAACTCGCGGCGTGCCGTGTTGAACGCGTCGTTCATCGCGCGCACGCGCGCGCGCAGGATCCCGTCGAAGCGCAAGAGGATCGGCGTGCTGACTCCCCGGCGCAGGATCTGGCCGAGCAGCTCGAACAGGTCGATCCCGGGCCGGTGCGGACGGTCGGGGCCCTCCGGCCGGACCTCCACGTTGCCCCGGTCATTCACGTGGAAGAATCCGAGCCCCCACTTCTGGACGTTGTAGAGGTTGTCGCTGTCCTGGTGCGTCCACTTGGCCATCGTGCGTCTTTGGGTAGACCTCCGCGGATGCGATTCTAAGGAGCGCGGACCCGCCCGCACGCGGCGCGGCGATTTTCTTCTCGCTGGCCTTCAGCCCGCCGGGACCGGGCCGGCAGCCGGACAGCGCCCGCGACCGACAGCGAGGACCTCGCCGTGGGTCTCCGGCAACTCGGGGTTCCGGGCCGAGCGCGGCGCCCCGCCCTCGGCCTCCGCGAGCCGCGCCAGCAGGCGCTCGGCGTCCGTCTCGCGCAGCCAGCTCGCCCGCTGGGCGCCGTCGAGACCCGTGAGGCCCCCGGCCGTCCAGTGGACGAGAAGCTGCTTCACCCGACCGGCTGCCCCCTTCGCGCTGGCGCCCAGGGAGCGCAGCGTCTGCGCGTAGTCGAGCAGGAAGCGCGCCGCCTCGGCCGCGGTCACCCGCGTGCCGGTGAAGATCCACGGGTCACCGCAGGCCGCGCGTCCGACCATGGCCAGCCGACAGCCCGTCTCGCGCCGCAGGCGCGCCAGATCGGCGTGGGTGCGCACGCCGCCGTTCCCGCAGACCGGGATCGTGACCGCGGCCGCCGCGCGCGAGAGCCGCGTCCAATCGACCTCGTCACAGTAGGCCTCGGCGCGCGTGCGGCAGTGCACCGTGAGCAGCGCCGCGCCGCCGGCCTCGGCCGCGCGCGCCAAGTCTTCGACCCGCTCCGCGTCGTCGTAGCCGGCGCGGATCTTCGCGCTCACGGGACGGTCGGGCACGGCCTTGGCCACGGCCCGGACGGTGCGCTCGAGCTGGCCCGGATCGCGCAGCACGGCCGATCCCGCGCAGCCGCGCAGCGCACCCTTCGCCGGGCAGCCGAAGTTCAGGTCGACGAGCGGCGCGCCGACCTCGACCGCGCGTCGCGCGGTCTCCGCCAGCGCGTCGAGTTCGGCTCCCATGAGCTGCAGCCCGACCGGCTGCGGGAAGCGCCGCGCGCCCAGGTGGCGGGCCAGGACGCGCCGGGGAAGCGGCCGGTCGATCACGCGCACGAACTCGGTGAAGGCGCCGCCCAGCGCCGCGGGCTCGTTCCGCAGCAGGACCAGATCGCGGAACGAGGGCTCCGTGACGCCCTCCATCGGGGCGAGCAGGTGCGGGGCGGTGAAGGGCAGGGGGGGGCGGGGCACGGAGAAGACGGCCAGTCTACGGACCCGCGCGCCGCGACTGTCGAACCCGCCGGGCGGCTGGTCTACTCGTGGCGGCCCATGCGCAGCGCGGTCGTGATCCCGGGAGTCCTGGTCCTCGTGCTCCTGGTCCTCCTCGGCGCGTGGTGGCTCGGACGCCCGACGGGCACGGGCGCCGTGGATCCCAGCGCGCTCGACGGGAGCGCTCTCGTGGCGGCCGAGATCGACCCCACGACGCCCGACCTCCAGCGCGGGGAGGAAGCGGAGCTCATCGATCTGGCCTTCGAGCCCGATCGCGCCCCGCGTGCGGCACTCGCGCCGGAGGAGCCCGCTCAACCTGTCGCGGCGGGCGGGGCGACCGACGCGATCGCCGTGGGACTGCTGCGCCCGGAGGGGCGCGCGCTGGACGCGGCCACAGGCGAGCTGCTGGCCCACTACCCGCTCGAGCTGCGCGACGCGCGCGGCGTGATCGCACGGGTCAGGACGGACGCGGTGGGAGCCTTCGTGGCCGAGAAGCCGCTGGCTCCAGGGCCGCTCGAGGTGCGCGCGCCGGAGGGCGGGTCGGGGTTCGACCTGCTGGCCGAGCTCGCGCGCGACGACTCGGGCGCGCCGGTCGCGATCGAGCTGCGCGCCCCCGCCGGCCCGACCTACGCCGTGGTCGTGCGCCCGGACGCCGCGCCCGCTCTCGAGGGCCACGCGCCGACGCTCGTGCTGGGCCAGGACCGGCCGCGCGTGCGCGGCTTCGTGTTGCCCGGCGAGCCGGCGCGCGTGCGCTTCGCGCCGCTGCCCGAGGGCCTGAGCCTCGACGCTCCTGCGCGGCTGCACCTGTCCTCGCGCGACGGCGTGTGGCGCGGCTCGCAGGCCGTGCGGCTCGGCCGCGGGGTGCAGCCCGGAACCGTCGTGGTCGGCCTGGTCGCCGCAGCCGCTCTCGAGGTGCGCGTGATCTCGCCCGAGGGTGCGCCGCTCTCCGACGCGGTCGTGACCTGGACCCCGGACACCGCACGGCGGCCACGCTCCGAGACGACGCGCGGCGACGGCCGCGTGTCCTACGACTACATCGAGCCCGAGGCCGGCACACTGAGGGTCCGCCTGGTCCGCTGGCTGGACGCGGAGATCCCGCTGGTCCTCGGCAGCGGCGAGCGGCGCATCGAGAGCGTGACCCTGACGCGCGCGCCCGCGGCCGGCGCGATCCGCGGCACGGTCGTCTCGGACAGCGGTACGTACGAGCGCGACGTCCGCCTGCGGCTCGTGCCGCTCGAGGGCGGCGGTGACCTGCGACCGTTGCGCGGGGAAGTGCGCTGGTCGACGCGTTCCGGCGCGCGCGTGGGTGCCTTCGCCTTCGACGACCTGCCCGCCGCGCGCTTCCGCCTGGAGATCTCCGAGGACGACTTCTTCGCCTGGGAACCGCGGCGCCTGGAGCTCGAGCCCCCGCGCGGTGACCTCGTCTTCGTCGTGCGCGACACCGTGGCCGTGGCCGACGTGGTCTTCGAGCCGCGCCGGGAGGATGGCCTGGATCTCGGCGGACCGTTCGAGGTGCGGCTGCTCGTGGGCGGGGAAACGCGCCTGTTGCGTTCCCGCGACGAACCGGTGCTCGTGGCATCGCTGCCGCTCGACACCGCGCTGCGCTGGCGCATCGACGCGCCGGGCCGTGCGGCGGCCTTCGGCGTCTGGACGGACCTTTCGCCGCTGCCGTCCGTCGGCGGCCGCGAGCGCCGCGGCGCGGCCCCCGTCCTGGCGCGCGGGTGGGCGCAGGCCTTCCGCGTCGTGCGCGCGGACAACAACCGGCCGATCGCCGGCGCGACGGCGCGTCTGGATGGTCGGGACGCAGGCGTGACGAACGCCGCGGGCCGCATCGTGCTGCGCGCCGACACGCGCCCTGGCCGCGTCACGTTCCATCACGAGAACTGGCTCGCGCTCAACGCCGCGAGCCTGGTGCCCCCGGGCAACACGCCCGAGATCGAGAGCACGATCCAGCTCCAGTCGCCGCAGGGCGGGTTACGGCGGAGACCGCCGCCGAGGCCCCGGTGAGGACGCGCCCCACCGTGCGCCGCGCGCTGCGTGTCGCGCTCGTGGTGGCGGCGGCGTCGGCCCTGCTGCTCGGCGCCCTGGCCGCCTGGCTCGTGCGCGATCCGTCCGCTGGCTTCGCCGCACGCCGCGGGACGCTGGCCTCCGTGACGCTCGAGGACCACGCCGAGGTCGCGGGCCATGTCGAAGAGCACTACGTGCTGCGCTCGACGAGCGGCCTGCGTGTCGAGGTCGCCGTGAAGCGTCCCGTCGGCTCTGCGCCGCCGGGCGGGCGCCCCGCCGCGTTGCTGCTCGGCGGGCTCGAGACCGGCCGCAAGGCCTTGCGCTTCGTGCCCGATACGCGCGGCGCCGTGGCCGTCGCGCTGTCCTATCCCTACGACGGTCCCAAGAAGCCCAAGGGTCTCGCGGTGATCCCCGCGGCGCCGGCCGTGCGCGCCGCGCTGCGCGACACGCCGCCCGCGATCCAGCTCGCGCTGGACTGGTTGCTGGCGCAGCCCGACGTCGATCCGCGGCGCGTCGAGCTCGTGGGCGTGAGCCTCGGAGCGCCGTTCGCCTGCATCGCCGGCGCGCTCGACGCCCGTTTCGCGCGCGTGTGGGCCGTACACGGCGGTGGCGACGGCGCGTCCCTGATCGAGGCCGGGCTCGCGCGCCGGATCCGGTTCGCGCCCGCGCGCTGGCTCGTGGCGCGCGCCGCCTGGATCGCCGCCGGCGGTCCGCCGTTGGCGCCCGAGCGCTGGGTGGCCGGCATCGCCCCGCGCGAGTTCGTGCAGGTCGCGGCGCGCGGCGACGAGCGCATCCCGCAGGCTTCGGTCGAGGTCTTGTTCGCGGCCGCCAGCGAGCCCAAGGAGCTGCTCTGGACCGAGGGTGGCCACGTCGACACCGACAAGGAGCGCGTGGCGCGCGAGCTCGTCGACCTGGTGCTGGAGCGGATGGCGCGCTGAAGAGTCCGCGCCGCTACCATGCCACACGATGGAGACCGTCGCGGACGCGCCCTGGAAGACCTTCGACCGCATCGACATCGCCGCCGCCGCGTCCCGGGTGCGCGGGGTCACGCGACGCACGCCGTTACTCGCGCTGGAGGCCGGCGACGCGCGCATCGAGCTGCGCGGGAAGCTGGAGAATCGCCAGGAAACAGGCTCGTTCAAGGCGCGCGGCGCTTGGAACCAAGTCAGCCAGCTCGACGCGGCGCAACGCGCGGCGGGCGTCGTGTGCGCCAGCTCGGGCAACCACGGCAAGGCTCTGGCCTGGGCCGCCCAGCGCGCCGGCGTGCCCGCCACGATCGTGATGCCGAGGAACGCCTACGCGAACAAGATCCAGGCCTGCCGCGACCACGGCGCGACGGTGGTCCTGGCCGAGGACCGTCTGGAGGCGGATCGCGAGTGCGCGGCTCGCGTCGCCGCCGGCCTGACGCTCGTCCACCCCTACGACGCCGAGCGCACGCTCGAAGGCGCCGGCACGGTCGGGCTGGAGATCGCGCAAGATTGGCCGCAGGTCGAGGTCGTCGTCGTGTGCGTCGGCGGCGGCGGCCTGATCTCGGGCGCGTCGCTGGCGCTGCGGCGCGAGCTGGGACGGCGTGTGCGGATCTACGGCGCGGAGCCAGCGGGCTCGCCTTCGCTCTCCCGCGGCATCGCCGCCGGCGCGCCGGTGCACCTGGAGGCGATCACGAGCAAGGTGCAGGGGCTCACGCCGGCCTACTCGGGCCAGATCAACGTCGACGTGTGCCGCACGACGCTCGACGGGGTCTTCCTGCTCGAGGACCCGCTCATCTTCGCGGCGCAGGAGCGGCTCGTGGCGCTGGGCGAGGTCGTCGAGCCGGCCGGCGCGGCGGCCTACGCGGCGGTCGTCTCGCGGTGCCTGCCCGAGGAGCTCCTCGCCGGGCGCGGACCGCGGGACCCGCTGCGGGTGGCGGTGGTCGTCTCGGGCGGCAACCCCGACCCGGCGCAGCTCGAGTCCGTGCGCGCCGCGATCGCGCGCGAGCGCCTGACGCCGTGACGAAGCGCGTCGTGCTCGTGCGTCCGGCCGGGCCGCGCAACGCCGGATCCGTGCTGCGCGTCGCGGCCAACTTCGGGCCCGTCGAGCTGGTGCTGGTCGCGCCTGAGCGACCCTCGCTCCTGGTTCATCCGGACTTCGTGCAGATGTCCCACGGCGTGGAGGGTGGCGCGGCACGCTTCCGTGTCGTCGCGACGCTGGCGGAGGCCTTGGACGGTTGCTCGCGCGGCGTGGGCTTCACGGCGCGCGCGCACGACCATCGCCGCCGCCACGACTGGCGCGTGCTGCGCGAGCCCCTGCGCGAGGAGGCCAATGCCGGGGATTCCGTCACGGCGCTGGTCTTCGGCAACGAGGAGCGCGGGCTGGAATCGTCGGACACCGCGCTCCTGCGCGACCTGGCCTGGATCCCGACCAGCGCCGAGCACGGCTCCCTCAACCTCGCCATGGCTGTCGGCATCGTGCTCTGCGACCTGTTCGCCGAGCCGGGGGCCAAGCGCCGCGAGCGCGGAGCCAAGCCGTTGTCCAGCGAGGGTCGGGCCTACCTCAAGGCCAACCTGATGCACGCCCTGGGAGAGCGGGTTGCGAAGTCCAAGTCGGCGCGCACCGACATCCGCGCCTCGATCGAGCGCGTGTTCTCGCGCGCCGAGCTGGAGGATCGCGACGCTCGCGCCTGGCACCTGATGTGCCGCGCGCTGGGCAGCGAGCTGACGCCCAAGGACTTGGGCCTCACGACCCACGAGCGTCGCGGGCGCCACCTGCGCGAGCAAGCGCGGCAGCGCGGCCTCGAGCGAGGCGGCGAGGCCCGCTGACCGGCGTCAGGCCCGAGCGCGGCGCGCCAGCGCCGGCCCGACCAGCGCCAGGGTCGTGTAGAGCGCGGCCGCGAGCCACAGGTTGGCCGAGATGCCGAGCCACATCGCGATCGCGACGGCGGCCGCGGCGCCCAACACGCCCGTCGCGCCGTTGACTCCCCACATCCAGGCGTCGGCCGTCGACGAGATCCGACGCACCAGACGCATGCCTGTCGGGAAGCAGAACCCGAGCGCGAAGGCCACGCCCCCGACGATCGCCACGGTGATCGCGACCCTGCCCGCCGTGCCGAAGTGGGCCGTCTGCGCGACGAGCGGGCGCAGCGCCAGCGCGGCCAGCGCGATCACGGCGGCGGCCGCGAGTGCCACGCGCGCGCTGGCGGCACCGCGCTCCTCGACCCGCACGCGGTCCGAGGCCAGGCTGCCCGCCCCCGCGGCCAGGATCATCGTGGCCAGCACGGCGATCACGGCGTACGCCGGATGGCCGAGGTAGACCGAGAAGCGTTGCATGAAGCCGATCTGCACCAACATGAACCCGAAGCCGATCGCGGCGAACCAGGCGATGCTCAAGAGGAAGGAGCGCAGATCCATGGCCGGCAGTCCCGTCGACGCCAGCGGGAGGACGATCACCAGCAGGACCAGGACCAGGGAGATCAGCGTCAACGCCACGAGCGTGGCCGTGGCCTGCAGGTTTCCGCGCAGCACGCCCCCGGCCTGGTCGAACGCAGCGCGCGAGAATGCGTGGGAGGGCTTGAGGAGGTTGAAGAAGAACGGCCGTTCGTCGGAGGGCGGCGAGTAGTCGTACACGGGGTCGGCGACCGCGGCCGCCAGCCCGGGCAGGTCGCGCGCGGCGAGCACGTTCCTGAACGTGGGCTCCTCGATGGGGCGTCCGGGCGCGATGAGCAGCTGGAACCCACTGCGTTCGCAGGCCTCCTCGATGCGCCGGAGGTCCTCCGCGCCGAGCGGGTCGACGGACATGAGCAGGGTCGCGACCTGGGAGGCCGAAGCCAGCACGACGTGCTGAGCGGGAGCCTGCACGCCGCGATCGAGGAGCGCCGCGACGCCCAACGACAGCAGGCGGGTGGTCTCCGAGACCTTGGCCGGGTCGTACCATCGAGACACCGAGCACAGGCCTCCAGGACGCAGCGAGCGCAGGTACGTGGCGAACGCCTCGCGCGTGTAGAGGCCATTCTCGCTGAGCGTGAAGCCGCCCGCCGCCGTCGAGGCCCAGGTGTCGATCAGCGACATCTGCACGACGTCGAAACGCCGGTCGGCGCGCGTGAGTTGCGCCAAGTGCGAGCGCGCCTCGTCGTGCACGAGCTCGACCTCCGGGCGGTTCGCGATGCCGGCATAATCGCGGAAGGGACCGGTGAGCAGGCCCACGGTGATGCCGTTGAGCTCGATGCCGAGGACACTCCGGCTCTCCGCCCACAGCGCCGTCAGGACATCGCGACCCCCACCGACGCCCAGCACCACGACGTCTCCGCCGCGGCGCAGGTGGTAGGGCAGGGAGGTCACGTCGTGCTGGACCCAAGCGAGCCCTGCCGGATCGCCGTCCCAGCGCGTCATGACCGTGAGCGCGTCCCCGTCGATCGCGATCGGCCGTGCCTCGACCGCGGTGTGCTCGGCCTTGGAGCCGCGACCCCAATAGAACGGCTCGCGATCCGTGCGGCTCGGCATCGTGATGCGCGAGTGCACGTTCCAGCGCTCGAGATCGAACTTCTCACTCCCCAGATAGCGGTCCTTGACGTACCAGAGCGTCAGCGGACGCTCGGCGCTGGCGTTCGTCACGGCGCCAGCGCAGAGTGCCACCCCGAGCAGCACGAACGGCCAAGCACGCGTCCCAGCGTGCCGCGCGAAGCACGCCGCCGACAGCGCCGCGATCGCCCCCACGGCCACGACGCCAGTCGAGAGATTCGACCAGGCGAAGAGCGGGAACACGAGCAGGCCTCCCAGCGCCGCCCCGGCCAGATCGACCGCGTACGCGAGCCCGATCCTGACCCCCGAGCGCATGAGCGCGATCGTGACCACGACGCCCGCGAAGTAGAACGGAACCGCCAGGAAGAGCGTCGAGATCGCCAGCGCCGAGATCGACGGCGCCGTGATCCCGCTCGGGATGCGGACGACGAGGTTCCCGAGATGACAAACCGGGATCGCGATCGCGAACCACGCCGCGTGACGGGGCAGAGCCTCGACCGCGCGCCGGCCCTCGAACCGCTCCCCCCCCAAGTACACGTGCAACGCCCCCGCCGCCATGCCGAACATGGCCGTCGAGACCGCGAAGAACGACAGGTGATACCAGGCCATCACGGACAGGAGCCGCGTGTCGAGCACCTCGAGACACAGGGTCGCCAGGGTCGCGAGGAACAAGCCGGCGAGGAGCGCAGGGGAGGGCTTGGGCATGGGGGGCCGACTGGAATTCGGAAGTGTACCCCCGCGGAAGCTGACCCCGTTCGCTGGACCTAGGGACTCGATCGTGACCCGTTCCTGACGAGCATCCAAAGCGCGATCCGCCTCAGACTCCTGCGGGGAGGACCCCGCGCCAGGCGAGCAGCTCGCGCGCGCTGACACGGCGCC
>JAEUHZ010000026.1 GCA_016795205.1 Planctomycetota bacterium | reverse complement strand
TCGGGCTGGCAGTTGTCCGGGATGCCGTCGGGCGTGCAGGTGCTCGGTCCGTAGCGGTCGAAGGCCGTGCCGGCCAGGAGCTCGCAGGCGTCGGCAATCCCGTCGCCGTCGCAATCCGGCTGGCAGTTGTCCGGGAAGCCGTTCGCGTCGCAGTCGTTCCCGACGAGCTCGCAGCGGTCGGGCAGACCGTCGCCGTCGCAGTCACTCTCGGGCTGGCAGTTGTCCGGGATGCCGTCGGGCACGCAGGTGCCCGGTCCGTAGCGGTCGAAGGCCGTGCCCGCGAGCAGCTCGCAGGCGTCCGCGATGCCGTCGCCGTCGCAGTCCGGCTGGCAGTTGTCCGGGAAGCCGTTCCCGTCGCAGTCGTTGCCCGGGAGCTCACAGCGGTCCGGCAAGCCGTCACCATCGCAGTCCGCGGCCGGCTGGCAGTTGTCCGGGATGCCATCCGGCGCACAGGTCACCGTGCCGCCCTGCGTCAGGCCGTAGCGGTCGAACGCGGTGCCCGCGAGCAGCTCGCAGGCGTCGGCGACGCCGTCGCCGTCGCAGTCCGGCTGGCAATTGTCGGGGATCCCGTTCGAATCGCAGTCGTTCCCGACCAGCTCGCAGCGGTCCGGGATGCCGTCGAGGTCGCAGTCGCTCTCCGGCTGGCAGTTGTCGGGCACGCCGTCGGGCGTGCACGTGCCGGGGCCGTAGCGGTCGAACGCGGTGCCCGCGAGCAGCTCGCAGGCATCGGCGACGCCGTCGCCGTCGCAGTCCGGCTGGCAGTTGTCGGGGATGCCGTTCGAGTCGCAGTCGTTGCCGACGAGCTCGCAGCGGTCCGGCAGGCCGTCACCGTCGCAGTCGCTCTCCGGCTGGCAGTTGTCGGGGATGCCGTCGGGCGTGCAGGTGCCCGGACCGTAACGGTCGAAGGCCGTGCCCGCGAGCAGCTCGCAGGCGTCCGCGATCCCGTCGCCGTCGCAGTCGGGCTGGCAGTTGTCCGGGAAGCCGTTCGCGTCGCAGTCGTTGTTCGCGAGTTCGCAGCGGTCGGGCAGACCGTCACCGTCGCAATCGGCCTCGACCTGGCAGATGTCGAGGATGCCGTCGGGCGTGCAGGTGCCCGGGCCGTAGCGGTCGAGGTTCGGGTTGGCCGCGATCTCCAGGTAGTCCGCGATCCCGTTGCCGTTGCAGTCCGGGTAGTAGAGGTAGCAGACCTGGATGTTGGCCGCGGCGCTCGTGTTGAAGATCGTGACCAGGTTGCCCGCGCCGGAGGCCGTCGTGGCGCCCATCGCCGCGACGGGCAGGACGATCGAGCCGGGATTGCCGGCCGGCCCCGTGAACAGCACGAAGTCGGCGGGGGCGGTCAGCGTCTGCGTATCCGTCGTCGAGAGGATCTGCGGCGGATAGGTGCGGCCCGAGGTGCCCCCGAAGTCGAGCACGCCGTCGAAGGCCGTCACGGAGGCCGTCTCACTGACCGTCGGGCTGGCCGAGGCGATCACGCCGCCGGGCGGGTTGCCCGGCCGGTAGACGCTGACGTTCGCCGAGAGGATCAGGTTGATCACCGCCGGAGCCGCGTCGAGGCTCTCGAACTGCGCCCCAGCCAGCACGTCGGCGCCCAGCGAGACCTGGACCCCGACCAGGATCCCGAGCTGGGGATCGAAGCGCGGGAAGCTCAGCGTGCTGTTCCAGTTCGTCGTCGTCATCGGGATCGACTGGGTCGGTGGACACAGTTGGATCCGCGGCGGCGGGCCTTGGGTGAAGGCCGGCGAGGCGAGCAGGGCGCAGGCGGCGAGGGTGCGCGAGAGGGGCGGGATCATGGCGTGGAGGCGAGGTGTCGGTGTCGGGATCGGTGGCGGAGGGCGTGGACGATGCGTGGCTCAGTCCTGGTCGCCGAGGATCCCGTTGGGGAGGAGGGCACCGTTGGTCTGGGTGCCGAGGGAGAACGCGGTCTCAGCGCCGCGTCGCGGGCTCGAGGATTCGAACACGCTGGAGGATTCGACGAGCACGGCCAGCACCGCCGGATCCAGGAACTGGGTCGCGGTGGACCAGGCGCGGTTGCCGTTGATCTCGAACCAGCCCGACTCCTGGAGCGGGTAGCCGACGATCTCGTTCGGCGCGTGGTTCGTCTGCTGGGCCAGGAACTGCTGACCGAAGAGCGACGAGATCGTCATGAGCGGGACCTTGGTCCAGCACTGGAAGGCGTAGCTGCGCGAGAAGACCTCCTCGTTGTCGTTGTAGACGAGGAAGTCGACGATCGTCGTGAACTGCGATCCGCCGGTCAGGCCGATCAGGATGAGCTCACTCGTCGCCAGCGGTCCCTGCCCCAGGAAGCGCGGGACGAGCACGCGATCGGGAGCGGCTTCGTACTCGACGCCGTCGAGGTCGCGCAGACCGTCGCCGTCGACGTCCGTGGGCTGCTTCTGGGGGCGCGGCGAGGTGAACGGGATCGGAGAGATCGCGTAGTCGAGCGCCAGGACGGGATCGAGGAACAGCGTGTCGCCGATCAGCCAGTCGAAGGCGACGGCGCGCCCCTGGAAGTCCTTCGCGAACGCGTAGGCGAACCCGCGCTGGGCGTTGGGGTTCTCGAACGCCGAGTACAGCGTCAGCGTGTCGTTCGGCGTCAGGCGATAGGTCTGGTTCGTCTCGGCGCAGCGCAAGGGCGCGCCCGGCGTGCCGTCGAGCCAGACGACCTCGACATAGATCGAGCCGTCCGCGATGTCCGCGTTCGTGTTCGTGATCGTGAGCAGCGAGACCCGGCCCCCGAGGTTGTCGAACTCGGGGAAGATCAGGAGACTGCCCGGGTTGCGCCCGCCCGCCAGGGCGGCCGACGTGAGGGTGACGAGCGCCAGGGCGGCGCGGACGAGCCCCGCGGGGATACGGGATCCCATCGGATTCCTACCTTCCTAAGTCCTGCGTGCGGTGTGCGCCCCGCTCCCGACCAGCGGGCGGGAGCGGCTCCCACGCAGCGGAAGGGGTCCCCGCATGGCTGCCGCGGGGGGGGGCGTCGGACTCCCCGCAGTCGGGGGGTCCTGATGGGCCCATCATGCCGGGCCCCGCCCCGGCCCGGAAGCGGGAAACCGAATTCCTTGTGAGCAGCCCCTCATGGCACTTTTCCGTAGGCGTTCGTCAGGAACTCCAGGGGCCTCGCAGCGCGGGTCTGGAGGCGGGGCGCGCGGCCCTTGCTGGGGCGCTCCCAAGGCCCTCGCGGAGGGTGCGCTCGCCAGGTCGAGGGCGGGCACCCACGGCCACCCTGGCGAGGGCCCACAGCGCCCCGCCACCGGAGCCCCGCCACGGCGTGCACATGCCGGCATCGCCACCGCGCGCGTCGCAGGCCGGCTCGCGAGCCGTGAGCTCGAGCCGGTGCGGCCACGGCCCGGACAAGTCTGGGCGGCGGTCGGGTCGTCCGACGCCAGGCCGACTCACGCGCTCGTGGGGCTCGGACGCGTCAGCGTCCGAAGACGTCGTGGGCTCGCACACGCCGCAGTCGGGCCAGGTCCCGCGGCGTTTCCCGGGGTCGGCCCGCGCCGCAACGAGGATCGAGGCCCTCGCGCGGCGACACGACGTCAGCGACGCTCGGAGCGCGCGGACCTCGACGCCCCGAAGCTGCTCCTCAGCGCGGCGCGCCGGCCCCGGCGCCCGACTCGCCAGCGGCCGTCTTCGGCGCCGCGTTCGGCTGCAGATCGGGGAACTGCTCCAGGAACTCGTCCGGACGCAGCGGTCGCTCGAGGAACCACGCGTCGCGCATCCAGCGCCACACCTCGATGATCTCGATGTCCTGGGTCAAGGTCTGGCCCGGCTCGAGCCGGACGTTCTTGATCTGGGGCAGGTTCGGGGTCCAGCGGCCGGTGACGCGCAGGAAGATCAGATCGTCCTTGCGCGCGACGACCTCCTGGGCGCGCATCCCTTCGTAGATGTGGTTCGTCTTGCCCTGCAGGAACATCGTCGGCGACTGCTGGCCGCGCAGCTCGGGCCCGAGCAGGTCGTAGTTCGGGATCCAGTCCTTCTTCTCCGCGTTCGCCCAGTAGATCCGCGAGCGCGCCAGGGCGGCCTCGTCGGTCGGCTCGGCCTTGACGACCGCAGGCTTCGGCTTGACCGGCCCGGGGCCCGCCTCGCGCGTGCAGGCGGAGGCGACGAAGCCCAGGGCCGGAGCGAGGAGGGCGAGAGCGAGCAGAGCGTGCGTGCGTTGCATGGCGGTGGTGCGAGGAGGGCGGTCGGCGGAGAAACGGTCGGAGCCGGCACCCCCGAGGGCCCGGCTCCGAACTCTAGCAGCGCTTGGCGGCCGCTGCGGCCGCTTCCCGAGCCGAATCCCGCGCGCGTCGGGTCGCCCTCCGATCGGGCGACCCGCCGCGTGCGGCTCTGATCACTGGTTGTCGCCGTTGACCGGGATCGGGTCGCCGTCGCCGAACGGCCCGACCGGGAACAGGGCGCCGTTGCGCGGGTCGTTCAGGACCGGCGACTCGAACGGCAGGTCGGCCGCACCGTGCGAGCCGATGATCTCGACGAGCACGGCGTAGACCGCCGGGTCGATGATCTGCTCGGCGGTCGAGAAGGCCGTCGCACCGTAGACCCGGAACCAGCCGGACTCGCGCGTGTTCGCGCCCAGGATCTCGTTCGGGGCGTGGTTCGTCTGGACCAGGAAGCTCTGGTTGAACGCGCCGTTGATCGAGCCCAGCGCGACGCGATCCCAGCAACGGAAGAGGTACTGCGCCGAGAAGGCCTCCTCGTTGTCGTTGTAGATCCAGAAGTTCACGATCGTGTCGAACAGGCGCCCGCCGGCCAGGCCGACGAGGATCAGCTCGCTGGCGAACGAGCCGCCCTGGCCCAGGAAGCGCGGCACGAGGATCTCGTCCGTGACGGCCTCGTACTCGGTGCCGTCGAGGTCGCGGATGCCGTCGCCGTCGAGGTCGGTCGGCGTGCCCGCGCCCGAGCCGATGCCCAGGAACGAGACCGGGTTCATCGAGTAGTCGAGCGACCACAGGCCGTTCAGCGTGACGACGTTGCCGATCAGGTGATTGAAGACGATCGCCTGGCCCGTCTGGGGATTCTTGGCGAAGGCGTACACGAAGCCCTGCTCGTGCTGCGGGTTGTGCGCGTACGTGAGCAGCGTCAGCGTGTCGTTCGGCGTCAGCAGGTGCTCGCGGTTCGTCTCGAGGCACGGCAGCGTGCTGCCGCCCGGGGCGTACTTGCCGATGTAGACGAACTCGACGCGCACGGAGCCGGAGAACCCGCCGTTGTTCGGCAGCGGCGTGAAGTCGCTGTTCGTGTTCGTCACCGTGAGGAGCGTGACGTTCGCGGCGCGGTTGTCGAACTCGGGGAAGAGCAGGAGGCTGCCCGGGTTCCGGCCGTCGGCGAAGGCCGCCGAGGCGAGTCCCAGGGTGGTGAGCCCCGTGAGGAGGAACTGGTTGATGCTCATGATGCTGGCTCGGGGAGGGAAGGAAGCGTGATCGGGAAGTCTCGCCGGCCAAGCGTGGCCGGGGAGGAGAACGAGGGCGTGGCTAGCGGACGGGGAGGGTCCTGTCGGAACCGCTCCAGGTGAGAGTACCCCGAGGACGGGGCTCTCGTCTGGAATCGGACGCGGGACGGCAGCGGTCCTCTCGCAGGCGCGAACCTGGGAAAGAACTACCATCCCTGCCCCACCGCCCACAAGCGTCCTCCGAGTGGATCGCGGCACCGCGCAGAGGCGGGGCCGCGTCGCGGATCCGGAGAGCGAGCCTGGAAGCGGAGTCCATGGCAGGAAGCCGCATTTTGCCCGCGCAGCCTCGATTCCGCAAGGGGAAAGGCTCGGGTCCGGCGCAAGCCAAGGCCGAAATCCCCGGCAGGGCTGGCGTGCGGCCACGGCAGGCCGTATCGCGCCTCTCTCCGGGACGGTCCTCCGGGATGCCCGGGCGCCGATCCCCCTTCCCGCGTCCAGAGCGAGCACCCCCGTGAAGCAACTCCCCCTCCTCCTCCTCGTGGTCGTGCTGGCCCTCGGCCTGGGTTGGTACTTCGGGTCGCGGGGAGGGCCAGCGCCGGGGGACGCGGGTAACGCGGAAGGTCGGCCCGAGCCACGCGACGCGCTCGAGGCGCTCGCGCTCCAGAGCGCCACGACGGACGACCCGCGCAAGCTGTTCGAAGGCGAGGAGCGTCCCCGGCGCGTCTTCCGCCACCCCGTGCTGGCGTTCGAGCCCAGGGAGAAGGGTCTGCCGCGCTCGGGGACCTGGATCGGCTACCCCCTGCTCCACGACTTCAACGGCGACGGGCGCGCCGACCTCGTGGCGAGCAACCGCGAGGAGGACGGGTACTCGGCTTGGGAAGCGGGCGCGGACGGCACCTGGATCCTGCGCATCGAGGGTCCGCCGCAGCAGGACGGCGCCGGTCTGGGCCTGCCGCGCGACCTGCAGTACGGGCCGGCCGTGGCCGCCGACATGAACGGCGACGGCATCGACGACCTGGTGCTCTCGGCGCACACGGACGCGCTGCGGATCTACCTGAACGACGGCCAGATGCGCTGGACGCGCTCGAGCGGGAAGATCGACAACGCGTTCCTCTTCCTGGACGTGGCCACGGGCAACCTGAACGGCGACGCGCACGTCGACGTGGCGGCGATCGCGCACTTCGAGGGCGGCGCCGTGCTCTACCTGGGCGACGGGCAGGGCGGCCTGCGGCGCCTGCCGGAGTCGGCCGCGATCCTGCCGCAGCGCTCGATGGGCAAGGACATCGAACTCGCTGACCTGGATGGCGACGGCATCGACGACCTCGTGATCGCCTCGAACCAGGGCCTCAAGGCGATCCTGGTGCGGCCCGATCCCGCGGGCGGCCCCACGCGCTTCGAGGACGTCTCGGCCGGCCTGCCCGTGCCGACGATCGGCAACACGATCTACACGGTCGCCGTCGGGCGCTTCGTGCCTGGCGCCTGGCCGCAGATCGCGGCTGCGATCATCGCCAATCCGCTCGACAAGCCCGAGCAACGCGACTACCTCGGCGTGTGGGCCTACGACGTCGAGCGGGCCACGTGGGCGCACGCCGACACGGGCTTGCCGCGCGACGAGGCGTACCGCGACGTCGTGGCGGCCGACTTCGACCGGGATGGCGACCTCGACCTGCTCACGATCAGCATCGAGAGCGGCGCCGTGATCCACCTGAACGACGGCCGCGGCCACTTCACGGCCAAGGGCCGGCTCGAGGGCTCCTACAACAAGGGTCGCGCTGCAGTCGGTGACGTGGACGGCGACGGTTGGATCGATGTCGTGGTGGCCGTGCCGGCGACCAAGGAGGACGTCACGCTGGGGAGCGTGCGCTGCTACCGCAACCGGCCCGAGATCTGGCAGGCGAAGTAGGGCTCAGGCAGGACGCGCGAGGAACGCGGCGCGGTGCGCCGCGTTCCCCGCTCTTGCTTCCAGCAGGCCGCGCTCACTGCCCGCGGGCCACGGACTCGCCGAAGCGCCCGCCGAGCACGTTGCCCTCGATCACGACGTCGGCGTCGAGCGCGTACATGGCGCCGCGCACCGCGCCGACTCCGCCGCGCCAGGCCTGGATGCGACCCATGCCCGACCAGCGCGGCGTCGCGCCGAGCAGGTCGGCGAAGCCGTCGCCGTCGAGGTCCAGCGCCGAGAGCGCGCTGCCGAAGCCCTCGAGCAGCTGACCGCCGCCGTACAGCACCGCGTGGGCGTCCGCGACCGTGCCATCGCGCAGGGTCGCGCCGCCGCGGAACACGAAGATCACGCCGTCCCGGGTGGCGAGCCCCGTGGCGTCGGGCGCGCCGATCAGCAGGTCCGCGATCGAGTCGCCGTCGAAGTCACCGGCGCGCAGGGCCTGCCCGATCGGGCCCGAGTTCGCGATGCCCAGGATGCGCGCGTGAGCCGAGCTCGCCAGCCCGCTGGCCAGGCCGGCCCCGCCGCGGAAGACGTACACGGCGCCGGCATCGACCTCGCCGGTGTCGACGCCGGGCGCCGAGGCGACGATGTCGAGCACGCCGTCACCGTCGAGGTCGGCGACGCACACGGCCTCGCCGAGCCGGTCGCCAGCGGCCAGGCCCTCGAACACGATCAGGGCCTCGCCCGCGCTGCGGAACGCCATGGCCGACGCTCCGGGGATCACGTAGACGCGGCCGGCGTCGTGCAGCAGGACATCGCGCTGGATGTCCGAGCGCCCGGCACCGAACACCAGGTCCACGAGCCCGTCGCCGTCCACGTCGCCACAGGCCAGTCGCGCGCCGAGCAGGTCGCCGGCGGCGACGCCGTCGATCCCGTGGTCGGCCTGGTCGGCGGAGCGGCTGGCGAGCGTCGGACCACCCCTGAAGACGTAGACGCAGCCGGCGTCGAGGCGTCCTTGCACGTCGTGCTTGGGCGCGCCGACCATCAGGTCCGGCCGGCCGTCGCCGTCCAGGTCCGCGAGTTCGAGGGCCGCACCGAACTCGTCGCCGGCGACGGCGTTCGAGCCCGAGAGCTTGATGGCCGCCGCCTGCGCGGGGAGCGTCGGTCCGGCAGCGAGCGGTCCGCGGAAGACGTAGACCGCGCCCGCGTCGAGCGCGCCGATGCCGTCGACCTTGGGCGCGCCGACGAGCAGATCGGCCGCGCCGTCGCCGTCCGCGTCCCCCACGCACACACAGGAGCCGAAGGCGTCACCGGGCTTCTGCCCGATCAGCTTGAGGTCGGCGTTGCCGGCGTTGAGTCCGTCGAGCTGGAACGACTGGCTGCGACCGAAGTAGATGTAGACCGCGCCCGCCCCGCTGCCGCCGGCCGAGTCGGCCGGCGACGAGATCAGCAGATCGGCGATGCCGTCGCCGTTCACGTCGCTCGTGGGCGGCGGCGGCGAGGCGTACAAGAAGCCCAGGGCCAGGCGGCCCTGCCCGCGATCGTTGCTGACGACGACGTCGACGCGCGCCCCGGGCGTCCCGGGCGGCGTGACGCAGGCGATCGTCCGGTCGTCGATGGCCACGACGTCCGTCGCCGGCACGCCCCCGAACGTGACGGTGTTGAGCCCCTCGAGGTCGAAGGTGCGCCCGGTCAGCGTGACGGCCGTGCCGCCGATGAAGGGCCCCGTGGCCGGCGAGACCGCCTGGACCTGCACGAGGGATTGAGCCGACGAGGAGCCCTTGCCCCCGCCGCCGCAACTGGCGAGGCCGAGGCCGACGAGGCCGGCCAGAAGCCACGCGGCGCGGTTCCGCCGGGCTCGCAGGAGGTCGTTCGGGAGGGAGTTCATGGTCGTGTCGAGGTGAGTTCGCTGGTGGTCCGTGACGAGGCGGAGGCAGGCTCCCGCGCCACGTGGCGCGGACCGGCCCCGCGTGCGGCGCGGCGCGCTTCGGGAAGGCTCTGGAACCGTAGCACGCCCGGAAACCACGGGCCGACCACCGAATGCGAATTCCTATGCCAGACTCGTCGGAATGTCCAGTCCGGATTGGAAGTTGCTTCCGAATCCGAGGCCTTCCCCGCGGTTTCAGGCCGAATCAGGCCAACATTTCCGGGTTAGGACGACGCAATCTCGCTCGCGCGGGACGCGCCCGACTACTTGGGCGCGGGCGGAGTGGCCCCGTCGCGCTCGCGCTGCCGGAGGACCGCCTCGCGGTAGCGATCCTCGACGGACTTGGGGTTCTGGCCGTGCCGCAGCGCGTCCGTGTAGGCCGCGATGGCCGCATCGAAGTCCTGGAGCAGCATCCAGGCGTCGCCGATCGACTCGTGGAGCCGCCAGTCCTCGGGGAGCTCGGCCGCGGCGCCGACCAGGAGGTCGAGCGCCTCTTCGACCCGGGCGCGCTCGGCGGGCTTGCCGTCCAGGATGGCACGCGCGAGCTCACGGCGCGCGGCGGGCCAGCCGGGTTCCGCGCGCACGACGCTCTCGAGCAGGGCCACGGCCTCGGCGTGGCGGTTGCGCTTCCCGAGGATCAGCGCCCGGTTGTAGTCGATCACCGCCGGCTTCACGTTCCCGGCGCGGGCCTCCTCGTAGGACTGCCACGCCTCGTCGTAGCGCTCGAGCCGGCCCAGCGCCTGTCCGCGCAAGAGCGCCAGATCCGCGTCCCAGGTGCCCTGCGCGCGGCCGTCATCGAGGACCTCGAGCGCCTTCGAGGAATCGCCGAGGTGCATGTACAGCCCCGCCAGCGGCGCAATCAGATTCCTGCTCTTGGGATCCGCCGCCAAGCCCTCGCGCAGGAGCAGGACTGCCTGGACCGGCTCGCCTTGGAGTCGGCGCACCTCGGCCAGGCGCAGGAGCAACTCGGGATCCGGGCGATCCGGTACCCGCTGGGCGTCCAGGAGACGGTAGGCCGCGTCGTAGTCCTTGGCCTTGACGAGCGCCTGGACCTCGACCCAGCGGGACCGCGCCGGGGCGGGCTCCTCCTCGCGGCAGCCGGCGAGGCACAGGGCGAGGAGCAGCGGGGCGAAGGCGGTGTGTCGCATGGGCATCCAGGGCGGTACGGCGGGGCGGCGGGGAAGTATGGGGCCAGGAACGGACTCGGGCCATCGAAGCCGACGTCCCGGGGGCCTCGGGGGCGGGCTGGGGGCCGCCAGCAGGCCTGGCGCCCCTCGGCCGCACCCGCTGCCCAAGGCTCCAGCTTTTTAGGAATCCCCTTTTTTCGGTGCCAGGCATTGACGGGTCTTCACGGGCGAGTGAAACTGCGAAAACTCTTCCACGCGGAAGGGCTTTCCGAATCCCGCCCGGACCGGCGCTCGTGCGCCTGCCGCGCGGCTGCTCCCCACGACACGACACCCGGGACTCGCCCATGCTCACCCAATCCCCCCTGCGCCGCTCGCTCCTCGCGGGCGTCGCCGCGTCCCTGCTCGGGACCGCGGCGTTCGCGAACCAAGTCCAGTTCTCCGACACGATCCCGCTCCAGACGACGAACTGGAACGGCACGTTGACGATCCCCCAGTTCGACACGAACCAAGGGGTCCTCAACTTCGTGTCGGTGCGCTTCGAGACGAACATCCTCGGCCGCGTCGGCGTCGAGAACACCTCGCCGAACCCGCAGACGCTGACGGCCACGCTGCAAGCGACGATCTCGCTGCAGGCGCCGGGCGGCGCGCCGCTCCTGACCTCGGTGCCTTCGAGCCCGGTCAATCCTCCGCCCCTGACCGTCTTCGACGGCACCGTCGACTTCGGCGGCACGTCGGGCTACACCTCGCCGCAGACGGCGGCCAACGACGTCCAGGTCGTCGGGTTCCCGCCGGACGGCGTCATGACGCTGGCCCAGTTCCAGGGTGCCGGCTCGCTCGTGTTCCCGGTCGCGGCTCAGGGCTCGTCGTTCTTCACGGGCAACACCGGCAACGAGGCCTCCTTCTTCGAGCTGCAGGCCGGCGCGCGCCTGGTCGTCACGTACGACTTCACGCCGCCCAAGACGGACTGCATCCCCGCCACGCGCGACGTGCCGGGCAGCCTGCTCCTCTACCCGCGCTTCGACAACCGCCAGAACAACCTGACGCTCGTCACCGTGACGAACACGAACTGCGACTTCACGCAGACGGGCCTGCAGCTCTTCGCGGGCACGGTCGACGTCGAGTTCGTCTACATCGGGAAGTACGGCCCCGGCGGCCAGGTCCTGCCCTGCCTCGAGACGAACCGCACGCGGCGCCTGACGCCGTGTGACACGATCACGGTCGTGACGCGCTTCGACAACCCGAACGTCGAGCGCGGCTTCCTCTACGTGTTCGCCAAGGACCCGCAGACCGGCCAGGCGATCGTGTGGAACCACCTCATCGGTCAGGCGATGTTCATCGGCGGCGGCGACCTCGACGAGGACCCGGCGCGCGACGCGCTGAACGCCCGTCCGTTCCTCGGCATCGGTCGTCAGGGCGCGCCGACGGATCGCGACGGCGACCAGATCCGCGACCTCGACGGGATCGAGTACAGCGAGGCCCCCGAGCAGATCCTGATCCCGCGCTTCCTCGGCCAGCAGGAGGGCGAGGGCGGTGACAGCTTCAAGAGCCGGCTCGTGCTGATCGGCCTGTCCGGCGGCATCCAGTTCAACACGATCGTCTACATCCTCGGCTACAACGACAACGAGGTCGCGTTCTCGACCCAGTACGAGTTCCGCTGCTGGGACGACCCGCGTCTGTCCCAGATCAACGGCGGCTTCACGGAGTCGTTCCTCGACTCGACGGACAACGCTCCGGACGAGATCCTCGGCGCGAATGGCAAGGAGTCGGGTTGGATCCGGATCGATGGGCAGATCGCCTACTCGACCCAGGACGTGATCACGGACCCCGCGATCTACGCGGTGCTCTTCGAGCGCGTCGGCCCGTACGTCGTGGCGGACCTCCCCTGGGAGCTCTGCACGCAGCCGAACGGCGACCTGTTCCCGAAGGACCTCTTCGCCGAGCAGCCGTGATCGACCGGCGCGACGCGGCGTGACGAGCAGCACGCCGCGCCCGCCACCAACGCTTCAGGGAGCTCGGGCGAGTTCCAAGGGGGCGGTCAGCGCAGGCTGACCGCCCCCACTCTTGGGTCCGCGCGGTGCCTGCTGCCGCGCGGAGCCGCACGCACCGCCCGTGTCCACGGGCCTGCGCAGCGAGCGCGCCCACCCGTTACGGCCTGCGCACGGACAGGGCGGCGTGGCTACCGGGAGTCGTGCCCAGAGACCCGGGTCGGTCGCGCCGGGTGCCCAACGGCACGGGCCGCGGGAGCTGCGCCCCGCGGCCCGCCCGCCAGCGTCGATCACTGGCCGCGCGCGCCAGCGAACGGAGCTGCGCTCACAGGGTCCAGGTCATCTCCACCCCGTTCGACAGGTTGAACGTGGCGCTCGTGCAGAACGCGGCCGCGTTGCGGTACCAGACCTGATAGGTGCGCGTACCCGGCGCCGCGACGAGCCCGCGCACGGACACGCTGGGGTCGCCAGCGGCCGGGTACTGGCTCGCTCCGGCCGTGTTCGACTTCGTGCCCAGACGCACGATCGCACCCGCCGCGCAGCGCAGCCCGTCGCCGAAGATCGTCCCCGCGCCGCCGTTCTGCGGCGCGGTGCCCTGGAAGTAGAGCGCCGAGCTGTTCGGCATGTTCGTACCGGAGAGCACGAGCGAGTCGCTCGAGAGCCCCGCGTTGCCGCTGGCGCGCAGGCGCCCGCCGAGCGCGAGCGAGTTCAGGCAACCGGCCTGATCCGCCGGCGCGGAGACGTTGCCGCACGGGCAGGGCGTGCCCGCGCCGTCCCCGAAGCAGTAGAGCAGCCCGGCGAAGCCCTCGCAGGCGTCGGCGATCCCGTTGCCGTTCACGTCGGCGGCCGTGCCCTCGGCGATCTCGCGGTCGTCCGGGATCCCGTCCCCGTCGCAATCGCGCGCGGCGGCGACGTACAGCAGCACGTTGTAGTCCTCGTCGGGGCTCCCCGGCGTGCCGCTCGCGCCCGTGGAGCGCACGAACTGGCCGTCGCCGTCGTTGTCGTAGAGGATCCGTGCCGCGATGACCAGCCCGCCCAGCGTGCGCGGGTCGTCGGTCGCGAGCCCGGCCGTGGGCGAGTTGGCGTGCGCGACCTCGGCGATGTTCCCCGACCAGGCCGAGCCCGAGGAGATCGAGTCCACGTCGTTCAACGTCAAGAAGTCGATGCGGTAGTCGCGCGTCGAGTTCTGGCCGCGCACGACGTCGCCTTCGGCCAGGACCAGCTCGAGCCGGTAGCTCTGCGTCGCGGGGCGCCAGATCGCCCGCAACAGGCCCACGTTCACGCTGCCGGGGCTCGCGACGCGCGCGAACGAGCCGAGGAACCACACGTTGCCGACCGCGTCGATCATGGGCGCGGAGAGGCACGGGCCGCGACCCGCGGCGAACGGCCGCAGGGTCCCCACCGTGGCCCCGGCCTCGTCGAGGATCGGCTTGCCGCCACTCGCGTCCGTCCAGGCGGCGGCGCGCCAGCTCGTCGTCCCGCTGGCCGGGTCGATGCGCGCGACGGCGATGTAGTTGTTCGGGTTGTCGAAGGGAGCCGTCGTCTGCGCCGGCGGCGTGAACCCGTAGTAGACGACCGCGGCCGCCAGCAGGTTGCCGGCCTGGTCCGCGCCGAGCGCGACTTGAGCCGAGCCCCCCTGGAACGCCGTCTGGCTGTGGTAGTGGTCGAACTCCTGCGAGGCCAGCGGGCTCCAGGCCGGCGATTCGGGATCCAGCCCGGAGGCCGGCGCCGGCAGCGTGCGCACGATGGGCGAGACCGCGCTCCCGTCGGCGGCCACGCCCCAGATCGCCAGGCTCTGACGCAGGCTCGCGCTGCCGCTCGGACCGGCCAGGATCGCCGCGGTGCCGTTCGTCCCCGCGGGGAACAGGCCCGGGAAGCTGCGCGTGGCGTAGCCGACCGCGCCCCGGTGATCGCCCAATCCGCCCAGGTGCGCCGCGGGTGCGCCCGCCGTGAGCACGCCAGGGGCGGACTCGTGCACGTACTCGCGTGCGAAGTTCGAGCCGAAGAGGAGCGGCCGGCCGGCCACGGACCGCGGGACCGCGTTCGGCGCGTTGTGCACCGTCCCCGAGCCCAGGAGCAGCGGCGTCGTCGCGGCCGTGTCGGAGGCGGTCGGGAAGCTGCCGGAGATCACGTTCGTGACCGGAGCGCGCTGCGCCATCTCGACGCGGAACAGGTTGTTGCCGCTGACCGCGACCAGGCCATCGCAGGTCCCGAGCGCGCCGAAGTTGTCGGATCGCAGGTGCACGGCTCCGTCCTCGTCGACGGCGCCCAGCGCCAGCGCCGCCAGGGCGCAGCCGTCCGAGGCCGAGTTCGACGCGGCGGTGACCCGCGCGACGTACAGCCGCGAGGGGCGCTCGGGCGTGAACCCGGCCACGCCGCCCGTGACGACGCCCAGGCTGGTCCCGGTCGGGTCGCCATCCGAGAACTCGGCGAAGGCGAAGCCGAACTGGAAGCCGCCCGGCGCGGACGGCGCGATCGATGCCGGCGCGCTGTTGCGCAGCGGGTTGCCGTTCACGCCAGCTCCCGGAGCATTCCAGAAGGCGTACTGAGAGCGCAGGAAGGGCACTCCGCTCGCCACGCGGCGCGAGATCGCCTGCGCGTTCATCAGGCCGGTGAAGAACTGCGGGGCGACGTTGCGCTGCTGGCTGGCCTTGGCGAGCGGCGCCACGGCGAAGACGCGGTTCCAGCTGGAGCGGAACGCGGTCAGATCGACGACGTAGTCGTTCTGTTGCTCGACGGCGGAGCGCGGATCGACCGCGTCGCCGGGCAGGCCGCTCACGAGGGAGACGCTGTCCTGCGCGCGCGCGGCGGACGCGGCGGCGAGGATGACGAGGGAGACTGCAGGGAGTTGCATGGCGGTGCTCTGGGCGGTGCTCGAGGGAGGGTGAGGATCCGGACCGCGCGCGCCCCGGGTCGGGGGCCACGGCGCGGCGCGCGTCGAGGGGCAGTGTGCCCGCTGCGCGTGAACTGCGCGTCAGGCGCGGATCGCGGGCGCGCGAAGTCCGGACCGCCCCGGCGTCGTTGCCATCTCGCGGGAGAGCGCCCACACTCCCCCCCGTGCGGCCCCCGCCCGGCTCTCCCACCCTCATCCTGATCCCGACCGCGGTCGAGGAGCGCCGGCTCGAGGACCAGGGCGGGTTCGACGCCGGCTTGGGCATCGTCGCCCTGTGCGGGTTCGGACCGATCGCGGCCGCGGCCCGCACGGCCGAGCTGCTCGCCACGCTGCGGCCCGCGCGCGTCGTGCTGGTCGGCATCGCGGGCACGTTCGACCCCGAGCTCCTGCCGCTCGGTCGGGCCCTGGCGTTCGACGCCGTGGCCGTCGAGGGCATCGGCGCCGGCGAGGGGCGCGAGCTCGCGGGGCCGGCGGCCCTGGGCTTCCCGCAGTGGCCAGGCTCCGGCGGCGCGGAGGCCATCCACGACCGGATCGTGCTGGCCGCGCGCCGCGAGTTCGATCCGAGCGTGTTGCACGACCCGGCGCTGCTGCGCGACGCGGCGCGCACGGCGCTGTTGCTGTCGACGTGCGCGGCCTCGGCCTCGCCCGCGCAGGCCGCGCTGCGCCGCGAGCGCTTCCCGGAGGCCCTGGCCGAGGACATGGAGGGCTTCGCCGTGGCCCTCTCCTGCGCGCTGCTCGGCGTGCCCTGCCACATCGTGCGCGGCATCTCGAACGTCGTGGGCGACCGCGACCCGGGACGCTGGCGCATCCCCGCGGCGCTGGCCGCCGCGCGGCTGTGCGCGCTCGAACTCCTGCGGCGCGAGGGCTGAGGCCATGGACGCGCGCCGCGTGCGGCTCGGCATCTCGCCCTGCCCGAACGACACGTTCGCCTTCCACGGCCTGCTCACGGGCGCCGTGCGCCCGCGCGGGATCGAGCTCTCGATCGAGCTCCTCGACATCGAGGCGCTCAACGCCGGCTTCGAGGCCGGCCGCTTCGACGCAGCCAAGGTGAGCTTCGCCGCGGCGCTCGCCTGGGGCGCGTCGAGCGTGGTGCTGCGCGCCGGCTCCGCGCTGGGCTTCGGCGTCGGGCCGCTGCTCGTCGCGCGCCCGGACGCTCCGCCGCTCGCGGCACGCGACCCGCGAGCGCGCGTGCTGTGCCCCGGCGCGCGCACGACCGCGCACCTGCTCTACCGCCTGTTCCACGGTGAGGCGGGCCAGGTCGAGCACACGCTCTTCTCGGCCATCCTGCCGGCCCTGGAGCGCGGCGCGGCCGACTACGGGGTCTGCATCCACGAGGGTCGCTTCACGTACGCGCGGCGCGGGCTCGTCCTGGTCGAGGATCTCGGCGCGACCTGGGAGGCCCGGACGGGGGCGCCACTGCCGCTGGGCGGGATCGTCGCGCGGCGCGAGCTGGGCCCGGCGACGCTGGCCGCGCTCGACGCCGCGCTCCGCGCGAGCCTCGATCTCGCGCGCGCCGAGCCGGACGCCGCGCTCGCGACGATGCGGGCCCATGCGGCCGAGCTCGACGACGCGGTGATCCGCGCGCACGTCGACCTGTACGTGAACGCCTGGACGCGCGATCTGGGGCCGCAGGGCGCGGCGGCGCTCGCGGCGCTGTCGCACGCGGCGCGCGCCGCGGGGCTCCTCCCGGACTACCTGCCCGAGCTCGCCGTCGCGCCCGAGGGCCCGCCGTAGCGCAGCTCGACGACGGACGGCGGACCGCTGGCGGGCCGCGTCACGACGTACAGCCGGTCGTAGGCCTCGTCCGGCAGCAGGCGCGCGCCGCGCTCCTCGACCAGGCCCGCGAGCTCGACGCCGAGCAGCGACGCGATCCGCGGCACCGTGTTCGAATGCCCGCACACGACGGCCACGGCGCCCGGCGGCAGCGCGTCGAGCGCCGCGAGCGTCGCCGCCGGCTGCGCGGCCGGGAGCGGCTCAGGTGCGATCCCGAGCGCCTCCGAGAGCGGCCCCAGGGTCTCCCGCGTGCGCGCCAGCTCGCTCGTGAAGAGCCGCGTCGCACGCGCGGGGGCCAGGACGCGCGCGAGCTCCGCGGCTCGTGCGGCCCCGAGCGTGGAGAGCGAGGGGTCGCGCGGATCCGCGGGCGCGGTTTCCTTCTCGGCGTGCCGCACGAGCAGGACCGTGCGCGGCGCCGGCGGAGCGGAGGCCTCCTCGGAACGCGGGCGGGCGCCCGTGGAGGCGAGGAGCGGCGCGACGCCGAGAAGGAGCAGGGCCGACAGGGAGCGCTTCATGTCCGCCATCGAAGCCGCGCGGCGGGCCCGACGCAATCGCCGGGCCCGCGCGCCGGCGCCCCGGCGCGGGGCGCGCCGTCCGCCCGGGCCGTGTCGGCGGCCAGCGTGCGCCCCAGGGCGCCGCGCGGAACGCCGACGCCCCGCGCGCGGCGGGGCGTCCGGGTGTCAGGACGGCGAGACGTCGCCCGCCGGGGCCGCCGGGGCTCAGCCTCCGGCCGGCTTGCCGCCGCCCGCGCCGCCCGCGTCGCGGACCTCGAGCATCTCCTTGCGGATGTCCTGGGCGATGTTCTTGATGTCCATCATCGCCTTGCGCACGCGCGAGGTGGCCGCCTTGTTGCCGGCCTCGGCCTTCTCCACGTCCGCGCGAGCATCGTTCACGGCCTTGACGAGGTTCTCGTAGTTCTGGCTCATCGTCGCAGTCTGGTTCGGTGGTGGGCCGCGCGGAGCGTGGCCGGAGGGGTCGTCTGGAGCCGTCTGGATAGCCGGGCGAGGCCTCGCCGATCAAGCTCGGGGCCGCGTCCGGGCGCCCCGCGCGGTGCCTCTCCGGTCGCCGAGCCCGGCCTCAAACCCTTGACTCCAAGAAACTTGGGCTCAGCGCTCGACGTCCGCCGGACGCAGCCCCGCGAGCGCCAGGACGCGCGCGAAGTGGGCGGGCTCGACGGGCTGCACGGACAGGCGCTGGCCCTTCTGGAGCAGCGCCATGCCCGCCAACGCGGGCTCGGCGCGCAACTCGGCCAGGGTCACGACACGCGCCAGCCGCACCACGGCCTGGACGTCGACCAGCCACCAGACGGGCGCCTCCGGGGTGGCCCACGGCTCGTGGTGTGGGTCCTGTGGATCGAACTGGGTCGGGTCCGGCCGGGCCGGCCCGACCACGCGCGCGACGCCGACCACGCCGGGTGCCTCGGTGCTCGAATGGTAGACGAGCGCCAGGTCGCCCACGGCCATCCCGTCGCGCAGGAACAGCTTCGCCTGATGGTTGCGCACGCCATCCCAACCCGTCGTGCGCCGCGGCGCGCGCCACAGATCGTCGAAGGCGTAGGTCGAGGGCTCCGTCTTGAGGAGCCAATGCCGGCGCGCCCGGGCCACGCTCACGCGGTCCTGCGCAGGCCGAGCGGGCCGTGCTCGGGGTCGCGGATCGCGGCCGGGCTGCCCAGCACCTCGGCGGCCACGATCGCGCGCCGCAGGGCCGCGCGCCGCGACGCGGGGTCCGCGCCGCCCGCGAACAGGACCTCCGGCCGCGTCGCGCGCTGGATCGTGGCGGCCGGAGTCGGGGCGCCGAAAGAGGTCTGGCCGTCGGCCGTGACCGTGGTGCGCCGGCTGACGGACTGCTCGCGCTCGCGGCGCAGGTAGTCGCCGCGCGAGGCGCGCTCCTCGCGCAGACGGCGCTCGTTCTCTTCCGCGGCGCTCGACTCCTCGTCGACGACGAAGTGGTCGGCGTCCGCCGCCTCGGGGCTGACAGCCGCCTCGGCCTCGTTCTCGTCCGGCGCGGGGGGCAGGTCCGAAAGCCGGCCTGCGAGCTCTCGTGGAGCGGGACTGTCGGCCAGCGTGGGCCGGGGCACGGGCGGCGGAGGCGGCGCCGCCTGGGTGGCCGGCGGGGTGGCGTGCTCGCCGCGCAGCATGGCCTCGAACCGCCGGCGCGCCTCCTCCAGGTCCAGCGCCTCGGGATCCGGCTCGGCCTCGCGCTCGGGCCCGGCGCGGCGGCGTCGCTCGAGCTCTCCGGCGAGCTCCTTGCGCTTCGCGATCGTCTCGCGGATCCCGCGCACGACGGGCAGCACGAGGAAGAAGAAGACGAGCAGGGCCTGGATCAACCAGCCCGGCAAGCCCTGCTCTTGCGGCAGGAGGCCCAGGAAGATCGGGAGCGTCACGCGCGCGGCCCTAGGACTGCTGCTCGGCCGCTTCGCCCGGACCGGAGATCGCCTGCCGCATGCGGGTGTCGCTCTCGATGTTGCGCAGGCGGTAGAGGTCCATGACGCCCAGGTTCCCGCTCTTCAGCGCGGCCGCCATGGCCATCGGAATCTCGGCCTCGGCGAGCACGACCTTGGCGCGGTTCTCCTGGACGGTCGCCTTGAACTCCTGCTCGGCCGCGACGGCCATCGCCCGGCGCTGCTCGGCGCGTGCCTGAGCGACGCGCTTGTCGGCTTCGGCCTGGTCGGCCTGCAGCCGCGCGCCGATGTTCACGCCGATGTCGACGTCGGCGATGTCGATCGAGACGATCTCGAACGCGGTGCCGGCGTCGAGCCCCTTCGCCAGCACGTTCTTCGAGATCGAGTCCGGGTTCTCCAGCACGTCCTTGTGCGACTCCTTGGAGCCGATCGTGGAGACGATGCCCTCGCCGACGCGCGCGATGATCGTCTCCTCGCCGGCACCGCCGACCAGGCGCTTGATGTTCGTGCGCACGGTGACGCGCGCCTTGGCCAGCACCTGGATGCCGTCCTTGGCGACGGCGGCGATCTCGTTCTTGCCCGAGGCCGGGTTGGGACAGTCGATGACCTTGGGGGTCACGCTGGTCTTGACGGCTTCGAGCACGTCGCGTCCGGCCAGGTCGATGCCGGCCGCGGTGCGGAAGTCGAGGTCGATGCCGGCGCGGTTGGCCGAGATCAGCGCCTGCACGACCTTCTGCACGCGGCCGCCGGCCAGGAGGTGCGCCTCGATGTCGCGCGTCGTGATGGCCTCGATGCGCGCCTGGACCAGCATGATCTTGGCATCCAGGATCGTCGACGGGTTCACCTTGCGCAGGCTCATCGCGAACATGTCGAAGGGCCCGATCCCGGCGTTCGTCGTGACCGAGCGGACCCACAGGTTCGCGTAGCGCAGGACGATGACCAGGAACACGAGCAGGAACAGCCCGAGCACCAGGAACAGCCCGAGCTTCCACAGCGGGAATTCTTCGGACGGCGCGGCGGCGGTGCGGGCCTGCAGGGCCAGGGCGAGGAGGCGGGGCTCGAACATGAGGGGGACTCGGTGGCTTTCGTTGGGGTTTCGCGCGCGTCAGGAGACGCGCGGTGGTTCGTTCTCGCGCACGGCGGCGACGACGACGCGGTTGCCCGCGACCTCGATGACGCGCACCCGCGCGCCGGCTTCGATGGCCTCGCCGCGGCTGACGACGTCGACGCGGCGACCGTCGAACTCCGCCACGCCGGCCGGGCGCAGCAGCGAGTCGACGACGCCCTCGCGGCCGAGCAACGACGCATCGCGCGGATCGACCGCGGCGCCGTCCGTGAAGGTCGCGCCGGGGTTCACGAGCACGCGCCCGATCGGGCTCTTCGGCAGGAGCTTCATGCCGGCCAGGATCGCGATCGGCACGCCCACCGCACTGGCGACCAGCAGGTTGACACCGACCGCCGTGTCGATCGCGAAGCCCCACGAGACCGCGGCGATCAGGGCGATGGCGGCGGCCGCCCCCAGGGCCCCCAGGCTCGGGAAGAGGAACTCGAGCACGATGAGCACGAGCCCCAGGACGAACAGCACGATCGGCCAGGTCATGCCCGCTCCTCCCGCACCGGCTCCACGACGAGCCGGCCTTCCCCGACCTCGATGACGCGCACGCGCGACCCGGCGGCGACGAACGGCCCCAGGGAGCGGGCCTCGTACTCGAGCTCGGCGCGCCCGTCGATCGCGACCTTGCCCACCGGGCGCAGGTCCGTGAGCACGCGGCCGCGGGCGCCCAGCGGGGGCAGCTCGCCCGCCTCGGGCAGCGCGCCGGCGAAGGCGCCGGCCGGATCGGGCGCCAGGACCACGCCGCGCAGCCCGGGCGCCTTGGGCAGCCAGCGCGACAGCAGCAGCGCCAGCGCGATCGCCAGCGCGCCGACCAGCGCGTACTCGATGCCCGTGTCGAGCATGCGCGACCCGAGGAACGGATCGTCGAGCGAGAAGCCCGGCCCCAGGCTGGCCGCGAGCAGCCCGCCCGCGACGAGCAGCCCGCCGGCGATCCCGAACCACAGCGTGCCGGGCGCCACGAGCAGCTCGACGACGAGCAGCGCGAGGCCCAGCGCCACCGCCACGAGGTGCGGCACGTCAGCCAGGCCCGCCAGGTACTTGCCGGCGACCACCGTCAGGAAGCACACCGCGGACAGGATGCCTGGCAGCCCGAAGCCGGGGAGGCGCAGCTCGACGTAACCCAGGAGCAGCGCCGCCAGGATCAGGAGCGGCGTGAGCCGCTCGATCCACACCACGGCGCGGTCGGATGCCGAGCGCTCCAAGGCCGGCGAGACCTCGTCGAGGCCGTGCCCGAGCCGCTGCAGGACGCCCGCGAGGTCGTCCGCGATGCCGTCCGCGAAACGCAGCTCGACCGCCTGCCGCGCGGTCAGGTTCAGGATCTTGCCCGGGCCCTTGATCGTGGCGACGAGCTCGTACGGTCGCCCGGACTCGCGCAGGTCGTCCCAGGCCTCCAGATCGAGCAGCACGAGCTCGTTCTCCAAGCGCACCTGACGCACTTCCGCGGCCGGATCGACCATGGCTTTCGCCAGCGCCGCCGGGCGGCCGCGGCGCTCGGCCATCGAGGCGAACTGGGCCCGCAGGAACGAGATTTCCTTCTCGCGGACACCGCCGTCCTCGGGCAACGAGATGAGGCCCTGCGGGCCGGCGAGCACAGGGTAGGCGGAGCCGACGGTGCCGGCGGGCGACATGTAGACGCTCTTGGCGGTCAGCGCGATCAGGGCGCCGGCCGAGGCCGCATGGTCGTGGATCCAGCAGGCGAGCTCGATCCCCGACTCCTCCGCGGCCAGGAGCTGCTTCTGGAGGTCCCACAGGACCTCGAGGCTGCCGCCGGGCGTGTCGAGCTCCAGGAGGAGGATGCGCGCACCCTGCTGGCCGGCGGCCCGGATCCCGCGCGAGACGAGCGACAGCGCCCCAACGTCGACCGGGCCCGACAGCCGGACGTGGGTCACACGCGGCGCGGCGGGTGCGGCGGGATCGGTCTGGGCCCCGCAGCCGGCGGCGGCCAGGAAGGCCCCCAACGCGAGGAAGGCCGGAGCAAGGCGCCGCGACGCGGCGCTCTGAGGGATGGGGATCACGGGGGCGGCAGTCTAGGTCTTCCAGGGTCCGGCGCGCGATCCACGCCGGATTCGCTCCACGCCGGAGCGCGCCCGGCCGAAACGGAGGTCGTACCGTGCGGGGCGGCCGACCCTTGCCGGCGCTGCGCCGGTCCCCTACTCTCAGGACGGAGGAAGGATCATGCAGAAGTTCGTCACCCTCTCCGCGGGCTTGGCCCTGGCCGCCGTCGTCGCGCTCTCCGCCGGACTCGGTGCGCGCTCGATCGACGGACGCATCTGCGACGCGCACGCGCGCGGCGCCGCCGTGTCGGACCCCGAGCCGAACGACTGCCTGCTGTGCGCCGGCAACCCGCAGGCTCACGTCCGGGCCGTCTGGGGCATCCAGAAGGAGATCGCGCGCGTCATCCGCGCGCGGATGCTCTGATCCGCCCGAGGGTCCTCGGACCCTCGCCCGAAGCCACCGTCGCCCTCAGTCACCCGCGGGCGCGTCCTCCTCGAGGGCGCGCCCGCGCTGCATGTCCCGGTTGGCGCGCGCGCTGTGCGTCGCAAGGTCGGGACCCTCCGCTGTGCCGTGGGTGAGCCCCCGTCCCGCCGATCGGCGTGACGCCGAGCACCGGCAGGCTTGGCGGGAGCGCATGGGAATCGAACCCACCGGCCCCGCTGTTCACGAAGCCCAACCGGCTTTGAAGGCCGGGCGGCACACCAGCACCGATCCGCTCCCCCGCTTGCCGCGCCATTCGAGCGGCCCACGCAGCAGCGTGCAAGCCGCGAGGGCGCCCGGCGGGTGGCGCACGCCCCTGCATGTTCATGCGGCTCGGCGCGCGCCCACCGTTCCGAGAGGATCGGCGCCGGACGGGGTCCGACATCCCGTCAGAGACCCGAGGAGAACCTGTCCATGACCACGAACACGAAGGGGATGGCCGGCGCGCTCGCGCTCGCCGCGCTCACCGCCTGCGGCTCGACGAACGCCACGCGCGACGACCTGCCGATCCGTACCAGCCAACTCGTCGCCGTGCACGAGCTCGAGTGGCGTCCGCTGCCGGGCATCGCCGGGGCCGAGCAGGCGCGCCTCGTCGGCGATCCGTTCCAGGGCTCGCACCGAGCCTACTTCCGCTATCCCGTCGGCCTCGCCTCGCCGCTCCACGCGCACACGCACGGCGACCGCGGCGTCGTGGTCTCCGGGACGCTGTCCCTGGCCGTGGACGGCGCGCCGGCCAAGCGCCTCGGCCCTGGTTCCTTCTTCTCGATCCCGGCCGGCGTCCCGCACGTCACGCGCGTCGAGGGCTCCGAGCCGTGCGTGTTCTTCATGGAACGCGAGGGACCCTTCGACGTCGTGCTCGTCGAGGCCGCGACGACGGCTCGCGCCCGCTGAGGCCCCCGGGCTGCACGCCCCGAGCTGGGCCGACTTGCGGCTCCGGGCGTGCGGCCCGACCCTCTGTGCGTGCCAAGTCTCGCCGCCGTCATGCTGTGCGCGTTGCCCGCGACGTCCGCGCAGGAGGTGGTCGTGCGCGCGTGGGGCACGGCCGACGGGCTGCCGCACCCACGGGTCAACGCCATCCGTCGCGACCGCGAGGGGCACGTCTGGTTCGCGACCTTCGAGGGCGCGGGCCGCTTCGACGGCCGGCGCTGCGTGAGCTTCGGGGCTGCGGAAGGCCTCTCGAACCCGCTCGTGTGGTCCATCGCGGAGGCCCCCGACGGGACGATCTGGCTCGGCACGCACGGCGGCGGCCTCGCCCGTCGCGCGCCGGGCGAGCGCGCCTTCCGCGTCGACGCGCGCGGCCCCGCGAATCCCGCGCAGCGCGTGTACGAGATCGTGTTCGACCCGCGCGGCGCCGCCTGGATCGTCACGGATCAGGGGCTCTTCGCCGCCCCACTGCAGCACGGCGCTCAGCTCGAGTTCGCGCCCGTCGCCGGCTTCGAGGCGCCCTGGTTCGGCCGCCACGTGCGCGACGCGCGCGGGGATCCGACGTTCGTCGGTGCGGACGAGGTCTGTCGTTTCGAGTCCATCCAGGCGGCGCCCGCGCGCTGGCCGCTGCCGCCCGAGGCCCGCGGTGAAGTCCGCGCCGCCTGCGCGCGCGCGGCGGGCGGCCTGTGGGTCGCGCGCCTGCGCTCGCTGTGGATCGTCGAGGTCGGTGCGCGGGCCGGTGAGCGCGCGCAGGTGCGACAGATCGAGCTGGGACTCGATCCGGGCGCCTCGCTCTACGACGTCGCCGAGGACGACTCCGGACGCGCCTGGGTCGCGACGAGCGCCGGGCTCGTGCGCATCGACTCGCAAGGCGTGCGCCGGCTGTCGGTCGAGCACGGCCTGCCCGATCGTTGGGTCCGTGCGCTGACGCCCGAGCCCGGTGGTGGCCTGTGGATCGGAACGCACCAGGCCGGCGCAGCCTTCCTGCCCGCAGCGCGCGACGAGCGCTACTCGCAGCGCAGCGGGCTCGGCGACGGCCATGCGGCCGGGATCACCGTGCTGCCTGCGGGCGGCGCGCTGGCGACGATGGAGGTCTCGGGTGTCTTCGAGATCGACGCCACGGGCGTGCGCCTCGTCCCCGGCTCGGACCGGCCGCCGTTCGACCGGATCCAGCACAGCCTCGTGCGGGACGCGCAGGGTGAGTGGTGGATCGGCGTCGAAGCCGGGCTGTTTCGCGCCGCGGGAGAACGTGGGCCCGACCTGGCGCGGGCCGAACTCCAGGGTGCAAAGCAGGGGCTCGCGAGCCTGGCGTCACGCGTCCTGGGCCTCGATCCGCACGGAGAGCCCGTCGTGGCCACGACGGATGGTCGGATCTTCGCGCGCGAGCCCGCGAGCGGTCGCTTCCGCGACCTCGGTCTCGCGTTGCCGCAGGGACCGGCGCGCTCGATCGCGTGGGCCAAGGACGGCTCGGCCTGGGTCGAGGATGGACGGCGCTTGTGGCGCGCGCACGGCGGCGCGCTGGAGCCCGTGGAATGGCCCGAGGCGCAGCGCGGCCCGCTCGAGCCCCGCGCGCTGCTCGTCGACGCGCACGGCCGCCTGTGGGTCGGCACGCGCTTCCAGGGGCTGTTCGTCGTGCACGACCCGCAGGCGGAGCGGCCGCGCTTGGAGGGCTGCGCGGTCCACGGCGGACACCGCGGCGAGGCCGTGTTCGCGCTGGCCGAGGACCAGGACGGCGACGTCGTCGCCGGCACCTCGCGCGGCGTCCGACGCATCGCGCTGGACCGTGCCGCCTGCGACCTCGTCCTCGGCCCCGAGGCCGCCCCGCGCGGCTGGGTCCTCGGGATCGCGGTCGGTCCCGACGGCGACGTGTGGGCCGCCGGCCCCGAGGGCGTGACGCGCTTGCGCGGCGGGCCGCGGCGCGCACCGCCGCCGCCGCCGCGCACGCGGTTCACGCGTTGCGCGGTCGCCGGCGGGGAGCTCGAGCTGCCGCCAGCGGGCAGCGCCGAGCTGCCGGCGATCGAGGTCCTGGAGCGGCAGAGCGGCCTCGAGTTCGAGTTCGTGGCCGTCGATCCGTCGCGTGGACACCGCCTCCTCTATCAGTCGCGGCTCGAGCCGCAGGAAGCCGACTGGAGCCGACCTGCAGGCGACGGTGTGCTGCGCTACGCCGGCCTCGCCGCCGGACGCTACCGCCTCGCGGTGCGCGCCTTGGATCCCGCCAGCGCGCTCCCCGGCGAACCGGCCTGCGCGTCGATCACGGTCCTCCCGCCAGCGTGGCGGCGGCCGGAGACCGTGGCCGCGGCGGCGCTGGCGCTGCTCGCGGCCGGCTGGGCCGTGCACCGCGCGCGCCTGCGGCGGGCGCAAGCCCTCGAGCGCGTGCGCTCGCAGATCGCGGCGGACCTGCACGACGACATCGGCGCGGGGCTGGCCCGCATCGCGATCACGAGCGAGCTCGCGCGCCGCGGGGCCCACGAGGAGCGTGGTCTGGCGCTGCGCGAAGTCGCCACCGCGGCGCGCGAGCTGCGCTCCTCGATGAGCGATCTCGTCTGGGCCCTCGATGCCCGACACGGCACGCTGCTCGACCTGGTCGGGCGCCTGCGACGCTGTGCGGTCGAGCTCGTCGAGGAGTCGGGCGCCGCGCTCGACGTGCGCGCGCCCGCGGCCGAGCTCCTGGCGTCCGTGCCCGTCGCGCCGGACAGGAAGCGCCACCTCTACCTGATCTGCAAGGAGGCGCTGGCCAACAGCGCGCGCCACGCGCGGGCCAGGTCCGTCGAGGTGCTGCTGGCGCTGGACGAGCACACGCTGCGCCTCGAGGTGCGCGACGACGGCCTGGGCTTCGAGCCCGCACGCGTCGCCGCCGGCAACGGACTCGCGAACCTGCGCCGACGCGCGCGCGAGCTGGGCGCCGAGCTCGTCGTGGAATCCGCCCCGAGCCGCGGGACGCGCGTCGTGCTCACCGCGCCGGCGACGCGCGCGGAGCGCGAGGCCGCGCGCAGGAACGCGCACGGGCTCGGGGGAGGCACGCCGTGAGCGCGCCGATCCGCGTGGCGCTCGTCGAGGACGAGCCGCGGACGCGAGCGGGCCTCGCGGCCGAGATCGGCAGCGATCCGCAGCTCCACGTCGTGGGCGACTTCGCGTCCATGGAGGAGGCATGGCCCTCGATCCTCGTGCAGCCGCCCGACGTGCTGCTCCAGGACCTCGGCCTGCCGGGGCTCTCGGGGATCGACGGCATCCGGCGCTATCGCGCCCGCCATCCGCAGGCGCTCGTGCTCGTGCTGACCGTGTTCGGCGACGATCGGCACGTGTTCGAGGCGATCTGTGCCGGCGCGTCGGGCTACCTGCTCAAGGACACGCCTCCCGAGCGGCTGCGCGGCGCGATCCGCGAGCTGGTGGCCGGCGGTGCGCCGATCTCGCCGGGGATCGCGCGCCGGATCCTGACGATCTTCCAGCGCTTCCCGAGCGCGCCCGCGGCGGCCGAGCTCTCCCCGCGCGAGCTCGAGGTGCTGCGCGCGCTGGTCCTCGGCCACAGCTACAAGACCGCGGCCGGAGTGCTCGGCCTGAGCCTCGACACGGTGCGCTTCCACGTGCGCTCGATCTACGCGAAGCTGCACGTGCACTCGAAGTCCGAAGCGGTCGTCGCGGCCATTCGGCGCGGGTTGGTGTGAGCCCCGGCCCGCGCTTCAGGCGCGCGCGCCGGGCAGCAGCACGCCCAGAGCTCCCGCATCGGCGCCCGCGCCGAGTCCGCCGGCCCACGGGCGCACGACGCGCTCGCCGCGATCCCAGGCTTCGAGGCCGCAGGTGAAGGCGATCCCCGCGCGGCGCGCGTCGAAATCGTCGGGGAGCGGGAGGCGCACGCCGCGGCGGCCGCGGAAGGTGCGCGCACCGAGGCGGACCACGAGAGAGGGCTCGGCGAGCACGCCTGGCGACTCGAGCGCGACGACGAGATGTCCGGCGCGCCGGCGCAGGACCAGCGTCGCGGCGCGCTCGCGCGGGTCGTCGCGCAGCAGCACGATCCGCCGCGGGATCGCGTCGGCCACCGCCGTGCGCACGCGCGCCACCGGCGCGTCGACGTCGAGCTCCCCCGCGACGCGGCCCGGGCCGCGCGCCCAGGCGAAACGCGCGACGACCAGCGGATCGCCGCCGGGCCGACGCGCGCCCCCGGTCAAGGAGTAGGTCAGGAGCTCCGACGCGCCCGGCGCCAGTTCGAAGGCGCGCGGCAGGCCCGACACGTCGAACGCACCACGGCGGACGACGAAACCCACGCGGACCCGCACGGGGAACGCGAAGGGGTTCACGATCCGCGCGCGCGTCGTCCACGAGCCGCTCCAATCCCCGGCCGGGAGGCTCCCCGCCTCCGGATGGACCTCGATCGGCTCGGGCTCGACCGGCCAGGGGCCCTCGAACCCGGGCGCCAGCGCGTGGAGCGCGCGCGCGGCCAAGGCCCGGCGCGGCTCGCGCGTCGTGAACGCGTGCAGGCCGAGGCGCTGCGCGTCGAGCAGGTCCGCGGGCGCGTCGACGTCGGTCGCCCAGCGCTCCAAGGGCCAGTCCTCGGCCGCCAGCGGCGCGCGCCAGGCCTCGAGCGGCGTGAGGAGCGCCGCGACGGGCTCCGCGCGGACGCGCTCGAGGAGCCGCTCGTCGAGACCCGGCGCGACCGCCGCCGCCGCCAGCCCGGCATCGCGCGCGGCGCGCACGACCTCGCGGTCGTCCGCGGCCAGGCGCACGGCAGCGCGCGGGGCGAGTTCGCGCGCGAGCGCCGCGAGCCGACCGACGTCGAGCGCGCCGTGCGCGCACAGGAGCAGGCTCGAGGCCCCGCCGTGCAGGTCCGCGAGCGCCAGGAGCTCCTCGGCGAGGAGCAGGCGCTCGCCGCGGAACCGGGCCTGGAAGGAGGTGCCCGCGTCGAGGTCCGCGAGCTCGGTCCAGCGGCGCTCGGCGATCGGCCCCTGGCCGTCCGTGGTGCGCTCCAGGCCGGGGTCGGCGTGCACGACGAGCTCTCCGCTGGCGCAGGCGCGCAGGTCACCGGCCACGCCGTCGAGCCCCAGCGCGTAGGCCGCCGCGAAGGATGCGCGCGTGTTCTCCGGCGCCTCGAGCGGCGCGCCGCGCGCGCCCAGGACGAACGGCGCGCGGGCGCTCACGCGGATCCCCTACTCGAACGCGACGAGCACGTCGCCGCGCGGACGGACCTCGCCGACGCGCGCGACCAGGACGTCGCGCGCGCGCAGCTCGGCTTCGAGCTGCTCCGCGCGCGCGGCGGGCACGGCGATCAGCAGTCCGCCCGAGGTTTCGGCCTCGAATCCCAGGGTCGCGAGCGCCTCCTCGATCCCGGCACGCACGGACACGACCTGCGCGAGCGCCGCGCGGTTCTTCCGCGATCCGCCCGAGACGACGCCGGCGCGCGCGAAGTCCAGCGCGCGCTCGAGCAGCGGCAGGCTCCCGAGCTCGATCGCGAGCGTCACACCCGAGCCGCGCGCCAGGTTGCGCGCGTGTCCCGCCAGCCCGAACCCCGTGATGTCCGTCGCGGCGTGGATGCGCGTGGCGTTCATGGCCGCAGCGGCGCGGTCGTTGAGCTCCGCCATCTGGCGCGCCGCGGGGAGTAGCTCGGCCCAGGCGAGTTGGCCTTGCTTCCCGGCCGTCGTGAGCGCCCCCGTGCCGAGCCGCTTCGTGAGGTAGAGCAGGTCGCCCGGCCGCGCCCCGCTGTTGGCCGCGACCGCGCGCCGGTCGACGAAGCCCGTGATCGCGAAGCCGAAGAGCGCCTCGGCGGTCTGGACCGTGTGCCCGCCGACGACCAGGGCGCCGGCTTCGCGGCACTTCTCGAACCCGCCGCGGAAGATCTCGGCCGTCCACTCGGGCGCGAAGTCCTTGGGAATGCCGGCCAGATTGAGCGCCGTGAACGGTCGCCCGCCCATCGCGTAGACGTCCGAGAGCGAGTTCGCCGCCGCGATCGCCCCGTAGAAGCAGGGGTCGTCGACGACCGGTGGGAAGTAGTCGACGGTCTGGACCAGGGCCAGGTTCGTGTCCGCGGGCAGACCCTCCACGCCCGCGAGCTCGACGACGCCCGCGTCGTCGAAGGTCTCCGGTCCCACGAGCATCCGCCCGTCACCCTGGTCGTTGAGTCCGCGCAGCACGTGCGCGAGCTGCCCGATGGGCATCTTCGCGGCTCAACCCGCGCAGGACGCGTAGTCGGTGAGCCGCTTCGGTTGCATCTCGGTCATGGGTGGGACGTTAGCACGGCGCGCGCGGGTTTTCGCCGCAGCCCCTGCGACCGGCGCGGCGCGCGCGCGTCCCCGGAGCGGAGGCGGGAGACGGGCTCACGCCTCGACACGGGATGAGAATCGGAGGAGTTCCATGAAGTTCGCCACCCTGTCCGCCCTCCTGGCCCTGACGCTGTGCGCCGGCGTCGAGCCCGCCCACGCCCAGTGCGCGAACGAGCGGGCCGTCCAGCGACCGTCGAGCACCCAGGAGTCGCAGAGCGGCTCCCGGTGCCGCCGCGTGCTGAGCATCTTCGGGCTGCACATCGGGCTCGGGGGCCGGCATTGCCCCGACACGCTGCTCATCACGCCCGCGCACCGGGCCTGCGAGCCGGCCCCCGGCTCGAACACGGAGTGCGACGTCGTGGGGACCATCGAGATCCGCGTCCGTCACTGCGCGTGCACGGAGCTCGCGGACATCGACCTCGGCGTGACCCAGCAGGACTGCCGCTGCGCGAACGCCGGCACGGCGGGCACCGTGAACGACCACGTGACGATCGACTGCTTCCCCGTCCCCCATTCCTGAGGAGGCCGCCGTGAAGCCTGCCGACCGCGGAACCACCGACACGGGACCCGTCCGCCTGGAGCACGCCGCGCGCAGACCCGCCGCGTGGTGGGACCGCGCCCGGCGGCCGGCCAGCGCGCTCCTCGCCGTGCTGGCTCTCGCGGCCTGGCTGCTGTGGATCCCCTCCGGCGGCCCGGTTCGCGGGGACCCCGAGCGCGCCTCCGGCGCGGTCCTGCCGCCGGCTCCGGATGGGCCGGCGGCGGTGCTCGCCGCGGGCGCCGAAACCGGACGCGCCGAGCGCACGCCGGCCGCCGCGCCCGGCGGGCTGCGCGAGACCTCGGAGCGGCCGCCCGTCGGCGGGCTCGACCTCGCCGCCCTGCTCGCGGAGATCGGCGCGGCCGAGCGCACCGGCGACGTGGCGGCGCTCGCGGCGCTCCTGCCGCGCATCGTCGGCAGCGCCCAGACGCTGCGGGCGGTCGCAGCGCTGCTCGAGCACCCGACGCAGCTCGCGGCCCTGGACCCTCGCGCGGCTGGCGTGCACCAGGGGGCCTCCGCGCGCCTGGCAGACCGCGCGCGGCACGGGGCTCTGGTCGCGCTCTCGGTCGGCGTCGCGCGCTGGTCGCGGGGCGGCGGCCCGCCCGACGGGGACGGCGTGGCCCTGACCCGCGAAGTCCTGGCGCGACTGCCGCGACTCGACGAGGAAACGCGCGCCGAGCTCGTGGGCTGGATCGGTCGCAGCGAGTCGGCGGGCCTCCCGGCGCTCGACGCGCGCTACCTCGACGCGGTGCTCGAGCTCTGTCGGGCCGACCCCGGCGAGGCCGCGACGTACGTCGAGCTGCTCGAACCCATGATCGGCGACCTCGAGGGCCTCGGAGCGCAGCGCGCGACGCTCTGGGGCGCGATCGCCTCCGGCCACGCGCCGTTCGTGCGCGGGTTCGCGTTGCGCGCGCTGTTCGCGCTGGACCCCGAGGCCGGGGCGCTGGCCGCGACCGAGCTGCTCGACGCGGCGCGGCGGGACCCGGCCCTGCGCAGCGCGGCGGCCGCGGCGATCGCGGCCGGGGCCCCACCCTCGCGCGCGGTGGAGCTGCTCGTGGCGCTGCGCGATCCCTCGCTCCATGCGGCGTTCGCCGCGTTCGCCGCGCGCCCGGAGGCGCGCGCCGCGGCGCGCGAGCACTACGGCCGGCTGGTCGCCGCGGGCGAAGATCCGACGGGTCGCCAGCTGCTCGTCGCGAGCCTGCGCGGAGAGGACCCCGAGCTGCTCTTCGCGATCGCCGAAACCGACCCGCACGCCGCGGTGCGCCAGCAGGCGTTCCTGACCGCGACGCTCGCGCCGGGCGAAGGCCAGGGCGGCGTGCGCGCGCTGCGGGCGGCCTGGGAGCGGCGCACCGACCCGCGCCTGGGCGTCCCGGCCCGCGGCGTGGTGCTGGCGGCCGAGAACGTGATCCTGAACGGACGCGGCCCGGCGCGCGACGAGGCGCTGCGACTGCTCGGGGACATCGCGCGCGATCGCGATCTGGCGCTCTCCGAGCGGCTGCTGGCCGTACGCACCTTGCGCCCGCACGTCCCAGCCGGCTCGCTGGCCGACCTGGAAGGCCTGGGCGACGAGGATCAGGCCTGGAAGTAGCGCGGATCGCCGCGCATCCGACCCTCGAGCGCGCGCCGGGCATCGACGACCAGCCGTGCGTGGCGGGAGACCAGGTCGAGGTCGAAGGCGGCGTGGTCCGTCACGACGAGGACCACGTCCGCCGACTCGAGCGCCTGCGCGTCGAGCGCGACGGACGTGCGCGCCTCGGGCTGCAAGAGCGCGCTCGCCGGCGCCTGCGGCACGTGCGGGTCGGAGAAGGCCGCGCGCGCGCCGCGCTCGGCCAGCTCGGCCAGCACGCGCAGGGCGGGCGACTCGGCCGTGATGTCGACGTCGGCCTTGTAGGCCAGGCCCAGGACGAGCGCCCGCGCTCCGCGCAGCGTGCGGCCCTGCGAGGCCAGCGCGAGTTCGGCGCGGTCGACGACGTAGGCCGGCATGGCCGCGTTGACGCGCGTGGCGCTCGCGACCAGCGGCAGCGGGACGCCCGCCGCACGCGCCGCCCAGGCCAGGTAGTGCGGGTCGATCGGGATGCAGTGGCCGCCCGTGCCCGGGCCGGGCGTGAAGCGCTGAAACCCGAAGGGCTTCGTGGCGGCGGCATCGACGACCTCGCCCGGGTCGACACCCAGCGCGTGGAACGCGACCTTGAGCTCGTTGACGAGCGCGATGTTCACCGCGCGGTAGACGTTCTCGAGGAGCTTGGCAGCCTCGGCGACCTCGGCGCTCGACACGGGCACGACGCGCTCGAACGCGGCGGCGTACAGCGCGGTCGCGGCGCGGAGGCTCTCCTGGCAGGTGCCGCCCACGAGCTTGGGGACGGTGCGCACGTCGATGGCGCGACCGGGATCCTCGCGCTCGGGCGAGAAGGCCAGGAGCACGTCCGCGCCGGGCACGCGCCCCGCGTCTCGGAAGGCCGCGGCGAACGGCCCGCGCGTCGTGCCGGGCCAGGTCGTCGATTCGAGCACCGCGAGCGCCCCGCGCGGCAGCCCGCGCGCCAGCGTGCGCGCCGCCGCGAGCACGTCCGAGAGGTCGGGCTCCTGCCCAGGGGTCAGGGGCGTCGGCACGCACACCAGGGCCGCGTCGCACTCGCCAAGGCGCTCGAAGTCCGCGGCGGGCTCGAAACGGCCAGTCGCCAGCAGCTCGCGCGCGAAGTCCGCGCCCAGGTGCGCCGGAGCCCCGCGGCCGTGCGCCAGGCGTGCGAGCTTCTCGCGGTCCGTGTCGAACCCCAGGACGCGCAGGCCGGCCTGCGCGAAGGCCCGCGCGAGCGGCAGGCCCACGGCGCCCAGCCCGAGGACGGCGACCACGGCGCTGCGGTCCGCGACGCGTGCTTCGAAGGGAGCCGTGGTCACGCCCGCGACCGACGCGCCGAGGTCGGTTCTCTTCCCACGGCGCTCGCGAAGCCGCGCACGAGGTCGTCCTCGTCGCCGGGGAGCAGCGTGCGCGGGTCGACGAGCACACGCCCGTCCTGGACGCGCGCGAACACGGGCACGGCCGCCGAGCGCAGGCCGGCGGCCAGCTCGGCGTCCGAGAGCCGCGCGTGCCGCACGTGGACCACGAACGTCGGCAGCGCGACGCCGGGCGCGCTCCCGCTGCCCGGTCGGCTCTCGCCGGGGGTGACCTCGACCGCGAGGTGCGGGAGGGCCGCGAGACGCGCGGCGATGCGCTCGGCCGCCGGCCGCAGGTCGGGAGCGGCGGCGGCCAGCATGCGTCTCACGGGCAGCTCGTGCGCCCGGCCCGCGAGCAGCAGCCGAGCGGTCGTTTCGAGGCCGACGAGCGCCACCTTGTCCAGGCGCAGCGCGCGGTAGACGGGGTTCTTGCGCAGCGCCGCGATCGCGGCGCGCTTCCCGACGATCAGCCCGGCTTGGGGCGCGCCGAACAGCTTGTCCCCGGAGAACAGCACGACGTCGAAGCCGCTGGCCACGGCCTCGCGCACGAGTGGCTCGCCCCCCAGGAGCTGCGCGAGCGGCGGAGCGCCCTCGGGATCGAGCAGGCCCGAGCCCAGGTCGTACGCGCTGGTCACGCCGCGCCGGCGCCCCAGCTCGGCGAGCTCGGCCGGCGCGGCCTCCTCGGTGAAGCCCACGACGCGGAAGTTGCTCGTGTGGACCTTGACGAGGAGCCCGGTGCGCTCGCCGATGGCCTGCGCGTAGTCCGCGAGGCGCGTGCGGTTCGTCGTGCCGACCTCGACCAGCACGGCGTTGGCGCGCGCCATGACGTCGGGGACGCGGAAGCTGCCGCCGATCTCGACCAGCTCGCCGCGCGAGACGACCGCCTCGCGACCGCCCGCGAAGGTGTTGAACAGGAGCAGCACCGCGCCAGCGCAGTTGTTCACGGCGATCGCGGCCTCGGCGCCCGTGAGCCGCGCAAGCAGGTCACCGAGGTGCTCGTCGCGCTGGTTGCGCTCGTTCGTCTCCCGATCGACTTCCAGCACGCAGTAGCCGCGCGCGGCCTCGGCCATGGCGGCGGCGACTTCGGGGTGCACCGGGGCGCGACCCAGGCCCGTGTTGAGCACGATCCCGGTCGCGTTCACGCAGCGCACCACACCGCGCAGCGCCTCGCGCGCCACGCGCCGCTCCAGCTCCAGGAAAGGCTCCCCGGACGCGCGCAGGCTCACGATGCGGTCCTGGTCGAGTCGCCCGGCCGCGATCTCCGCGCGCCAAGCCTCGAGGGTCTCGGCCGCGAACCGCCGCAGGAGCTCGCGCGGGGCGCGCCCCTCCAGTGCCAGGGCGCGCGGGTCGCGCAGGGTCTCGTCGATGGACGGCAGCAGGCGGTAGGCGCCTTGCGCGTCGGAGGCAGGCTTGGGCATCAGGGCCTGTTGTCCGCTGCGCGCGGCACTTCGGCAAGGGCGCGGCGCGCGCTCGCGCCCCGGGCGCGGAGTCGGCCACCGAGCAGGGTGCGCTGCCGCCGGACGCCCGTGAGTGCGCGCGGCGCGAACGGCCCGCGGCGAGCGGACTTGGCGCCGGACGCCGGGCGCGCTCTCCTACCCGCCGCGTGCGTCCTCTACCCTGCGCGCGTGACGATCGCCAGCCCGACCCCGGCCGCCCAGGCCCCCGCCACGCGCCGCTGGAGGCTCAGGGAGCTGGATGCGGCGGCGATCGGGGCGCTGGCACGCCGGCACTCGATCTCGCGCGTGACCGCCGCGATCCTCGTGGCGCGCGGGCACGCCGACCCCGAGCGCGCGCTGGAGCACCTCAAGCCGGAGCTGAAACGCCTGCACGATCCAGCGCTCCTGCCGGACATGGGGCGCGCGACGGAGCGCGTGGCGCGCGCGCTGCGCGACCGGGAGACGATCCTGGTGCACGGCGACTACGACGTCGACGGGGTCACGGGCACGGCCCTGCTCGTGCGCCTGCTCACGACGCTGGGCGGCGACGTGCGGTGGCACATCCCCAACCGCTTCACGGACGGGTACAGCTTCGGCGAGCACTCGCTGGCGCGCGCGCGCGAGACGGGCGCGAAGCTCGTGATCAGCGTCGACAACGGCACCTCGGCGGTCGAGACGATCGCGGCCCTCGCCGAGGCCGGCGTCGACACGCTCGTCACCGACCACCACGAGCCGCCGCAGTGCGCGCTGCCGCCGGCCGTGGCGATCGTGAACCCCAAGCTCGGGACGAGCGCCTACCCGTTCCGCGAGCTGTGCGGCGGCGCCGTGGCGTTCAAGCTGGCCTGGGGGCTCGCGCAGGAGATCACGGGCGCGGCGCGCGTGCGCGACGACTTGCGCGAGTTCCTGGTCGAGGCCATGGGCTACGTGGCGATCGCCACGGTCGCCGACGTCGTGCCGCTCGTGGGCGAGAACCGCATCTTGGCGCATCACGGCCTGAAGTCCCTCGAGCGGTCAGCGCGGCCCGGCGTGCGCGCGCTGCTCGAGGTGTGCGGCGCGACGGGGCGCGAGCTGCTCGCCGAGGACCTCGGCTACCAGATCGGTCCGCGCATCAATGCGGCCGGACGCCTCGATCATGCCCGGCGCGCCGTGGAGCTGTTGCTCGCGGACGACGCCGTGACGGCCAGGCGGCTGGCGGGCGAGCTCGACCGCTTGAACCAGCGCCGGCGCGCGATCGAGGCGGAGATCCTCCACAGCGCGCTGCAGCAGGCCGCGCGCTTCGCGGACCGCGAGCGCTGGCCGGTGCTGGTCCTCGCCGACCAGGGCTGGCACCAGGGGGTCGTGGGCATCGTCGCCGGGCGCCTCGTGCAGCGCTTCGACCGGCCGGTGGTCGTGATCGGCCTGGACGGCGCGCGCGGCCGCGGCAGCGCGCGCTCCGTGCCGGGCTTCAGCGTGCTGTCCGCCCTGGACGGCGGCCGCGAGCACGTGCTGAAGCACGGCGGCCACGAGCAGGCCGCCGGCCTCGAGATCGAGGCCGAGCGGGTCGACGCATTCCGCGAGGCCGTCTGCGCGCGCGCCCGCGAGATGCTCGCCGCCGGCCCGCTCGCGGCGCCGGCGCTCGACATCGACTGTGACGTGCCCTTCCACTCCGTGACGCCCGCGCTCCAGAAGGAGCTCGACCGCCTCCAGCCCTTCGGCGCCCAGAACGCGCGGCCGCTGTTCCACAGCGCCGACCTGCGTCTGGCCGAGCCAGCGCGGACCTGCGGCGCGGACCAGAGCCACGTGCTGCTCCAACTGCGTTCCGGCGCCCACGTCCTGCGCGGCATGGCCTTCGGGATGGCGCGCCGCGAGCCCGAGCTCGTGATGGGCACGCCGATCCACGCCGTCTACACGCCCAAGTGGAACCACTTCCGCGGCGAGACCCGGCTCGAGATCGAGATCGTCGACTTCCGCACCGGCCCCGCTCCCGCCCTGGGGTCGGCGCCACGACCGTCGCCTTGAACCGCCGACAGGAACTGCGCCGTCGCGAGCGGCGGCCTCGGGCGGGGCGCGTCCGAGCGCGGGTCAGAAGCGCAGCGTCCAGGCGACCTTGAAGGCCGCCGCGGTCTCGGTCGCGACGAGCGAGTCGCCCTGGCGCTCGATCAGCGGGTTCACGACCAGGTAGAACTCACGCCCGGGGGACAGGATCCAGCGCAGGCGGCTGTTGATGCCCAGGGAATCCGAGTCGTTGTCGACCTGGGCGAGGTTCGACCACAGGACGCGCTGGTCGAAGGCCAGGTCGAGGCGCGCGCGCGCCACGTGGACGACGAAGTCGCCGGCCTCCAGGTCGACGTCGGCTCGCTGGTAGACGAGGCTGGCGTTGACCAGCGCGCTCGGACGCCAGGAGGTGGAAAGCACGAGATCGTCCCGCCGCCCGTCGTAGAAGGTGCCGGTCTCCAGCGTGGCCGAGCCCGAGAGCTGGCGCGCGTTCGAGAAGGTGGCCTCGAGCCGGGCTCGGCCGAAGTCGTACTCCCCGGGAGCGATGACCACGCCGTCGCGGATCTCGAAGGGCTCGTCGAGCCGTTCGCGGTGCCCCTCGAGCTCCAGGTAGAGCCCGTCGTTCGAGTCGAACAGGACGCCCAGCGGCTGCAGCTCCACGCTGCCGCTCTCGAGCCGATCGTCGAGGTCGGTGACCGCCAGCACGTCGAGCTGGTACTGCGTGCGGCGGATGGCGCCCTCGTGACGCGGCTCGAGCTCGGCGCTCGCGGACCAGCGGCGGATCCCGCTGCGCGGCACGAAACCCAGCGCGGGATCGAACTCGGACTGGACCTCCGCGAACGTGGCGCCCAGCGAGAGCAGGTCGTTCGGATAGCGCAGCGACGCGCCGTAGGCCAGGTCCTCACCCGCCTCCGTGCCGTCGTCCGTGCGCAGGATCCAGGCCGAGGACTGCAGGTTCTTGTTGCCCAGGAACGAGCTCGTGCCCAGGTTCAGGTCCGCTCCATAGGTGGCCGCGTCCGCCGCGCCGGTCGGGTCGCCCAGCGTGCCCACGACGCCCACGGCCGATTGCTCGCCGACGTTGTAGACCACGCGCGCGGCGCCCAGGTTCTGCCCGTCGAGCGCTCCGGAGGAGTCGGTCTCCACGTCGAGGAAGCCCAGGTTCCAGTCGCCGGCGCGGCCGGTCAGCTTGGCCCCCGCCAGGATCGGGATCTCGTTGCCGGCGCCGTCGAGGCCGATCCTGCGGCTGAAGAACGGCAGCAGCACGTTCGGCTCCAAGTCCGCGAAGTCGAAGATCCCGGCGTCCTGCAGGAAGAAGTCGCGCTTCTCCGGGAAGAACAGCGGAAAGCGGGTCAGGTTGACCTGGCGGTCGTCGACCTCGACCTCCGCGAAGTCGGTGTTCACCGTGACCGCCGCCTGGAGGCTGGGCGTGAGGCGCCAGGTGGCGTCGAGGCCCGGCTGTCCGGTGAGCGACGCGTCCTCCCCGCGCTGATCGTCGGCGCGCAGCACGAAGAACGGGACGACGTCGATCCCCAGGCCCTGCTCGGCGCCATCCAGGCCGGCCAGGTCGCCGGCCTGCGAGATGCGGAAGAAGCTCGAGTCGCGCGTGTGCGCGGCGAACCGGGCGAACTCCTCCCGGCGCTTGATGCAGCGGTTCAGGTTGAAGCCCCAGACGGGCTGAGAGGGATCGAAGGCGACGGTCGCGAACGGGATCTCGATCTCGGCCGTCCAACCCAGCTCGTCGATGCGTGCCGCGCCGTCGAAGATCCCGTCCCAGGCCTTCTTGAAGCCGCCCCCGTTCTTCGAGATCAGTGCGTCGCCGATCGACCCGGCCGCGCCGATCTGGAAGAAGTACGCGTTGCGTCGGTCGCGAAAGGTATCCAGCACGATCTCGATGCGGTCGTCGGGGTCGAGGTCGGCGTCGCGCTGGCGCAGCGTGGCCACGATCTTGCCCGGCTCGCGGTCATGGCAGCGGATGCCGAAGTACAGCGCGCGCCCGTCGTGCACGAGCCGCACCTCGGTGTCCTCGCTGGGGTCCGCGTCGACGCGCGGGATCATCTGGCGCAGCGGGCCGATCGGTGGCGCCTGACGCCAGCAGTCCTCGTCCAGACGTCCGTCGATCCGCGGCCCACGTTCGACGCGCAGCACGCTGGCCTGGGACCGCAGCGGCACCGCGGACGGCAGGTCCTGGGTGTGCGTGCCCGCGCCGACGGCCCCGATCGCCAGCCCGGCGAGCAGAGCGCTCACGCCTCGTCGAGCTCCACCCAGACCGGCGCGTGGTCGGACAGCCCGGCCTGCTTCTCGATCCAGGCCCGCGTGACCCGTTGCGCAGCGGGTGGCGTGGCGAGCACGTGGTCGAGCCGCCAGCCGATGTCCTTGGCGCGCGCCGCGCCACGGTTCGACCACCACGAGTACAGGCCGGGCTCGGCGGGGTGCAGGCGACGGACGACGTCGACCCAGCCCGCGGCCAGGAGACCGGCGAACCAGGCGCGCTCCTCGGGCAGGAAGCCCGAGTTCCTCTCGTTCTGCTTGGGCCGCGCCAGGTCGATCGGCTCGGGAGCGATGTTCACGTCGCCGCACACCAGGATCGGGCGACCCTCGGCGAGCAGCGCGTCGAACCAGGGGCGGATCTCGTCCAGGAAGCGGAACTTCGCCGCCTGCCGCGCCGGGCCCGAGGAGCCACTGGGGACGTACAGCGAGACCACCGAGAGGTCCGGGAAGTCGGCGCGCAGTGCGCGGCCCTCGTCAGCGCAGTGGTCGAACGGCAGCCCGGCGACGTAGCGGTCGACGGGCTCGCGCGAGTAGACGCCGACGCCGGCGTAGCCCTTCTTCGCCGCGCATTCCCAGCGCGCGTTCCAGCCCTCGGGACACCTGAGATCGTCGTCGACGTCGGTCGCGTGCGCACGCAGCTCCTGCACGCACAGGACGTCGGGCCGCTTGCGCCGCAGCCAGCGCGCGAAGCCCCGACGGCCCGCGGAGCGGATGCCGTTCAGGTTCAGGGTGCAGACGGTGCGGCTCACGGGCGCGGCATTCTGCGCGCGGTACGCGCGGACGGGAAGCGCCTCGCGCCGCTATCCTGCGCGCATGCCGCGCCTCTTCCTCGTCGACGGGACCGCTCTGGCCTACCGCTCGCACTTCGCGCTGCAGCGGCAGGGGTTCAGCGCGCCCGACGGCACGCCGACCGGCGCGACCTACGGTTTCGCGCGTGCGCTGCACGACGTGCTCGACAAGGAACGGCCCGAGTTGCTGGCAGTCGCGTTCGACCCGCCCGGGCCGACGTTCCGGCACAAGCTCTACGGCGAGTACAAGGCCACGCGGCAGAAGATGCCGGACGAGATCGTGGCCCAGCTCGAGCTCCTGCGCGAGGTCGTGCGCGCGCTGGGCGTCCCGCTGTTCGAGGTCAAGGGTTACGAGGCCGACGACGTGATCGGCACGCTGGCCACGCAGGCCGAGGCGGCCGGCTGGGACGTCATGATCGTCACGGGCGACAAGGACTTCCTCCAGCTCGTCTCGGAGCGGGTCAAGCTCTACAACGTCTTCAAGCCCGGGGTTCCGCTCCTGATCGAGGGACCGGCCGAGTCCGAGGAGCGCCTGGGTGTGCCTCCGAGCCATGTCGTCGACGTGCTGGCGATCATGGGCGATGCGTCGGACAACGTGCCCGGCGTCACCGGCATCGGCGAGAAGGGTGCGATCAAGCTGCTCCAGGAGTGGAAGTCGCTCGACGCGCTCGTGGCGCACCGCGCCGAGGTCAAGGGCAAGGCGGGTGAGCACCTGCGGCGCGACCTGGACCAACTGCTCTTGTCCAAGGACCTCGTGACCATCCGGCGCGACGTGCCGCTCGATCCGGGCTTCGAGGGCCTCCAGCCGCCCGCGCCGGATCCAAAGGCGCTCATGGCGCTCTACCGACGGCTCGACTTCAAGTCGCTCTTGGCCAAGGCCGGAGCGACCGCCCAGCCCGTCGAGGAACGCGACTACGTGCTGGTGAAGGACCGCGCCGGGCTCGAGGCCATGCTGCGCGAGCTGCGTGCGGCCGGGACGTTCGCCTTCGATACGGAGACGACCGGCCTGATGCCGCTCCAGGCGCGCCTCGTCGGGTGCTCGTTCAGCGCGCGGCCGATGCGCGCGTTCTACGTGCCGATGAACGCCGAGCCTCCCGTGCTCGCGGGTGGCGCGCCGGCGATCCTCGAGGCGCTGCGGCCGCTGCTCACGGACCCCGGACTGCGGCGCGTCGGGCAGAACACGAAGTACGACTGGCTCGTGATGGGCGCGCACGGCGTCGCGCTGCCGCCGCCCTGGTTCGACACGATGGTCGCGAGCTTCTGCGCCGCCGGCGCCACGCGGCGTCACAACCTGGACGATCTGGCGCTGCGCTTCTTCGACCTGCAGAAGATCCCCACGAGCGCCCTGATCGGCAGCGGCAAGTCCCAGATCACGATGGCCGAGGTGCCGGTCGAGCAGGTCGCCGAGTACGCCTGCGAGGACGCCGACGTGACCTGGCGTCTCGTCGCGCCGCTCGCGGCGGAGCTGCGCGAGAACGCCGCCGAGCGCCTGTTCGAAGAGCTCGAGATGCCGCTCGTGCCGGTGCTCGCGGCGCTGGAGCGTCGCGGCATCCGGCTGGACGTCTCCGTGCTCGCGGAGATCGGAGCCGGCCTGAAGGGCGAGATCGAGGGCGCGGTCGCGCGCATCCACGCGCTCGCCGGCGAGCCGTTCAACGTGAACAGCACGAAGGCGCTGGGCGAGGTGCTGTTCGAGAAGCTGCGCATCCAGGAGGCGGCCGGCGTCAAGCGGCCCCGGAAGACCCAGACCGGCTACGCCACGGACGCGGCGACGCTGGAGCAGTCCTACCCGGACGTGCCCATCGTCGTCGCCCTGCTGGAGTACCGCGAGTTGCAGAAGCTCCAGAGCACGTACGTCGAGTCGCTGCCGGCTTACGTGGACCCGCGCGACGGCCGGGTGCACAGCTCGTTCAGCCAGGTCGCCGCCGCCACGGGTCGGCTCGCGTCGAGCGACCCGAACCTGCAGAACATCCCGATCCGCACCGCGCGCGGGCGGGAGCTGCGCCGTGCCTTCGTGCCGCGTGAGCCCGACGGCCGCGGCCGCTGGGTGCTGCTCTCCGCGGACTACAGCCAGGTCGAGCTGCGCATCCTGGCCCACCTGTGCGGCGATCCCGGCCTGGTGCGCGCCTTCGCCGAGGGCCGCGACGTGCACGCCGCGACGGCGGCCACGATCTTCGAGGTCGCGGAGGGCGCCGTGACGCGCGAGATGCGCTCGCGCGCCAAGGCCATCAACTTCGGGCTGCTCTACGGCATGGGCCCGGCGCGGCTGGCGCGCGAGACGAACTTGACCGTGCCCGAGGCGCGCGCCTTCATCGAGCGCTACTTCGCGTCGTTCCCCAGCGTGCGGGGCTGGATCGAGGCCACGCTGGCCGGCGCTCGCGAGCGGGGCTTCGTGGAGACGATCTCGGGCCGTCGCCGCCGCTTCCCGGACATCACCTCGGACGACGCCCGACTGCGCGCCTTCGCCGAGAACGCCGCGGTGAACACGCCGGTCCAGGGCTCGGCCGCGGACGTGATCAAGCGCGCGATGATCGACCTCGAGGCCCGGCTCGAGTCGTCGGGGCTCGCGGGGCGCATGCTGCTCCAGGTGCACGACGAGCTGGTGCTCGAGGTCCCCGAGCGCGAGCTCGAGGACACGCTGGCGCTCGTGCGCGACCGCATGGAGCACGCTTGGCCGCTGCGCGTGCCCTTGAGGGTCGACTTCGGCCACGGCGCGAACTGGCTGGAGGCACACTGAGGGTGTGCGTCGCGCGCGGGGCCGGCGTGGCGCCCGCCGGACCGCGGCCGCGCTGCGCGACGAGCCCCGCATCCGCCGACGTGCCGGAATGCGAACCGGCCGCGGGGCGCAGGCCCCGCGGCCGGTGCGAGCTCGAGGCCCGCCGCGAGCCGGCGAACGCGGCGCGCTCAGGTCACGGTTGCCATGTGGCGCTGAGGCCATTCGTCAGGTTGAACGTGGCCGGCGTGCAGAAGCTGGCCGCGTTGCGGTACCAGGCCTGGTACACGCGCACGTCGCCCGCCGAGCACAGGCCGCGCACCGACACGGCCAGGTCGCCGGGAGCCGGGTACGACGAGCCGCCACCGACGTTGTTCTTCGTGCCGAGCCGGATGACCGAGCCGCCCGCGCAGCGCAGGCCATCCCCGAACACGCTGCCCAGGCCGCCGTTGACCGGGGCCGTGCCCTGGAAGTAGAGCACCGAGCTGTTCGGCATGCCGCTGCCGACCAGCACGAGCGTGTCGGCGCCGATCGAGGGCGTGCCCGTCGAGGACAGGTTGCCGCCGCTCGCGTTGACCGAGCTCGCGCAGCCGTTGCCCGTCGCCCCGCTGTTGCCGCACGGGCAGGCGGTGCCCAGGCCGTCGCCGAAGCAGATCGCTGACACGAACGTTCCGGCGGACGGGATCAGACGCAGGCCGCGGTAGATCGTGTTCGTCGCGGCCACCGAGACCGTAGAGAACGGCGCGCCGACGCCAGTGTCCGTGACGCTGACGATCGTGTTCAGGCTGGTCTGGGAGGTCGTCGCGTAGAGCGTCGCGACGCCGCCCTGGACGACGCCGGTCAGGCCGCGGCAGCCGATGTTGCTGGCCGGGGCCAGCGTGTACTGCAACGTCCAGGTGCCACCGGCCTCGGTCCACTTCTGGATGCCGCCGTTGCCGTTCGTGCGGTCGTCCGCGACGTAGAGCGTGGCGGCGTCGGCGAAGAAGTAGTCGTAGGCCGAGGGTCCGGTCGAGGTCGGGAAGCCAGGCAGGAGCGTGACGGACTGCCCCGCCGTCGTGGGAACGCCCGTGCCCACCGCGGCGACGCCCTGGAAGGACCCGGAGGAGCTCGACACGTAGAGCTGGCCGCCCGCGATCTGGACCACGCGCGTGTTCGTGGGCGCGGTGGGCGCGTGCAGCTGCGTGGCCGTCGTCGCGCCGAGCGTCGCGTGCTGGACGCCGCCCGAGGAACCTGCGGCGAACAAGTCCGTGCCGTTCGTGCTCGTTGCGCTGCGGATGTTGCTGGCGGAGAAGGCGTCGAGCGCCGTGCTCGTGTCACTGGCGCCCGTGCTGATCGTGGTGCGCGCGATGACCCGCGGTACCGCGAGGCTCGTCGTGCTGACCACGCTGGCCAAGCCGGGGGCCGTGCCGTAGCCGCCCTGCACGAGGTACTGCCCGTCGGCGGAGAGGTTGAGGAAGCCCTCCGAGGTCGCGGTGCCCGAGTTCGAGAGGGGCTGGTTCAGGCCGCTCGCGGCCGTCGGCAGGGCGATCGTCTGCACGAAGGCCCCGGCGGTCGTGAACTCGTCGAGGAACACGGCGGTCGATGCGCTGCTCAGCGCGGCCGAGCCGTCGCCGACGCGGACGACGACGAGGTTGCCCGGCGTGATCTGGGCCGTGGCGGCCGTCGCGGCCAGCGCGAGGCCGGCGAAGCCAGTGGCCAGGGATGAAGTGAAGGCGGACATGGGGTGCTGCTCCAGGGTCGAAGTCTGTGGGGATCCGGGGAGGCTCGCGGCGGGCCGTGCCTCCCCCGTTCGATCCCCTGAGTCCTACCCGATACGGATGGATCTGGCGCGAGGGCTCGCCGAAGAAGCTATGAAGAGGGGCTGCGGGTCCGGGCGGCGATCGCCCTGATGTGCCCGCGCACCCCTCCAGGAAGCCCCAGGCCCGTGATCCACCCCTCCGCCATCGTCCATCCGGGCGCGCGCTGCGCGCCCGACGTCGTCGTGGGCCCGCACTCCGTGGTCGAGGACGGGGCCGAGCTGGGCCCGGGGGTCGTGCTGGGCGCGGGCGTCCATGTCCACGGCTGCGTGCGGCTGGGGGCCCGCACGCGCGTGGCCTCCGGCGCCGTGCTGGGCGGCGAGCCGCAGGACGTCAAGTACAAGGGCGCGCCCTCGCGCGTCGAGATCGGCGAGGACGTGCGCATCCACGAGCACGTCACGGTGCACCGCGCCACGACCGAAGGCGGCGTCACGCGCGTCGGTGACGGCGTCATGCTCATGGCCTCGAGCCACGTGGCGCACGACTGCACCGTCGGCGAGCGCGCGATCCTGACGAACGGAGCGATGATCGCCGGCCACTCCGCGATCGGCGAGCGCGCGATCCTCTCGGGCAACGCCACCGTCCACCAGTTCTGCCGCGTCGGCCGGCTGACGATGTTGGCGGGGCCCTGCGGCATCGGGAAGGACGCCATCCCCTTCTCGATCTTCTCCGGGTCGCTGCCGGCCGTGTGGCGCGCGCCGAACACGATCGGTCTGCGCCGCGCGGGCTTCACGCCCGAGGAGCGGCTCACGCTGCGCCTCGCGATCCTCGAGATGCTCGGGCGCCGTCATCCGGCCCTCGATGCCGCGCGACGCCACCTCGATCATCCGCAGGCTTCGGTGCGTGAGGTGGCCGAGTTCGTGCTGTCCGCCAAGCGCGGCGTGATCCTCGCGCGCCGCGGAGCCGCGGGGGCCGAGCTCGACCTCTAGAGCGGACGACGGGGCCCGCTCAGGCCCCAGCGTCGGGGCCGGCCGCGGCCTCGCGCCCGGGCACGCGCGCGCGACCGAGGAGGCTCGCCGGGACGACCGCGCGCGCGCCGAACTTGCGGCGCAGGCGGTCGAGCCCCTCGGTCGCGCGCTCCAGCTTGCCGCGGCCCGGCACCTGCCCCCCGCGCAGCAGGCGGGAGCCGCCTTCGAGGCCTTCGAACAGCGTTTCCTGGATCGGCGCGCGCACGTCGGACAGCGACGAGAGCTGCACCCCGACGAGCCGCAGGGGCGCGATCGGCAGGCGCTCCAGGAGCTCGCGTGCCACCGCGTAGATCCGCGGGCCCAGGTTCGTCGGGTGATCGAGCGTCTTCGTGCGCGTCAGCGTGGTGAAGTCCGCGTAGCGCGCTTTGAGCGTGATCGTGCGCCCGCGCAGGCCCTTGTCGCGCAGCCCGAAGGCGACCTCCTCGCAGAACTCGAGCAGGTGGCGCCGCAGCTCGTCGCGGTCGGCGACATCGGCGGGGAAGGTGCGCTCCATGCCGTGCGACTTCTCCTCGCGCCGGGGCGAGACCCGCCGGGTGTCGACACCGTGCGCCAGGTCGTGGATCCAGGCGCCCGTCGCGCCGAACTCGGCCACGACCTCGGCGCGCTCGCGCCGAGCCAGATCGCCGATCGTCGCGACCCCCAGGGCCGCGAGGCGCTTGGCCGTGCGCGGGCCGACGCCCTGGATCCGCGAGACCGAGAGCGGGTCGAGCACCGCGCGGGCCTCATCGGCCTCGATGACGCGGAACCCCTGGGGCTTGGCCAGATCGCTGGCGAGCTTGGCCAGGAACTTCGTCGGCGCGACGCCCACGCTGCAGGAGAGCGCCGTACGCCGCAAGATCTCGCGCTGGATCGCGCGCCCCACCTCGGCCGGGGAGCCGAACAGGCGCTCGCAGCCGGCGACGTCGAGGTAGGCCTCGTCGAGCGAGACGGGCTCCACGAGCGGGGTGAACGAGCGGAAGATCGCCATGACCTCGCGGGACACGCTCGTGTAGCGCTCGAAGTCGGGCGCGAGCAGCACGAGGCCCGGGCACAGGCGGCGCGCCTCGGCGGTCGGCATCGCGGAGTGCACGCCGCAGCGGCGCGCCTCGTAGGACGCGGCGGCGATCACCCCACGTGCGTCGGCCGGCCCGCCCACGCAGACCGGCAGCCCGGCGAGCGACGGATCGTCGCGTACCTCGATGGACGCGTAGAACGCGTCCATGTCCACGTGGAGGATCGTGGGCCGGACTGGCGTCATGGGATGGGGGCGACGAGCATCCGCGAGGCCGGGACGATCCGTCAACCCGGACCCTCCACGGACGGCCCGGGACTCCGCACGGGCGCGGCGCGGCGGTTCCAGGAAGGACGGATTCCCCCTATCCTCTGCACCCCGCTCCCGCGGCCCCCTCGCGCATGCGCTTCAAGGACGTCGCCCTGGCCGGCCTGGCCCACGTCCTGCCGGACGAGGTCGTGACCTCGACGCACCTGGAGGAGCGCCTCGCGCCGCTCTACGCGCGGCTCGCGCTGCAGGCCGGCCGCCTCGAGCTCCTGACCGGCATCCGGGCGCGACGCGCCTGGCCACGCGGCACGCGACCCTCCGTGGTCGCCGCGCGCGCCGGCGCGCTGGCGCTGGAGCGCGCCGGGATCGAGCGGCGCGCGATCGGCGTGCTCGTGCACGCCTCCGTGTGCCGCGACTTCCTCGAGCCCGCGACCGCCAGCGTGGTGCACGCCGCGCTGGAGCTCGACGCGCGCTGCGTGGCATTCGATCTGAGCAACGCGTGCCTGGGGTTCGCCAACGCGCTGGTCGTGGTCGCGACGCTGGTCGAGCGCGGCGACGTCGAGGCGGGACTGATCGTCGCCGGCGAGGACGGCGGCCCGCTCGTCGAGGCCACGATCGCCCGCCTGCTCGCGGCGCAGGCCGGTGCACGGCGCGAACTGAAGAGCGCGTTCGCCTCGCTCACGATCGGCGCGGGCGCGGCCGCCTGCGTCGTGACGCGCGGCGCGCGCGCGCCCGGCGCGCCGCGCCTGGAGGCCTCCGCCTCGCTCGCCGCGACCGAGCACGTCGGCCTGTGCAGCGGCGACTTCGCCCAGGGCACAGAGGGTCCGCTCATGGAAACGGACTCCGAAGCGCTGCTCGCCGCGGGTTGCGCGCTGGCGCGCCGCACCTGGCAGGAGTTCGAGCGCGAGAGCGGCTGGAGCCGCGCCGACGTCGAGCGCATCGTCACGCACCAGGTCGGCTCGGCGCACCGCCGGGCCCTGCTCGACGCACTGGGCCTCGACCCCGCCCGGGAGTTCGCGACCTTCCCCGACCTGGGGAACATGGGCTCCGTTTCGCTGCCCGCGACGCTGTCCCTGGCCCGGGACGCGGGCTTCGTCCGCCCCGGGGACCGCACCGCGCTCCTCGGGATCGGCAGCGGGCTCCAGTGCCAGATGCTGGCGCTGCGCTAGCTCCCGGTCCCGGGCCGCGCCCCGGCACGGGCCCTCCCGGGCAGCGGGCTGCGGCGCGGGCGCGATCCCCGTGCCGGCCGGGGTGGACAGCGGGCCCCCCGGATGCGATACCTCCGCCTCCTCGCTTTTCAGGAATCTCTGAAATGCGACGCGCCCGAGCTGGCGCAACCGGACGCAGCATGGCCCAGAAGAGCGACACGACCGTCGGCGAGTTCGCCGGGCTGGAGCCCGAGCTCCACGCGCAGCTCCCGAACTTCGAGCTGTTCTTCCGCACGTTCGGCTTCAAGCGCGTCCATGGACGCGTATTCGGCCTCTTGGTGCTGGCTGGCCAGCCGCTGTCCTCGCGCGAGATCGCCGACGCGCTCGAGCTCTCGACCGGCGCGACGAGCACCACGCTGCACGATCTCGCCGAGTGGGGCGCGATCGAGTCCGAGTTCGACTCCGCCCGCCGCTGCCACCTGCACCGTCCGGTGGGCAACACCCTGTCCATCGTGGCCACCGTCTTCCGCCGCCGCGAGCAGGTGGTCTTCAAGAAGTTCCGCGGTGCCGCCGAGTCGACCCTGGAGTACGTCGTCGAGCGTCATGGCGCGAAGGACCCGCGCGTCCTGACCCTGCGCTCGATCATCAGCTCGTGCGAGATCGCCGAGGCCGTCATGCAGCTCGTCTTCAGCTCGGTCGAGCGCGCGCTGGGTGACAGCGAGAGCGTGCTGGCGAAGGCCGTCAGTGCCGCGCTCAAGGTGGGCCTCGCGGTGCCCGCGCGGCTCGCCGGCCCGGACGCGCGCTCGCGCGCCGAGCTGGCCGCGCGCGTGCTCGAGAAGCTCGACGACGAGGGCCGCGCCGCGCGCCGGCGCGAGGTGCGCCCGTGAGCGCGCTGCCGCGCGTCGTGATCACCGGGGTCGGGCTCACGAGCCCGAACGGGAACTCCTTGGCCGAGTTCCGCCGGAACCTGCTGGCGGGCGTCTCGGGTGTGAAGCCCTGGACGATCCGACACGTCGGGGAGACGCTGGCCGGCCAGTGCGACTTCGACGCGCTGCGTTGGCAGAAGCGCAAGGAGCTGCGCCGCGGCACGCGCGCCGGCTCGATCGGCATCTGGTGCGCCGGATCGGCGCTCGCGGACGCGGGCCTCGACCTCGTGGCCCGTGACCGCTCGCGCGTCGGCGTCTACGTCGGCACGACCGAGCACGGCAACGTCGAGACCGAGAACCAGATCCACGAGGTCTCCCAGTACGGATTCGACCTCGCCTACTGGTCGCACCACCACAACCCGCGCACGGTCGCCAACAACCCGGCCGGCGAGGTCGCGCTGGGATTCGGCCTCACCGGCCCGGCCTACTGCATCGGCGCGGCCTGCGCCGCCGGAAATCTGGGCCTGATCCACGGCGCGCAGATGCTGCAGCTCGGCGAGGTCGACCTGGCGCTGGCCGGCGGCGTGTCCGAGAGCATCCACACGTTCGGGATCTTCGCCAGCTTCCGTGCGCAAGGCGCCCTGGCGAGCCACCCCGACCCCACCAAGGCCTCGCGGCCCTTCGATCGGGCGCGCAACGGCATCGTCGTGTCCGAGGGCGGCTGCCTCTACGCCCTGGAGCGCCTGGAGGACGCGCGCCGGCGCGGCGCGCGAATCTACGGCGAGCTCGTGGGGCACGCGGTGAACTCGGACGCGTCCGACTTCGTGCTGCCGCTGGCCGAGCGCCAGAACGAGTGCATGCGCGCGGCCGTCACGCGCGCCGGACTGGCGCCACACGAGATCGACGTCGTGTCGAGCCACGCCACCGCCACCCCGCTGGGCGACCAGCAGGAATGCGAGGCCTTGCGCGCCGTGTTCGGCGACAGCGCCCGCACCCACGTGAACAACACGAAGAGCTTCATCGGCCACGCCATGGGCGCGGCCGGCGCGCTGGAGCTCGCCGGGAACTTGCCCTCGTTCGACGACGGCTACGTGCACGCGACGCTCAACGTCGACGAGCTCGACCCCGCCTGCGAGGTGCGCAACCTCGTGATGAACACGCCGAGGCAACTCGGCCGCGTCGACGCGATCCTGAACCTGTCGTTCGGGATGCTCGGCATCAACTCCGCCGTCGTCGTGCGGCGCTACATCGGCTGAGACCGGACCACGGACACCGCCACTCCCCCACAGAACCCATGAACCGCGAAGAGATCATCCTGGCGATCCAGGACATCATCAAGACGATCGCGCCCGACGAGGACGTGTCGAACCTCAAGACGGACGTGCGCCTGCGCGAGCAGATCGAGCTCGATTCCATGGACTTCCTCGACATCGTCATGGAGCTGCGCAAGCGCTACGGCGTGCAGGTCCCCGAGGAGGACTACAAGGAGCTCGCGACGCTGGACGGCTGCGTGACCTACCTCGCGCCGAGGCTCGCTGGCAAGTCGCTCAAGGTCGGAGTCTGAGCGGCGCCGCGCGGCCCGCCTGGGCCGCGCGACCGCCCCGGGGCGCCCATGTCCGCCGACCGCTACGACGCGTTGGTGATCGGCGCCGGCATGAGCGGGCTGGCAGCCGGGATCCGCCTGGCCCAGTTCGGGCGGCGCGTGGCCGTGCTGGAGCGCCACGCGCTGTGGGGCGGGCTGAACTCCTTCTACAAGCGCAGCGGGCGGCGCTACGACTCGGGCCTGCACGCGCTGACGAACTTCGCGCGCCCCGCTTCGAAGAGCGCGCCGCTGCAGCGCATCCTGCGCCAGTTGCGCCTGCGCTTCGACGACCTGGGCCTGGGCGAGCAGGGCACGTCCGAGATCCGGCTGGGCGACCTGTCCCTGGCTTTCTCGAACGACTTCGCGCTGTTCGAGGAGCAGGTCGCCCGCGCCTTCCCCGCCGAGCGCGAGCGCTTCGCGGGCCTGGTGCGAGCGATCCGCGCGTGCGACCCCTTCAGCGTCGTCGATCCCTCGGCCTCGGGACGGGCCTTCCTCCACGAGCACCTGCGCGATCCCGACCTGGTCGAGGCGCTGCTCCTGCCGCTGACCTGGTACGGCAGCGCGCGCGAGGACGACGTCGATGCCTACCAGGCCGTGATCCTGTTCCGCTCGATCTTCCTCGAGGGCCTGGCCCGGCCGCGTGGCGGCATCAAGCCGCTCTTGGATCTGCTCGTGCGGCGCTTCCGCGAGGAGGGTGGCGAGCTGCGCACGAACGACGGCGTGGCCGAGATCCTGTGCGACACGGCCGGCGCCGCGCGCGGCGTGCGCCTGGACTCGGGTGGCGAGTTGCTCTCCGACTGCATCTTCTCGTCGGCCGGCTACGTCGAGACGCGCGCCCTGTGCGGCGTGTCGAGCGGCGAGGCCGATCTCGGCCGCCTGTCGTTCGTCGAGACCCAGCGCGTCCTGACGCGCCCCTCGGCCTCGATCGGCGCGGCGCGCACCCTGCTGTTCTTCGCGGAGTCCCGCCGGCCGGCGTGGCGGCGGCCGGCGGAAGCGGTGGACGTGTCGAGCGGCGTCGTGGCCTGCAGCGACAACTACGCCTCGAACGAGATCCTGCCCCACGGACTCATGCGGATCACCTGCTTGGCCGACGCCAGCGCGTGGCGTGGGCTCGACCCAGCCGTCTACGAGCGCCAGAAGGCCCAGTGGGAGGAGCGCATGTGCGCCTCCGTCGCGCGCTTCACCGCCGACCCCCGGCCCCACACCCTGGCCATCGATTGCTTCACGCCGCGCACGATCGTGCAGTACACGGGTCACCTGAACGGCGCCGTCTACGGCTCGCCGCGCAAGCGACTGGACGGCGCCTCGGGCGTGCACAACGTGCACCTGATCGGCACGGACCAGGGCTTCGTGGGCGTCGTCGGCGCCTTGATGTCGGGGATCTCCATGGCGAACCGGCAGGCCGTGGTCGCGAGCTGAGCGATGTCGAGCCAGAAGCGCTACTTCAAGGGCAGCACCGACGGCAAGGCGCCGTTCTCCGGCGACCCCCTGGCCGGCGCACGCAGCCGCTACGACGTGATCGTCGTCGGCAGCGGCCTCGGCGGCCTGACCGCCGCGGCCGTGCTGTCGCGCGCCGGGCGCAGCGTCCTGCTCCTCGAGCAGCACTACAACCTCGGGGGACTCGCGACCTGGTTCAAGCGGCGCGGCGGACACGTCTTCGACGTCTCGCTGCACGGGTTCCCGTCGGGGATGAGGAAGACCTGCCGGAAGTACTGGAGCCAGGCACTGGCCGACCGCGTCGTGCGTCTGGACGGCATCCGGTTCGACAATCCGCAGTTCGCCTTCGACACCGAGTTCACGCGCGACGATTTCACGCGCAAGCTCGTCGACGTGCTGCGCGTCCCGCGCGCCGCGGTGAACGGGTTCTACGCCGAGCTGGCGCGGATGGACTTCCACGCCGAGACCGGCGAGACGACCGGCGAGTTGTTCGAGCGCCACTTCCCGGGCCGCAACGACGTGCACCGCTTGCTGCTCGAGCCCATCAGCTACGCGAACGGCTCGACCCTCGACGACCCCGCCATCAGCTACGGGATCGTCTTCGGCAACTTCATGAAGGATGGCGTGTTCACCTTCGAGGGCGGCACGGACCGGCTGATCCGCGACATGAAGGCCGAGCTCGAGGCCCGCGGTGTCGATGTCCGGGCACGCGTCCAGGTGGAGCGCATCCTGGTCGAGCACGGCCGCGTCAGCGGGGTCCTGGCGCAGGGCCGCGCGATCGCCTGCGACGCGGTGGTCAGCAACGCCTCGCTGCGCGCCACGGTGCTGGATCTCGTCGGTCGCGAGCACTTCGCCCCCGAGTTCACCGCGGGCGTGGAGGCCGTGCGCCTCAACACCTCGAGCACCCAGGTGTACCTGGGCGTCCGCGCGGGCCAGCGCCTGCCGTTCGTCACGGACCTGCTGTTCACCTCGACACGGCCGACGTTCTCGTCGGAGGCGTTGTGCGACCACGTCGGCGAGAGCGTCACCTTCTCCTTCTACTACCCCAAGACGCGCCCCGGCGGCGGGGACCGCTTCACCATCGTCGGCTCGCGCAACGCCCGCTGGAGCGATTGGGCCCAGCTGGACCCGGGCGCGTACGAGCGGGAGAAGCAGCGGCTCGTCGACGACACGCTCGCCCGGCTCGAGCGCTACGTGCCGGGCGCGGCCGCCCAGATCGAGCACGCCGAGGCGGCCACGCCCCGCACGTTCCACTTCTACACCCAGAGCCCGAGCGGCACGTCGTTCGGGACCAAGTTCGAGGGCCTGAAGCCCAGCATGACGCTCCACGAACAGGTGCGCGGTCTCCACCATGCCGGAAGCGTCGGCATCATCATGTCCGGCTGGCTGGGGGCGGCGAACTACGGCGCGATCGTCGCCAACAAGGTCGACGCCTGGCTCGCCAGCCTGGTCGAGGTGACGTCGTGATCGCGCGTGACGCCTTCCTCGGGCAGACGATCGTCGTGACGGGCGGCACGCGCGGCCTGGGCCGGGCCATGACGCTGGCCTTCCTGGAGCACGGCGGTCGCGTGCACGCCACCTGGACCGGGAACGAAACCGCCGCCGCGGCCCTGGCCGACGCGGCCGCGCGCTTCGCGGGCCGGCTCGCGCTGCATCGCTTCGACGTCGCCGACGAGCAGGCGGTCGAGCGCTTCTGGGCAGGGCTCGAGTCCGAGCCCGAGGGCGTGCAGGTCCTGCTCTCGAACGCTGGCATCCGCCGCGATCAGATCGTGGGCACGATGAAGAGCGCCGACTGGCGCGCCGTGCTCGACGTGAACTTGACGGGCTCGTTCCTGATGGCCAAGCACGCGGTGCGGGCGATGCTGCCGCGCAAGTACGGGCGGATCGTGTTCGTCACGTCGCCCTCCGGCCTGCACGGCTTCCAGGGCCAGGCCAACTACGCCGCCAGCAAGGCCGGACAGATCGGCCTGATGCGCTCGCTGGCCCGCGAGGTCGGCAAGCGCAAGATCACGGTGAATTGCCTGTCCCCAGGCTTCGTCGACACCGAGTTGCTCGCCGACCTGCCCGAGGAGGCCAGGGCCGAGCACCGCAAGCTGGTCCCGCTCGGCCGCTTCGCGACGACCGAGGAGATCGCGCACGCCGCGCTGTTCCTGGCGTCGCCAGGGGCCAGCTACGTGAACGGCACGACCTTGGAGGTGCACGGTGGGCTCTAGCACGTCGTCGCGCGCCGAGATCGAGGCGCTGATCCCCCACCGCGATCCGTTCCTGTTCGTCGACCGGATCGTGGCACGCTCGGCGGACCGGATCGTCACGGAGTGGGACGTGTCCCGGGACCTCGGCGCGTTCCGTGGTCACTATCCGGGGTATCCCGTGCTGCCCGGCGTCCTGATCAGCGAGTTCACGTTCCAGTCGGCGGCTTGCCTGTTCGCTTCCGGCGCCGAGCCCAGCGTGCAGCCGGGCTCCGTCCCGGTGCTGACGCGCATCGAGGACGCGCGCTTTCGGCGCGTGGTCCGGCCGGGCGAGACGCTGCGCGCCGAAGTCGAGGTCGTCGAGCGGCTGGGTCCCGCGCGCTACTGCAAGGCGTCCGTGACCTGCGACGGCGCCACCGTTGTGCGCCTGCGCTTCACCGTGGCCGAGGCCGCGCTCGCGCCGTGAGCACGCTCCCGAGCGATTGGCTGGGGCTGGCCGGCAAGACCGTGCTCGTGACCGGCCTGCGCAACAAGAAGAGCGTGGCCTGGCACGTGGGCAGCGCGCTGCAGTCCGTCGGCGCCAAACCCGTCTACACCGTGCATGGCGAGGCGCGCCGGGCCGAGGTCGCCAAGCTCGTCGGCGACGCGCCCGTCCTGGTGTGCGACGTCGCCGAGCAGCCTTCGATCGACGCGCTGGCGGGCCGCCTGCGCTCCGAGGGCGCGCGGCTCGACGGGCTCGTGCACTCGATCGCGCACGCCGAGTACGCGCCCCGCCCGGACGGATCTCCGCGGCCCTTCCACGAGACCAGCCGCGAGCATTTCCTGCGCGCGGTCGACGTCTCGTGCTTCTCGTTGGTGGCGCTGTCCGGCGCGCTCCAGGACCTGTTCCAACCCGAGGCGTCGGTGGTGGCGCTCTCGATCTCGTCGACGCGCATCGCCAGCCCGAGCTACGGCTACATGGCGCCGATCAAGGCCGCGCTCGATTCGTCGGTCGCCTTCCTGGCCAAGAGCTTCGGCGCGCGCGGCGTGCGCTTCAACGCCGTGAATCCGGGCCTGCTCAAGACCTCGGCCTCGGCCGGGATCCCGGGCTACCTGGAGAACCTGCTGCACGCCGAAGCGCTGACGCTGCGCCGGCGCGGTCTCGAGACCCGCGAGGCGGCGGATGCGGTCCTGTTCCTGCTCTCGCCGCGCTCGTCGGGCGTCAACGCCCAGACGCTGATCGTCGACGCCGGGATGTCCGTGAACCCCTTCGACGAGGACGTCGTGCGGCGCGCGGCGCGGCCGGAGGAGCCGTGAGCACGCTGCAGGTGGCCCTGCTGCAGGCCGATCCGGCGCTCGAGCGGCTGAGCGGGGCCGAGCGCGTCGCCGCACGTTCCGCGCACGCGCGCTCCGCCCTGGCGCTCGCGGCGCAGCACACCGGGGCCGCGTTGGGCCCGCTCACGAAGGGCGAGCACGACGCACCCCGGCCCTCGAACGGCTGGCACTGGTCGATCAGCCACGCGCGCGGCCTCTCGGCCGGCGTCGTGGCGCGCGCGCCCGTCGGCGTGGACGTCGAGGCCATCGCCCCGCGCCGGCAGGAGACGGTGCGACGCGCGGCGGCGCGCGAGGAGCTCGAGCTCCTGGGCGGGTTCACGTGGGAGTCGTTCTTCCGTCTGTGGACCGCCAAGGAAGCCGTGCTCAAGAAGGCCGGCTGCGGCATCCTCGAGCTCGCTCGCTGCCGTCTGGTGGCCGCCCCGGCGCCCGACGTGCTCGTGCTCGAGCACCGCGGTAGCGCTCACGAGACGCGCCTGTGCGTGTGGCAGGGTCACGCGGCCGCGGTCTCCTGCGACGCCGCGTTCGAGGTCGCCTGGGCGCTCCACGCCGGGGAGGAGCAGGTCACGTGAGCGCCCCCCCCGTCCTGGAGCTGCCGCCGGACGTGCGGGCCGAGTATCCCTTCACGGGGCACTACCTGCAGGTCGACGGCGGCGCGATGCACTTCCTGGACGAGGGTCCACGCGAGGCGCAGCCGCTCCTGTTCCTGCACGGCAACCCGACCTGGTCGTTCCTGTGGCGGCGGCTGGTCGCGGAGTTCTCCGGCGACGCACGCTGCATCGCGCCCGACCACATCGGTTGTGGACTGTCGTCCAAGCCCGCGCGCTGGCGCTACAGCCTCGCGGCGCACGCCGAGAACGCCCTGCAGCTCGTCGAGCACCTCGACCTGGAGCGCGTCACGCTGGTCGTGCACGACTGGGGCGGTGCGATCGGCATGTCGCTCGCCCAGCGCGCCCCAGGCCGTTTCGCGCGCCTCCTGGTCTTGAACACGGCGGCCTTCCCCGGCCCGCTGCCGCTCAGGATCCGCGCCTGCCGCGCGCCGCTCCTGGGCCCGGCCTTGGTCGAGCAGCTCAACGCGTTCGCCGGACTCCTGCCGCGCTACGGCCTCGCGGACCGCGCGCGACTGTCGCCGGCGGCGCGTGCCGGCTACGCGTTCCCCTACCGCACGCCCCTGGACCGACGCGCGATCCGGGGCTTCATCGAGGACATCCCGACGACGTCCAAGCACCCGTCTTGGGACGAGCTGGCCCGCGCCGCGCAGGGCGTGGCGCGTTTCGTGGCGAAACCCGTCACGATCGTCTGGGGCCAGCGCGACTGGTGCTTCACGCCACGGTTCCGCGCGCAGTGGCAGAGCCGCCTGCCGGCGGCACGCGTGGTCCCCGTCGAGCACGCCGGGCACCTGGTCGTCGAGGAGGCGCCGGACATCGTGGCAGCCGAGCTTCGCGCGCTGCTCGGGCGATGAGCGCGACCCGGACCCCGACCGAGCTCTGCACGGGCCTCGTGCTGCGCGGTCCGCCCCTCCCGGCTCCGCGTCCAGCCGTCAACGTGGGCGCCTGCCTGCCGCGCACGGCGCGCGCGACGCCGGACCTCGCCGCCGTGGTCGAGCCCGAGGGCCGCGCGGGCTGGCGCACGACGAGCTACGCCGAGCTCGACGCGCGCGCCGCGGCCATCGCCCGCGGCCTCTTGGACCTGGGCCTGGCGCGCGGCGATCGCGCCGCGCTGCTCGTGCGCCCGGGCGCGGACCTGGTCGCCCTCGTCTTCGGCCTGTTCCGACTGGGGGCCGTGCCGGTCGTGGTCGACCCCGGCCTCGGCCCGCGTGCGCTCGTGCGCTGTCTGGCGCGCACGGCCCCCAAGGCCTTCCTCGGGATCCCGCTGGCGCACGCCTTGAGGAGCGCGCTGGGCGCCGCGTTGCCGAGCGTCTCGATCGACGTGATCGTGGGACCTCGACGCTTCCCCGTCGGCCGCACGCTGCGCGAGATCGAGGAGCGCGGCGCAGGCCCGTTCGAGCCCGCGTCGACGTCGTGCGACGACCCGGCCGCGATCCTGTTCACGTCCGGCTCCACGGGCCCCGCCAAGGGCGTGCTCTACCACCACGGCGCGTTCGCGGCGCAGATCGAGGCGCTGCGCGCGCTGTGCGGGATCGAGCCGGGACAGGTGGACCTGGCCTGCTTTCCGCTGTTCGCCTTGTTCGACGCGGCCTTCGGCGCGACCTGCGTGGTGCCGCGCCTGGACCCCTCGCGCCCCGCGAATTGTGCACCCGACGCGATCGCCAGCGCGCTGCTCACGCACCGCTGCACGTACACCTTCGGCTCGCCCGCGATCTGGCGGCGCGTCGTCGAGCACGCCACCGCGCGCGGGCTGACCTTCCCGGCGCTGCGCGGCGCGTGGATCGCGGGTGCCCCGGTGCCGGCGGGGCTCGTGGCCGCTTTCCGTGCGCGCATCGCGCCCGACGGCGAGGTCCACACGCCCTACGGCGCGACCGAGTGCCTGCCGGTGACGTCGATCGCTGGCGCCGAGCTGGAGCGCGTGCGTCCGCTGGTCGAAGGCGGCGGCGGCAGTTGCGTGGGGCGGGCCGCGCCCGGGGCCGAGATCGGGCTGATCCCGGTCGACGACCAGGCCGTGCCGCGCTGGCCTGGGGCGCGCCCGCGGGGCGAGCTGGGCGAGGTCTGCGTCCGGGGCCCGGTCGTCACGCGCGCCTACGTGGACGACCCGCGCGCGAACGCGCTGTCCAAGATCGCGGACGGCGAGCTGGGCACCTGGCACCGCACGGGCGACGTCGGCTGGATCGACGACGCCGACCGCCTGTGGCTGGCCGGACGCAAGGCGCACCGCATCGAGCAGCAGCACGGTGCCGTCTACCCCGTCCCGGTCGAGAACGCCTGCGATCTCCACCCGCTCGTGAGCCGCTCGGCGCTGGTCGGCGTCGGCCCGCGCGGCGCGCAGCGCGCCGTCCTGGTCGTCGAGCCGCACGACGGTCGCGTGCCGCGCGGGGCCGAGGCGCGCCAGCTCGCCGACGAGCTCGCCGCACTGCGCCGCGAGCGCCTGCGGGCCGCAGGGCCGCACCGCCCACCCGAGATCGCGGCCACCCTGTTCCACGCCGACTTCCCGGTCGACGCGCGCCACAACGCGAAGATCCGGCGCGAGGAGCTGGCCGCCTGGGCCGAGCGCCGACTGGGCGCCGCCGGGCGATGAAGTGCCTCGTCACCGGCGGCGGTGGGTTCCTGGGCCTCGCGATCGTGCGGCTCCTGCGCGCGCGCGGCGACGACGTCGTGAGCTACTCGCGCTCGCGCCACGCCACGGTCGAAGCGCTGGGCGCGCGCTGCGAGGTCGGCGACCTGACCGACGCGACGGCGCTGGCGCGCGCCATGCGGGGCGTCGCCTGCGTCTTCCACGTCGCCGCCAAGGCCGGGGTCTTTGGCCCACGCGCCGAGTACGAGCGCGTCAACGTGATCGGGACGACCGCGGTCGTGGCGGCGGCGATCAAGGCTGGCGTGCCGCGGTTGGTCCACACCAGCTCGCCCAGCGTGTGCTTCGATGGCTTGGACCACTTGGGAGCGTCGAACGACCTGCCCACTGCGCGGTCGTTCCTGGCGCACTACCCGCGCACGAAGCTGCTCGCGGAGCGGCACGTGCTCTCCTGGAACGGACGCGGGATCACGACCGTCGCCTTGCGGCCGCATCTCCTGGTCGGACCGGGAGACCCGCACCTCCTGCCGCGCGTCGCCGAGCGCGCACGCGCCGGGAAGCTCTGGATCGTGGGTGACGGTCGGAACCTCGTGTCGATCACCGACGTCGAGAACGCGGCCTGGGCGCACCTCGATGCGGCCGATCGGCTCGAGCCGGCCGCGCCGCACGCCGGCCGGGCGTACTTCGTCGCGCAGTCGGAGCCCGTCGCGATCTGGAGCTGGCTGGCCGAGGTGCTGGCGCGCGCCGGCCAGCCCGGTCCCCGCGGCCGCGTGCCGCTGGCGGTGGCGCGCGCTGCCGGCGCGGTCTGCGAGGCTTGGTGGGCGATCACGCGGCGCCCCGGCGAACCACCCATGACGCGCTTCGTCGCGCTGCAGCTCGCGCGTTCGCACACCTACGACCTGGGTCCGACGCAGCGGGATTGCGGCTACTTCGAGCGCGTCGACAACGCGCAGATGACCGAGCGGGCCGTGCGCTCGATCTGCGCGCCCTGACAGCTCAGCCGCGCAGGAGCCGCCACAGCTCCACGATCTTGGGCGGCGCGCCGGTGCGCAGCACGCCGTTCCTGAAGATGCGGCCCGCGAGCCACAGCATGAGCGCCACGGACACCAGGAGCAGGCCGAGCGTCCCCGCGATCTCCCAGCCCGCCGGGTCGCCCGCGATGCGATTCATCATCGTGAACGGCGTGAAGGGCGGGATCCACGACAGGACCTTGGCCAGGACGCCGTTGGGGTCGCGTGCCACGAAGATCATGGCGAAGAGCGGGATCATGAGCACGATCATGACCGGGCTCATGAAGTTCTGTGCTTCCTTGAGCGTGTTGCACAGGCTGCCCAGCGCGAGCAGCAGGCTGGCGTACAGCAGGAACCCCAGCAGGAAGTAGGCCGCCAAGGGCACCAGCACCCCAGGCGTGAACACCAGGCTCATGAGCGGCCCGGCGACCTCGCCGACGCCGCCCGAGGCGAAGCGCAGCACGACGAACAGCGAGACCAGCCAAGCCGCGAACATCGTGAGGCCGACGGCAGCGACGCCGATCAGCTTGCCCAGCATGAGCTCCCACGGCGTGACCGACGAGAGCAGGACCTCGAAGATCCGACTGGCTTTCTCCTCGACCGTGCTGGAGAGCAGCATCTGGGCGACGGTCATCATCGCCACGAACATCAGGTAGACGAACCCGACCGGGGCCCACTGCCGCAGCTTCTCGGCCGTGCCGACGTCCTCCTCGCCCGCGGCCTTGCGCGGGTCCTTGTCGTCGAACTTGACGTCGATGCGCGCGATGCGCTCGACCTCGGCCTGTGGGATGCCCTTCTCCGTGTATTCCTTGCGACGCAGGTCCTCGGCCAGCGCACGCGAGACCAACTTCGACAAGGCCTCGTCCGTCAGGTTCGTCGACCAGTACTGGACGCCCTTGCGCACTTGCCCTGCGACCGGCGGGAAGACGATCAGCGCGAACAGCTCCTGCTCGCCGTCGTCGGTGTGCACCTTGCGCTCGCCGGTGAGCCAGGGCTTCAGGTTGGCGATCGTCTCCGAGAGGTCGGCACCGATCGCCTCGGGCGGGACCTCCACCCGCCGGAAGAGCCGCTTCTCCGGGACGTGGTCGGCGAGCTGGGCGTCGGCCTTCTTCTTCTCCAGCCAGACCAGACGGGCCTTGTCGTCACGCTCCTGCCAGTCGCGCTCGACGGCCTCGTCGACGATCGCAGTGAACCTCCCGGTCGGATCGATCACGGCGAAGGCGCGCGTGGGCTTCGAGATCTGCTCCAGGATGGCCGGCACTCGGAACCCGGCGAAGACCAGCACGGGGAACAAGATCAGCCCGATGATGAAGCCCTTCGTCTTGACGTGCTCGCCGAACTCGCGGAAGGCGATGCGCAGTGCGTACTTCACGCCGCGGCCTCCTCGCCCACGAACTTCAGGAAGACGTCGCGCAGGCTGGGATCGTGGCGCTCGAACGACGAGAGCTCGATGCCCGAGCGGAAGCAGGCCCGCAGGACCTCGTCGGTCTGCGCCCCTTCGGCCAGCATGATGGCCCAGTGACCGTCGCCCTCGAGGCGCACGACGTCGGTCACGCCGCGCACGGCGCGCAGCGGCTCGGGATCCGAGGCCGTGTGCAGGCGCACGCTGCGCGGGATCGAGCGCTTGGCCTCGACGATCGTCCCGTCGAAGAGGCGCTTGCCGCGGCCGATCAGGACGATCCGGTCACAGAGCCGCTCGGCGTGCTCCATGATGTGCGTCGAGAACACGATCGTCGTGCCCTGCGCGCGCAGGTCCAGGATCACCTGCTCCAAGACCTGCTGGTTGACCGGGTCCAGGCCGGAGAACGGCTCGTCCAGGATGACGAACCTGGGCTTGTGCACCACGGACGCGAGCACCTGGACCTTCTGGCCCATGCCCTTCGAGAGCGCTTCGCAGCGGGTGTCGGTGAAGCCGCCGAGACCGTAGCGCTCGAGGAGCCGCACGGCCTCGCGCCGTGCTTCGCCCGGGTCCATCCCGCGCAGGCCGCCGAAGAAGGCGATCAGATCCTTGGCCTTCATCTTCTTGTAGAGGCCCTTCTCCTCGGGCAGGTAGCCGATCTGCGCGCGCACGTCGAGCGCCGACCGTGCGCCCAGGATCTCGACCCGGCCCATGGTGGGCTCGTAGATCGAGAGGCTCATGCGGATCGTCGTCGTCTTGCCCGCGCCGTTGGGCCCCAGGAACCCGTAGACGCAACCGAACGGCACGGCGAGCGACAGGTCGTCGACGGCGGTGAAGGTGTCGAAGCGCTTCGTGACGTGCTCGAGGCGCAGGGCGAGGTCGGACATCGAGGGGGCGGGGCGGGGGTCGAGGGGCGGCACGCTACCGCTGCCTCGCGGGTCCATTCCACGAAGATCGCGTCAAACCTCGCGAGCGTCAGCCCGGCGATGCCGGAGCGACCACTCCTGCAGCGCCTCGAGGATCGGCACGAGCGTCGTCCCGGTCGGCGTCAGCGCGTAGTCGACGCGCGGCGGCACGACCGGGCGGACAGTGCGGGCGATGAGGCCCTCCTGCTCCAGGTGCCGCAGCGCCTCGGTCAGCGCCTTGGCCGAGACGTCGCCGATCGCGCGCTCGAGCTCCGCGAAGCCGCGCTGGCCTCCGCGCAGGTGCCACAGGACCACGAGGTGCCACTTGCCGCCGATGCGTCGCTGCACGTCGTGGATCGGACAATCGGCCGGGGGATCCGTGCTCACCATGGGGTAAGGGGCTGACCCCGCGGTGCGTCCTTGCGCGCCCGGGCCGGCCGGCCATGATCCTCTCATGATCACCACCCGGAAGTCCTCGGAACGCGGCCACACCCGGATCGACTGGCTCGACAGCCGCCACACCTTCTCGTTCGGCGAGTACCACGACCCGCGGCACATGGGGTTCCGTGCGCTGCGCGTCCTGAACGACGACCAGGTCCGGGCGGCCAGCGGCTTCCCGACCCACGGGCACCGCGACATGGAGATCGTGACCTGGGTGCTCGCAGGAGCCCTGGAGCACAAGGACTCGCTCGGGAACGGCAGCGTGATCCGCCCCGGCGACGTGCAACGCATGAGCGCCGGTACGGGCATCCTGCACAGCGAGTGGAACCCCTCGAAGACCGAGGGTGTGCACTTCCTCCAGATGTGGATCCTGCCCGACAAGGCCGGCGGGAAGAGCTCGTACGAGGAGCGCCCGATCCCGCTCGCCGATCGCCGCGGCAAGTTTCGCCGGATCGCCGACCAAGGCGGCCGCGACGGCGCGGTGAAGATGGGCGCGGACGCCAGCATCCTGAACGCGGTGCTCGAGGGTGGCGAGGAGGCCGTCTGGGAGCCGGCGCGTGGCCGCTCGCTGTGGCTCCACGTGGCGCGCGGGAGCATCATGGCGCACGGCCACGAGCTCCACGCGGGCGACGCCCTGGCGCTCGTCGACGAGCCGCGGCTGCTCGTGCGGACCGACGGGCCCAGTGAGCTCGTCCTGTTCGACCTGAAGTGATCGCGTCGGTCGGCCGCTGCGCGCGAGCGGAGGCCGCGGAGCGCGCGGGTTGACGAGCGCGAGGCGACCGGCGCAAGCTGGGATGACCTTGCGGCGATCCAGCGTCCTGGCGTTGCTCGTGTTGGCCGTGGCCTCGGCCGCGCTGATCGCTCGGGGCGTGGCCCCCCCCGGCCGCGCGCCCACAGCGGCCCAACCGGGCGTGTCCGACGCGCTGGCACGCGCGGCCCGCGAGCCCGAGCCCGAGCTGGTGGGGCCGGAGGCCCGGCACGGCGCGGCGCGCTCGGCGGAGGTGACGCTCGAGTCCTCGCGGGACGCGGCGACGCGGGCGGGCGACGCGGTGGAGAGCGGGGACGTGCTGCTGCTGCGCGTGCTGGAGGCGGAGTCGGAGGCGCCGCTCCCTGCAGCGCAGGTCGAGCTGCGCCCGGCGGGTGAGCGCCCCTACCACGGCGTGACGGATGAGCGCGGCGAGCTCCAGCTCGCGTTGGACGAGGTTCCCGCGCGCCTCGGCCAGCGCCTCAACGCGCGGATCCGCGACCAGCAGGGGCTCGAGCGCTGGCGTGGCGCGCTCGAGGTCGAGCGCGAGGTCGTCTTGCGCCTGGCCGCGATCCTCGTGCTGCGCGGCGAGGTCGTGCTCGACTCCGGGGAGAGCCCGCGTGGGCTGACCGTCTCGGTCTGGAGCCCGCCACGCGGCGCCGAAACCGTCGAGCAGTTCGTGGGCCACGACGAGCTGGGAGACGACGGCCGCTTCGCGATCGCCGCGCCGTCGCTCGACGCCCCGGCCCTGTTCACGCTGCGGATCGGCGGCGTCGGACTGCCCGTGTGCGTGCGCGTGCCGACCGCGGAGCTCGTCGCGCCAGCCGGCGTGCGCCTCGTCGTGGCGTTGGCCCGGCTCACCGTGGGCGTGACGGACGAGACCGGGGTGCCGGTCGTGCGCGCCACCGTGCGCTGTGCCTCGCCCGCGTCCACCGACGGTGCCCAGCCGCTCGTCGCCGAGGCCTCCACGGGTGAGGACGGGCGCGCACGCTTCCTCACGCCCGTGACTCCGCTGGCGATCACCGCCGGGGCAGGCGGTCACGCGCCGGCCAGCGCGCGGGTCTCGGCCGGCGACTTGGGGGCTCCCGTGCAGCTCGTGCTGCGGCGCCTGAACGCGGACGATCGCGTGTCGGGACGGGTCGAGTTCGAGGACGGAACGCCGGTCGAAGCCGCGCTCGTCACGGGCTGGGCCTCCGCCGCAGAGGGCGAGCTGTCAGTCCCGTCCATGGTCCAGGCGCGCACCGACGCTGCGGGTCGCTTCGAGCTCCAGTTGGCCACGGATCGCGAGCTGACCTTGTTCGCCTTCCACAAGAGCCACGGCGAGAGCGCCGCAGTGCCGTGGCGAGGCGGAGATGGAGAGGCACGACTCGTGATCGTGCGCGGGGGCACCGTGATCGTCGACGCGCCGCGGGCGCCCCGCGCACCGGTCGTGATCTCCACGTCGTACACCGTCGCCTTGCACGACGCGGCCGGGCGCATCGAGATCGTCGAAGCCTCTTCCTTCCCGGTCGTCTTCGAACGCGTGCCGCCCGGCGTGTGGACCGTGGTCGCGGTGGCCGAGCCGCTCGGGGCGTCGGCCGAGGCTAGTGTCGGCGTCGGCGCGGGGAGCACGGCACGCATCGACCTGGAGTTCGAGAGCCCGGCTCCGATCGTGGGTCGGGTCACACCCGCACCGGACCCGGGGCGCGGGCTCGAGGTGCGCTTCCTGCCCGACGGCTGGCCCGCGGAGGCCGCTCGAGCCCTGCTGCGCGCCTCGGTCCGCGAGGATGGCACCTTCGTGTTGTCCGCCCGCGGGAGCGGGACCGTCGAGCTCATCGAAGGCCGCCAGACGATCGAGCGGCGCCCCGCGCGCAGCGGGACGCCGCTCGTGCTCACGCTGTTGGACTGATCAGGAGGCGACGCGCGCGGTGGTCGTCTCGCCCAGGTCGAGCGCGCGCCGGTCGCGCAGGTCCTCGGCCAGGGCCAGGAACTCGGCGAACGGCATGACGACCTGCTCGCGCGTGTCACGGCGGCGGACGGCAACCGTGCCCTCGGCCGCCTCCCGGTCACCCGCGATCAGCATGAAGGGCACGCGGTCGTGCTGCGCTTCCTTGATCTTCGTGTTCATGTGGCCGGGCGCCAGCTTGGCGTCGACGCGGAACAGCGCGTGCTGCAGGCGCGCCTCCAGGGACTGGCAGTACTCGGTGTGCTCCTCGCGGATCGGGATCACGGCCACCTGGGTCGGCGCGCACCACAGCGGGAAGCGCCCGCCGAAGTGCTCGATCAGGCCGCCCACGAAACGCTCCATGGAGCCGAGGATGGCGCGGTGCACCATGATCGGCCGCTTCTGCAGGCCGTCCTTGTCCGTGAACGTCAGGTCGAAGCGCTGGGGCAGGTTGAAGTCGCACTGGATCGTGCTGTTCTGCCACTCGCGCCCCAGCGCGTCGCGGATCTTGAAGTCGATCTTGGGGCCGTAGAAGGCACCCCCGCCCTCGTCGAGCTCCAACGGCAGGTTCTTCAGCGCAGCGGCGCGCTTGAGCGCCTCGGTCGCCATGGCCCACACAGCTTCCTCGCCGATCGACTTCTCGGGCCGCGTGGCCAGGTAGGCCGTGTACTCGAAGCCGAAGGTCGACAGCGTCGTGTGCACGAGGTCGACCACGCCCGCGATCTCGTCGGCGAGCTGCTCCGGCGTGCAGAAGATGTGTGCGTCGTCCTGCGTGAAGCCGCGCACGCGCAGCATCCCGTGCAGGACGCCCGAACGCTCGTAGCGGTAGACCGTGCCGAGTTCGGCCCAGCGCAGCGGCAATTCGCGATACGACCGCCCGCGCGTCTTGTAGATCATGATGTGACCGGGGCAGTTCATGGGCTTGACCCGGTAGGGCTGCTCCTCGATCTCCATCGGCGCGTACATCAGGTCCGCGTACTTCTCGAGGTGACCCGAGATGGAGAACAGCGTCTCGCGCGACACGTGCGGCGTGTAGACCGGCTTGTAGCCGCGGCGGGTGTGCACCTCCCACCAAAACTCCTCGATCGAGCGACGCACGGCTCCCAGGTTGGGATGCCAGAAGATGAAGCCGCCGCCGGCCTCGCCGTGCACGCTGAAGAGGTCGAGCTCGGTGCCCAGCTTGCGGTGGTCGCGCAGCTTGACCTCCTCCATCCACTTCAGGTGCGCGTCGAGCTCCTCCTGGCTCCAGAACGCCGTCCCGTAGATGCGCTGGAGCATCGGGCGCTTCTCGTCGCCGCGCCAATAGGCCCCCGCGACGCTCAGCAGCTTGAAATAGAAGGGCCGCTGGAAGCTGTCGATGTGCGGGCCTTCGCACAGGTCTTCCCAGTCGCCATGGCTGTAGAACGTGATCGTCTCGCCCTCGGGGATCAGGTCGACGGCTTCGATCTTGTAGTGCTGGCCCTTGGCCGCGAGCCGGCGCTTGGCCTCGTCGCGCGTGACCTCGATGCGCGTCATGGGAGCCGCGCGCTTCGCGCTGCGCGCCATCTCCTTCTCGATCTTGCGCAGGTCTTCGTCGGCCAGCGGCACGGCCACGTCGAAGTCGTAGTAGAAGCCGTTCTCGACGGCCGGCCCGAAGCCGAACTGCGCGCCCGGGTAGAGCTTGGCGACCGCCGATGCCATCAAGTGGCTGACCGAGTGGCGCAGGGTGGAGAGCGGGTAGGGCTGCGCGACCTGCGCAGCGTCCTGGGGACTGGACATGGGTCGTCTCGTTCGGGAACCGTCCCCGGGAACCGACCTGGTCTCCGAGGTGCCCGTCCTCCCGCGGGAAATGGGGCGCAAGCAGTGTATCGGCGCGCGGGCTCGCGAGCCACGAGGGTCGCGCGTGCGAGCTGCCGCACCCCCGGCTCCCTGGCTGGCGCGGGGTGCGCCGATGGCGGGTTCTCGCCGCGCGGGTGTAGCCTGAGCCCGTTCCCCCTACGGGCGTTCGCGCGCCCAGGAGTCGTTCCATGAGTCTTCGTTCTCGCATCCTTCCGGTCCTGCTCGCCACAGGAGCCTGCTGCGCATGGGCGCCGAGCGCACCGGCGCAGACGATCGAGTTCCTCGCCCGCATCGACGGCGCGCAGGAGACGCCCCCCAACGCTTCGCCCGGCATCGGATGGGGCGTGTTCGCGGTCGACACGGTCACGGACACGCTCTCGTACCGCATCCGCCACCTGGGACTCATGGCGCCGGAGGCCGCCGCGCACATCCACGGCTTCGCGCCCCCCGGGGTCCCGGCCGGCGTCCTGGCCCCGCTCCCGCTCGGCACGCTGAAGTGCGGCACCTGGGCCTACACCGCGGCCCAGGAGCCCGGCATCCTCGCCGGGCAAACCTACGTGAACATCCACACGACGCTGTTCCCCGGCGGCGAGATCCGCGGACAGATCGCCGAGACCCCGATCCACGGGCCGTTCTGCTTCGGCGACGGATCGAGCGGTGCGTGCCCGTGCGGCAACAACAGCGCGACCACCGACGCCGAGGGCTGCCTCCACTCGGGCGGGATGGGCGGCCGCCTGCGCGGCTACGGCAACGCGAGCCTCAGCGGCGACCAGGTCGTCCTCCACGCGTTGCGCCTGCCGTCGTCGACCCAGGGGCTCCTGTTCCAGGGTCCGGCGCCGGCGGCCCCCGGGCCGTTCGGCGACGGCCTGCGCTGCGTCGGTGGGCCCGTCACACGCCTCGGCGTGAAGACTGCCTGCACCGGCCAGATCGCCTGGCCTGAGCCCGGCGAGACGCCCCTGTCCGTGGCCGGCCTCGTGCTCCCCTCGACGGCCGTCGTGTACCAGGTCTGGTACCGCAACGCGGCCGCGTTCTGCACGCCGTTCACTTACAACCTGACGAACGCGGTGCGCGTCTTCTGGTCGCCGTGAAGCGCGCGGGTCCGCCGGGCGAGCCCGGCGGGCCGTGTCGCATCGCCGACGGGCCGGCCGCGGGGCGCCTCTCGCGGCCGGTGTCGTCGCGCGGCGCGCTCCGCTCCGAGCCGAAGTCCTGGACCGCGCCCGACTCCGCGCGACGCCGAGCATTCCAACGCCCCCCTGCCCCTCAGAGGAGACGGCACTCAAGTCCGCGCCGAGCGCTCGCGGGCCGCGCCGCGTGCCGGCCCGCGCGGAGCCTCCTCGCGCGCACGGAGCTTCGCGATCCGCGCCACGAGCCCGAGCGGCACTCGGGCCCCGAGCGGGAAGCGGATCGTGCCTTTCGACAACGCCTAGGGCGCCAGTTCCGCGCGCAGCGCGGCGACGAGCGTGGGCGTCGCCGGGTACAGCGACCAGTGCTCCTTCCAGGCGGCGAAGTAGATCACATTGCGCCCGCCACTGCGGTAGCACGGGATGCCGTAGCCGATGCGCTCCTCGGCGCCCGGGAGCGCCTTGCGGAGCGCCGCGCGCACGCTGCGCAGCACGGCGCGCGAGGCCGGTGGCTGCGCGGCGATGGACTCGGTCACGGTCGTGGGCTTGGTCATCGAGGCCTGCTCGCCCCCAGCCTAGCTCAGCCGCTCCACGAGCTGCACGTAGCGCCCGAGAGCGTCGCGGTAGCAGCCCACGGCCTCGGGTCGCGGCCTGTGCGTCACCGAGCTCTCGCCTTCCGCGATCGACTCGAGGTCCGCCAAGCGGGCTGCACCCGTGACGGACACGGCCTGCAGGGCCGCGCCCAGGGCGGCGGTCTCGGGCTCCTCCAGGGCCGTCACGGGCATGTCGAGCACGTCGGCGAGGACCTGGCGCCACAGCGCGTTGCGGGCTCCCCCGCCGACGAGGCGCACGCGCTCGAGACGGATGCCGAGCGCGCGCATCCGCCCGATCCCCCAGGCGAGATTCAGCGTCACGCCCTCGATCGCGGCGCGGTAGAGCACGGCCGAGTCGAGCGCGCCGGCGCGCAGCCCGTGGATCGAGCCCGTCGCGTGCGGGAGGTCGGGCACGCGCTCGCCCGCGAGGTAGGGAACGAACGTCACGCCGCGGCAGCCGGGCTCGACCCGCTCCGCCCGCGCGGCGAGCGCCGCGTGGTCGTTCGGAGCCGGCGCGTGCGCGCGCACCTCCTCGAGCACGCCCGTCGCGTTCATCGTGCACAGGAGCGGTAGCCAGCCGCCGGTCGAGCCGCAGAACGGCGCGATCAGGCCGTCAGGGTCGATCACGGGCACGTCGGCGTGCGCGAAGGCCGTGGCCGACGTGCCCAGCGAGATCACGAAGGGTCCAGTGCGCGTCGCGCCAGCGCCGATCGCGCTCAGCATGTTGTCCCCCCCGCCGGGGGCCACGAGCACGCCGGCGGGCAGGCCCAGCTCGCGCGCCACGTCGTCGCGCACGATCCCGATCGGCTCGTCGTGCGGGACGAGCCCGGGTATGCACTCCGCGAGGCGCGGGTCGATCGCGCGCAGCGCCGCCGCGTCGAAGGCGCGCGCGCGCACGTCGAAGAAGCCCGTGCCCGAGGCGTCGCCGGCCTCCATGCAGGTGCGGCCAGTCAGCTCGCGGTTGATCCAATCGTGCGGCAGCAGCACGGTGCGCAGGCGCTCGAAGTGCGCGGGCTCGTGCCGCTTCATCCACAGGAGCTTCGAGGCCGTGAAGCCCGTGGGGATGCGCTGCCCGGTCCGCTCGGAGAGCTCGCGCGCCTCGTCGGCGGTCGACGTGTCGCACCACAGCTTCGCGGGTCGGATCACGCTGCCGTCGGCGGCCAGCGGCACGCAGCCGTGCTGCTGGCCCGCCACGCCCAGCGCGCGCACCTGTGGCGCCTGCGAGCCGAGCTCGCGCACGAGTGCGCGCACGACCAGGACGACGGCCCGCCGCCAGGTGCCGGGGTGCTGCTCGGCGTGGCCGGGCGGCAGGCCCTCGATCAGGCCGTAGGCGGTCGCCGCGCGCGCCACGACGCGACGCGCGTCGACGTCCAGCGCCAGGCCCTTCGTGCCCTGCGTGCCGACGTCGAGCCCGAGCGCGATCACGCTCCGCGCACCCCCAGGAGGTGCTCCAGCATGAGCTGGTCGAGCCGCTCGTAGCCGAGTCCGCGTTGCGCGACGGCGTCGACGTCGATCTGGGCGGCGCGCAGCTTCGCCACCTTCTCGCGCGCGAAGCCGGCGAGCAGCGGATCGAGCTCACGGTCGGAGAGCTCGGCCGTCAGCGCGCGCACCTCGGGGTCCGCGTCGAAGGCCACGGCGCGCGCGTGCAGGATCTTGTAGGTCCGCATGCAGCCGCGCGCGAACTCCCACACGCCCTGCTCGTCCTCCGTGCGGTAAGCGTGTGCGTCGAAGTGCCGCGGGCCTTCGTAGCGCGCGCCCCCCAGCGTGCCTTCGAGCAGCCGCACGAGCAGGAAGGCCTGCCGCACGTCCTCGGACCCGAAGCGCAGGTCCTGGTCGTAGCGGCCGATGCGCTGTGCGTTCAGGTCGATGTGATACAGCTTCCCGGCCTCCATGGCCTGCGCCACGCCGTGCGCGAACGAGAGGCCGGCCATCGTCTCGTGCGCGACCTCGGGGTTCACGCCCACCATGTCCGCGTGCTGGAGCGTGGAGATGAAGTGCAGCATGTGTCCCGTGGTGGGCAGGTAGATGTCGCCGCGCGGCTCGTTGGGCTTGGCCTCCAGCGCGAAGCGCAGGTCGTAGCCCTGGTCCTGCACGTAGCCGCACAGGAAGTCGAGCGCGTCGCGCAGGCGCTGCAGTGCCAGGCGCGGGTCGCGGCAGGCGTCGGCCTCGGAGCCCTCGCGCCCGCCCCAGAAGACGTACGTGGTGGCTCCCAGCTCGACACCCAGGTCGATCGCGTCGAGCGTCTTGCGCAGCGCGAAGGCGCGCACCTGGGGATCGTTCGCACTGAACGCACCGTCCTTGAACACCGGGTGCGAGAACAGGTTCGTCGTGGCCATCGGGACGACCATCCCGTGGTCGGCGAGCGCCCGCTTGAACTCGCGCACGAGCGCGTCGCGCTGCGCCGCGCTCGAGCCGAACGGCACGAGATCCTCGTCGTGCAGGTTCACGCCCATGGCGCCGCACTCGGCCAGCTTCTCGACGATGCGGGCGGGCGAGAGCCGCGCACGCACCGGCGCTCCGAAGGGGTCCCGCCCGGGGTTCCCGACGGTCCACAGGCCGAAGGTGAAACGGTCGGCGGGGACGGGGTCGAACGGGTCCGTGCCCGTCGTTCTTCGGCTCGGCGTCATGCCGCAGAGACTAGCGCCAAGCCGGGCCCGCCCGGCTGGTCCTCAGCGCTTCGTCGCCACGGTGGCCCGCCAGCGGGCGCCCGGCTTCGAGTCCAGGAAGGCGCGGTAGGCCGGCGACTGCGCCACGGCGCGCCAGTCGATCTCGAAGCGCGCGTCCATGGCGCGGATGACGGACAGCGCGTCCTCGTGGCGCCGCGACTCGATCTCCAGCGCGAGCAGCGTCCACCAGCCCTCTTCCAGCTCCGGATCGGCCTCGAGCGCGCGGCGGCAGGCCGCGCGCGCGGCGTCGCCGCGGCCCAGCTCGCGCAGCACATTGCCGCGCAGTGCGTCGAGGAACGGGTCGGCGGGCCCGGCAGAGGCCAGCCGATCCAGGGCCAGCAGGGCGTGCTCCGGGCGGTTCGTGGCGGTAGCCACGTCGACGGCCAGGAGTTCCACCGGCGTCTGCACGCCGCCCGTGGCGCGGGCCTCGGCGAGCGCCGCGTCGAAGGTCGCGCTGCCCGCCGCCAGGGCCGCGCGCAAGCGCGTCAGCACCACGGACGGATCGCGCGCCAGGGCGGGGTCGAGCGTGCTCCAAGCGGCGAGCGCGTCGGCGCAGCGCCCCGCTTCGAAGGAGAGGTCGATGGCCTCGAAGGTGCGTCCGGCCAGCGCGAAGGCGCGATCCTCGCCCGCGATGCGCTCGGAGAGCTTGCGCCCCGCGTCCGCCACCAGCGCCAGCAGCCAGCGGCGCAGAACGCGCGCGTGGGAGACGCCGTCGGTGCTCGAGATCACGTCGGCGCACGTGGCGCCGCGCTCGCCCCGGCGCAGGAGCAAGAGCTCCAGGTACTCCGGCGCGGCTGCGTCCGAGCGCACGATGCGGAACGTCACGCTGCGTTCGCCATCTCGCTCGCCGCTCGCGAGCCAGCGCACGTGCCCGCCGCGCGCGGCGGCGCCCAGGGCCGCGCCCACGGGCCCGGCGTCGCCGTTCCAGGCGGCGTGCGCGCCCTGGAGGAAGTGCCGGCGCACCGCGACGGTCGCCGGCACGCCCTTGGACGCCCGCTCGAGCAGCGCCTCGTGATCGAAGAGCGCGAAGGCTTCCTCGCGCGCTCCGCGCCGCAGCGCGTCCTCGAAGGACAGCGCGAAGGCCCGCACCGCGTCTTCCGACGGCGCGCGGGCGCTGCTCGCACCCGCGCTGGCGCGCGGCTTGTGCTGGATGGCCAGGATCTGCGCCGGCGCGACGGCGGCGAGCGCGAGGAGGGCGAGCGGCAGGGCGAGACGGCGGCTGGACAAGGGTGAACTCCTCGGGAGAGGCGGATCGAGACCGATCCGTGCTCATCGGCGCGGCGCCGGCCGACCCTTGAACCTCGAGCTCTCTGGTCCTGCGCCGCAGCCCCAGCCTGTGTCCGACGCCCACGGGCACCCGACCGCCCCCCCCCCCAGGGTTCCTGCGCGCCCGAGCGCGTGCCGGGACGAGCGGATCCCGCCCGCGCAACGCCGGCTGCGCCGCGGCCCGGGCGGGTCAGGGTCGGGCTGGGTCCAGCTCAGCGCGCCAGACCTTGACCTCGTGCTCCAGCACGATGCCCGTCCGCTCCGCGACCTCGGCGCGCGCGCGCTCGATCAGCGCCAGCAGGTCGCGCGCCCGCGCGTTGCCGCGGTTCACGAAGAAGTTCCCGTGCAGCGGGCTGATCTCGGCGTCGCCCAGGCGCGCGCCCTTCAGGCCGCAGGCGTCGACGAGCTGACCCGCCGTGCGCCCGCCGGACACGCTCGGGTCGGGGTTCTTGAAGATGCAGCCCGCCGACCACAGCGTGACGGGCTGGACCCTGTTCTTCGCCAGCAGGAACTCACGCGCGCGCTCCTTCACGGCGGGCAGCGTGTCGAGCGTGAAGCGCAGCAGCACGGACGCCACGACGTTGCGGCCCAGCCCGCCGTTGCGGTAGCGGGGCTGGCACTGCGCGCGTTCGAGCTCGACCAGCTCTCCGCGCTCGTCGACGACCAGCACGCGCTCGACCGCGTCCCACATCCCGCCCCACTTGCCGCCGGCGTTCATCGCCACGCCGCCGCCCACGTGGCCGGGCACGCCCGCCAGGCCCTCGAGGCCGCTCCAGCCCAGCTCCACGGAGGCCGAGAGCAGCTTCTGGTGCGTGGTGCCGGCCCACGACACGAAGCGCAGGCCCTCCTCGCGCGACGGCTGCGCGACGCGTCCGTCCGGATCGTCGGCGAGCCAAGCGGCCGCGTTGGCCGGCCGGAAGAGCCGCTTCATGCGGTCGGTCGTGATCACCACGCCCGGCAGCACGCCGTCGTCGACGATCAGGTTCGCGCCGCCGCCCAGGATGCGCGGCTCGTGGCCATCCTCGCGCGCGGCGACGATCGCGCGGCGCAGCTCCTCCGGCGTGGCCGGTTCGAGCAGCCACTCCGCGCGCCCGCCGACGTGCAGCGTGGTCCTAGGCGCGAGCGAGGCGTGCGGCAGAGCCGCGCAGGGCCACAGCTTCGATGAGTTCATCGTGGGCGAGGTCGATGTCGCCAGCGCCCAGGATCAACGCCGCGCACGGGCTGGGCAAGCCCGCCGCGAGGAGCTTCACGGCGGCCGAGGGGCTCCCGGCCTCCAGGGCGTCCAGGCCCGCGCGCCGCAGGCGCGCCACGAGTTCCGGCGCCCCGGCCGCCTCGCGGTCGATGTGCTGGCGCGCGCCGTACACGTCGGCGACCAGCACGCGGTCCGCGCCGCGCAGCGCGTCGACGAACTCGTCCAGGAAGCGCGCCGTGCGGCTGTGCTGGTGCGGCTGGAACAGGACGTGCAGCGGCTTGCCCGCGAACGCGCGTCGCGCGGCCTCCAGCGTGACCCGCACCTCGGTCGGGTGGTGCGCGTAGTCGTGGACGAGCTCGATGCCGCCGAACGTGCCCCAGGGCTCGAAGCGCCGCGCCGCGCCGACGTAGCGCTGCACGCCGCGCGCGGCGCCGTCGGCGCACTCGGCCGGGGAGAGCCCGCTGGTCCGGCCCGCGAGCCCCACGGCGAGCGCCAGCGCGAGCGCCGCGTTGTCGACGTTGAACGCGCCCGGGATCGCCAGCGCGACGGGTGGCGTCGCCCAGCCTGGTCCGCGCAGACGGAAGCGGAAACGGCCCTGGGACTCCCCCAGGAGGTCGACGTGCAGCTCGCGCCCGAGCCGCCACACGGCGCAGCGCGCCGCGTGCTCGACACGCGCGGGGACCTCGCGCCCCACGACCAGCAGACCCTCGGGGTGCACGCGATCCACGAAGCGCGCGAAGGCCTCCTCGATGGCTGCGAGCGACCCGTAGTAGTCGAGGTGGTCGGCCTCGACGTTCGTCACGATCGCGCCCTCGGGAGCGAGCTGCAGGAACGAGCGGTCGTACTCGCAGGCCTCGCACGCGAACCAGCCGCGCGCGCCGCCCGGCACGGCGTTCGATCCGATCACCCGGCACGAGCCGCCCACGAGCGCTCCCGGCGCATCGGCGCCGGCCGCGTGGGCGATGCCGCGCAGGGCGTGGAAGACGAGCCACGAGCTCGTGGTCTTGCCGTGGGTCCCGGCCACCGCCAGCGTGCGTCGCTCGGGGCCCAGGAGGCCCAGGAGCTCGGCGTACTTCAGGACGGGGAGGCCGCGTCGCAAGGCCTCCGCGACCTGCGGATCGTCGAGCCCGATCGCCGCGGACCGCACGACGAGTTGCACGTCGTGGCCCAGGAGCCGCGCATCGCTCTGGCCCACGGCGACGGGCATGCCGCGCGCGCGCAGCGCGTCGACGAAGCCCGACACAGCGCGATCGTGGCCGGAGAGCTGGTGGCCCCGCTCGAGCAGCAGCAGCGCCGCACCCGACAGTCCGGCGCCCCCCGCGCCGACGAAGTGCACGCGCGACGGCAGGCGCGCGCGGGTCGCGTTGGCGCCCGAGGACGCAGCGCGCAGCTCAGGGATGTTCGTCTCGTTCATTGCCCCCCCCTCGATCGGCGCGCTTCTCCACGCACTGTCCACGCGCCGTGGACAAGTCAGCACGACACGCGCGCGATCGCGCCCAGTTCGTGCCAGATCCGCTGCGCGCCGTCCAGAGGCAACGCCCGCTCGAGTTCCGCCGACAGCGCGCGACGCTCGGCCGCTCCGGACGCCGAGGCCAGGCGCGCCAGCGCGTCGGCGGTCCACGCGCCGAGCTCGTCGTCGCGGACCACGCGCACGCCGCGGCCCAGTGCGCGCGCGTTGCGCGCTTGGTGGTCGTCGGCCGCGCGCGGGTAAGGCGCGACGAAGGCTGGCAAGCGCAGCGCCGCGACCTCGCACAAGGTCGACGCACCGGCGCGGCACAGCGCGACCGTGGCGGCTTCCAGCGCGCGCTGCGCCGGGTCGAAGTACTCGCTGGCGTGGTAGCCAGAAGCTGGCGGCGCCGCCTCGGCCAGCTTCCCCGGCCCGGTCTGATGCAAGACCTGCAGGCCGCCGCCGATGAGCCGCGGGAGGTTCGTGCGCACGAAGGCGTTCAGGGCGCTGGCTCCCTGGCTGCCGCCCAGGACCAGGAGCACCGGGCGCTCGGGATCGAGGCCGAACGACAGGCGCGCGGCGCGCACGGCCGCAGCCTCGGGCGCGCCGCGCGCCAGCGCGGGCGAGAGCGGCGGTCCGGTGCACAGGTCGCGCCCGGGGCGCGCCGCGTCCGGCTCGAAGGCGAACAGCACGCGCCGAGCGGCGCGCGCGAGCCAGCGCGTCGCCGCGCCGCGCACGGCGTTGACCTCGAGCAACGCCACCGGGATCCCCAAGCCCCTGGCCGCCACGACCGCCGGCAGGGACGCGAAGCCACCCAGCCCGAGCAGCACCTCGGTGCGGTGCGCCACGAGCGCGCGACGGGCGTGGATCACGGCGCCGGGCGCGCGCAGCACGAGCCCGGCGCGCGAGGGGGCACCACCGCCGCGCCGCTCGAGCGGCAACGCCAGGCGCTCGTGCGGGATCTCCGCCAGCAGGTCCAGAGCGCCCGCGAACACGCGCTCCTCGACGGGCCGGCCGCTCGTGAACCACACGAGATCGGCCGGCTCCGCGCCGCGCGCGCGCGCGTCCGCCAGCAGGTGCAGCCCGGGCACGACATGGCCGCCGGTGCCGCCGCCCGCGAAGGCGACGCGCAGGCCGGGCCGCGCGCGGTGACCGGGCGCGTCAGGGCTCGTCGTGCCCGTCGACCGGACCCGCGCCGTCGTCGGCATGGTGCGTGGGGTGCTGGACGTCGAGGAGGCCGGCGTCCGCCAGCAGCTCGCCGGCCGCGTCGTGGTCCTCGGCGTAGGGTCCGAACAGGTCCTCGGCCGCGACGCGCGCGGCCCCGGGGCACACCAGCGCCGCGACCAGCACGCAGCCGAGGAGCAGGAGCAGTCGGGGGACGGGCTTCATCGCACGCGCGGCCGGTCGGCGGGGACGGAGGACGCCGGGGCCGCGGCGGCCAGCAGCTCGCCGCTCTTGGCCGGCAGTCGCAGGCGCGTGCCGATGGCGAGCTTCTGGGGATCGAGGCCCGGGTTCAGGCCGACGATCTCGTTCCAGCGCCGCTCGTCGCCCAACTCGCGGCGCGCGATCGAGCGCAGCGTGTCCCCCTTCTGCACGGTGACCGAGCGCGACGCCGGGGCGCTCTTGAGCTCGGGCGCGGCCTTCGCGACGGGCTTCTTCGCCAGCTCGGGCGTCGACGGCTTCGGCGCGGCGGCAGCGGAGGGCAGCGCCAGCTTCTCGCCCACGACCAGCGCGCGCGGATCGACGCGCGGGTTCAACTGCGCGATCTCGGTCCAGCGCGACTCCGCGCCCAGCACGTTGCGCGCGATCTTCGCCAGGGAGTCGCCGCGCTGGACGACGTACTCGTTGGCCGCCGGGAGCGCGGGACGCGTGGGCGGGAGCTTCTCACGCGGCGCGGGAGCCGGTTCCGGCCGCGGCGCTTGCCAGGTCTCGAGCGGCCTGGGCTCGAGCTCGCGCCCCGGCGTGGGGGCCGGGTTCGCCCCGACCTGGCCGACGATCGGATCGGGAGCAGGCACCGGCTCCGGCTGCGGGGTCGGCGACGGAAGCTCGCGGGTCAGCGGCGGCCCGTCGATCACGGGGCCCGGGGGCGGCGTGGGCGTCTCGAGCTTGGCGACCTCCGTCGGCTTCTTGCCGGTGATCCGCGACCAGAAGCCGGGCGACTTGCTGTCGCCCCAGAAGGAGATGGCGACGATCGTGACGAGCAGGAAGACGAGTGCGATGACGCCGTAGCGTTCGATCTGTTGCATGGCCGGTGGGTGGGGCTTCTCGGCGGCTCAGGCCGCCTGGCTGTCGGGGACGGAAGGGTGGGGTGACTTGCGCGAACGGGCTGCGCCGAGGGCGAGTCCGACCGCGAGCGACGACACGACGAGAGACGTGCCGCCGTGGGAGACGAAGGGCAGGGTCATGCCCTTGGGCGGGGCCAGGCCGGAGACGACCTGCAGGTGCACCATGGCCTGGAGCGCGACGGAGAGCACGAGGCCGAAGCAGCACAGCGCGGCGAAGCGGTCGTGGATCGAGAGGACCAGCCGCAGCCCGTACCACAGGAAGGAGAGGAACAGGGCGATCAGCCCGAGCTGGCCCAGGTACCCGAGCTCCTCGCCGACGAGCGCGAACACGTAGTCCGACTCGAGATACGGTACGCCGGCGTTGCGGAACAGGCCTTGGCCGAGGCCCACTCCGAACCAGTCGCCGCTGGCGATGGCCTCGGTCGAGCGCAGCACCTGGTCGTTCTGAGCGCGGCCCAGCCACATCTCGAGGCGGTGCTGGACGTAGGAGACGCCGGCCAAGAGCGCCAGGAGCGCGGCGCCCACGGCGAACACGAACGGCCCCGAGACGTGGCTCAGGCGCGCGCCGCCGGACCACATCGTGATCAGGAAGCACAGGAGGAACAGCAGCGCGCCGCCCAGGTCCGTCTCGCACACGATCAGGGTGAAGGCCACGAGCCCCAGGCGCAGCATGGGCCACACGCCACGCTTCCAATCCGTGACGTCCGGTCCGAGCCGGATGCAGCGGTCGGCGACCCACAGGATCATGACGATGCGCGCCAGCTCCGAGGGCTGGAACGTGAGGCCACCCGGCAGCGGCAGCCAGCGCCGCGACCCGTTCACCGCCGAGGGGATGCCGGGCACGTAGACCAAGGCCAGCGCCACCAGGGACAGCACCACGAGGAACGGGAGGAAGCGCCGCACGCCGGCCGGGCCGAAGCGGAACCCCATGAGCAGCGCTCCCAGCGCCGCGGCGCGGAAGAACACCTGGCTCCACAGCCCGCTCCAGAAGGCGTCGGGCGCCTGCGTCGTCGCGGCGTGGCTGGCCTGCACGAGCAATCCGGCACCCGAGAGCGTCAGCACGATCCAGAACAGGCGGATCGCCGGGCCGGCGGGATCGACTTCCAGCGAGCGCGCGCGCAGTTCCTCCAGCCGATCGAACAGACCGAGCTGCTTCTCGCGCGGGACGATCATCCCCGGCGGCAGCGCCGCCGCTCCCTTGAAGCGTGCCATGTCACCGCACCTTGAGCAGGGACAGGCTGGCCATGGCACACAGCGCGGCCACGATCCAGGCGCGCGTCACGATCTGCGTCTCGGGCCACGGGCGCGGACCGGGCCGGAAGATGCCGCCCTTGAGCTGCAGCCCGTGGTGGATCGGCGCCATCGTGAACAGCCGCCGGCCGCCCGAGCGGCGGTACCACTGGGTCTGGAGGAAGCTCGACATGAGCTCCGCGAAGAACACGAAGCCGAGCAGCGGCAGGACCAGCTCCTGCTTCGCGACCAGGGCCATCCACGCCAGGAGCCCGCCCAGCGGCAGCGATCCCGAGTCGCCCATGAACACGCGCGCCGGATGGGCGTTGTACCAGAGGAACCCCATGCAGGCGCCGCACAGGGCGCCGCCGACCACCGCCATCTCGGAGGCGGCCGAGACGTGCGGCAGGCCCAAGTACAGCGCCCAGTCGGGGCGTCCGGTCACGTAGCACATGACCGCCAGCGTGAGCCCGGCGATGATCATGCAACCCGCGGCCAGGCCGTCGAGCCCGTCGGTGATGTTGCAGGCGTTGCTGGTGCCGACCACGACGAACCACTGGAAGACCACGTACAGGAACACGCCCGCGAGCCCCAGCGCAGCCAGCGGAACGCGCGCGTCCTTCAGGATCGGCGGAAACAGGTCCAAGAGCGTCCAGCGGCCGGTGCTCCAGGCGTAGTAGGCAAAACCGCCCACGGCGAACACGGTCGCGACCGTGAGCCCGACCATCTTCGCGCGCGGCGTGAGGCCCTTGGACTTCAGCACCGTCAGCTTCTTGAAGTCGTCGACGAAGCCCGTGGCGGCCAGGCCCAGGGTCAGCAGGATCCCCAGCACCACGTGAATGTTGTCCAGCCGGCCCCACAGCACGACCGAGCCGAGCAGCGCGGCCACCAGGAAGCTGCCGCCCATCGTGGGCGTGTCGCGCTTGCCGCTCGACGCAGTGGCGCGATCGAGCTCGTCGGAGTCGCCCTTGACGCCCTCGCGCACCTTGCGCGCGGAGAGCCAGGCGATCGTCGGGCGACCCAGCACGATGGCCAGCGCGAAGGCCGTCAGCGCCGCCATGGCCATCCGGAACGAGATGTAGCCGAACAGGCCGATCCCGAGCAGGTCGTCGAAGATGCCGGGAAACATCAGGCTGCGTGCTCCTGCGCACGCTCGCGCTCGAGCAGGAACTGGACCAGGCGATCGAGCCCCGTGCGGCGGCTGCCCTTGACCAGGACGACGTCGCCCGCGTCGAGGATGCGCGGGACGCAGGCCAGGGCTTCGTCCGTGTCGGCGACGTGCAGGACGCGCGCGGCGGGCATGCCGGACTGCAAGGCACCGGCCCCGGCCGCGCGCGAGAGCTCGCCGACGAGCACCAGCACGTCGATCCCGCTGCGGGCCGCTTCGGCGCCGATCTCGTGGTGCAGCTCGGCCGCGTGCGCGCCGAGCTCCAGCATGTCGCCCAGGACGAGCACGCGCCGCCGGTGGCCGTGCAGGCCAGCCAGGGTGCGCACGCTGGCGCGCGCCGACTCCGGGTTCGCGTTGTAGCTGTCGTCGATCAGCGTGAGGCGGCCGCACTGGATGCGGTCGAGACGCCCGCGTCCCGCGCGCAGCCGGGACACGGCCGGCAAGACCTCCGCGAGCTCCAGGCCCAGTCCGCGACAAGCCGCCAGCGCGGCCAGCAAGTTCTGCACGTTGTGCAGGCCGAGGAGCGGCGACGTGATCTCCGTGGACTCCAGCCGGAAGGTCGTGCCGCCCGGGTGGAACCACACGTCGCGGGCGTCGAGGTCGCCCTCGCCCTCCAGGCTGAACGTCAGCACGCGGCAGCGCGCGCGCTTCTGCATCGAGCGCGTCCAGGGATTGTCCGCGTTGAGGACACAGAAGCCGTCCTCGGGGATCGACTCGACGAGCGCGCCCTTCTCGGCCGCGACGCCCGCCAGCGAGCCCAAGCCCTCGAGGTGCGCCGCGCCGACCGTGGTGACGATGCCCGCGTCCGGTCGCGCGATGCGCGCCAGCGCGGCGATCTCGCCCGGCCCGTTCGTGCCGAGCTCCACGACCAGCGCCTCGGTGTCGTCGTCGGCGCGGAACAGCGTCAAGGGCACGCCGATGTCGTTGTTGAACGAGTTGGGCGAACCGGCCACGCGCAGGCGGGAGCCGAGCAGCTCGAGCAGCACGTTCTTGGTGGTCGTCTTCCCGCAGGAGCCCGTCACGCCGATCACGCGCGCCGGAAGGCGCGCGCGATGCCACGTGGCGAGCTCCGCCAGCAGCGCGCGCGGATCGGGATGCAGGAGCACGGGGATCTCGCGCCCGACCGCGGCGGCTTCGGGCGGGACTGCGCCGTCCGGCGCGCACAGGACGAGCGCCGCGGCCCCCTGGCCGGCGGCTTCGCGCGCGAAGCGGTTGCCGTCGTGGCTCGGTCCCCGCAAGGCCACGAACAGCTCGCCGGGGGCCAGCGTGCGCGTGTCGGTGGAGACACCCGAGCACAGCCGGCCGGGGTCGCCGGAGGCCAGGGTCGCGCGGGTCGCGTTCAGGACTTCGCGGATGCGGAACGGGTTCAACCGAGCACCTCCCGCGCCACGGCGCGGTCGTCGAAGGAGTGCGCCTCGACACCGATCGTCTGGGTCGTCTCGTGGCCCTTGCCGGCGATCAGGACCACGTCGCCCGGGCGCGCCTCGCCGCAGGCCAGCTCGATGGCGCGACGCCGGTCCTCTTCGACGATGCGGCGCGCGCGCGGCGGCTGCATGCCGGAGACGATGTCGCCGAGGATCCGCGCGGGATCCTCGCTGCGCGGGTTGTCGCTGGTCACGATCGCCAGGTCGGCGAGCTCGTTCACGACGCGCCCCATCGGCGCGCGCTTGCCCTGATCGCGGTCGCCGCCGGCACCGAAGACCACGATCAGCCGGCCATTGGTGGCCGGGGCCGCGTCCTCGTCGGCCGGCGCCGCGAGCGCCTGGCGCAGCGTGCGGCACACGTTCTGGAGCGCGTCCTCGCTGTGCGCGTAGTCGACGAGCACGGTGAACCCGCGGCCGCGCGTGGGCACGGACTCGAGCCGGCCCGGGGCTCCGTGCGCGTTGGCGAGTCCCTCCAGGATCCTGGAGGGACTCGCCCCCGACACGAGCGCACACGCGGCGGCGGCCAGGGCGTTCTCGACGTTGTACCGCCCGGCCAGCGGGAGCCACAGCCTGGTCCGCGAGATCCCCATCCCATGCAGGATCAGGTGCGTACCACGCAGGCTCGAGCGGAGGTCCGAGGCGCACAAGTCGCCGCGATCGCGTGCGCTGTAGGTCACGACCTCGGCGTTCCGCGCGCGCGCTGCGGCGGACATGCGCTCCGAGGCCGGGTCGTCGGCGTTCACCACGGCCGTGGCGCCCGGGCGCAGGCTCTCGAAGAGCCGCTGCTTGGCGCGCGCGTAGGACTCGAAGTCCCCGTGGTAGTCGAGGTGATCGCGGGTCAGGTTCGTGAAGATCGCCACGTCGAACTCCAGGCCCGCCGTGCGCTCCTGATCCAGCGCGTGCGAGCTGGCCTCCATCGCGATCGAATCACCGCCCAGCGCGCGGTGGCGCGCGATGAGCTCGTGGAGCGCGGGTGCGTCCGGAGTCGTGTGCGTCGCCGGCTGCAGCACGCCGTCCGCCAGGCGGTTGCCGGCCGTCCCCAGCACGGCTGGACGCCGGCCCGCGGCCCACAGCAGATGACCGATCAGGTGCGCAGTCGTGGTCTTGCCGTTCGTGCCGGTCACGCCGGCCACGAACAGCCCGCGCGCCGGCTGGCCCAGGACGCGCGCCGCGGCCTCGCCCGCCACGCGCCGCGGCGCGGGGTGGATCCACAGCCCGGCGCCGTCCGGGAGCTCGAGCTCGCGCGCGGCGAGCACCGCCGCTGCGCCGCGCCGCACCGCGTCGACGGCGAACTGCGCGCCGTCGGCGCGCGCACCGCCCGCCGCGCAGAACAGGTCACCGGGGCGAACCTGCCGGCTGTCCAGCCGGACGCCGTCGACGCGCGCGCCGGCGCGTGGCGCGCGGTGCAGCTCGCCGCCCAGCTCGCGCACGAGCTCAGCGAGGTCCATCGGCGTCCTCCTTCCAGGGGGACTCGGCGGCGCCGGGATCGTGGCTGGCCTCGATCGCGCGGAAGCCATCGGCCCCGATCTCGATCGGCGCCTGGCCCAGCACGGTCAGGCCCAAGGCCTCCTGCAGGATGCCGATCCCGGCTGGTCCCGCGACCTGGGAGCCGAAGCGCTGCCCGCCGCGTGGTTCGTCGACGACCACCAGGACCATGACCTCGCGCCCGCCCTCGCGCAGCCGGCCGAAGGCGCAGATCGAGCTCGTGTAGCAGTTGCGGTGCGGTGGCCGACCACTCCGCGCCAGCTCCTGCCGGCAGGCCTTCGCGCCCCGACAGCCGTGCTCGAGGTTGTGCTGCAGCTCGAGGTGCAGGCACAGCTCGCCCGGCACCTTCTGCGCCGTGCCGGTCTTGGTGCCCACGTCCACGCTGGCGCGGATCGGCTTGGTCACGTCCTTGCCCGTGCCGATCTCCGCGCCCAGGCGCATCATCTCGCGCACCTCGGCGCAGGCCGCGGGCCCCAACGGGTCCCGCGCCTGGAGCGGATGATCCTCGACGAGCGGGGCCTCCTCCCGGCGCCCGTTCCACTCGACGGCGCGCACCAGCCGCAGCGGCCGGAAGTGTCCGCCGCGCAGGATCGTCGCCAAGGCCTGCGCGTGCTGCCACAGCGTCACGGAGATCTCGTGTCCGAACGACACCGAGGCGTGCGTGTACTTCTTCTTCCAGGGCGGCGAGCTGAACAGGCCGCGCCGCTCGCTGCCGAGTCCCGCGTCGGGGTAGCGGCCATAGCCCAGGCCCGCGAGCCGCCCGTGCAGGGCATCGTCGTCGACGCGCGTGCCGATCTGCACGAGCACGGCGTTGATCGAGTAGGCGAGACCCTGGGCCGCCGTGACGACTCCCTTGTTGTCGCCGCCTTCGGCCTCGCGGATCGCGCGACCCTCGATGCGGAAGTTGCCATCTTCCGAGTCGAAGCGATCCGCGGGCCGCACGTCGCCGGTGTCCAGGGCGCAGGCCATGATCGGCACCTTGAACGTCGAGCCGGGCGTGAAGGTGTGCATGGTCGGGGCGAAGCCGCCCATCCCGTACACGTCGAGGGCGTCGACTGCCAGCACGTCCCCGCTCGCCACGTCGACGACGATGGCCTGCGCCAGGGCCGGGCGGTGCTTGGCGACGGTCTCCTCGAGCAGCGCGCGCACGCGCCGCTGCAACCCGAGCTCGATGGTCGTGATCACCCGCGGCGTCGGATCGCCCGGCACGAGCTCCTGGAAGTAGCGGTGCAGCGGACGCCGGGGGGCCTGGTTGAGGAGGAACGTGTACTCCTCGCCGCGGCGGCCGACCCAGGCGTACTCCTCGCGCGCGAGCAGGTTCCAGGACAAGAGCTCGAGGCCGCTCGTCGGGCTCGGTTGATAGACCAGCGCGGCGGACAGCTCGGCGAACTGGGCCCGGTCCGCGGGCGTCCAGACCGCGTCGTCGGTGGACAGGCGCAGGCGCGCCGCGGCCGCCTTGCGCGCGTCGTCCGCCTCGAGCGTGCTCCAGCGCCCGAGCACCGCCACGGGCGTCTCGGCGCCGCGCTGGCCGCCCTGCACCGGGTAGACGCGGCGCGCGTTGCGGCGCATCTCCATCTGGAGCGGCTGGACGCGCTCGCGCTCCAGCACGGCCGCCAGCGCCGGCGCGCGGCTCGGGGGCACGTCCTTGCGCACGACGCGGAACTGGGACGGCAGCAGCGCGCGCCAGATCTCCTCGCGCGCCTTCGAGCGCTCCTCGTCCGCGGCCGGGCCGCTCGGCAGGGGCTCGCCGCGCACCGCGGCGCACAGCCCGTCGCCGAGCCGGCGCGTCCACTCGCGCGGCTTGTCGTAGCCGTGGACCGCGCGCGCCCGCTCGGACAGCGCGGTCTCGGGGTGCCAGGCGACGCGGTACTCGCCCGGCAGTGCGCCCGGCACGACCGCGAAGCCGGCCACGGGCGCGGGCGGGCGATCGGGATCGAACACCGCCCCGGCGATCCAGGCCGTGACGCGCGCCGCGGCCTGGGGATCGAGCACGAGCGGCTCGCGGCTGCACGTGATCCAGCCCTTTCGAGCGCCGTCGGGCAGCATGCGCTCGAGCAACGCCGGCGCCGCCTCGGGCTCGCCCAACGCGTCGGCGACGAAGCGCGCCATCGCATCGGGCGTGTGGGCCTGCCACATCGCGTTGGGCGAGGTGACGAGCTCGATGTACTCGGCCGAGCCGGCCATGGGCACGCCGGCCGCGTCGCAGATCTCGAAGGCGGCGGGGATCACCGGCAGACGGCGCAGGTTCGCGGGCTGCTCGCCCTCCGCATCGAGCGCGATGATCGCCGTGCGCGCGGCGACCAGCGCCAGCACGGCACCGATGCCCAGGAACACGAGGCCGGGGCGCAGTTCGGCGCGGGTCGCGTTCACTGGGCACCTCGTGCGCGTTGGACGGCGCTCTTGGAGTCCACGCCGCTCGCGGGTGCGGGCAGCGGACCGTGGTCGAGTTCGACGATCGCGGAGCGCTGCGCGCCCTGCACGGCCTCGAGGAGCAGGCACTCCTCGCGGAGGGCGTCCAGCCGCGCGCCCTCCCCGCGGTTGTGCGACTGCAGGATGGCCGTGAGGAGCCCCAGCACGAGCGTGCCCACGAGCAGCCCGCCCAAGAGCAGCGCGCGCGTCACGGAGCGCCCTCCGGCCCGAGCGGGGCGTCGGGGACCAGGTCGGGGCGGGTCCCGCCCGAATCCGGCTGGTGCGCGCGCTCGACGGCGCGCAACTTGGCCGACCGCGCGCGCGGGTTGGCGCGTCGCTCGGCGAGGTCGGCTTCGACCGGGCTCTTCGTGAGCAGCGTGAAGCGTCCCGTGCGCGCCAGCGCGGCCAGGTGGCGCTTCACCACGGCGTCCTCGCCCGAGTGGAACGAGATCACGAGCAGCCGCCCGCCGGGCGCGAGCAGTCGCTCGGCGGCCGCCAGCGCCGAAGCGAGCTCCTCCCCTTCCTGGTTCACGGCGCGCCGCAGCGCCTGGAACACGAGCGTCGCGGGGTGGATCTTCGACGAGCGCCCGCCGAGCGCGGCGGCCACGCAGTCGGCCAGCGCGCCCGTGCGGAGGAACGGCGCGCGGCGGCGCGCGGCCACGATCGCGCGCGCGGCCGCGCGCGAGCGGGTCTCGCCGCCCTCGAAGTAGAACAGGTCCGCGAGGTCGCGCTCGTCCCAGGAGTTGACGATGTCGGCCGCCGTGCGGTCGAGCCCCGGGTCCATGCGCATGTCGAGCGGGCCATCGGCCTGGAAGCTGAAGCCGCGCTCGGGCTCGTCGAGCTGCATGGACGACACGCCCAGGTCGAACAGGAACGCGGCCGGGGCCAGCTCGATCGACGCCGGCACGACGCGCGCGAGCTCGCTGTGCCGCGCTGCCACGAGACGCGCGCGCGGGCCGAAGCGCGCCAGCCGCTCGCGGGCCAGCTCGAGCGCGCGCGGATCCCGGTCGCAGCCCAGGACGCGCGCCTGTGGCAACGCGTCGAGCACGCGTTCCGCGTGCCCGCCGAGGCCGACCGTCGCGTCGACGATCCAGCCCGAGAGGAGACCGGGCGTCAGGCCGCGGAGGAGTTCGACCACGGGTCCGGCGAGCACCGACACGTGACGCGGAGACTCCCCCCCGGGCGCTCCGTGCACAGCGTGCTCTTCCATTTCCGCCTCGAACACTTCCCCCCTCCCTCCGCAGGCCCGACGCCGGTCAGGTTGCTCGCCCTTGGTCGCCCAGGATCCGATCGATCCGGTCCAAGAGCCCTTCGTTGCGCGCCTGGTACTCCTCCCAGGCGCGCTTGCCCCAGATCTCGGCGTGGCCGAAGTTGCCGATGACGACGACTTCGCGCTCCTCGCCGAGTTGGCTGCGCAGCTTCTCGGGCACGAGCACGCGGCCCGAGCCGTCGAGTTCGAGCTCGAAGGTGTTCGCGGCGAAGACGCGCGAGGCCGCGCGCTGCTCGTCGCCGCCGAACGACGCGAGGCGCAGCGAGGACATCGCGCGCTCGAAGCCTTCCTTCGAGAACAGGTAGAGGCAGCGGTCCTGGCCGCGGGTCAGGAAGCAGGTCTTGGCCCCCTCCGCGCCGCGCCCCAGGTGGTCCGCGATCCGCTTGGGCACGACCAAGCGGAACTTCGCGTCCAGGACGTGGGTCGACTCACCGTGAAACACGGATAGGCCCCCCACTGCAGCCCGCCGGACGGCGAGCTGCTTGCCACTGTCTGCCACCGACCACCACGTAGGCATCTTTCAATGCCACTTCGCGGCTGTCCACGGGATCGTCTGGGCGCGGGTGGGGTGACGCGCCCCGCACTGGCCCTGGAAGCCGCCGCCGACGGTGCGCGGCCTCCGCAGGCCCCCAGAAGTGGCGTTGTCAAAGCGTAAGTACCCCTAGGGGTTGTGGTCGGGGGCTGGCTCGATCCCCAGCCCTGCGATCCACGCGCCGATTTTCCCGTTTTTGGGACGCAGCACGATTTCTTGACGCTCGGGGCTGGTCGCGTCCGGCCGCGCTGCTATTGCGCGCTGGCCGCCACGGCGCGCGCGCCCGACGACGGCACACCGGCCCGCTCCTCCGGCGCGGCCCCGCCCTCGGCCCCGCCCTCGGCCTCACCTTCGTTCTCCCCGTCCGTCCGTCGCCCCGCCCTGTCCGCGGCCGGCCCGCTCTCGCCCTCCCGTCCGCTGGGCTCCGCGCCTTCGAGGAGCAGGACGAGGTCGGCGCGCAGCTCCGCCGTGCGCTCCGGCGTGAAGTCGAAGACGTAGACCTGGAAGGACTCCTTGCGCCGCGGCCGGTGCACGAGCATCGCCTCGCCGCCAGCCTCGCGCAGGATCCGGTCGAGCTTGAGCCGCCGCTTGCGCAGCAGCAGGAGCGCGAGCAGGTAGCGCATCTCGCGGACGCGCAGCTCGGGCCGCCCCTCGAGGCGCACGAAGAGCGCCTCGAGCGTGGCGAGATCGAGCTGCAAGCCGCGCTTGCCCAGGCGGTGGCGCGTGAACCAGTGGAACAGCTCCTCGCGGCCGGGCCGGCCGAGCCAGCAGCCCGAGCACAGGTCCTCGCGCGCCAGCGCCTCGCTCAGGATCGAGAGCGACGAGGCGTGGCGCTCGCCGTCCTCGAAGGTCTTGCCGCAGGCCTGGCAGGCGCCTTGGCGCCGACGGAAGGTCCAGTCGGTCATCGGGTCGCGCCCGGGGGACGTAGCAGCGCCATCCCGGCGGTATGCGACTTCCTCCGGGCCAAGTCAACGTCCGCCTCCCGGCGGGGCTCCGCGGAGCGGGCCCCCCCAGCTCCGGGGGGGGCCGCGAGGCGCCGGACACGACCCGTGGGGGAGCGCGCCTCGGGGAACCTCAGGGCGGGGAGTACGCGCGCCACTCGGCCGCGGAGCGGCGCTTCCCGTCGCCGGCCAGCGTGCGCAGCGCGCGTTCGATCGCGCTGACCACGGCCGGTTCGCCCCGCCCCGCGGCGCGTTCCATCTCGGCCGCCAGGCGCGGGATCGCGCGCTGCTCCCCGAGCAGCGCCAGACCTTCGGCCGCCGAGGCCGCCACGGTCCGGTCGGGGTCGCGCACGACGCGCAGCAGGACCCCCATGGCGTACCCCCGGTGCGTGTGAGCGCGACCGCGCGCGCCGAGGGCGCGGGCGGCTTCGGCGCGCACCGGCCACTCGGGGTCGTGCTCCGCGCGCTGGGCCAGGGCCTCTTGGACCGCGACCTCGGCGGCGCCGGCGTGCGGCAGTCGCCCGAGCAGCTCGGCCGCCTTGCGGCGCGTTTCGGGTCGGGCGTCGGAGAGCAACGGCGTGACGTGCGGCACGGCCCGCGCGCCGATCGCCACGAGCCGGTCTGCGCACAGGAAGGCCACGACTCCGTCCGGCGCGCGCAGCAGCTCGGCCAGCACTGGGCTCGACGCGTCCGCGAAGGCCACCAGGTCGGCCTGCGCGCGCTCGAAGCGACCCGGCTCGCCTCCCGGTCGCGCGAATGCGTTGCGCTCGTAGCCGCGCACCAGCTCGCGCACGAGGTTGTCGACGACGAAGCGCGCGAGCTCAGGGTCGCGCTCGACGTGCGCGCGCTCGAGCTCGAAGTGCGCGGACCCCCGCAACCAGGCCTCCCAGGCCGCGCGGTGCGCCGCGGGCAACTCGGTGAGCGGCACGACGCGTGCCTCGGACGACGGCTGGCGCGGCGCGCCGGCGCAGGCGCACAGGAACGTCAGCGCGAGCAGGCCGGCGCGCGCCGTGGAGCTGCGGCGTCGCGCGCTCAAGCCCCCTCCCGCGCGGCGCGCCAGGCCGCGTCCCAGACGCGCTCGGTCTCGGAGCGCAGGCGCTCGACCCACCAGCCGGGTTCCGGCCCGCGCTCGGGCGCGCCGTCGGCGCAGGTCGTGTGCAGCAGGCCGGCCAGCTCGCGGGCATCGAACGCGGCGCCGACCACGTGGAAGGCCACGCCCGCGAGACCGTCCCCGAGCTCGACCCGGGCGCGCTCGATCTCGGCCGCGTCGTGCACGAGCACGAGCCGTGCGAGCTGCAGCTCGCGCAGCGCGTCGCGCCGGCGCTCCGCGACCCGCATCCAGCGCGCCTCGAGCGGCACCCAGGGCGTCGGTCCCTGCTCGGGGTCGGCCTCCGCGCACGCCAGGCAGGGAGCGGGCGCGAGCGGCGCCTGGCATGGACCCGGCGCGTCGCGCCGCTGCCGGTCGCCGACGAGGCAGGCGAGCCCGCGGTCGGCCAGGTCGACGAGGCTTGGGACCCCGGCGGCCTGCGCCGTCGCGACGAGGTCGTGGGCGAGCCCGCGGCTGGAGACGACGAGCAGCGCCGCGGCCTGCTCGGCGGCGAGCAGCTCACGCACCAGCCGCGCAGCGGCCGCCGACGACGAGCGCTGCCAGTGCCACGGCGCGGGATCCGTGCGCACGAGGCGCGCCAGGCCCGCCACGCGCTCGATGCGCGGCTCGCCCGTGCCGCGCGCGGCGCACAGGACCAGCGCCGCGATCCCTGCACCATCCAGCGCGCTCGCCAGCGCGCGCGCGCGTGCGACGGCTGCCGGATCCGGAGCGCAGGCCAGCACGATCCTCACGGCCTGGCCCCCCGCGCGTAGCGCGCCAGCACGCGGTCGACGTGCTCCTCGAAGTCGAGCAGCGCAGGCGCATTCGCGTAGCACCGCTCGAGGCCCGCGCGCCCGGCGATCGCGTCGGCCAAGTGGCGCGCCAGCGCTGCGACGTCGCCGGCCGGGAACAACAGGCCGTTCTCTCCGGGCACGACGAGCTCACGCATGCCGCCGAGGTCCGACGCGGCGAGCGGCGTGCGGCAGGCGATCGCCTCCTGGATCGCGAGCGGCGAGTTCTCGAACCACAGGCTGGGCACGACGAGCAGGTCCGTCGCGAGCAGGAACGGCCCGACCTCGTCGCGGGTCAACGGTCCGGGCAGCTCCGCGCCCGCCGCGCGCGCCAGCCCCAGCAGGTGCTCGTGGTAGGCCTGACCGCCGCGCGCCGGGCCGTGAACCACGAGCCGCGCGCGCGCGCGCAGCCCGGCGGGGATCTGCGACCAGGCCTCGAGCAGCACGTGCGGCCCCTTGAGCGGCACGAGCGTGCCCAGGAACCCCACGCGGAAACGCCCGTCGGGGGACGGGCGGCGCGCGCCGCCGAAGCGCGCGCGGTCGAAGCCGAACGGCAGGTGCTCGATGCGCGCCGGATCGAGGCCCCATTCGGCCAGGAAGCGTTCGCGCAGGAAGCGGCTGGGCGCCAGGAACAGGTCGACGGCCCCGCCGACCTCCGCGCGCAGCGCCCGGGCCCGCTCCTCGGCCGCGCGCGCCAAGGCCGACGCCGCGGCGGACGCGGGCGCAGGCTCCGATCCCGGCGCGAGCGGCGCAGGGGCCTCGGCCGTGGCGCCGTGCGCCCCTTCCGGCGCGTCGCCACGCGTCGTGGCGGACGCCGCGCGCTCCTCGGGAGCCGGCGCGGGCGGCGAGGCGCGCGCCGCCGCAGGCTCCAGCGCACTGCGCGCGCGGCGCGCCGCGCCCGAGAGGTCGAGCCCGGTGACCTCGTGCAAGGCCGCGATCCAGGGACCCACGACGCGCGCCGCGCGGGGCTGGGTCCAGGCGTGGCTCACGAGGCAGGTCCCGCAGCGCGCGAAGTCGACCGTGTGGCAGACGGCGCCGTCGGCGTGCACGCGCTGTCCCAGGCGCGCGCACGTCAGCCAGTAGTCGTGCAGCGTGAACACGACGCGCGCGCCGGCCTCGCGGGCCAGCCGGAGACAGCCCGCGGAGAGATACAAGAGGTGCTGGACGTGCACGACCTCCGGCCGATGCTCGCGCAGGACGGCGGCGAAGGCGCGCTCGACGCGCGGGTTGTGCCAGGTGCCCCGCAGGTTCGCGTGGTAGAGGTTGTTCACGATCTCGCGGATCGCGACCCCCTGCGCCTCGCGCGCCAGCACGCGCCCCTCGCGGCGGCGGATGTCCTTCAAGGCCGCGAAGACCATCACGGCGTGGCCGCGGCGCGCCAGCGCCCGGGCCAGCTCGGCCGTATAGGTCTCGGTCCCGGCCGTCCCGTGGGGCGGGACGTTGTGGCTGACGAAGAGGATGCGCACGGAGGCCCGTCGCGCGAGCGTAACCGATCGCCGGGGGACGTTCGTACCTCACCCGCGCCGCGTCCCGGTGCTAGTCTGCGCCACCATGAAGCGCTGGCTGCTGCGTGCGGGCGTGGTCCTGTTCCTCGCGTTCGTCGTGATCCAGTTCGTGCCGGTCTCGCGCACGAACCCGCCGGCCACGGCCCCGCTGGAGGCGCCGGCCGAGGTCGCGGCGGTCCTGCGGCGAGCCTGCTACGACTGCCACTCGAACGAGACCGTCTGGCCCTGGTACGCCTACGTCGCGCCGGTTTCCTGGCTCGTCGTGCGCGACACGGACGAGGGACGCGAGCACCTGAACTTCTCGACCTGGGGCACGCTGAAGCCCAAGGCGCGCGCTTCGAAGGCCGCGGAGGTCGTCGAGGAGATCGAGGAGGGCGAGATGCCGCTCGCGCCGTACCTGTGGCTGCACCCCGAGGCGCGCCTCGCCGCGGCCGAGCTCGAGCTGCTGCGGCGCTGGAGCGACGAGGTCGCGGCGCAGTCTCAGGCTGCCAGGTGACGCGCCAGCGCCCACCAGGCCCGCAGCGCGGCGGAGAGCAGCGCGTCGCACAGCGCGCGCGCCCCGGAAGCCTTGAGCGCCGGCGTGATCGTGAGCGGTCCGCCGACGAGCAGCTCGCGGTCGGGCACCACGCGTGCGGCCTGGAAGCGCGCGCGGTCCGCGCGGCGGCGCGCGCCATCGCGCAGGAAGGCACGCTTGCCGCGCCACCAGTCGCCAGCGTGGCCCTGGAGCACGGCGAACGCGAGCCAGGCGGCCTCGTAGAGCGCGATCCCCGGCAACGCGACCAAGAGCGTCCGGCGTCGATAGCACTTCGCCAGGAAGGTCCAGCGGTTCCGCGAGTGCTGGAACACGCGCGACCCCGGATAGCTGGGCCCCTCGCGGAAGCTCAGGCCCGGCGTGCCCCCTTGGTGGTCGACCAGCGCGTCCTCGACGGACACGATCCGCGCGCCACAGGCGCGCAGCCGGTAGGAAAGGTCGAGATCCTCGAACAGGATGAACATGGATTCGTCGTAGCCACCCAGCCCGAGCAGCCGGTCGCGGTCGACGAGCAGCGCCACGGCGACGGCGCAGTCGACGTCCAGCGTGCCTGCCCCGCGGGCGCGCTCGAGCGGCGCGTAGAAGTTGCGCAACGCGATCAGGCCCGCGTAGTGGAACGCACCGCCGTCGTAGTGCACGCGCGACGGCTCCGCCGCGAACACGCTGCGCGGCTGGGCGATCGCGATGCTCGCATCGGCAGCCGCCGCGCGCGCGAGCTTCTCCAGCACGTCGGGCCGCACGACGGCGTCGTTGTCGAGCGCCAGCACGTAGCGCTGCCGCGCCGCGCGCATGCCGGCATTGCGCGCCGGGCAGGGACCCGCGTTCACCGGCAGCGCCAGCACGCGGACCTCCGGGAAGCGCTCGCGCACGAGCGCGAGGCTGTCGTCCGTCGAGGCGTTGTCGACCAGGATGACCTCGCCGACCTGGCCCGACAGCGCGCGCACGGCCGAGAGGCAGGCCTCGAGGTAGGCCGCGCCGTTCCAGTTCACGACGACGACCGAGACCGGGCCGAGACCCGCGTTGCCCGCCGCGCTGGCGTCCGGGTCGGCGTCCACGTCAGGAGAGCGGCAGCTCGAAGTCAGGAGCGCGGCAGGGGGCGCGGCGGCGCAGGCAGTAGGGCACGTTCCACAGCACGCTGGCGCCGGCCTTGATGAGCACCCGCCAGGCACCGGGCGTCTCGCGCAGCGCGCGCCCGACGCCGATCGTGCCGGTCGCGTCGGTGACCGCGCCCTCTTCCTCGCGGGCGCGACCGCGCAGCAGCACGCGCGTGACGACCAGGAAGGGCATGCGCAACAGGTCCGCGAGCGGCGCGTACTTCAGCATCGAGAGCCAGGCGTTGCGCGCGTGGAAGTACAGGCTGCGCTGGCCCAGCTTGATGCCGAAGGGCGTCTTGTGGAACACGTGCGCACCCGGGTACTGCAGCACGCGATACCCCAGGTTCAGGAGCCGGCAGGTCAGGTCGCGCTCGTTCCCGTAGATGAACAGCCGCTCGTCGTAGTAGCCGGCGGCCCGCAGCGCGTCCGAGCGCGCCAGGGAGGCGCAGCCCCGGAAGGTCGACATGTAGCGCTCGGCGCGGAAGGCCGGGGAGGCCAGGTAGGCCGCGGGCGTGCCGGGCTCGACGACCTGGGTCGAGACGATCGCCGTGGTGGCCGGCTCGCGCAGCAGGCGCAGCACGGTGTTCTCGAGCCAGTCGGGCGGCATCACGATGTCGTCGTCCAGGATCGCCGTGAGCTCGGTCGCGACGGACGCGAACCCGATGTTGAAGGTCTCGCAGGCGCCGTAGCGATCGTGCGGCATCACCACGCGCCGCACCTCGGGGAACTCCGCGGCGAGCATGCTGGCGGTCCCGTCGCGGCTGGCGTTGTCGACGACCACGATCTCGTCGAAGGGCAGCGTCTGCGCGCGCAGCGCGTCGACGTTCGCGCGCACGTCTTCCTTCTTGTTCCAGGTCGACACGACCGCGGTCGTGCGCGGCAGCGCCGGATCGCGTGCTGGACGCACCAGCTCCAGCGCGCGGTCGCTCGGAACGCGGCGCACGCCGCCCCCGGCCTCGAGCAGCACGAACGCCCGCTCGGGCCCGCGGCGCGCCGCCGCCGCCAGCCCCAGCGCGCAGGCCCGGGCGCGCTGGCTCGCTCCGGCCACCGCCACGACCGTCACGGGCGCGTGCTCGGCGAGCAGCGCCGCGAGACGCGCCACCAGACGCTCGTCGGCCTCGGGCCGCCCTTCCGGCGAGGCCAGGAAGCGCACGCGCGACGCGCCCAGCGCTGCGAGCCGCGCCGCCGACGCGCCGTCCTCGGCGCCCGGGAGGACGACGACGCTCGGACGGCCGCGCTCTCCGGCTCGCGCCCACGGCGCCACGCAGGCGGCTGCTGCGGCCTCGACGTCCGCGGCGAAGAGCAAGACCGGACCGTCGGCTTCGAGGCCCAGGTCGACCGCTGCGCGCGGGCTGTCGGCGTGCTCGCTCAAGGCCCGAGAGGATCCGGCGGCGGAGGTGCCTTGGGAAGGGGCGAGCTCGGCCCGCCAGGCGGCGTGCTCACTCGCGCGCGCGGCCGATGAAGCGCTCGACGGCTTCGCGGCCGTACACCGGCTGGATCCACTTGAGCCCCTTGCGGTAGGGCTTCCCAGGCCGGAACCCAGCCTGGTCCAGCAGGCGGCGCGCGTCGTCGAGCTCGCCGTCGTCCTCGAGCACGAGCCGCACCTCCCAGCCCTTCTTGTAGACCTGGTAGCCCTCGTCGAGGCGTCCCGGGTCGGGCATGCGCACGCAGGCGTTGCGCTCGAACAGCGTCCGCAGGCGTGCAGGCAACGCGCCCGAGGCCCGCGCCGTGCGCGTGCGGCCGGTGGCGGGAGCCGAGCGCTTCATCCGCCATCCTCCTGCCCCTCGACCGGCGCCAGCGCGCCGCCCTCCGCCAGGGAGTTCAAGAGATAGCGCACGATGCGGCTGGCCGCCTCGCTGTCGTCGGGCGCGCGTTCCCACTTGGCGCGCGAGAGCTCCAGCGGCTTGGCGAGCTCCTCGTTGGTCTCGTTCTCGACACGCACGTAGATGCGCCACTCGCGCGGGCCCAGCTCCTCGTACTCGGCGTGTGCCCGACGGCGTCGGCCATCGCCCTTGAAGGGTTGCAGCTCGACCTTCCAGCCCGAGGAGACGGTCTCCTGCGCGCCGACCTCCTCGGTGCCGGGCGGGAAGCCGTTCTTCTGCATCGCGATCACGAGCGCCTGCCGCAGCACGCGCTCGCTGGGGATCACGACGTCGGCCTGCGTCCAGTTCCCCTGGCGCTCGGCGGCCGAAGCGCAGGCCACGCACAGCGCCAGTGCCAGGGCCAGGGTGACCGCGACCAGCGCGGCGGCACGGAGCGGGTTCAACGGCGTTCCTCCTCGTCGACGTGGGCCGGGTCGCGCAGCACGATCCGCACCGGGATCTCCGGGAACGGCAGCTCCTCGCGGATCCGGTTCTGCAGGTAGCGGATCGAGTCCTTGTTCAAGAGCGTCTTGTCGTTCACGAACAGCACGAACGTGGGCGGGCGCACCTCGGCCTGCGTCGCGTAGCGGATGCGCACGGCATGGCCGCCGGCCGACGGGCCGCGCCCCTCCAGCGCCTGCTCCAGCACGCGGTTGAGCTCGCCGGTCGTGACGCGCCGCTGCGCCTGGTCGAAGAGCTCCAGCGCCAGCTCGAGCGTCTCCTCGACCCCCTTCCCGTCCCGGGCCGAGAGGAAGGCGATCGGCGCGAAGTCGAGCTGCGGCAGCTCGGCATCGATGTAGCGGCGGAACTCCTCGGGCGTGTGGCCCTGGGCCAGGTCCCACTTGTTCGCGCCCAGGATCACCGGCTTGTGGTGGTCGAGGCAGTAACGCGCCAGGTCCTTGTCGATCCCGGACATGGGCTTGGTGACGTCGAACAGCAGGATCACCACGTCCGCGCGGCGGATCGAGCGGTGCGAGCGCGCGTCGGAGTAGAACTCGATGGCGTCCTGGATCGAGCGCTTGCGGCGCACGCCGGCCGTGTCGATCGCCACGAAGGACTGCCCGTCGCGCTCGAACAGCACGTCGACCGAGTCGCGCGTGGTCCCCGGGACCTCGGACACGATCATGCGCTGCTCCTGGGCCAGCGCGTTGATCAGGGTGGACTTCCCGGCGTTGCGCTGGCCCACCACGGCCAAGCGCATCACGGGGGCCGCGGCGGGCTCGGCGAACTCCTCCTCCGGGGGCAAGAGCTCCAGGACGCGCGTGTAGAGCTCGTCGAGGCCCTCGCCGTTCTGGGCGCTGATGGCGTACGGCCCGTCCGAGACGCCGAAGCGGTGGAACTCGCCCGCGTCCCACTGGTGGGCGCGGCTCTCGGCCTTGTTCGCCACCAGGATCAGCGGGCGCGCGAGCCCCCGCAGGCGCCGCGCGACGTCCTCGTCGAGCGGCGTGATGCCGTCACGCGCGTCGACCAGCCACAGGACCACGTCGGCGGTCGCGAGCGCGCGCCGAATCTGCTCCTCGACGAGTGGCCCCAGGTCGTCCCGATCGACGATGCCGATGCCGCCGGTGTCGACGACCTCGACCCAGCGGCGCTCGCGCGCGGTGCGCAATTCGGCCGGCACGGCCACGCGGTCGCGCGTCACGCCGGCCGTCGGCTCGACGATCGAAACGCGGCTGCCACACATGCGGTTCGTGAGGGTCGACTTGCCCACGTTGGGCCGGCCGACGATCACGACGCGCGGCAGCTTCTTTCCGGTCTGGATTCCCATGGCTCCCCGTTGGGGCGGAACAGGGTACGGGCGCGACACCTCGCCCGTCCATTGCGGCCGCGCTACGCTCCGCCGCGCCCCATGCCGGAAGCCCCGCGCACCCGCCGGCCCTGGACGTTCGTGCCGGGGCTCTACGTGCTGCAGGGCATGCCCTACTTCGCGGTGCAGGCCGCGTCGAACACGTTCCTCGCGGCGATGGGCGCGGCACCGTCGGTCGTCGGTCGCTGGAGCAGCGACCTGACGCTGCCCTGGATGCTCAAGCCGCTGTGGAGTCCGTTCGTCGACCTGCACGGCACGAAGCGCCGCTGGCTGTTCGCGTCGGCCGCCGTCGTGTTCCTGGCGTTCGCCGCGCTGGCCTGCGCGGCACCCGCGACGCGTTGGCTGGAGTGGACGCTCGGCGCCTGCGTGGCCCTGGCGTTGGCCTCGGCCACCTACGACGTGGCCTGCGACGGCTACTACATGCTGGCGCTCGGGAAGCGCGAGCAGGAGACCTACGTCGGGATCCGCAACGCCTGCTACCGGCTGGGGCGCATCCTCGTCGCGGGCGGCGTCGTGACGCTCGCCGGCCTGCTCCAGGGCGAGCCCGGCTCGCAGCTCCTGGCGCGCGGCCTGCAGCGCGGGCCGGCCTGGGGCGTGGCGTTCGCGGCCGGCGCGGCGCTGTACGGAGCCGGCGTGCTGGTGCTGTGGTTCCTGGCGCCCGCGCCGTCGGCCGACGGGCCGGGCCGAGGGGCCGGCGGGCGGGCGCACGTCGGGGAGATCCTGCGCGCGTACGTGGCGCGCCCGCGCTGGGCGGCGATCCTCGCCTTCGTGCTGCTCTACCGCTTCGGCGAGTCCGTGCTGACGCCGATGCTGCCACCGTTCCTCCTGGGCGCGCGCGCCGCGGGCGGCCTGGGCCTGGGCGAAGCCCAAGTGGGCCAGATCTACGGCACGGCCGGCGTCGTGGCGTTGCTCTCGGGCGGCATCGCGGGCGGATGGCTCGTCGCGCGCGTCGGGTTGTGGCGCTGCCTGTGGCCGATGGCGCTCGCCATGAACGTGCCGAACCTGCTCTACGTGTGGGCTGCGCACGCGCGGCCCGGGCCACTGGGCGCGGCACTCGTGGTCGGCATCGAGCAGCTCGGGTACGGTTTCGGCTTCTCGGCCTACATGGTCTATCTGCTGCAGCTCGCGCGGGGCTCGCGCTTCGCGACCACGCACTACGCGATCTCGACCGGGCTCATGGGGCTGTCCGCCTGGGTCGCCGGCCGCTGGAGCGGCGTGCTCGTCGAGTGGCTGGGCTTCGCGGACTTCTTCTGGCTGGTCTGCGCGCTGGGCCTGCCGGGTCTGGTGGTGCTCGCGTGGCTCCCGCGCCTCGAGGACGCGGGCGAAGGCCCGGGCTGAGCCGGCGCGATGCTGTTCAGCTCGCAGGTCTTCCTCTTCGCGTTCCTGCCGCTGGTGCTGGCGGTCCACTGGGCCGCGCCGCGCGCCGCCCGCAACGCCTGGCTCTTGGCAGCGAGCCTCTTGTTCTACGCCTGGGAAGAGCCCGTCGTGGTCCTGGTGATGCTGGCCTCGACGGCCATGAACTACGCCTTCGGCTTGTGGGTCGAGCGGGCGCGCGGCACGGCCCGCTCACGGGTCGTGCTGTGGCTCGCGATCGCGGCCAACCTGAGCCTGCTCGTGGCGTTCAAGTACGCCGATTGGCTGTGGCGCGGCCTGTCCTCGCTGCTCCTGCTGGCCGGTGTGCTCGACGAGCGCCTGCCGCTCCTCGGCAGCCACCTCGCCGCGGACTCGTGGGTGCGCGACGCCTTCCTGAACCCCGACGACACGATCCGCCTGCCGATCGGGATCTCGTTCTTCACGTTCCAGGCACTCTCCTACGTCGTCGACGTCCACCGCCGGGACGCGCCCGTGCAGCGCAACCCGCTGCACGTCGCGCTCTACATCGCGCTGTTCCCGCAGTTGATCGCCGGCCCGATCGTGCGCTACCTCGACGTCGCTGGCCAGCTCGTCGCGCGCGTCGCCAGCCTGGAGCGCTGCGCGTCGGGCGCGCGACGCTTCGTCCTGGGCCTGGCGAAGAAGGTCCTGGTCGCGGACGTGTGCGCGGCCAGTGCGGACCGCGTGTTCGCGCTGCCCTCCGGCGAGCTCACGACGGAGCTCGCCTGGCTGGGGATCGCGGCCTACACGCTGCAGATCTACTTCGACTTCTCGGGCTACTCGGACATGGCGATCGGCCTGGGTCGGATGCTCGGCTTCGAGTTCCTGGAGAACTTCCGCCACCCCTACGTGGCGTGCTCGATCACCGAGTTCTGGCGGCGCTGGCACATCTCGCTCTCCTCCTGGTTCCGCGACTACCTCTACATCCCGCTGGGTGGCAATCGCGGCTCGCGGGCGCGCACCTACGCGAACCTGCTGGCCGTCTTCCTCCTGTGCGGGCTGTGGCACGGCGCCAGCCTGACCTTCGTGGCGTGGGGCGCGTACCATGGGCTGTTCCTGGTGCTGGAGCGCGTCGGCCTCGCGGGCTGGCTCGAGCGACGCTTCCGGCCGCTGCGGCACGTCTACACGCTGAGCGTGGTCATGGTCGGCTGGGTGTTCTTCCGCGCCGACACGTTCCACCAGGCGGTCGTGTTCCTGATGGCGCTCGTCGGACTGCAAGACGGCAGCCAGCTCGTCGATCTCGGCACGACGATCGTGACCGCCGACGCCCTGCATCCGGTGGGGCTGTTCGCCGACGCGCGCACCTGGATCGCGCTCTGCGCCGGCGCGCTGGGCTGCGCGCCCTGGCTCCCGGCGGTCGCGGCCTGGACCGCGCGGCTGTGGTCCGCGGGGCGCACCCGCGCCGCGGCGGCGCTCGAGGTGGCCGGGCTCGCGGCGCTGGCGCTGCTCTTCGTGCTGTGCGCCATGGAGCTGGCGGCCGGTTCCTACAGCCCGTTCATCTACTTCCGCTTCTGAGCCTCAGGGCACGCGCAGCAGACGGTGCAGTTGCGGCACCACGCGCACGTCGAGGTCGCGGTCGCGGGCCAGCTCGGCGACCTGCAGCACGAGCTCGATCTCGGGCGCGAGGACGCCGCCGGCTGGCGTCGCCGGGGTCAGCACCACCGCGAGGCGCGGCGCCACGTCCTCGACCTCGTCGAGGAGCGGCGCGAAGTCCGAGGCGGCGCGCCCGCCGGCCACGACGATCTTGCCGCAGGCGTCGCGCCCGGCCACGACCGCGAGCGACGCGCGCCGCGCGCCGCGCCACTGCGCGGCGCCGCGCGGTGCGGGCTCGTCCGTGCCGGCGCCGGGCACCTCCTCGGGCTCGTCGAGGTCGAAGTCGGGCTTCAAGTCGAGGCTGACGTGATCGACCGCGTCCACGACGCGCGCCAGCGTGCGCGGATGCCCGCCACCGGTCTCCAGGTGCAGTCGCCGTGCGCCGAGCATGGGACGCAGGCCGCAGAGGAACGCGGGCCACAAGAGCGGCTCGCCCCCCGTCACGCTCACCGTGCGCGGCGCGCCGGGCTCGCAGGCCGCGATCCAGGTCGCGGCCAGGAACGGCGAGGCCCAGGCCGGCTCGCGGCGCGCGCCGCCGTGCGCCGCGGCGATGCGGGCCTCGGGGTCTTCGGGCAGGCGCCACGAGCCGGGCGTGTCGCACCAGCGGCAGCGCAGGGGGCAACCCCGCAACCGCAGGAAGACCTGCGGCTCGCCCACGAACAGGCCCTCCCCCTGGATCGAGGCGAAGACCTCGAGCACGGGGGCAGCGCTGGCCGCCGCTCCCGGTCCGGTCACTTCTTCTTCGCCGCCGCGGCGGGCGCCGCAGCCTTCGCGCCGGCCGCCGGGGCCGCCGGCTTGCCAGGCGCCGCGACGGTGCCGCCCGGAGCCGCCGCAGCGGCCGCCTTGGGCTCCTTCTTGGCGCCCACGACCTTGAAGCGGGTGCGGACCTTCGGGAGCCCGTGCACGACGCCGCTCTCGTCGTCGAACTTGCCGGCCTTCTTGAGGATCGCGAGGCGCTCGATGCGCGTGAACACGCTGCGCTCGCCCTTCAGGCTGTCGCCGACGCGCAGGGAGGAGTGAATGGACATGGCTTGGATCTCTTCTTCGCTTGCAGGTGCGCGCGGTCAGCGCGCGAGGACGTCGTCGATCTCGTCGATGAAGGCGGTCGAGAACGGCATGGTCTTCGAGGACTCGGGGTATCGCAGCCGCCGCAGGTAGTCGCGCAGCGGAACGAGTTCTTCCTGGGTCGGCTTGGCGCTGGCGACGAGCACGATGCCCTTGCCGCTGCCGAGGCGGATCGGGCTGCCGACCGGCAAGCCCGACTGCTGGAGCCAGCGGTAGGCCTCCAACGAGAGCGCCAGGCCCTTCTCGTCGTTCGCGTACTGGATCAGCCGCACGGTGTAGCGGTTCCGGGGGTCGTGGAGCGCGGCGTCGTGTGGCGTGCGCGCGACCTCGGCGACGGGCGCGGCCCCGGCCACCGGCGGCGGCACGGGCGGCGGGTTCGCCGCGGCCGGCGCCGCGCCCTGCGCCTGGACCGCGCCCGCGTCGGGGCCCTCGCGGCGCAGCAGCATGACGAGCACGAGCACGGCGCTGGCCAGCGCCAGCGCCAGCAGCACGAGGCGCTCCTTGGGTGGCGCGGCCGGACGCGGAGCGGCGGGCTCGATGCGCGGTCCTTCGACGCGCGGTGCTTCGATGCGCGGCGCCGCGGAGTGCTGCGCCGTGCCCGGCGCGCCCCCAGCGCCCGGGGAACCCTCGGCCGGGATGCGCGCGCCGCGCTCGCGCGCGGGCGGAACGGTGCGAGCAACGACCGCCTGCTCGCGGGCGGGGGCCGCGCCCACCTGGCCCGTTCCCGCGCGCTCGGGTGCCGCGCCGCGCGACGCGCTCACCGCGGGCTCGGATCCCGCCGGCGGGCGCGCAGCGGGCGCGCTCGAGGTCGCGTCGACCGCGGGCGTGACGCGGCTCCCGCCCGCGCCCGGCGGCGGTGCAGCGGGGAGTCGGCGGAAGGCGTCGAGGAGATTGGGGCGCCGCAGCGGCATGGACGGACCCCGGGCCTTCGGACCCGGCGGGGCGAAGAGGGTACGCGCGCACGCCAGAGGGGTCAACGCACCCGGTACCGGTCGCGGCCCGGCCTTCTCCCGCGGGCCGCGAGCGGCTAGACACGGAGCACGTGCGCGGACCGACCACCCTGCTCTTCGCCCTGCTCCTTTGCGCCAGCTCGGGCTGCGGCGAGCCCGGGCCCCCGGACACACCGGACGGAGCACGCGGCGCACCCGCTGCGGCGCCTGGAACGCGGCCCGCGGACGCTCCAGCGCCGCGCGCCCCCGCAGCGCACCCGGCCGGCGACGCGCCGCTCCCCGCGACCGAGCTCGTCGACGAGGCGCGGGAGCGCGGGCTCGACTACCAGAACCGCTCGGGCTCGGCGGCGAAGCGCGTGATCCTCGAGGCCAACGGTGCCGGCGTGGCAGTGCTCGATCTGGAGAGCGATGGCGACCTCGACCTGGTGTTCGCGCAGGGCGCCAGCGCGATCCCGCCGCGCGACGCAGGTGCGCCCGAGCTGTTCGAGAACGCCGGCGGCGGTCGCTTCGAGCGCCGCGCGCTCGAGGCGCCGGCCGCCTGGTGGACCGGGCTGGCCGCGGGCGACCTCGACGGCGACGGGGACGACGACCTCGTCGTGGCGGGCTTCGGGGCGCTCGAGGTCTTCCTCCAGGAGGACGGCCGGCTGGTGCGCCGCGCGGGGGCGATCCCGCCCGAGGCGCTCGGGCTCGACCGCGACGGCGTGCGCGTGGCGTCCTGGTTCACGAGCCTGGCGCTGTTCGACGCGGATCGCGACGGCGTGCTCGACCTCTACGCCGGGCGCTACCTCGACCTGGACCTCGAGCACCCGCCGCTCGGCGCGCTCGGCACGGGTCCGCTCGCGATCCCCTGCCGCTGGAAAGGCCACGAGGTCTTCTGTGGCCCGGCCGGTCTCGTGCCGCAGCCCGACCTCGTGTTCCGCGGCCGCGGCGACGGGACGTTCGAGGACGTCAGCGCGCGCTGGCTCACGGGCCACGTCGCCGGCTACACGCTGGGCGTCCTGGCGTTCGACGCCGACGGCGACCTCGACACGGACCTGTTCGTGGCCAACGACACCTCGCCCGATCTGTTGCTCGTCAACGATGGACGCGGCCAGCTCACGGATGTGGCGCGCGCGGCGGGCGTGGCGCTCTCGTCCGAGGGCCGCATGCAAGCCGGCATGGGCGCGGCGGCTGGCGACGTGGACCGCGACGGGCTCCAGGACTTCGCCGTCACGAACTTCTCGGACGAGCCCACCGAGCTGTTCCTCGGCGCGCCGCAGGGTTTTCGGCGCGCAACGAACGCCTTCGGGCTCCTGGGCGAGTCGCGCAGCCTGCTTTCGTGGGGCGTGCACCTGGTCGACTTCGACGGTGATGGCTGGCTGGAGCTCCTGACGATGAACGGGCACGTCTACCCGCAGGCCGACCACGAGCACACCGGCACGAGCTACGGACAGCCTGCGACACTGTGGCGTCTCGGCCCGGAGCGCAAGGCCGTGCGCGTCGCGCCGCGCGCCGCGGCTTCCGTGCTGCGCGAGGCCAGGGGCGCGCGCGGCAGCGCCATCGGCGACCTCGACCTGGACGGCGCGCCGGACGTCGTGCTCGTGCGCATCGACGCGCCCGCGGCACTCGGGATGAACCGCACGCCCGGCGCCGCAGCGCGGCTCGCCGTGCGCCTCCTGGGACCCGTGACGCCGAGCGAGCGCGCACCGCGCACGCCGCGCGACGGCCGGGGCGCGACGGCGATCGTCGTGGTGGGGCGCGGCGCGCAGGAGCACGCGCTGCTGGCCGAGACGCAGACCGCGGCCGGCTTCCAGAGCTCCTCGACGCCCTGGCTGCACTTCGGGCTCGGCCGCGCGCAGCGCTACGAGCGGCTCATCGTGCGTTGGCCATCCGGCCGCGTGGACGAGTTCCAGGGCGGCGCAGCGAACGCGCGCATCGTCGTGCGCGAGGGCGCCGGCGTCGTGGCGCGGGAGGCCTGGCGGTGAGCGCGCGCGCGATCGCCGCGCGCGCCGCGCTGGTCCTGGGTGTGGCGCTCGCTGCCCCGCTCGTCGGCCGGCTCGACGCACGGCCGTCGCAGGACGGCGCAGCTCCCCGACCGACGCCCGCGCCGGAGCGCGCGGGCGACGCGCCGCAGGACGCGGCCGCGGCGGCGCGCCTCGCGGCCGCCTGGCGCGAGGCGCTCGAGCTCGACCTCCCGGGTGAGGTCCTGGCGTCCGGCGCGTGGATCGAGACCCGCGCCGACGCCGACCCCGAGCTCGCCGCGCTGTACGCCCGCGCGCTGTTCGACGCCGGTCAGGCCGCGCGGGCCGCGTCCATCCTGGCGCGCGGGCGGTCCGCGCCCCTGATCCTGGTCGAGGCGCGCATCGCGCTGGAGCGCGACGAGCTCGCGCGGGCGCGCGCGCTGCTCGCCCCCGAACCCGGCGCACGCGAGCCGGTGCGCTTTCCCGCGGCGGACGAGTGCTGGCTGCTCCTGGGCCGCGCGCTGGCACGCGCCGACGAGCTCGCGCGCGCCGAGCCCCTGCTGGTCGAGTTCGTCCGGCGCGCGCCCTTCCACGCCGAGACGCCGCAGGCCTGGTTCCTGCTGGTCGACTGCGCGCGCGCCCGCGGCGACGGCGCGCTGGCCCTGCGGCGCGAGGAATCGCGCGCGCGCAGCGCCGAGTGGCACGCGTACTACCGCGCGCGCCGGCTCCAGGCCCGCGCCAACCCCAAGGAGCCGCTGCCGCGCCTGGGGTTGGCGCAACTGTGGCTTTCGGCCGGCGAGTTGGAGCGCGCGCGGGCCGAGGTCACCGCCGCCTTGGAGCTCGACCCCCGCTTCTGCCGCGCGCTCGAGCTCGCGGCCGAGATCGAGCGGCGTGCCGGCCACGTGCAGCGCGCCACGCAACTCGCCGTCGAGGCGCTGGGCTGCGACGCGACGCTCGTCGAGATCCACCTGACCCGCGCGCGGCTGGCCCGCGACCAGGGCGACGCGCAGGGCTACGCCGCGCACCTCGCGCGCTACCGCGAGCGGGGTGGGACGAAGGACCCCTGATCAGCGCGGTGTGCCGGTCTCGAGCTGCGCCAGCACCGTGCGCGTGACCCCCACCCACTCGCCCTGCGGCGAGGCCCGCAAGTAGTCCTCCAGCACGCGGCGCGCGGCCGCGGGCTCGCCGCGGCGGATCTCGGCCTGCGCCAGGTTCACGTGGACGGGCTCGGGCAGCTCGAGCCCTTCCTTGGCCGCGATCTCGAGCACGATCCGCCACAGGCGCGCCGCCTCGGCGGGGTCGCCGCGCCGGAAGCGCACGGTCGCGAGGTGGTTCTTGGCGGCCAGATCGTCCGGGTCGAGGTCGAGCGCGGCGCGAAACTCGACCTCGGCGCGCTCCAGCTCGCTGGCCTCGTAGGCGGCGATGCCCGCGTCGACGCGCCGCTGGGCCGCCTCGCGCAGGATGTCCGCCGCGCTGGCGAGCTCCGCGTCGGTCAAGCCCAGGGCGCGCGCACTGCGGAAGTGGTCGATGGCGCCGGCCTTGTCGCCCGCGAGCAGCCGCGCGAATCCGGCGCGCTTCTCGAGCAGCGCGAGCTCGGCCGCCAGGGGCTCGCCCGCGTCGACGAGCGCGCGCAGGCCGGCCAGCGCCGCGTCGAAGTCGCCCGCGGCGGCCAACAGGTCGCACAGGAAGCGGCGCGCGTCGAGGTCCAGGGGATCGTGCTCGAGCGAGGTGCGCACGGCGGCCAGCGCCGCGGGCACCCGCTCGGCCTTGGCGTGGCCCTTGGCGATGAGCAGGTGCGCCTGCCCCAGCGCGCGGTCGAGGAACGGCAAGCCCGGATCGGCCGCGCGCGCCGCGAGCAAGGCCGCGAGCCCGCGCTCGACGCCGCCCTCGCGCGAGATCCAGGCCACGCCCCGCGCGCGGTCGAGCTCGGGCGCCGGCCCGCAGGCTTGCGTGCCGCTCGTGATCTCGCGCCAGGCCGTGTCGAAGGCGTCGCGCGCGGCGTAGATCTCGGCCGCGGTCGCGTACACGTCGGGGTCGCGCGGCCGCGCGGCCTTGGCGGCCTCGACCAGCCGCATGGCCTCGACGGCGCGTCCCTCGAGGCTCGCGAGGCGCGCGCGCAGGAGCGCGGCCTCGGGCCCGGCGCTCTCGGCTGCCGCGAGCCCGGCGCGCGCGCGCTCGACGTCGCCGAACTCGATCGCGCGGCGCAGCGCGACCACGGCCGGATCCAGCGAGCGTGGCGCGCGCTCGGCCGCGGGCACCCGCTCGCTCTCCGCGCGCGCCGCCGGGGTCGCGAGCGGCGCAGCCCCGACGTGGGTGTCCGTGCCGCCCTCCGCGCAGGCCAGGACGAAGAGCGGGAGGGTCGGGACGAGGAGCCGGAGGGCGCGCATCCCGACGAGGATCCCCGATCGGCGCGTGATCCCGCAAGCGCGCGCGCCGCGCGCTGCTAGAGTGCGCCCATGGACCGCGACACGCGCGACCCCTCGAACGAGCCGGATCCCCGCGAGGAGCTCGAGCGCTTGGCGCGCGGCCTGCGCCGGCAGGCCAACCGCCGGCGGCGCCTGGGTGGCGCCCTCCCGGGGGAAGCGGCGGCCGCGCCGCCTCCCGCCGGCGCGACGGACGCGCCGCGCGCGTCCCCGCCCGCGCCCGGCGCCGCGCGCGCCACGGACGCGACCGCGCCCACGGCGAGCCCCCGACCGCCGGCCGGGCCGCGGCCCGCATCGCGCTCGTCCCAAGACCGGCCGCGCGCCGCCGACGGGTACCGACCGACCATCGCCGCCGGCCCGGCGCGCGACGCGGACGAAGTCCGGGCGCAGGCCCAGTCCGCGCCCGACCTTTCGACCCTGCGGGCCGGCGTGGCGCAGTGCCAGGCCTGCGCGCTGTGCCAGACGCGCACTCAGACCGTCTTCCAGGACGGCGAGGGCGCGAGCGGCGTGCTGTTCATCGGCGAGGCCCCCGGCGCCGACGAGGACCGCACGGGGATCCCCTTCGTGGGCCGTGCCGGGCAGTTGCTCACGGACATCATCACGAAGGGCATGGGCCTCGCGCGCCGCGAGGTGTGGATCGCGAACGTGCTCAAGTGCCGGCCACCGGACAACCGCGAGCCGACCCCTGAGGAGAAGGCGATCTGCACGCCCTGGCTCGACCGGCAGATCGAGCTCCTGGGGCCCAGGATCCTGATCCCGCTGGGCCGGCACGCCTCGATGCACGTCCTGGGCTTCACCGCGCCCATGAGCCAGATGCGCGGGCGGGTTCACGACGTCCGCGGCCGTCCCGTCGTCCCGACCTTCCACCCGGCCTACCTGCTGCGCAGCCCGGGCGAGAAGAAGGAGTGCTGGAAGGACATCCAGCTCGCCATGCAGACGGCCGGCATCCCACTGCCGCCGCGCGCCACGGGCTCGGAACCGGGCCCCACGACACCCGCGTAACCGCTGCGCGGGCGCGGGGTAGAGCGCCGGTCGCGCCCCGGGTCCCCCGCGGGTCTCGGGCGCGCCGAACGAGGTCCTTGCGCGGCGTTGACGCTCCTGTGCAGCGCCGGTAAGCTCCCCGCCCGCTCTGACCGACCCGGGATTCTTCTCCCGCGCGTCCACAGCTCGATCGACGTTCCGCGCGCACCGTCCACGCGCTGCCCACTGCCGGCGTGCATCGCCGGCGAGCGGCGTTCCGGTGCGCGCGCGTGTCACCGGCGCGCGCGTCGCGCCGTCCCCCGAGCCGTGGTCCGCGCGTGGCGAGGCGCCCCGCATGCCTGCTGAAGACGACGCGACGTCCCCCCCCTCGGCGTCCCGAGCCCCGCACCTGGAGAACCTGCTCCCTGCGGCTCGCTCGGCTTCCGAGGTCGCATCCGCGAGCGCCCCGCCGGGGCGCGTGGGCCCCGCGCCGGACCGACGACGCCCCCCCACGTTGACCCAAGAACCCCGGCTGCTCGGTGAACCGCGTTCCGCGCTGGCGACGGACATGTCGCCCGCGGTGCTCCTTCCCGTCGTGCCGATCGGCTCCGAAACGCTCCCTGGTCTCTGAACCCATGCAGCACAGGCTCCTCCTCGTCCCGCTCCTCGCGGCGCTCCCCTGCTCCTGCACCACGTCCGGATCCAGCGCGGAGCAAGCCGCGGGATCGCGCGCCGCGGAGACCACCGTGGTCCAGGCCGCGGCCGATCCTGCGGCGCTCGCGTTCGATGCCGCGGGCACGGCCGAACCGGGTTCCCTGCCGCTCCAGGAGGGGGTCGGCGCCGACGCGCAACGCGCGGCGCGCCTGCGCCAGCAGCAGCAGTTCCTGGCCGGACAGTTCCTCGAGGAGGGCAACCGGCTGCTCGAGCGGGGCGACCTCGAGGGCGCGCTGACGGCGTTCGCCAATGCGCTCGACCTCGACACCTCGAGCCAGGCGGCGCGCACCCAACTGCGCAAGGTCGAGGCGCTGCTCGGCGACCGCTACCAGACGGCGGGCTCGTTCCTCGAGGACGCGGCCCAGCGCGAGGTCGTGCGCCGCAGCCAGGCGCGCATGGCGGCCGAGGACGCCCGCATCCGCGCCAAGAACGCGTTGGCCCAGGGCGACTACGCCACGGCGGTCGAGCAGTACCGGCAGGCCGAGATCATCCTGCGCTACAACCCGCTGATCGCCACGGACTCGCTCGACGCCAAGCTGGTCCGCGGCGAGCTCGAGACGGCCGTGCGCCTGTCCGAGGAGGGCCGCGCCGAGGAGGCGCGACTGGCCGCGACGCAGGCCGAGGAGACCAAGCGCCGCGCCGAGGAGGCCGCGCGCCAGAGCCACCAGGACCGCCAGAACGAGCTGTTCGCCAGCGCGCGCACGGCCTTCCTGAACGAGGACTACGAGCGCGCCGAGTCGATCACGACGCAGATCCTGCTCGAGGACCCCAACAACGCCGCCGCCAAGGACCTGCGCGGCATCGCGCAGGAGATGCGGCACGCCAAGGCCGACGAGACGATCCGCCGCGACTATCGCGAGCAGTGGATCCGCACGTTCGAGGAGCTGGACACGATGGACGTGCCCCAGATCTCGACGCTCGAGTTCGACGACCTCAAGCGTTGGCGCGTCGTCAGCCAGCGCAAGCCGCTGGAGTTCAGCCCGCTCGACCTGTCCGTCGCCCAGGACAAGCAGGCGGTGCTCGACATCCTCGATCAGCGCGTGTTCGAGCCCAAGTTCCTGGGCCCCGACGGCGACGGCTCGGCCCTCGAGGAGGTCGCGAGCTTCCTGCAGACGGTCACGGGCGTGAACTTCCTGATCAGCCCCAAGGTCACGCAGGACCTCGACGAGGAGCAGCGCACGATCAAGCTGGACCTGCCGGCGCGCAGCGTCCGCAAGGTCCTCGACCTGATCGCCGAGATCAGCGAGAGCCTGCGCTGGAAGGTCGAGAACGGCGTCGTGATGTTCGTCACCAAGGACGAGCTCAAGGGCGGCCAGGTCCTGCGCATGTACGGCGTCCAGGACCTGATCCGGCCGGTCCCCGACTTCCCCGGCCGCGAGATGAACGTGTCGCCCTCGGGCGGCGCGCAACTCGAGGAGGAGGAACTCACCGAGCGCGAGGCCAACGTGATCACGGGCGACGCGCTCGACACCTTGATCCGGAACAACGTGGCCCCCGCCTCCTGGGAAGCCGACCCGCAGAACTCGCTGCGCATCAGCGGCGGGACGATGGTCGTGAACCAGACGCCCGAGGTGCACGCCCAGATCGAGCGCTTGCTGCGCGACCTGCGCGAGGCGACCGGCATCCTGGTCGACATCCAGGCGCGCTTCCTGTCCGTCGAGGACAACTTCCTGGAGGACATCGGCGTCGACTTCCGCGGCCTGGGCCAGCCCGGCCTGGGCTCGAACGACTTCTTCAACGACTTCGGCAACGCCTCGACGCAGCAGGACCTGGGCCGCGAGATCGGCCAAGGCACGGACTCGGGCGCCTTCTACGACAAGGCGTCGAACCAGCAGATGCGAGCCCGGGTCGAGGAGCTCTACGACACCGCGCTCGGTGACGAGAACGTGCTGACCGGCTCCGGCGGCCTGTCGTTCCAGTGGACCTACCTGAACGACATCCAGCTCGAGATGATCCTGCGCGCCGTCAGCAAGTCGGAACGCGTCGAGCTGGTCACGAGCCCGCGGATCAGCGTCCACAACACGGCGCGCGGCAACCTGTCGGTCGTCAATCACGTCGCCTACGTGCAGGACTTCAACGTCGAGATCGCGCAGGCGGCCTCGATCGCCGATCCGATCGTGAACGTGGTCCAGGACGGCGTCGTGCTGGACGTCCGCCCCGTGATCTCGGCCGACCGGCGCTTCATCACGCTCGAGCTGCGCCCGACGATCGCGACCTTGAAGCGCCCGATCCGCGAGGTCGTCACCACGCTCGGTTCGCAGAACTCGGTGACGATCCAACTGCCCGAGGTCGAGTACCAGCGCGTCCGGACCTCGATCCCGATGCCGGACGGCGGCACGGTCCTGCTCGGCGGCCTCAAGATCTCCGACAAGCAGGACCTCGCCTCGGGCGTGCCGATCCTGAACAAGATTCCCCTGGTCAGCTTCTTCTTCAATCGCCAGGGCAAGTACGTCTCGAACCGCAAGCTCCTCATCCTGCTCAAGGCGAACATCGTGATCCCGCAGGAGTCGGAGCCGACTCCCGTGCAGATCGCGCCGCCCAAGGTCGGTCAGTGAGCCCCACCGGAGCCCTCCACACGTCCCCCCTGACGAGCCCCGACTCGACGAGCACGGAACGATGACGACGCAACAGAACGTTTGGACGCTGGGCCTCCTCCTGGCCGCCGCCGGCTGCGGCACGCCCGGCACCGTCGCCACCGCGACGGATCCCGAGTCCCGGCCGGCTCCGGAGGCCACGGCCGAGCCGCTCGCGCAGGAGGGGTCCGGCCAGCTCTCGCAGGACGCGCGGGCGCTGGAGCTCGCCAAGCAGCGCAACGCCTTCCTCCTCGAGCAGCACCTGGTCAACGGCGAGCGCCTGCTGCAGGAGCTGCGCCTCGACGACGCGCGGCGCGAGGTCGAGGCCGCCCTGCTGATCGATCCCGAAAGCCCCAAGGCGCGCGATCTGCGCGCCCGCATCCGCGCGATGCAGGGCGACCCGGTCGCCAGCGGACAGTCGGTCGGCAGCGACATGCAGGCCGAGTACGCGCTGCGCGTCCAGCAGCTCAAGGCCGAGGTCCAGGACGCGCTGGCCAAGGCCCGCGCGAACGTGGCCCGCGGCGACTACCAGGCGGCCATCGCCGAGCTCGAGGTGGCCAACAACGCGGTGCGCTTCGCGCCCTACTCGATCGACTGGAAGGGCCTCGACGCCGAGGCCCGCACCATGCTCGAGCAGGTCCGCACCCAGCGCGCGGAGGCCGAGAAGGCCAGCCTGGCGGCCGCCCGTCAGCGCGCGGCCGACGAGCTGCGGACCCGCGAGGCCGCGCAGGCCGGTCAGCGCGCCATGGTCGTGAACGCCGTGCTGCAGCAGTCGATCGACGCCTTCGAGCGCGGCGACTACGAGGAGTCCGAGCGCCTGGCCGGCGAGGCCCTGCGCCTCGAGCCGCGCAACGAGAAGGCCCGCGAGCTCAAGGACTCGGCCTTCCGCGCCGGCCGCACGCAAGTCCGCAAGGACTACCTGGAGCGCAAGGCCGAGCAGTTCCGCCGTTGGCGCGAGTCGATGAAGGAGATGCAGGTCCCCTACACGGACGTCATCACCTTGCCCGACGCGGACAAGTGGAACGCGATGACGGCCCTGCGCGCGCGTCGCCCGGGCCTCGATCTGACGGCCAAGATCGATCCCGGCGAGATCAAGCTGCGCGAGGAGCTGCGCCAGAAGACGCTCTCGATCACGGGCATCCGCGACGTCGAGAGCCTGCGGGCCGTGATCGACGTGGTCCGCCTCCAGACGGGCGCGCCGATCGTGGTGGATCCCGCGGCGGAGGCCGCAGCCGGCGACGCCGGGACCGTGTTCACCTTCTCCTTCGAGAACAAGATCACGGTCGAGCAGGCGCTCAACCTGATCACGAAGATGGCCGGCGAGAACGTCACCTGGACCGTGCGTCACGAGGCCGTGCTGGTCACGACCAAGGAGAAGGCGCGCAGCCAGCCGGTGGTCGTGAACCACGACGTCCAGGACCTGGTCATGGGCCTGACGGACTTCATGGGGCCGCGCATCGACCGCATCCGCCTCCTGGACGAGCTCCAGGACGACGACGGCGGCGGCCCTTTCGGCGGGATCGGCGAGAAGCCGCGCATCCTCGAGCCGGGTGACCTGGCGACCCTGATCCAGGAGAACGTCGCGGTCGGCACCTGGCAGGACGAGGGCGTCTCGATCGAGGCCGGCGAGGGCTTCATCGTGATCAACCACACGCCCGAGGTGCAGGAGCAGGTGCGCACGTTCCTGGAGGACCTGCGGCGCTTCAGCTCCTCGCTCGTCACGATCGAGTCCAAGTTCCTGACCGTGGCCCAGAACTGGATCCAGGAGATCGGCGTCGACTTCCGCGGCCTGGACAACGTCACGGTCTCGGACGTCACGAACGGCCTCGAGGACCAAGCCAGCCGCGGCCTCGACAACGGCGGCACGGGCACGGAAGGCACGAACGCCGCTGGCGCACCGTCGGCCGGCGCGTTCTACGACGATGGCCAGGACGGTGACTTCCGCGCCACGACGCAGAACTTCTTCGGCTCCGCGCTGGGCAGCCAGCTCAGCACGATCGGCGGCCTGACCTACCAGCTCACGTTCCTCGAGGATCTGCAGCTCTCGGCGATCCTCCGCGCCGTCGAGAAGACGTCCAAGATCCAGCTCGTGAACGACCAGGTGCTCTCGGTGCACAACACCCAGCGCGCCTACGTCACGGTCGTCAACCAACGCGCCTACATCCAGGACTTCGACGTCGAGGTCGCCCAGTTCCAGGCGGTCGCCGATCCGCAGATCAACGTCCTCCAGGAGGGCATCGTCCTGGACGTCCGTCCGACGATCCACCACGACCGCAAGTACCTGACCCTCGAGGTCCAGCCGACGGTCGCCAAGGTCGTCGCCCTGCGCAACTTCAGCTCGACGCTGGGCGGCAACACGTCGCCGATCACGTTCCAGCTGCCCGAGCTCGAGGTCCAGAGCGTGTTCACGACCGCCACGATCCCCGACGGCGGCTCGCTCATGCTGGGCGGACTCTCGCGCGTGCGGAGCATCGAGCGTCGCGCCGAGGTGCCCTGGTTCGCGAAGATCCCGATCGTGGGCTTCTTCTTCAAGAACGAGGGCTACAGCGACGAGAACCGCTCGCTGGTCATCCTGATCCGCGCGCGGATCACGGACGTGCGCGACGAGCTGCGCCGCATCGAGCAGCGCTGAGCCGCGTTGAGTCAGGCTTGCGCCGCGCGACGCGCGCGCGTCGCGCCGAGGGCGCGCGCCGGGATTCCCCGGCGCGCGCCCTCGGCGTTGCGGGCCGCCTCGGGAATCCCAGGCCGCGGGAGAGCCTCGAGCGAGGCTCCGCCGGATCGCGAACGGACCGGGGCCGCGGAGTGCCGCGCTGCACTCGGGCCCACACCTCGCGCGTCGAATCCTCCGGCGCAGCGCACCTGCGCCACCGCGCACCTGTGCCACCGTGCAGATGCGCCACTGTGCACCCGCGGCCTGTGCACCCGCACTCTGTTCTCCCGCGACTCCCTGCTCCCGCGCTGCGGGGGTGCCGACGCACGCCCGGACCGCGAAGCGTGGAAGGAACTTCCCGCAAGGCGGGTTGCGGGATCGCGGCGCATCGCACAGGATTCGTGCTTGGCCTCCCCCTCCGGCTCGGCGCCCCGCGGAACCGCCCGCGTTCACCGAATGCAATTTCGAAGTTTCTGGGTGCCCAGCTCAGGATCCCGCCACCACCCTCCCGATCCGAGGGGCAATCCCGGGTGGCAGCCCGGGAGTCATCGAGGAGTGGCAGGGGGGCAGATGGCACCGATCCAGCGGCAGCATTTTGGACTTTCGATCGCGCTACTCGCGGCGCTCACGGGCGCCGCGCACGCGCAGGGACGCAGCGCGAGTGCGACGATCCTGCAGACGAGCCCCACGGGCTCCACGGCGACGACACGCACGGGCAGCACGGACGCGCCCGCCGGCGTCGAGAACCTGGTCGTGAACGGCGCGCTGTGGACGCGCGCGAACCCGGACTGGACGCCCAAGGTCGTCTCGATCGGGGCGCAGGGCACGCAGGTCTTCAGCCAGATCGAGTTCGGGCAAGACCACGTCGAGCTGCTGTCGGCGTTCTCGCCGGACCCGGCCGCGCCGGCCTGGACGGCCAACGTGCCGATCGCCGGCACGAACGCGTTCTGCGAGTCGGCCGAGACCGCCGACGTCCACGCCACCGTGCACCAGATCGTCCAGAACAACCAGAACGGGACGCGCGTGGCCACCGTGAGCCGCTGGCGTTCGGGCTCCGCCGCGCCGGAGTGGAACTGGTCCTTCCCCGGGACGACCTCCGGCCTGTCGAGGGTCGGCATCTCGGCCGACGGCGCGCGCATCGTCGCCGCCACGCTCTACCCCATGGAGATGCGCTTGCGCATCGCGATCTTCCAGGGCTCGAACGGCACGCCGACGCACACCGCCGAGATCATCAACTTCGGCGTGCACCTCAAGGGCTTCGAGCTCTCCGCGGACGGCCGCACGCTCTACCTGTCGTCGAGCGGCATGCTCTACGTGTGGAACGTCGAGACGCGCACGCTGATCCAGCAGATCCTCTTGACCGGCATGTTCGACGCGCACGCGCTGTCCGGCGACGGCCGCGTCCTGGCCTGGGGCGAGTTCAACCGCTACCACGTCTACGAGCGCAACACGAACGGCACGTACACGCGCACGCACACGCGCGAGCTGCCGGGCTCGATCGTCTGCGACCGCCTGGCGCTCTCGGCCAACGGGCAGACGCTGGTCGCCGGCTGGCACTACTACGACACGAACCTGCGCGTGCGGATCGAGGCCATGGACGTCGCCACCAAGGCGCTCACGATGAGCGACGAGGCCGAGGGCACCGGCACGTTCCAGAACATCGTCTCGGCCGCGTCCGTGAGCGACGACGGCCAGCGCTTCGCGGTGGGCCTGTGGGGCGACCAGGGCAACCTGGTGCCCGAGGTGCGCATCTACCGTCGGAACCAGAACGCCCCGGTCGCGCTGCACAACCTGACGGGGTCGGTGTACGACCTCGAGATGTCCGGTGACGGGTCGCGCATCGCGGTCGCTTGGAAGCCCGTGCACGCCAACACCTTCGCGGGCGGGGGCGGCTTCTCGCTCTACCCCTTCGGGCAGATGGACCTGCGCGTCACGGGCATCCCGGGCCTCGGCGACACGATCGGCGTGGAGTTCAGCGGCCCGTCCAGCTCGCCCGCGCGGCTCTTGTGGTCACGCGGGCAGGCCGGCACGCCGCAGGTCTTCGCCGGCATCGGCACGCTCCACCTGCGCCGCCACGACCTGGTCGCGGTGCCGGTCGGCAGCGCCGACGCCAGCGGGACGGTCATGACGACCTTCACGCTGCCGGCGGCGGCCAACCAGGTCGGCCAGTCGCTCTACTTCCAGGGCTACTTCACGAACCCGCGCCGGCTGACGGCGGACTGGACGCGCGTGACGATCCTGCCCTGAGGGCCCGAGCGGTGAGCGCGGGATCCGCGTCCGGCAGCGCTGGACGCGGATCCCGCCGTTTCGGACCATCCGCGGCGTGCGCACGCTGCGAGCAATCCTGTTCGACATCGACGACACCCTGTTCTCGACGACCGAGTTCGCGCGCAAGGCGCGTCGCAACGCCGTGCGGGCCATGATCCAGGCCGGACTGGACGTCCCCGAGGAGGTCGTGCTCAAGGAGCTCGACGAAGTGCTGTCGGAGTTCAGCTCGAACTACGAGCACCACTACGACAAGCTGATCCAGCGCCTGCGACCTGCGTGCCTGAACTCGACGAACCCGGCGCTGATCGTGGCGGCCGGCGTGGCCGCCTACCACGACACGAAGTTCCGCGAGTTGGCGCCGTTCGACGACGTGTTCCCGCTGCTCGCGGATCTGAAGCGCGTTGGCATGCGCCTGGGCGTCGTGACCCACGGCTGGACGGTCAAGCAGGCCGAGAAGCTCGTGCGGCTCGGCCTCGTCCCCTACCTGGACCCGCGCGCCGTGTTCATCTCGGACCAGATCGGGATCAGCAAGCCGAACCCCAAGCTCTACGCGCTGGCGCTGCGCGACCTGGAGCTCGCTCCACAGGAGGTCATGTACGTCGGCGACAGCCCGCTGCACGACATCGCCCCGCCCAAGTCGCTCGGGATGATCACGGTGTGGGCCCGTCGTGCGGCGCGCCACGGGATCGAGGGCACGGGCATCGTGCCGGACTACGTCGTCGAGGACTTCGAGCAGTTGCGCGGCATCCTGGTGCGCGACTTCGGCCTGCCGCTCCCCTGAGTCAGGCCTCGCGCGGGGCGAGGCGGCCCGCGCCGAGCACGAGCACGCGGTCCGCGACCCAATCCACCAGACCGGGATCGTGGGCCACCAGCAGGAAGGCCAGCCCGCGCTCGCGCCGCAGGTCGAGGAGCAGGTCGAGCACCTGCGCCTGCACGCAGGCGTCGAGCGCCGAGACCGGCTCGTCGAGCACCAGCGCCGCGGGCGACGTCGCCAGCGCCCGTGCGATGCACACGCGCTGCGCCTCGCCGCCCGACAGCTCGTGCGGGCGGCGGTCGAGGTGCACCGCGTCGAGGCCGACGCGCGCCAGCAGCTCGCGCGACGCGGCCTCTGGATCGCCCACCGCGCCCCCTGCGCCCAGCGCCTCGCGCAGCGTCGCGCGCGTGCTCCAGCGCGGATCGAGGCTCGCCTTGGGGTCCTGGAACACCGGCTGGAAGCGGCGTCGCGCAGCGCGCAGCGCGGCGGCGGAGAGCGAGCCCAAGTCGACCGGCGCGGCGCCCGGCGCCGGGCTCCAGCGCACGCGGCCTGCGGCCAGCCGTTCCAGGCCCAGCGCCGCGCGCGCCAGCGTCGACTTGCCCGCGCCGGATGGGCCCACGACCGCCACGACCTCGCCCGGCACGAGCGCGAGCGAGACCCCGTCCAGCGCCCGCACGCGCACGGCGGCGCGTCCCAGGAAGGCCTCGCGCCGGTGCTCGACGGCGACGTCGCACAGCTCCAGGAGGGGCTGGCTCACGGCGCGCGAACCTCCGCGCTCGCGACGCACGCCACCGCGCGCCCCGTGCCGAAGCACGGCGCGTCGGTCGGCGCCAGGGGCGGGATCGCGGCCGTGCACAGCGGCCGTGCGAGCCCACAGCGTGGATGGAACGGGCAACCCGCCGGGCGCGCGGCGAGCGACGGCGGGCTCCCCGGGATCGTCGCGAGGCGCTGACCGCGGCGGGCGCGCGCCGGCAGCGAGCGCAAGAGCCCCAGCGTGTACGGATGCGCGGGTCGGGCCAGGATCGCGGCCGCGGGACCGGACTCCACGACGCGGCCGGCGTACAGGACGAGGAGGCGCTCGACCCGGCCGGCCACGGCGGCGAGGTCGTGCGTGACGACGAGCAGCGCCAGGCCGCGGCGCGCGCGCTCGGCCTCGACGAAGGCGAGCACGGCCGCCGTGCTGGCTGGATCGAGCGCGCTGGTCGGCTCGTCGAGCACGAGCAGGTCCGGCTCGGCCGCGAGCGCCAGCGCCAGCGCCGCGCGCTGGCGCATCCCGCCCGAGAGCTCGTGCGGGAAGGCGCGCCCCGCGCGCTCGGGGTCGGGCAGGGAGAGCCGCGCGAGGAGCTCGACGGCGCGCTGCTCCGCCGCGCGCGCAGCGAGGCCCAAGTGGCGGCGCGCGGGCGCGGCCACCTGGTCGGCGATCGTGCGCAGCGGATCCAGGGCCGCGGACGTGTCCTGGAACAGGACGCCGACGCGGCGCCCTCGCAGCCGGTCGAGCTCGGCGCGCGTCGCGCTCAAGACCTCGGCGCCCGCGAGACGCACGCTGCCCGTGTAGACCACGCCCGGGGGCGGGAGGTTGGGGATCGCGAGCGCCGTGAGCGTCTTGCCCGAGCCCGACTCGCCCACGAGCGCGAGCGATTCGCCGGGCGCGAGCTCGAGGTCGACGCGCTCGACGGCGGACGCCCGGCCGCCAGCGGCCCTGACCGAGGCCGACAGAGCGCGGATCGCGAGCAGCGCGCTCACCGCGCCTCCTCCGCGCCCGCGCGCGGCTCGAGCGCCGTGCGCGCCGCCTCCGCCACGAGCACCCAGGCGAGCACGGCCAGGAAAACGCACAGTCCCGGCGGGATCCAGGCCCAGGCATGATCCGCGCCGCGCGCCGCGCCGACGAGCGCCCCCCACGTCGGTGTCGCGACGTCGCCGCCGAGCCCCAGGAACGAGAGCGACGACTCGATCCCCAGCGCACCCCCCGCCGCGAAGCCGAAGGCCACGATCCCCGGCCCCAGCGCGTTGGGCAGCACGTGCCGCGCGAGGACCAGCGCCGGATGGAGCCCCAGCGCCCGCGCCGCGAGCACCTGGCCCGAGGCCGCCACGCGCAGCGCCTCGGCACGCACGAGCCGCGCGGTCGTCGTCCAGCCGACCGCGGCGATGACGAGCGCGACGGCCAACTGCACGGGCACCACGTCGGGGTCGGTCCAGGCGACGGCGCACAGAACGAGGAAGAACGCCGGGAAGCACAGCACGACCTCGATCGCACGCGTGATCGCGGCGTCGAGCAGCCCGCCCAGGCCGCCAGCGGCGGCTCCCAGGCAGGTCCCGATCGCGAACAGGAGCAACGCCGCGGTCGTCGCGATCGAGAGGCTCCGCCGCCCGCCCCACAGGACGCGCGCGGCGACGTCGCGGCCGAGCGCATCCGTGCCGAGCACGTGTCGCGCGGCGGCGTCGATCTCGGGCTCGAAGGGCTTGGCCACGGGCCGGCCCGCGGAGGGCTGGGCCGCGCGCGCTCCGTGGACGTAGCGGAAGTCGGCGTCGAGGCGCGCCGTGGCCAGCCACGTCGGCGGCCGCCAGGCCTCGGCCAGGTTCGTCTCCGCTGGACCGAAGGGGATCGGCGGGAAGATCGCGCGCTCGATGTCGAGCACGCCGCGCAGCGCCGCCTCCTTGAGCGCGCCCTGCGGCGCCAGCGCGGGTCGCTCCCGCGCGAGCCCGAGGAGCCCCGCCACGAGCAGCGCGGGCGCCGCGGTCCAGGCCAGGGCACGCGCCCACCCGGCGCGGCGGCGCGCGAGCCAGGCGGCGAGCAGCGCCAGCGGGGCCAGGGCCGCCAGCACGTCCAGGCCGTCGAGCGCCGCGAACAGCGGGAAGGTGCGCACGCGTGGCGCCTCCAGCCGCCGCGAGGCGAGCGCCTCGCGCGCCGTGCCGGCCGTGGCGACCAGCGCGTCGACCGCCGCGGCGTCCCCGCCGCGGGCGCGCGCGAGCGCCGCGCGCACTGGCGCGGCGAGCTCGCGCCCTCCGGCCGCCTCGAGCGCCTCGAGCCGCGTCTCGAGCGCGCGCGCGTCGGCCTCGGCGTCGGCCGCCCGACCCGCGCGCATCGCGTCGCAGAAGGACTCGCACAGCGGCACGAGCTCGGCCCGCGCGCGCTCGAGGCCGCGCGCATCGGCGGCAACGAGCGTGTAAGGCAGGTCGTTGGCGAGGAAGGGCGCCCAAGCCGCCAACGTGGCCAGCACGGCCAGGATCCCGATCCCCAGGCGTGCGGCGCGCTGCGCGAGGAAGCGTTCGAGCGCGCTATCCACGCCGGCCTCCAGGCTTGAGGCGCGGGTCGACGAACGCGTAGGCGACATCCGAGAGCAGGATGCCGAGGAGCGTCAGCACGGCCGACAGCGTCGTGGTCGCGAGGATCACGTTCAGGTCACGGCGCAGGAGTCCCTCGTACGCGTAGCGGCCCAGGCCCTCGATGCCGAAGACGGACTCGACGACCACCGAGCCGCCGACGAGCGCGGGGAGCACACCGCCCAGGAAGGTGAGCACCGGCAGCAGCGCGTTGGGCAGCGCGTGACGCCAGACGACCTCGCGTTCGCTCGCGCCGGTGGCGCGCGCCATGCGCGCGTAGTCCGAGGCCAGCTCGACGAGCAGGCTGCCGCGCACGTGGCGCGCGAGCCACGCCAGGCTGCCCGCCGCCAGGACCAGCACGGGCAGGACCGCGTGCAGCCCGACGTCGAGCGCGCGCTCGAGCAGGCCCGCGTCCGCCTTGGCGCTCGATGAGAGCCCGAAGACCGGCAGCAGGTCGAGGCCCGTCGGTCCGAGCGCCAGGATCGCGAGCAGCGCCAGCCAGAAGGTCGGCATGGCGTCGAGGAGCAGCAGCAGGCCCGCGACGCCGGCCGAACGCCGCGTGCCGTCGCGCAGCGCGCTCCACGCGCCGAGCGGGATCGCGACCAGGTACGCCACGAGCAGCGCGGCCAGCGAGAGCGGCACGGTCACGACCAGGCGCCGCGTGATCTCGCGCGCCACGGGCACGCCCGGACGGCCGAACTCGTCACCGAAGTCGAAGGCCAGGAGGCCGTGCCAGCGCTCCTCGCCGCTGCCGCCGAACCAGGGGTGCCCGCGCGGCGAGAGGTCGAAAGGCCCCAGGAAGTGCAGGTACTGACGCGGGAGCGACGCGTCGAGCAGGTGCTCGGCGCGCACGCGCGCGACGCGCTCGGCCGCCTCGGTCTGTGAGAGCGCGCCGTCGACGGCGTCCTCGAGCGCAGCGGCCGGATCACCCGGCGCGGCGTGCACGGCCAGGAACACGACCAGCGTGATCCCGAGCAGCGTCGGGAACATCCACGCGATGCGCCCCAGGATCCAACGGGTCGGGCTCATGCCCGCGTCCTCTGCCCCGCGCCGTCCACGTCGCCGCGCACTCTAGCGCGGCGCGGGCCGCGTGCCCGGGGTCCCCGGAGCGAAGTACAGCGCGCGCAGGTCCCAGTTGGGGTCGACGCGCGTCTCCTGGAAGCCCCGCACGGAGCGCAGCAGCGCGAACTTGCGGTCGGGCGCGTAGCAGAAGAGGTAGGGCTGCAGGTCGAACAGGCGCGCCTGCAGCCGATGCCACACCCGCTGGCGCGCCTCGAAATCGAGCTCCTGCTGCCCGGCTTCGATCAGCCGATCGACCTCGGGGTCGGCGAGCCCCGCGAAGTTGCTGCCGCCGCTCGAATCGGGCCCAGCCCAGCGCGAGTGCCAGGACTGCTCGGGGTCGGCCTCGGGCGCCATGGCCCAGCCGAGTTGCACCGCCTCGAACTGCCGCCGGTCGCGGCGGTCCTGCAGCGCGTTGAACTCGAGCGCCACGACCGCGAGGCGCACGCCGCCCCGGGCGAAGTCCTGCTGGAGCTGCGCGGCGAAGGCCAGCGCCGGCGCGTTCTGAGCCTGGACCAAGAGCTCGATCGCCAGCGCTTCCCCGCCCTTGTCTCGCACGCCGTCGCCGTCGCGGTCGATCCAGCCCGCCTCGGCCAAGAGCTCCTCGGCGCGCGCCAGGTCGTGCGCGAAGGGTCGGATCGACGGGTCGCAGGCCGGCGAGCTCGGCAGGAACGGCCCGGTCATCGTGCGCGCCAGCCCCTTGTAGTAGCCCGTGCGGAAGGCCTCGAGGTCCGCCAAGTGCGCCAGCGCGCGCCGCACGCGCGGGTCGGAGAGCTTCGGCAGGCGCGTGTTCCAGCCCACGTACCAGTAGGCCTGCGTGCGGTGCGTGCCCGTGTAGAAGCGCTCCCGGAAGCCGTCGGAGGCCGCGATCGAGCCGAAGTAGTCCTCGGTCGTGAGCGCGTCCAGGAAGTCGATCTCCCCCGCCAGCAGCGCGCGGAAGGCCGCGCCGAAGTCCGCGACGAGGCGCCAGCGCACGCGGTCGAAGTGCCCGGCCGTCGTCGAGTCCTGCCACGTCGGCGCGCGCTCGATCTCCAGCACGGAGTCGGTCCACGACGCCAGCCGGTAGGGGCCGAGCCCCACGAACTCGCGACGCTGCTGGAGCTCGTTCACGAGCTCGGCGACGTCCTGCGCGCCGGGCGTCCAGCCCGGGTCCTGGGCGCGCCGCGCGGCGTGCCACGCGGGGAACAGCCGCGCGTGATCGGGGTCCGACGGGTCGAGGCGGTGCCGCGGCAGGAGGAACAGGTCGGAGACGAAGAGCGCCGCGTTGAAGTGCTGCTCCGCGTAGCGGAAGCGCACCGTGAGCGGATCGAGCACCTCACAGGAGCTGATCTTCTCGTGCTGCCAGCGCCGGTCGCTCTTGACCTCCCGGTTCGCGAAGATCGACCAGGAGAAGCGCACGTCCTCGGCGTCGAACGGGTGCCCATCGTGCCACGCGACGCCGGGCTTCAGCCGGAACGTGAACACGACGCCGCGCAGCAGCGCGGCCGCCGCGGCTTTCGGCACGCGCTCCTCGCCCGCGGCCGTGCGCACGAGCCAGTCGTCGCCCGCGTCGGCGACCGCCCCCACGAGCTCGCGCGGCTCGCCCGCCCGGCGCGTGAGCACGTCCTCGACGGTGACGCTCTCGGCCAGCTCGGGCACCAGCGCCAGCGTCTCTCCATCGGTGCGCTGGAGCCAGGCGTGCACGTGCGAGGCGATGCGCCGCGCGTAGGCGTTGCTCGCGAGCGCCAGGTTCAGGTGCCGCGGCAGGCTCTCGGTGTGGATCGTGAGCGTCCCGCCCCAGGTCCGTGGCGGCAGCGGCGCCCGAGCGCCGTCGGTGCCCGGCCGCCGGTCGGGGTGGAAGGAGTCGGGGGGCGGGAGGGCCGGGCCCGCGCGGCCGCCGGCGGCCTGGTCGGAGGCCCCCGGGCCGCTCGCACCCGACCCGCGGGTGAGCGCCCCCGCGCCTGCCGCAAGGAGCAGGACGACCAGGGCGAGCGCGGGGAGGCGGGGCGGCATCACGACCGGGGAGGCTACCCGCGGCGAGCGGGCGGGTTGTCGTTCCTCACCGGACCCTAGCGCTCGGCCCGGCGCGCCCACAAGGCGCAGGCCGCCCTGCCGTCGGCTGGATTCGCATCGCCCGGCCCCTATCGTGCGGGCCATGCGCCCCGCGCGCCTGCTGAGGCCCCTTGCGCTGCTGTGTGCCCCTGCCCTGCTCGTCGCGGCGGCGGTCCTGGGCCTGTCGCGCTCCGGGCTCGAGCGCGCCGACGCGGCCTTCTGCAACGGGGCCGAGCCCAGCTCGCTCGATCCGCACCAGATCAGCGGGGTCCCGGAGATCCGGCT
>JAEUHZ010000051.1 GCA_016795205.1 Planctomycetota bacterium | reverse complement strand
CGCCCCGACGAGCGGCACGCGCTCGCAGAAGTCGACGAGGCCCTGCAGCAACGGCTCGACGCTGGCCTCGCGGAACGCGGGGCCGACGTCCTTGTGCGTGCTCTGCGCTTGGTTGCGGTAGTGGGGGAGCTGGTCGAGCGCCTCCTGCACGCGCCGCGGGCGCGGCAGCGCGCCGTCGAGCTCGGCGATGCGCGCGACGAGCGTGCGCAGTCCGCACTCGGCGGGGAGCTGCGCTTCGAGCCCGTCGAGCGTCGTGCGGAAGGCTCGGGCGACCGCGTGATCGCTCTCGCGCAAGAGGCTCGCGCAGGTGCGCGCCAGCTCGACCCAGTGGCCGAGCGACGGCCGCTCGAGCTTGGCGGTCGCGCGCTCCAGCGCGCTCGAGCTCAGGTGCGCGTGCCGGCACGCGGCCCACAGCGAGCCGGCCAGGATGCGCACGGCCAGTTCCCACGCGACCACGAGGCCCTCGTGCTGCGCCGCGCGTTCGCGGTGCATCAGCGCGCGGCCGATCGCGGGTTCGAGGGGCAGCGGGAGTCCCAGGCGTGCGAGCCGGACGTCGAGCATCGGGCGTCACGGTAGCGCAGGCGGACGGGAGGCGGTAGGCGCGCTCACTCGCCGGCCAGCAGTCCAGCGCGGCGTGCGTCCGGGGTGCAAGAGGACTGCCGCGGGTCGAACTCGCGAACGAATCCCGGCGAAGTGGCCAGACTTCGAGAGGGGCGCGCGCCTGCGGCCTGGAGCCGCACGATCGCTCCGCGCGCGCGAGGCTGGTTCGCATCGAGGGGGAGACAAGGACTTCGCGAGCCCCGACGGAGTGCGGGTCGCAGGCTCGCTGGAGCTCCTGCGCGCGCTCGCCTGAACCGGACCGCGGGCATCCGACACGCAACTGCTCGGTCCAGGTCGAGGGTTCGCGCTCGCCCAGCGCGGCGAGCGGGGCTGATCTACCCCACTGGCCTGCGGATCCACTGACGCGACGTCCCAAGTGCTCGCAGCCCGGGGTGTTCCTCTCGCTCGTCAACTGCCGGCGGAGGTGGAGGGCGAATCTCTCGGGGTCGTTCCTGGTTCCGTACCTACGGCCGCCAAGTGACGACGATCGCGTTCGTCAAGTTGGCGAATGTGCCGCACGGGCCTGCGATGTCGCGGTGGAGTGCCTGGTAGACGCGCGTGCCGCCGCCGGGCGGGACGAGTCCACGCACCGAGATCGGCGTCGGGAACTGCGCGTTCGGGACCGTCGACGCGCCACCCTGGTTCTGCAGGTTCGCGATGCGGAGCACGTTGCCCGTCACGCAGCGCAACCCGTCGTTGAACGGCGCGCCCGCACCGAGCCCCGGGATCGTCGTGCCCTGGAAGTACGTCAGAAACGACGAGCCGGGCATGCCGGAACCGATCAGCTGGAACGTATCGGAGGTCAAGCTCGCTTCTCCGCTCGAGCGCAGCCGGCTGCCGAGGCCCGACGAGTTCGCACAGCCCGTCCCCGCTCCCGTCGCGCTCGCGTTGCCACACGGACACGGAGCGGACAGGCCGTCGCCGAAGCACGCCGCGATGCCTTCGTGGTCGCCACCCCACTGCGTGAAGTGCGCGCTGGGCTTGCCGCCGGCGAGGCCGAAGAAGCCGCCGACGGTCAGGACGGGCCCCGTGGTCCAGGCCGACTGGAACGAGGCGAAGGACCTCACCGAGGATGCGCTGCCCTCGACGCCGTCGCCCAGCGGGCTCCAGTCGACGCCGTTCCAGCGCGCGACGCGGCGCGCGGTTCCGCCGGGCGTCGAGGCGGTGAACGAGCCGCCGGCGTAGAGCGCGGGTCCACCGCCGTCGTCGTGCACGCCCAGCGCGGAGACCGAGAGACCCAGGCCTGCGCCCATCGCCGACCAGCTCGAGTTCCGCCAGGCCGCGATCCCCATGGCCGGAACCGCGCCCGCGCTCGCGAAGAGGCCGCCGGCGATCAGCGCGGGACCGCCACCGTCGTCGAACGAGAGCAAGCTGAACACGGATCCGTTCGGTCCGGATCCGAGCGAGTTCCATGACCCGCCCGAGAGCACGGCGACCCGCGGGACCGGCGTGGTCCCGCACAGCGAGAACGACCCGCCCGCGTAGAGCTTTGGTCCTGATCCGGAATCGTGAACGGCCAGCGCCTCGATGAGCTCATCGAACCTGTCACCGACGTTCGTCCATGCGCTGCCGTCCCAGCGCTGAACGCGGTTCACGTAGTCGCTCACCTGGAAATCGAAGGCCTGCGTCGACGCGAACAACCGCAGTCCGCTGCCATCGTCGTGCACGGCCAGGGCCGTGACCATCCCGATGATCGCGCCGACGTTCGTCCAGCTCGTTCCGTCCCAGCGACGCACGCCGAAATCGCAGCCGGCATACAGCTGTGGCCCGGTGCCCTCGTCGTGGCGCACGAGCGCGTTCACGCCAGAATCGAGGCCGGAACCGACGTTCGCCCACGCGGCGCCGTTCCAGCGCGCGATGCGATACGCCGTCACGTCTCCCGCGCGGGAGAACGAGCCTCCCGCGTACAGTGCCTCGCCGCTGCCGTCGTCGTGGACGACCTGGCTGGCCACGGTGGAACTCAGGCCGTGGGCGCCGAACAGGCTGCGCGTGCGCTGTCCATCCCACACGAACGGTGCGGACTTCGCGCCCGGCGTGTTGCCGAAGAAGCAGCCCGTCAGCGCGATGCGCACGTTGCCACCCGGGGGGTGGAACGTCGCGGCCGAGAACCAGGTCGGATGGCACGTGCCCTGCACGAAATCGTCCGAGATCGCGCTCCACTGCGTTCCGTTCCAACGCACCGCCGCGCGCGCCGTCGTCGTACCGATCGACGTGAACTCGCCCAGAGCGACGAGACCCAGCCCGGATCCGGCGGAATGCAGCTCGTGCACCGTGTTGTTGAACGCCGGCCCGACGGCCGTCCAGAACGTGCCGTTCCAGCGCACGACTTGGGAGAGCTGGCTCGAGGCCTTGTTCGCCGCGAAGAGCGCCGGACCGCTGCCGTCGTCGTGCACGCACAGTGCCGTGGCGTGGCCGGTCGACAGGAACGGCATGTACGTCCAGGTCGCGCCATCCCACTGCGCGACGTTCGGGTCGGTCCCGTTGGGTCCGAGCAAGTCGCCCGAGACGAACAGCGCCGGACCGCTGCCGTCGTCGAACGACACGACGTCCGTCGGCAGGCCGGCTGGCTGCGGCATCGGCGTCCAGCTGGAGCCGCTCCAGCGCGCGACGCCGACCAGCCCGACCGCGTAGAGCGCGGACCCCGAGCCATCGTCGTGCACGGCCAGCGCGTCGACCCTGGACGTCAGCCCGGCGCCGAGCGACGTGAAGCTCGTGCCGTCGAAGCGCGCGATCCGCGCCGCAGCGACGCCACCGATCTGCGTGAACTCGCCCGCCAGATAGAGCGCCGCACCCGTGCCGTCGTCCCACACGCACGACGCCAGGACGCGGCCGTTCACTGGGGCGTGAAAGTCGTCCCACACGAGGCCGTCGTGGCGCCGGATCATCTGGATCGGAGGCGACGAGTGCGGGTCGTCGCTGGCGACGTACAGGCGCTCGCCCGCACCGGCGTCGAACGTGCACACCTCGGTGCCGGCGGGGCTCGGTCCGGGTTGCGCGAACCCGGCGGCCCACCGCGCGTTCTGTGCGTGCGCGGCCGAGACGAGCAACGCGCAGGCGGCGATCGCACGGAAGACTCGGTGGTGCTGCATGACGGTCGCTTTCAAGGTTGCCAGGGAATCTGGACGCCGTTCGTGTAGTTGAACGTGTCCGGCGTGCAGAACGGGGCCGAACTGCGGAACCAGACTTGATACGTGCGCGTCACGCCACCACCGGCGGGGATGTTCCCGCGCACGGAGACGGGCAGGTCCCCGGCAGCCGGATAGCCCGACACGCCGCCGATGCCGAGCTTCTGCCCGAGCCGCACGAGGCCGCCGGCCGCGCACACGAGCCCGTCGCCGAACACGATGCCCTGGCCGCCGTTCACCATCGAGGTGCCCTGGAAGTAGGTCGCGATCGAGTTGGTCAGGCCTTCGCCGCGCAGCACGAGCGAGTCGTTGGTCGCGCTCGCGACACCCAGCGCGAAGAGGCGCGCGCCCGCCGGTTGGACGGGGTGGGCGCAGCCCGTGCCGATCGCGCCCGCGTTCCCGCACGGACACGTGGTCGCCGAGCCGTCGCCGGAACAGAAGGCCATGCCGACCGGCAAAGGGCACGTACGCACGTAGACGTCGATCCTGTCGTTCGTGTCGTCCGGCACGAGGTCGGCGCTCCAACTGATGAACGCCACCCGCGTGCCGTCGGCCGAGATCGCAGGAACGCCGCTGTAGTTCGTCGACTGCTGATCCGCATTCGAGAGGTTGACGCGCCGCGTCTGTCCCGTCCGGCGGTCGTGCAGGAACACGTCGTTGCTGTTGTTCGTGTCGCCGATCACAAGGTTGAGGTTCTGGCTGTCGAATGCGACGAAGCGTCCGTCGGCCGACAGGCGCGCATTCAAACAGTCGTACATCGGCGGCGCGCCGAAGATCGTGCGATCGACGGCGGTCGTGGTGCTCGTGAGCAGATCACGTACGTAGACGTCGAATCCCGCGTACATGGGATGGTGGGGGGGGCCCAGGTCGGTCGAGCGTGACTCGAACGCCACGAAGCGTCCGTCGGCCGAGATCGACGGCCTGTCGCTGAACCCGTTGCCGGGCATGCCCTCGGGGCGTGCGCTGACCAGGGTCAACGCGCCCGTCAGGCGATCCTTGACGAAGATGTCGTTCAGGCCGTTGACGTCGGCCGGGTGGAACGTCGTCGCGCCGGTCGAGAACGCCACGTAGCGGCCGTCGCCCGAGATCGAGGGACGCGTGGAGCCGCTGTCGCCCTGGACTCCGTTCGCTGTGATGCTGACGAGCTCCGTCGTGCCCGCGAGACGGTCGTACACGTAGATGTCGGTGAATCCGTTCGTGTCCGCCGGATCGAGGTTCGTGAACGCGCTCTGGAACGCCACGTAGCGGCCGTCGTCGGAGACGTCCGGGTTCGTGCTCATGCCGTTGAGCGGTCCAAGCCCCGGGTTGCCGCTGGCGATGAAGTTGTCGCCGGTTTCGCAGTCGTGCAGGTAGACGTCGCGCAGGGTGTTCGTGTCGACCGGCCCGAGGTTGTTCGCGTCTGTCGCGAACGCGACCCAGCGGCCGTCGGCCGAGGCGCTGGGCACCTCGCAGCCCGTCGAGGCCGGCACTCCGCCCGGCCCGGCGCTCACGAGGGTCGTGGTCCCGGACAGAAGGTCACGGCGTATGATCTGACCCAGGGAGCCGGGAACGATGTTCGGTGAAGAGGTCGTGAAGACGACGTAGCGGCCGTTCGCGGAGAGGTCGATCTGGCCGACGGAACCCGTTCCCTGCGAGCCGTCCGTCGCGACGCTCGCGCGCACGGTCGAGCAGCCCTGGGCCGACGCGATGTCGGGCAGGGCGAAGAAGACGGAACCGCCGGCGCAGAGCGCGGCCAGGACGGGCGAGCACGAGGTCATGCGCATGAGGGAACTCCTGTCGCCAGGATTCTCCCAACTCGGGCCGGCGTTGCGCGGATTCGCAGGGAAGCATGACGTTCCTGACGGGCCCGGGTCGGACCGGAGTCCGACCCGGGTGCGGTGCGGAACCGGCAAGTTGGTGGAGAACCCGAGCATTCGGGGATAGGTCATCCAAGCGGATGAAGCCCCAGAGGCTGCCCGGGGTTCGGCCCGCCTCGGCGAGGAGCGGGTGTCGGACGCAGGCCGGATCCGTTCTCCGGGGGCCGCGCCAGGTGGTTGGCGCTGGCCGGGGGGAACCGCTTCCGGCAGGGCGCAGGCGCTGGGATGGCGGCCGTGGGCAGGGCGCCGCCCTGCAGCACAGCTCGCGGAGGTGCACGGATCGTTCGTGTCCAGGGCTACCAGGCGAACTCGGGCCTTGGTGGCACCCGGGCGCGAGCCATCGGCGGCCGCGAGCTTGAGAGCTCGAGGTGGTCGAGGATCCTCTGCCCGACGAGCCCCTCGGTGATCGTCGCGATCAGCCTGCGGGCGCCGCTGAAGTCCGGACAGGTCAGGACGTCGACGGCGACACGCGGCGCCACAGCGCGGCCCAGGTCGATCTCCGGGTCTTCGTGGGGCGGCTTCCGTGCTGCGCGGCGGGGGAGCCGCGCGAGCACGCTGGTCCGCCGCCCTGGTCGTGCGACGCCGCCGGCGCGCGCGGCACGATCGGGTCCCCCCCACTGCGCCGCGGGCGCGAGCACGCCGAGGTCGGTCAGGAGGTGCGCGCGCGGCCGAGGCACGAGCGCGGCGAGGCGCTCGCGGAAGGCGAGCGGCTCGAAGACGATCGCGCGGGCAACGTCGCGCCCGGCGCGCCGCAGGCGGTAGACCATGCGGCCGTCCGTGTCGAGCGAGAGCCGTTCGCTCGCGATTGCGGGTCGCGCGATGGACCTGCACAGGCGCTCGAGGCCGGCGCGGTCGTGGCCCTCGATCGCGACCTTGGCGTGCAGCGAGAAGCCCTCCTATTCGCAGCACAGCTCGCCTGGACGCACCGGGCGCGCGTACTCCGAGCGCTGAGGAGTGGCTCGCGGCAGGCGCTCGCGCCACGTCGCCTTCGAGCCGGGCTCAGAGTTCGTCGTGCGCCGCGCGCGCCCAGTCGGGCTCGCGCGCGTGCCACGCGCCGAAGCGCCACAGCGGTCCGAAGGCTTCGACCGAGGAGCTCGAGCCACCGCAGGTGTGGATCGCGCTCAGACCGGCCGCCTCCACCTCGGCGAGCAGCACGGCCGGCGCGCGCAGCGCGTAGGCCGTTCCGAACGCGACGGCGAGCACGATGCCGGCCTGCGCGTGCACGAGGGCGACGGAGCCGTAGACGAGCGCGCGCGACGCGCGCGGCAGCCCGCGGCCGAGCTCGTCCCACACGCGCTGGACGACGTCGGGATGGCTGCCGCGCTCCAGGTAGGGGTCGCGCACCGCCGATGGCCGCGCCATCGGAACCCCGAGCGCGAGCTCGTTCGCGCGCAGACGCGCGAGCACGCCGCGGTTCGCGGGATGCGCGAGGTCGAGCGCAGCGAGGCGCGAGTCCATGCCAGTCTCGATCGGCCGCACTGGGGTGCAGCCTGAAAGAGGATACAGACGCAACGCTGACGGCGCCCCGCGCTGCCGGCGAGTGAGGGTCGGGTCTCACCCGACGCGGGTCCGACGCGCAGAAGGACGTTCGCGGCTCGAGCTCGCGAGGGAATCGCGAGGAAATGGGCGCCGCAGTCCTGGAGCTCGTCGCCGCGACTGGGGCCGTGCGCAGACGCACTGGCCGGCTCTGGAGTCGGAGGTAGAGTCCACGCATCCCAGCCACGAATTCCTCTCCCCGCCGCGCCCTCTGGGCCGCGCCAGCACGCGGCCCAAAAGCCCATGTCCCGTCCTTTCGAATCCGACGAGCAACTCGACGACGAGTTCGACGAGCCCCTCTCGAGCGAGCCCGACACTCCGGACGAGCTCAAGAGCCGCATCTGGCGCGAGACCCTGCGCCCGCCGGCTCTCGAGGAGGCCACCGAGTCGCTCCAGCTCCTCCAGCGCCACAAGCGCGGCGAGCGCGACGCGGGTCAGGAGATCGTGCTGCGCTACCAAGAGGGTCTGATGCGCTACGCGCGCGTGCTGCTCGGTGCACAATTGCGGCGACACCTCGACTCGGGTGATGTCCTGAACGACGTCTTCCTCGACGCCCTGCCGCGCCTCAAGGACTTCGAGTACCGCGGGAAAGGCAGCGTGCTGCGCTACCTGAAGACCATCGCGCGCCACCGCATCCAAAACCTCGGCCAGCGCACCAGGACGCCCCAGATCGACGGCGATCCGACCCACGATCCGTTTTGGCTGGGCCTGGAGCAGAAGGGCGAACTCTCGGCTTCCGAGGAACTCGCGCGCCGCGAGCTGCAGGCGATCCTCGACGAGGCCGCGAGTCGGCTCCCCGAGCGCGAGCGCGAGCTGATCGCCGCGCGCCACCACCTCGGACGCGGTTGGGCGGAGATCCAGGCCGAAATGGAGTACCCCTCCGTGGCGGCGGCGCAGATGGCCTATCACCGCGCGAAGCTGGATTGGATGGCTTGCGCCGGAGAGCGGCTGCGCGACTGGCTGCATCCGAATTGAGGCCGCGCAGCGCGGCGCTCGGGTATGGGCTCCCGCGGTGCGAGGCGCTGGGATCTTCGTGCCGTTGACGGAGTCGCACGACCACGCAAAACTCAGGCCGAGAGCGCGCGGCTTGGTTGCGACGCATGGCCTGCGTTACCAAGTGCGGCACTTGAAGCCCCAACTCGGGGAGATGACTGTCATGCAGTTCCTGATCGCCCTGGCGCTGACGTCCACCGTCATCGTCCTCGGTATCACGTCGATGACCTTGGCTCCGAGTGCGAGTGCGAGTGCATCTGCCGCGCCCGCGACGCCGGCACTCGACCCGGAGCCCTGCAAGTGCATCGCAGGCGTGACCTACAGCACTACGTGCGACTGCGGAATCAGCCTGATCTCGATCGGAAGCACGAGCGCGCTGTGCGGCTCGGCACCGGAGTGCCCAGACCTCAGCAACAAGTGTTCGGCGGCGTTCATCTTCGCCTTCACGGGCCATTGCGGGAGTGCGCAGTACTCGCTGAGCGCGACCGCGCTGTGCGACGGGGCGGCCAACGAGTTCAAGCGCTGCCCTGGCGCGACGACGGCCATCGGGCTGCATCTCACGTGCGCCGAATGCGCTCAACAGCCATGATCCGCGCGGTCGTGTTCCTCGTCGCCATCGCGCTGGCGACGGTCGTGATGAGCGTCCTCCTCTGGGACAGGAACAAGTCGGCGTCTCGAGTTGAACCGCTGGCCTCCAAGGATCCGGCCTTGGTCGACGCGCAGCCGGCCTCCGCGCCGGTCGAGCTGGCTGCCCCCCGTTCCTCGATCCAGCCGACTGACTCGAGTCCGAGCCCGAGCCCGAGCGCGGCCGGGCTCGGGGATCGCCCCAACGACGCGGGCGCTTCGACGGCGGATTGGTCAGGAGCCTACCGAGAGTTCTCGATCGATCAGCTCATGGCGCGGAGCGCGGAGCTACGCGGGGAGCTCCTGTCGCTCGTCCAGCCGGAGGCGGAGCGGCTCGCGCGGCTGGGCCGGGCCGAGTACCTCGGTCGAGGCCACTCGTACGCTCCCGAGCCAGAGGACTCCGAGTTCATCCGAAACGTCTACCTCCCGGGGGCAGGATCCGATGAGCAGATCCGCCGGGTGACCTTCCCGCCGGCAGAGTATCCCGAGTTCTACGCCATGAGGGCGGAAGCCGACTGGATCGATGGTGAAGTCGCCCGACGGCGAGGTCGGCGCCCGTAGACCCTCGCGCGTGGATCCTCGCGACCGGAGCTCAACGGCCCGGGTGCGCCCGAGAACGCGCTTCCTCAACGCCTTGGGCTCTAGCGCTCTCCCTCCAGCTCTGTTCACGACTCCGCGCATCGGCCTTCCGAGGGCGAGCGAGCGTGAGTCGCCCGCGCGCCACCACCTCGGGCGCGTTCGGGCGGAGATCCGGGCCGAGATGGAGTACCCCTCCGTGGCGGCGGCGCAAATGGCCTATCACCGTGCGAAGCTGGATTGGATGGCCTGTGCCGGAGAGCGGCTGCGCGACTGGCTGCGTCCGGATTGAGGCCGCCTCGAGCGGCGCTCGAGCGCGGGCAGGCCCACGCACGCGCGGGCCTAGACGAGCGCGCGTCGAATCCGCACGCGGATTCTGGGCGCAAGTACCCGTCCGGTCGCAAGTCGCGCGCTGGACCGGACTCGCGATCTGCCGCGCGAAAACCGTGTTGGGTCGGTCGACCGCGCGTGCTGTTGGGGGCGTCCCGCGACGCTCGAGCCGGCCGCAGCCGGTGGCGCGCGCGGGGCGCTCCCCGACCCCGGAGACCGAGCCATGTTCTTCCGACACGATCCCTTCGGCCAAGCTCCCCGCGAGCTCACCATGCACCGCCGTCGCACCTCGCGCGCCACGGCCTCGATCGCGCTCGCACGCAGCGAGGACCTGCCGCGCCTCGCGCTGCACAGCACCTCGCGCGTCACCGCGCGCCACCGCCTCGGACGCCTCTTCTCGTTCGAAGCCTGGGCGCGGGTCCTGCGTCTGGCGCGGGCGGAGTCGCTCGGCACGTTGCCGCGCCTTCCCAAGGACGGGCCGCGCGCGGCCTGAACCGGATCGTGGCCGTGACCCGTGCCGCGCCCGTGCGGGTTCGCTCGCAATCCTCTCGCGCGGCGCGGCGCGCCGTCGCCGGCTGATCCGCGCGCCGCCGGGCTTCCCGCCCGGCGGCGCACTCGTTCGCGGGGGAGTGCCGGCCTCAAGAGCCGCAGGGGAACTGGCGGAACCAGCGCAGCGACTGCGCGCCGCCGTCGTCGATCGTCACGAACGCGCCGCGCGTGCCGCCGCAGCTGCCCTAGCTCCACCGGATCGCGTGGCCCAAAGCGTGCCGCTCCCGACGCGCGCTCCTTGCGCGTCGACCTCAGCGCGCCTTCGCCGGCGTGCGCGCCGGCTTGCGCGCGGACTCCAGCGCCTGCGCGCAGTCGGCGATCAGGTCGTCGACGTGCTCGATGCCCACGCTGAGTCGCACGAGCCCGTCCGCGAGCCCCTGCGCGCGCCGCATCTCGGCCGGGATCGAGGCGTGCGTCATCGAGGCCGGCACCTCGACCAGCGACTCGACGCCGCCCAAGGACTCGGCCAGCGTGAAGATCTTCGTCGCCGACGCGAACGCATTGGCCGCCGCGACGTCGCCTTGGAGCTCGAAGCAGAGCATGCCGCCAAAGCCCTTCATCTGGCGCTTCGCGAGCTCGTGCTGCGGATGGTGGGGGAGTCCGGGGTAGATCACGCGCGCGACGCCCGGCTGCGTCTCCAGCCAGCGCGCGAGCTGCATGGCGTTCGCGCAGTGGCGGTCCATGCGCACGTGCAGCGTCTTCGTGCCGCGCATGACGAGGAACATGTCGAACGGGCCGGGCGTGCCGCCGACCGCGTTCTGGAAGAACGCCAGCTCCTTGTGGAGCGCCGCGTCGTTGCCGATCAGGGCGCCGGCGACGACGTCGCTGTGCCCGCCGAGGTACTTCGTCAGCGAGTGCAGCACGACGTCCGCGCCCAGCTCGAGCGGCCGCTGGAGGTAGGGCGTCGCGAAGGTGTTGTCGACGATCACGAGCTTCTTCCTGGCGTGCGCGACCTGCGCGACCGCCGCGATGTCGCTGATGCGCAACAGCGGGTTCGTGGGCGTCTCCAGGTACACGTACTTCGTCGCCGGCTCGATCGCGCGCTCGACCGCCGCGACGTTCGTCGTGTCGACGTAGGTGAACTTGATCCCGTAGCGCTCGAAGACCTTGGAGAAGAGGCGGTACGTGCCGCCGTACAGGTCGTTCCCGGCGACCACGTGGTCACCCGGGACGAGCCGGTCCATGAGCGCGTTCGTGGCCGCGAGACCCGACGCGAAGCCCAAAGCCCACGCGCCGCCCTCCAAGCTCGCCAGGTTCTCCTGGAGCGCCGTGCGCGTCGGGTTGCTCGTGCGCGAGTACTCGTAACCCTCGCGCGGGACGGCCGGCGCGTCCTGCTTGTAGGTGCTCGTCAAGTAGACGGGCGTCATGACCGCGCCGTTCCTCGGATCGGGCTCCTGGCCGGCGTGGATGGCGCGGGTCTCGAAGCGGGTCACATGCGGGTCGAGGTCGCTCATGGGGGAGATCGTAGCGCACCCCGCGCCTTCGATCCTGGCGCACGAGCCCCCCAGACCCGCGGGCTGTCGTCCCCGCCAACGGGTCGGGCTCCGCTCCGACGCCCTCGTCACGACCCTCCCGCGGCGGTTGCTCGCTCGACGAGGCGCTCGCGCGGGAGCCGCGCGCCGCCGCTCCACCCGCCAGACCACCCGGTCGATCCGGCGGCGTCGCGCCAGCCGGACGACCCGCGATCCCGTCGAACGCAGCGAGCCGGTTCCACGGCAGCGTTCGACCGCGCTGCGTGCGGATCGGCTCCGCCCCGCGTGCACGACCTCCGTGCAGAGCGGCGTGTGCGTTGGGAGACTCCCTCGGATCGCTCGCACGGAGCGCGCCAGCGCCGCGAACGCATCGAAGCTCGGCGTGCGCGCCGACCTGACCGCGACGGTCACGAACTCGTCGGAGTCGTCGAGAACGAGGTCGACTTCCAGCCCGCGAGGACTCGGTGAACGCGTGGAGACCTGCTGCTCGCGCGCGGGCCTCCGGCTCGTTCGCGCGGCGGAGGTGACGGAAGGTGTGCACGTGCGCTGCGCGGTGGCAGGCCTGCGACGCTCCGCGCCGGGGCTCGGGCCTGCAGGGGAGCCGACGGTCCGGTTGGCAGCCATGCGCCGGAGGGCGCACCCGAGGGGGCGCGCACGTCGCGCTGCGTTCCGTCTTCTTGAGTGCTCACTCGCTCAGGTCGCACTACGCGGGAGTGCGGATGGTGCCGAATTTGGGGGAGGAGCATCCTGCGTGCGGATCTCGCTGACCCCTCGGACCTGACGAACGACCATGAAGCACGCGGTGAATCATCAACGGACCCTACACGGCCGGCATTCTCTCGCGACTTGGTGCCTGGCAGGCGCCCTGCTCGTCGGCCTGCCTGGTTGCAGCGACGGGGACGACGGCCCGGCCGGCCCGCCAGGGCCTCCCGGGGAACCGGGCGGCGGAGGCGTCGTCCTCGGCGCCAACGACCCGCTACCCGGCGTCGTGGTCGCGATCACGGGCCTGAGTGGCGCCTCGGGTTCCGGCGGCAGCTTCCAGCCCGGCAATCTGATCCAGGTCGAGTTCACGGCCGCCCTCGACGATGGCACGCCGCTCGAGCTCGCGGAACTCACGCGCGCCTCGATCTACGTCTCCGGACCGACGTTCAACTACCAGCGTGTCATCGCCGCGCAGTCCGACGTGCTGACGCAGGCGACCGCGATCGCGGCCGGCAGCTACTCGTACCGCTTCTCGGTCCCGATCCCCCAGACGTACCTGGCTCCGCTCAACGACACGACGGACCTCACGGACGGCGAGCTCACCGGGCAGGCGCTCCTGCCGGGCACGTACACCGTCGGACTCGAACTGCGCAAGGACTACGAAGTCGACGGCGAGGTCTTCCGGGACGTCGGCAACGCCCACCGCGACTTCCTCTTCGGCGGCGCGACGGTTCTCGAGCCGCGCGAGGTCGTCACCCTCGAGAATTGCAACGCCTGCCACGTCGAGCTCCGGGCGCACGGCGGCAACCGCAACCAGGTCACGAACTGCCTGCTGTGCCACACGGCTGGATCCGAGGACCGCAACGTGGCCGGTGTCGCGGGCGGGACGCCCGGGACGACGGTCGAATTCGCGGTCATGATCCACAAGATCCACGCGGGCGCGACGCTGCCCTCCGTGATGGGGATGACGACGAACCCCGACGGCTCCCGCAAGTACGACGCGGTCCCGAAGCCCTACCAGTTGGTCGGCTTCAACGACGAGATCGTCGACTTCTCGCACGTCCGGTTCCCGCTCTTCCCGAGCTCGCTCTCCCCGATGCCGCGCGACGCCGGCTACGCCGCTCTCACGGCGCCCCAACAGGCGCTCGAAAACCTGCAGCGCAGCGGCCCCGTCGGCTGCGCGAAGTGCCACGGCGACCCGGATGGCGCCGGCCCGCTGGCAGCTCCGGCCCAGGGCGACCGGATCTACACGAACCCCACCCGCAGCGCCTGCGCCTCGTGCCACGACGACTGGGTGCCTCATCAGCCCTACACCTCGAACGGCCAGACGATGCCGGCCGTGGCGGACGACTCGAATTGCACCCTGTGTCACGAGCCCTGGGGCGCGCCGCTCGCGGTCGAGGACTCGCACCGGCATCCGCTGGCCGATCCGGCCATCACGCCCGGCATTCGCTTCCTGATCGACTCCATCACGGACGCCGGCGGCGACGCCGACGGGACGTTCGACGTGGGCGAGACGGTGCGGCTCACCTTCCGCGTCGAGAACGACGCCGGCACGCCGATCGCGGCCAACACGCTGGGCCGCGTCGAGGTCGTCCTGAGCGGGCCCACCACGAACCCGCAGGTCCTCGACTACCAGCGCATGGCCCCGGCGTACTTCACGGGCCCCGGGCCGTACACCGTCGACATCCCGGATCTCGTCTACTACGAGCCCATCGGAACGTCCGGCGGCACCCTGCAGTCCTTTGCGACCGCGCAGGCCCCGCACTGGAACGTGACCGGAGCCCTGACGGCGCTGCTGCGGCGGACCGGCGTGGGCGCCTCGAGCACCCTGGCCGAACCGGCGAGGGTCACGCAGAACTACGTCGACGTGCAGGCCGGCGCGGGTGCCGGCTTCGCCAACGGGAACTACATCGTCATCGACGACGGCGTGCCCGGCACGCGCGAGTACATGCGCGTGCAGTGGGTCGAGGGCGACCGACTGTGGTTCGGGTCGCGGTTCCGCTTCAACTACAAGCCCAACCTCCTGATCGCCCACGCCGCCGGAGCCACGGTCCAAGTGGTCACCACGGCGGCGGTTCCGGGCGCGAGCTGGTCGTTGAACGCGGCTACGGGCGAGATCATCGAGCTCGTCGAGTTCGGCGCGGGCGAGATCCTCGCGAACTACACGACGAGCTTCCGCATCCCCGCGGTCTATCCGGGCGCTCTCGACGACTCGCCGACACGCGGCGAGAACTGGGGCGACTGGACCGGCCTCGCGCTGCTCGACGGGACCTACACCCTCGACCTGCACGGCGGACGCTCGTTCACGCATGTCGCCTACGGCGAGTCGAACAGCTACGCGGAGGGCGCCAGGCCGACGACGGCGCAGCTCCTCTTCGGTTCCGCCACGGTGCCCGAGACGGTCGAGCGCGTGGTGGGGGCCTCGGCCTGCAACTCGTGCCACGACGACGTCGCCTTCCACGGCGGCAACCGTCGCGGCTTCGACTCGTGCATCCAGTGCCACGGGGCCGCGGGGACCGAGAACACGCAGCCCTACGAGTCCCTGACCCCGGCCAGCGGACCGATCGCCTCGCTGGAGTTCCGCAACTTCCTCCACGCGGCGCACGCGGGCGTCTTCCCGGCGCAGCCGAGCGGGGTGCAGGACTGTGCCGCCTGCCACGGCTCCGGGAACGAAGCCTGGAAGGTGCCCGCGCCGCGCATGCACCCCGATCAGACGGTGCCCACGCGCGCCTGGTACGTGTCCTGCTCCTCGTGCCACGACTCCACGGACGCCGTCGCGCACATCGACGTGAACACCAGCCAGTACGGCTACGAGTCGTGCGGCGTGTGCCACGGCCCGGGCCGCGACTATGCGGTCGAGCGCAGCCACTTCCTGCGCTGATCTCGCCGATTCCCCCGCGCGGCGCCGGCTCGGACCTCGGTCCGGGCCGGCGCCGGCGCGTCGGATCGTCCCGCGCCGCCGCGCACGCGCTTCACGAGAGTCCGGGCCGCTGCGCGCGGTGGCGCAGGCTGCCACGGTGCATCCCGAGCGCGCACGCGGCCGCGGCGGCGTTGCCCTCTGCCCGATCGAGCTCCCAGCGGATCACGGCGCGCTGGTCGTCGTCGACCGCGTCGCGCAGCCTGCGGCCGCCGAGCTCGGTGGCGCGCCGCGCCGGCGGCCAGGCGCGGCGCGCCGCGCGCAGGCCCGCCTCGGGAGCGGCGTCGAGCCCGCCTCCGCGCGTCGGCGACGGTGGCGAGCAGGGTCTCCCGCGGTCGCGCGATCCGGCGATCTGGCGGCGTGCTCGATCGTGGTGGGCTGCGGGAGCTGCTGCCCGCACCCGCTCCGATTCGGGCCCGGCCGCGGGCGCGGCCGCCCGCGGCCCGTTCGTCGAAGGCCCTGAAGGCCGTCGGGCTGCCGGCGAAGCGCGACGCGCCGCCCGGTAGGCTGCGCGCGCGTTGAACCGTCTCGCGACCCTGCTCCCGGCCGTCCTGTGCCTCGCGTACGGCGTGTGGCTCGCCGCGACCGTGCCCGCATCGCCCGCCTTGGGGTGGGACGAATCCATGCACGCGCTCCTGCCGGCGGCGCGCGTCGTCGAGGCCTTGCGCGCGGGACAGCCGGGTGTCGCGCTCGAGGCGCTGCTCGGCTGCGCGCAGTATCCGCCCGCGTGGCCGGCCGTGCTGGCGCTGGCGCAGCTTCCCGGCGGCGTGAGCGAGGCGCTCGCGCGCGCGGTCACGAGCCTGGCGTGGGGCGCGGCGTTGGTCTGCGTCGTGCTGCTCGCGCGCCGCGCGGCGGTGGGAGACGCGCGCGCGGATCCGCGCGTGGCCGGCTGGACGGCGCTCGCATTCGGGGCGCTCTCGCCGCTGGCGGCGTCCTACGCGGGCACCTTGTTCCTCGAGGTGCCGAGCGCGCTGGCGGTGGGCCTCGCGCTGTGGGCCTGGCTGTGGCGCGCGGACGCGCCCTCGCGCGCGCGGGAGGTCGTCGCGGGCCTCGCGATCGTCCTGGCGCTCTTCACCAAGTGGAACTACGGGCTGCTCGTCGCCCTGGCGCTGGCGGCCGATCTGGCGTTCGAGATCCTGCTCGCGGCGCGGGCCGGACGCGCGCGCGAGCTGCTCGTGCGCAGCGCGTGGCTCGCGGCTCCGATCGCGCTGGCGCTGGCGTGGTGGTTCGTGCTGCCGTTGCCGGGCGGGCTCGATCGGGCGGCCGAGCACCGCGCGGCCTTCGCGGGGTTCTTGGGCGGGAACCTGGGCGCGGCGCCGGCGAGCGCGGCCGAGCGCGTGCTCTACGCGGCCACCGGGATCGGTGCCTCCGTGCGCGCGTCGCTCGTCGTCGCGCTCTTCGCGCTCGTCGCGCTCGTCGCGCTCGGCGGCGCGCGGCGGCCGGCGGTGCGCGTCCTGGCACTGTGCGCGGCGGCGCTGCTCGCCGCGCCACTCGTCCACCCCTTCTTCCTCGACCGCTTCCTGGTGCCGGGCCTGGTGCCACTCTTCGCGCTCGTGGGCCTGGGCTGCGCGCGCGCGCTGCCGCGTACGCGGTTCGCGCGCGCGACGGCCGTCGCCGTGCTCGCGTTGACGCTCTCCGTCGCGCCGGGCGTGGACGGCGCGTGGCTCGCGGACCGGCTCGGACGACTGCCCGAGGCCGAACCGGCGCGCACCTACGTGCGCGAGGTCCTCGCGGAGCGCGTGCGCCTCGGCCCGAGGCGCCGGCTCCCGACCGCCGGCCTGGCGCGCGCCGAGCACGACGCGCTGCTCGACCTCGCGGCGGCCGAGGTGCGCGCGGGCGAGCGCGTCGGCTGGATCGGCATGTCGAGCGAGATCTCGCCGGCTGTGCTGCACCTGGGGCTCTGCGCGCGCGGCGGCGACGGGGGCTGGTTCTTGGAGCGCGATCCGCCGGCGCTCGACCTGACGTACTTCGGGACGGACCCGGGCTGCTCCGACGCGGAGATCCTGGCCTACGCCGCGCGCTTCGACGTCCTCTTGTGGACGGATCCAAGCGACCTGCGCGAACGCCGCGAGCGCGCCTTCGCGGGGGCGCTGCGCGACCGCCTCGTCGCGCTGCGCCCCTCGGAGGTGCGCGAGCTGGGGCGCGTGGCGATCGCGCGTCCACTGCGCCCGCCGCTCGAAGCTAGGCTGTTCGCGTGTCGCCCTCGTCCGTGAAGGCCTCCCACCCGGCCTCGAACGCGCCCGATCCGCTGGGCCGCGACGATCCCGCGCGGCTCTTGCGGCTCGAGGCCTGGGCCGCGCGCGCGCTGGACTTCGACGACGTGCTCGTGAACCTCGAGCGGCACGCACCGACGTCGCTCGGGCTGCGGGCCCTGCGCGCGATCGCGCCGCTGGACGAGTCTGGGACGCGCGCGGCGTTGGCGCGCGCCGCGGAGGCCTTGGCCCTGGAGCGCGCGGGCGCCGCGCCGTCCCTGGCTGGCGTCGCCGATCCGCTGCCGCCGCTGGAGGCCGCGCGCCGCGCCGGACGGGCGCTGGAGGATGTCGCGCTGGTCCAGTTGCGCCTGTTCCTGGAAGCCTGCGGGCGCCTGGGCGCGTGGCTCAGGGAAGGCGCGGGCGCGGCTCCCGCGCTGGCGCAGCTCGCCAGCGGACTGCCCGACTACCAGAAGCTCGTGGCCCGCATCGACGAGATCGTCGACGAGCGCGGCCGGGTGCGCGACGCGGCCTCGCCCCTGCTCGCGCGGCTGCGCGCGGAGCTGGCGGAGACGGGTGGCGCGATCGAGCGCGCGCTCAAGGCGCTCGTCGCTCGTCCGGAGGTCAAGGCCGTGCTCAGCGACCTCGCCACGCACCGCCGCGGCGGGCGCGCCGTGCTGGCGGTCAAGTCGAAGAGCCAGGGGCGCGTCCCGGGCATCGTCCACGATCGATCCCAGAGCGATCAGACCGTGTTCGTCGAGCCGCGTGAGACCGTGGCGCTCGGCAACCGCCAGGCGGAGCTCGCGGCCGACGAGCGCCGCGAGCTGGAGCGCGTGCTGCTCGAAGTCACGCGCGCCTTGCTCGCGCGCGAGGACGAGATCCGCGAGGGCGCCGAACGCATCGCGCGGCTCGAGCTCGCGCTGCTCGCGGCGCGCTACGCCCGCGAGGCGGGCGCCGTGGTGCCGCGCCTCGCGGGCGAGCAGGGCGCGGACGGGGGACTCGTCCTGAGAGCGGCGCGCCATCCGCTGCTGGTCGAGCAGCAGCGCACCGGGAAGCTCGCGGAGGTCGTGCCGATCGACCTGCGCCTGGGCGCCGACTTCGACCTCTTGATCCTGACCGGGCCCAACACCGGCGGGAAGACGCTGGCGCTCAAGACCGCGGGCTTGGCGGCGCTGCTCGCGCGTTGCGGGCTGCCGTTCCCCTGCGGCGAGGGCTCGACCGTGCCGCTCTACGACGGGATCGTGGCCGACATCGGCGACGAGCAGGAGATCAAGAGCTCGCTCTCGACCTTCAGCTCGCACCTGGCGCGCATCAAGGCCGGACTGGCGCGCGCCACGAATCGCACGCTGTTCCTGCTCGACGAGCTGGGCACCGGCACGGACCCCGACGAGGGCGCGGCGCTGTCGGAAGCGATCCTGGAGGAGCTGCTCGCGCGCCTGTGCCCGACCCTGGCCTCGACGCACATCGGCAAGCTCAAGGAGTTCGCCTTCCGCAATCCGCGCGCCGAGAACGCCTGCGTCGAGTTCGATCCCAAGTCGATGTCCCCGCGCTACAAGGTGCTCGTCGGCGTGCCGGGCGAGTCGAGCGCGCTGCTCATCGCGCGCCGCCTGGGGCTGCCCTACCGCGTGTGCGACCGCGCGGAGCAACGCCTGAAGCGCCGCGACGTCGAGGTCCAAAAGCTCATGGCCGACGTGCGCACCGCGCGCACCGAGGCCGAGAAGGTGCGCGGCGCGACCGAGCGGCGTCTGGCCGAGGTCGAGGCGGTGGCGCGCGAGGCCGAGGAGCGCCAGGCCGAGCTGGCCCGCAAGGGCGAGCGGCTCGAGGCCGAAGCGCAGCGCTCGATCGAGGATCGCGTGCGCGCGGCACGTGCGCGGGTGGCGCGCATCGCAGCGCTCCTGGCGCAGGTCCCCGGCGCGCAGCGCCAGGCGCTCGAGGCGGCGTTGGGCGAGCTGGATCGCGAGCTCTCCGGGGCAGCCGTCAGCGACCGGCGGCAGGCCTTCCTGGACGGGCTCAAGAAGGGCAGCTTCGTCTACCTGCCGCGCTTCAAGCAGCGCGTCGCGGTCCAGAAGGTCGACCGCGAGCGGCGCGAGGTCAAGGTGCTCCTGGGCGGGATCGGCATGACGGTCGGCTTCGACGAGGTGACCTCCGTCGAGGCCCGCTGAACGCCGCGCGCGGCGAGACCGCGGGCTTCCCGGCCGGTTCCGGTGACCGCGCCACAGCGCCCCGCTAGCCGCACGCGAACGAGAGGTGTTAGGAACATGGCCATCGTGAAGACCCAAGACCCGCTCCTCGGCGCCTCCCGGCGGCTCGTGCTCCCCGCTCTCCTGTGCGCCGCGGCGCCGGCCGCGGCCGCCCTCCAGGACGTCCGGCCCGCTGCCGCTCCGACCGCCACGCCCGCGGCGACCCAGGAGCCGGCGCCGCCTGGACCGCCCGCGCCGCCGGCCGGGCCGCAGTCCGCACCCCGGCGGATCACGGGTGGGGCGGCTCCGTCCGAGGACTCGTTCCGCTTCGGGTCGCCGCCCTCCCTGCCGCAGGGGCTCTCCGAGCCCGACATGTGGCCGGCCGCGACCGCGGAGGGCTGGAAGAAGCCCGTGCTCGTGCCGTTCCAGCGCAGCTTCGACGACGCGCTCCAGGTCTCGCGCGCCACGGGCCAGCCGATCCTGGTGTGCGTGAACATGGACGGCGAGATCGCGAGCGAGCACTGGGCCGGCGTGCGCTACCGCGATCCCGCGACGGCCAAGCTGTTCGAGCCCTACGTGTGCATCGCCGCGTCGGTCTACCGCCACACGCCGCGCGACCACGACGAGGAAGGCCGGCGGGTCGTCTGCCCGCGCCTGGGCAGCATGACGTGCGGCGAGCACATCACGGCCGAGACCGAGCTCTACGAGAAGTACTTCGAGGGCCTGCGCATCTCCCCGCGCCACATCGCGCTCGACCTCACGGGCCAAGAGCTCTACGACGTCTATTTCTCCTGGGACACGCAGACGGTCACGACCGCGCTGGTCAAGGGCATCGAGCACCTGCCGCCCGGCCGGCCCCTGTCGCGCGACCTGCCGCTCGCCGAGCGCGCGCTGTCGCCGGACGTCGCCGACCGCGAGGCGATCGAGGCCGCGTACGTGGCGGGCACGCCCGAGGCGCGGCGCGCGCTGCTGACCACGGTGCTCGAGCGCCGGGCCGTCGACCAGAACGACCTGCTGCGCCTGGCCATCTTCGGGCTCGACCGCGAGCTGGCGCGCCTGGCGCGCGCGGCGCTGGCGCGCTCGGAGACCGAGGGCGCGGTCGACCTGATCGCCGAGGCGCTCAAGGTGCCGCTCGCCGACGACGAGCGCGCGCTGCTCCTGGAGGCCGCCGCGCGCCTGGCGGCCAAGTTCCCGCGCGCCGGGACGTTGACCGCGGTGCACCAGGGCCTGGCCCAGACCTCGACCTTCCTCGACGCGCGGCGCTTCACGGAGATCGAGTACGCCACGCGCGCGCGCCGCACGGCCCCGCTGGACTACGCCCAGAGCCTGGAAGGACGCGTGCAGGCCACGGAGCACGAGCCGGCCGATGCAAGCTCGCGCCTGGCGTTGGCCGAGTCGCTGCTCGAGCGCGCCGAGGAGCCCGGCGAGGACCACGCCTTCGCACGCCTGTTCGCCGAGGACGCGCGCGCGGCGGCCGAGGCCGCGCGCGGGCTGGGAGCGGCCGGCTGGCGCCTCGAGGCCGTGCTGGCGGCCACGGCGGACTGGGCCGGCGACGGCGAGGCCGCGCGCCGGCACGCGCTGGCGGCCGTCGAGGGCGGGATGCTGACCGCGGACGCCAAGTCCGCGACGGTGCACGAGCGCACCGCGCTGCGCGTCGTGACGCTCTTCGCCGCCGCACGCCAACGCGCGATCCGCGACGCCTACCGTGCGCGGCGCAACTGGCCGCCGGAGTGGCTCTCGGACGTCAACGCGGCCTACGCGCTGGTCGCGAGGAGCCCGCTCTCGACCGACGGGCACCTCGTGTCCTTCTACGACTTCCTGCGCTGGCTGGGCGCGACGCCGCGGGCCAACGCCGTCCTGGACGAGGCGCTGGCACGCTTCCCGGGGTCACCCGAGGCGCACGATCGCCTGCGCGCGCGGCTGCTCTACGAAGGCGGCCCGGCGGCGCTCGAGTCGGGCTACGCCCAGCGCCTCGCGCACGAGCCGGACAACCAGGACCTGGTGTGGTACGCCGGCTACGCCGCGCTGGTCGTTGCGGAGCACCGCCGGCGCGAGGGCGACGCGGCGGCGGCGCTCGTGGCCTACGAGCGCGGGATCGAGCGCTTCGGCCTGGCCGCGCAGGGGCGGCCGGAGGTGTCCACGACGGCCGACCACTTCGCGGCGCTGGGTCTGGCGGGACGCGCGCGCCTGCGGCTGGAGGCCGGCGACCTGGAACGCGCCACGGACGACATCCTGGCCGCCTTCGAGCGCGCGCCCAACGCGGCCGCCACGCCCGACGGGCTCAACATCACGCCGGTCGAGACGGCCAAGCAGCTGCGCGCGCGGCTCGAGGCCGAATCCAAGGCCGAGCTGCTCGCGCGGCTCGTGGCGGGCCTCGACGCGCTGGCGCCCGAGCTGCTCGAGAAACGGCCCTACGAGCTCGAGGACCCGCGACAAAGCCGCCGGCGGCGGGAGCCGACGCCGGGCGCCGGCGCGCCGCGCTAGGCGCGGGCGCGGATCGTCACGGCACGGCCGCGACGGGGGAAGCGCGTCCGCGCTTGCCTCGCGCCGCGCGGAAGGCGAGAAGGGCGGTCGTGGCGGACCTCCTCCTGGTCGACAACGACGCGCGCATCGTCGAGCTCGTGGCGTTCTTCCTGCGGCGCTCGGGACACGCCGTGCGCACGGCGGGGAGCTTCGCCGCGGCGCGTGCCGAGCTGGCGCGCGCGCGGCCGGATCTGGTGCTCTCCGATCTCGACCTGGGCGCGGAGCGCGGGCTCGAGGAGCTCCCGCGGCTCGCGCGCGAGGGGCTCCTGCCGCCGACCCTGGTCGTGTCGGGCTACCTCGACCGCGCGGCGCAGCTCGAGCTCGAGCGCCTGCCCGCGATCGTCGGCGTCCTGGCCAAGCCCTTCGACCTCGACGTGCTCGTCGCGCGCATCGCCGAGGCCCTGGCGCAAGCGCCCGCGGCGGGGCGGGCCGCGCCAGCAGCGGACGCGGACGAGGGCTGGGTCGAGCTCGCGCCGGAGGCCCGCGCGCCGTGAGCGAGCTGCGCTGGACGACCGCCGGCGAATCCCACGGGCCGGCGCTCGTGGGGCTGCTCGAGGGCTTTCCCTCGGGCTTCGAGCTGGATGTCGCGCGCGTCGACGCCGAGCTCGCGCGGCGGCAGGGCGGCTACGGCCGCGGCGGGCGGATGCGGATCGAGACGGACCGGGCCGAGGTCCTGTCCGGCCTGCGCGCCGGGCGGACGCTGGGCTCGCCCATCGCGCTGTCGATCGTGAACCGGGACGCCACGATCGAGCGCCTGCCCGTGCCCACGAACCCGCGGCCGGGGCACGCGGATCTCTCCGGCTGCCTCCAGCACGGCGTGCGCGATCCGCGCGCCGTGCTCGAGCGGGCCAGCGCACGCGAGACGGCCATGCGGGTCGCGCTGGGCGGCGTCGCGCGCCAGCTCCTCGAGCGCTTCGGCGTCGAGCTGTGCGCGCACGTCGTGTGCCTGGGCGAGGTCGACGCGGAGCCTGCGGCGATCGAGTCGGCCTTCGCGCGCGGCGCGGACGAGCGCGCCGCGCGCCGGGCGGCGAGCGCGTTCTACGCGCTCGACCCGGCCTTCGACGCGCGCGCGGCGGCGCTCGTCGACGCGGCCAAGGAGGCCGGCGACACGCTGGGGGGGGTCTTCGAGGTGCGCGTGCTGGGCCTCCCGCCCGGGTTGGGCAGCTACCAGAGCGGGGCGCAGCGCCTGACCGCGCGGCTGGGGGGCGCGCTGTTCTCGATCCCGGCCATGAAGGGCGTCGAGTTCGGGCTGGGCTTTGCGACCGCCCGCCGGCGCGGCAGCCAGGCACACGACGCGATCGAGGGGGCGCCGGGCGGCGGGGGGCCGGCCGGGACGCGCTACCGGCGCGCGACGAACCGCGCCGGCGGCCTCGAAGGCGGGATGACGACCGGCGAGCCGCTCGTCGCCCGCGTCGCGATGAAGCCCATCCCGACCCTGCGCCAGGGGCTGCCCACGGTCGAGTTCGCCACGCTGGAGCCGGTCCCGGCGACCTGGCAGCGCTCGGACGTGACCTCGGTTCCAGCCGCCAGCGTCGTGGGGGAGGCGGTCGTGGCGTTGGAGCTCGCCCGGGCCTTCCTCGAGAAGTTCGGCGGGGACTCCCTGGCGGCGGTCGAACAGGCCCATGCCGCCTGGCTGCGGGTGGCGCGGGAGGTCTGAAGACGGGTGGCGGCGGGGGCCTGCGCTTGCGGCGCGGGCGAATCCTGCCGATGCTGCTCCAGGGGAGGCTTGACTCCCGGGTGGGGATCCGTATCCTCCTGCGCTCACTTCGCCGTCCGGCAGGAGCTCGCGTCCGCGCGGGCTCGTGCGTCGGGCTGCCGGTGAGCCACCCCGGCGCGACCTCCCCGGTCCAGCCAGCGTAGCTCAATTGGCAGAGCCCCTGATTTGTAATCAGGTGGTTGCGGGTTCGAGTCCCGCCGCTGGCTCCAGCGGCCGCGGCCCGCGCGGCCGCGGTCGAGGCCTGCGGATGGACCCGGGCCGCCCCGAAGCTCCCGCGAGCGCGTGGCGAGGCGCGTTCCGCGCGCCGCTCGGTTCCCTCTCAACGAGACCTCTCGAGGATGACTCAGGGAGCGGTGCTCAGCACCGCGCTCGGGCTCGGTCCGCGCTCGCCACGCCGGCGTCCCCGCCGCGCGCTGCGCCGCGCGGCACGTGTCCGAGGCGTGCAGGAGCCCGCGTCTGGACCGGAGGAGCCCGAGCGTTCCCGTCGCACCCGGCGCGTCCGGCCCCGCGGCGGTCCAACGACCGTCCGGGGAGATTCCGGAGCGGCCAAACGGGCCAGACTGTAAATCTGGTGGCTCAGCCTTCGGCGGTTCGAATCCGCCTCTCCCCACCAACTCCGCCCGTTCCGATCGCCCTGCCGCCGCTGCGCGAGCCCTGCTCGCGCCCTTGGCGCTGGACCCCCTGCGTCGTCCCTTCCACGCGTCGCCGCACCCTGGCGTGCGCGTCCTGGTGCCCGCGCCCTGCGGCCCGTGCCCCGTCGCTTTGAGTTCCATCCCTCGCGAGCTCTCGACGGGCTGCGCTGCGGGTCGCCTCCGCGCGCAGGGCGGCGAGCTCTGGCCGAGCCTCGTCAGGCTCGCGCCGCGCGCGGTGCCGGACGCACACGCGGGTGTAGCTCAATGGTAGAGCGTCAGCCTTCCAAGCTGAATGTTGCGGGTTCGAGTCCCGTCGCCCGCTCCAACCTGCGCGCAGGCCGTGTGGAAGATCGCGACCGAGCAGCCCTCGGTCCCGCTCGAGACCTGCATGGGTGTCGTCGCGCCGCGAGGCGCGGCGCACCGATGCTGCTGTAGCTCAGCAGGTAGAGCACTTCCTTGGTAAGGAAGAGGTCACGGGTTCGATTCCCGTCAGCAGCTCCAGCCCGAGCGGTGATCGCCCCGCGATCGCCGCCTGACCGTTCCCACGATCCCAGCGCACAGCCTCCCAGAACGAACACGAATCCACGCCGTCGCCGCGAGCCTCACCCGGGCCCGCGGGCACGGCGCCGCGAGCGACGGGCTCCTCCCGCGAGGAGCTCCCGCCCGGTCCGAGAAACCCGAGAACCACCAGACCCAGACGACGACCGACGGGCTCGCGAGGCCCGCACAGGAGACCAAGGACGAACCATGGCGAAGGAAGTCTTCCAGCGGACCAAGCCGCACGTCAACGTCGGCACGATCGGCCACATCGACCACGGCAAGAGCACGCTCACGGCGGCGCTCGCCGCGCGCTCGGCATTCAAGAACGGCACCAAGGTCAAGTCGTACGCCGAAATCACCAAGGGCGGCACGGTCCGCTCGGCGGACAAGACCGTCACGATCGCGGCCTCGCACACCGAGTACGAGTCGGAGGCGCGGCACTACGCGCACGTCGACTGCCCCGGCCACGCCGACTTCGTGAAGAACATGATCACGGGCGCGGCCCAGATGGACGGCGCGATCCTGGTCGTGTCGGCCGCCGACGGTCCGATGCCGCAGACGCGCGAGCACGTGCTGCTCGCCCGCCAGGTCAACGTGCCCTACATCGTGGTCTTCCTGAACAAGGTCGACCTGGTCGACGATCCGGAGCTGCTCGAGCTGGTCGAGATGGAGATCCGCGATCTCCTGAACAAGTACAAGTTCCCGGGCGACAGCACCCCGATCATCCGCGGCCAGGCCAAGGCCGCGCTTGAGTCGGGCGGCAAGGACGACAAGGCCAACGCCTGCATCGACGAGCTCATGAAGGCTCTCGACACGCACATCCCGACGCCGCAGCGCGAGGTCGACAAGCCGTTCCTGATGTGCATCGAGGACGTGTTCTCGATCATGGGGCGCGGCACCGTCGGTACGGGCCGCATCGACCGCGGTGTCGTCAAGGTGGGCGAGCCGGTCGAGATCGTGGGTCTGCGCGATCAGATCCTGAAGTCGACCTGCACCGGGGTCGAGATGTTCCAGAAGACGCTCGATCAGGGTCAGGCCGGCGACAACGTCGGCATCCTCCTGCGCGGTGTCGAGAAGAAGGACCTCGAGCGCGGCATGGTCGTGGCCAAGCCCGGCTCGATCACCCCGCACACGAAGTTCGAGGCCGAGGTCTACGTGCTCTCCAAGGAGGAGGGCGGCCGCCACACGCCGTTCTTCTCCGGCTACCGCCCGCAGTTCTACTTCCGCACGACGGACGTGACCGGCACGGCCAAGCTGCTCGGCGGCGCCGAGATGTGCATGCCGGGCGACAACGTGAAGATGGAAGTCGAGCTCCTGACGCCCGTCGCCATGGACGAGCAGCTGCGCTTCGCGATCCGCGAGGGTGGCCGCACGGTCGGCGCCGGCGTCGTCACGAAGATCCTGAAGTGAGAATCGGGCGCGCGCCGCGGGGGAGACCCCTCCGCGGCGCGCGCGAGCCTCGACGCCACCCGCGCGCGGGTGGCGCAGCGCGGCTCGCCGACCCCGCCCGCGAGCCCCGCCCGAACACCCCGCCATGAAGATCAAGGAACGCTTCGTCTACCTCGAGTGCACCACGTGTGGGAACCGCAACTACACGACGCACAAGCGGCTCAAGGCGGCCTACAAGCTCGAGAAGTCCAAGTACTGCCGCTTCTGCCGCAAGCACCTCCCGCACAAGGAGAAGAAGCTCTGACGCGCCGGCGGGCCCCCGCGGCCCCCGCGTCGACGGCTCTCCTCGCCCTCCCCCGGAAGTCCCGAAGAACCCCATGGCCTACAAGCAGGATCAAGGTCGCTACGCGCGCCTGGCGGCGTTCTGGTCGCTCGCCATCCTGATCTTCTACGGCTGCACGTCGCTCTACACGACGCTGCTCGGGTACTTCCCGAACGTCATGGCGAAGCCGCTCGTGGCCGGCATGCCGAAGGTCCCGGTGCTGGGCGTGCCGCTCAACCCAGGGATGCTCATCGCGGCGGCCGTGCTGGGCCTCTCGGTCTGGTTCCTCTACCGGCTCCTGGAGCGCCCCAAGCAGGCCGACGCGCTGATCGAGACGGAGAGCGAGCTCCGCAAGGTGACCTGGCCCACGGTGCCCGAGGCGGTCCGCTCCTCGGTGGTCGTGATCGCCTGCGTGCTGTTCATCATGGCCTACCTGGCCGGCGCGGACTGGCTGCTCGGCCGCTGGGCGGAGCGCCTCCTCCTGGGGGGTTGACCGATGGGCCCGACGCGCGAGACCGCTGGAATGGGAAGCCAAGCCATGGGCATGAGGTGGTACTTCGTCCGCTGCCAGTCCGGCCGCGAGGACAGCATCGCCAAGAACGCGCTCCTGCGCCTGAAGATCGCCGGCGTCGCCGACGTCGTGCCGCAGGTCTTGGTGCCGTTCGAGCGCGTGACCGACCTCAAGAACGGGAAGAAGCGCGTCAAGAACAAGAAGCTCTACCCCGGCTACCTCATGGTCCAGGCGGACCTGGAGGACGCCGAGGACGTGCGCGTGATCAAGGCGCGCAACACCCTGCGCGAGGTCGACGGGCTGGGAGACTTCCTCGGCACGCGCGGCGAGCCGACCCCGATCAACGAGGTCGAGGTCCAGAAGACCTTGGCGCGGATGTCGGACTCCGAGTCGCGGCCGCAGGTCACGATCGGCCTGCACAAGGGCGACATGGTCAAGATCAAGTCCGGGGCCTTCGACGGCTTCGACGGGGTCGTCGACGACGTCAACCCCGACAAGGGGACCGTGAGGGTCATCGTGACCATCTTCGGGCGGCCCACGCCCGTGGAACTCGAGTACTGGGAAGTCGAGCCGATGTGATCGGCGTGCGCGCCGCGTCCGGGGGCCCACCCCGCCGCCCGCGCCGGAAGAGCAAGACGAAAGATGGCCAAGGAAATCACAGGCAAGATCAAGCTGCAGTGCCCCGCCGGGCAGGCCACGCCTGCGCCGCCGGTCGGCCCCGCGCTCGGCTCCTACGGCGTGAACATCGCGGCGTTCGTGAAGCAGTTCAACGACGCCACGCGTGCGCAGCAGGGGCTGATCATCCCGGTCGAGATCACGGTCTACAAGGACCGCACGTTCGACTTCATCCTCAAGTCGCCGCCGGCGTCCGTGCTGCTCAAGAAGGCCGCGGGCGTCGAGAGCGGCGCCGGCGCGGTCGGCACGCAGATCGTCGGCAAGGTCACGCGCAAGCAGGTCGAGGAGATCGCGAAAATCAAGATGCCGGACCTCAACTGCCGCGACATCGCGGCGGCGATGAAGATCGTCGAGGGCACCGCGCGCTCGTCCGGCATCCAGGTCGAGGGCTGAGTCCACCATGGTGAAGCGCAGCAAGAGATACGTGCAGGCGGCCGCCAAGGTCGACCCCGCCAAGACCTACGAGCCCGTCGAGGCGCTCAAGGTCATCAAGACCCTGCCCGCGGCGAAGTTCGACGAGACCGTCGAGATCGCCGTGCGGCTCGGGATCGACCCCAAGAAGACGGACCAGCTCGTCCGCGGCGCGGTGTCGCTGCCGAAGGGCCTGGGCAAGACCGTCAAGGTGGTGGTCTTCGCCGAAGGCGACAAGGCCGAGGCGGCCAAGAGCGCCGGCGCCGACCTGGTCGGCTCGGGCGACCTCGCCGACAAGATCCTCGGCGGCTGGATGGACTTCGACATCGTCATCGCCAGCCCCGACATGATGAAGCACGTCGGCAAGCTGGGTAAGGTCCTCGGCCCCCAGGGCAAGATGCCGAGCCCGAAGTCCGGCACCGTGACGGCCGACGTCGGCAACGCGGTCAAGGAGTTCAAGGCCGGCAAGGTCGAGTTCCGCACCGACGCCGGCGGCAACGTCCACGCCCCGCTCGGCAAGCGCAGCTTCGCCGTCGAGGACCTGCAAGCGAACCTGGTCGCGTTCCTCGAGCACATCTCGGCCATGCGACCGCCGGCCGTGAAGGGTGAATTCCTCCGCAGGATCTCCATCTCGACCACGATGGGGCCCGGACTCGCGATCGCCTGGGAGGTGACCCATGCCTAGTCTCGTCAATCGTCTCATCGTCAAGGACCTCGCGGCCGCCTTCGAGCAGGCCGAGGGCCTGATCGTCGTGACCTACGGCGGCCTGACCGCCGTCGAGAACGAGACGCTGCGCGACAAGCTGGCCGAGAAGCGCTGCGAGCTCCGGCTGGTGCGCAACGCCTTGGCGCGCATCGTGCTCAAGCAGCGTGGCCACGAGGTGCCAGCCGAGCACTTCACGGGCAACATCGCGATCGCCTACGGCGACGCGGAGGCCGTGATCCACGCCGCCAAGACCTTCACCTCGCCCGAGGCGAAGAAGCTCAACAAGGTCGCCGTCCGCATGGGGCTCCTCGAGGGGCGCTTGCTCGGCTCGGCCGACGTCGTCGAGCTCGCCGACGTGCCCGATCGCGCCACGCTGCAGGCCCGGCTCCTGGGCTGCGTGAGCGGCCCGGCGCGCGGCCTCGTCAGCGCCATGAACGCCGTGCCCTCGGCGCTCGTCCGCCTGCTCTCGGCCCGCGCCGAGCAGCTCGAGAAGGGCGCCGAAGCTCCGGCCGCCTGACCCCACCCGCGAACACCCAGTGCCGTGGCCGCCCTCCGGGAGCGGCGCCGCGGCGACCCCCTCCAGATCCCGCGAATCCTCCTTTCGAAGAAGGCAGTCCCATGTCCGACAGCAACACGATCGAACTCGAGCCGGAACTCCAGAGCATCGCCCAGAAGATGGACGGGCTGACGCTGCTCCAGGCTTCCAAGCTGGTGAAGTACCTCGAAGGCCACTGGGGCGTCAGCGCCGCCGCGCCGGTCGCGGTGGCGGCCGCTCCGGCCGCCGGCGGCGGAGCGGCGGCGGCGAAGGAGGAGAAGACCTCGTTCGACCTGCACCTCGAGGCCGCGGGCGACAAGAAGATCGAGGTCATCAAGGTCGTCCGTGCGATCACCGGCCTGGGCCTCAAGGAGGCCAAGGACCTGGTCGACGGCGCCCCGAAGGTCGTCAAGCCGGGCCTCTCGAAGGACGAGGCCGAGAACTTCAAGAAGCAGCTCGAGGACGCCGGCGCCAAGGTCAAGCTGGCCTGATCGGGGCCCGGCCCCCGATCGCCGACCGGCGCTCGGGGTGGCTGGGGTCCTCGCGGCGACCCGGTCCGCCCGGGCTTGCAATCTCCGTTCCCATCGTTCAAGGTGGGAGGCCTGCAAGTCCCCGCGCGCGCCGGGCCGAACCGCAGACGAACCGGGGGAGAGGTGTCTCCTCGCCGGTTCGCGCGCGTGACGCGACCCGTCGCCGCGAACGACCCCGCCGCTCCACAGCCTTCACCGCATCTTCTGCCCCTGACCGTCCGCTCGCCCGTGGTGCGAGCGGAACCGTGTCCCCGCCGCGTGCCGCCCCCGACGCGTGGCTCCCAGGTCCAAGCCGCGTCCGCGCGCGGTTCGAGCCGTCACCCCAGGTCGAGTCCCCCAGGTCGAGCCCTCCAGGTCGCGAGTCGCTGATCGGGAACCCCGCCGAGAAGCCCCTCGGCGAGCCCCGCTCCTCCCGACACCCCCGCCCATGACCCAGACCAACGCACCCGTGCGCCGCTTCGGCCGCTATCCGGCCATCGTCGAACTCCCGGACCTCGTCGAGATCCAGACGCGCGCGTACCACGAGTTCCTGGCGGCCGAGGTGCCCCAGTCCCAGCGCCAGTTCGAGGGGCTCGAGGCGCTCCTGCGCGAGATCTTCCCGATCTACTCGTACGACAAGACGATGTGCCTCGAGTACGTCGGGTACGAGCTCGGGCGTCCGCGCTACACGATCGACGAGTGCCGCAAGCTGCGGCTCAGCTACGGCTACCCGTTCAAGGTGCGCTTGCGCCTGATCAAGCCCGAGCCGGTCGAGGAGGAGGTCTACCTCGGCGAGATCCCGATCATGGTCGGGGGCGGCGAGTTCATCATCAACGGCTCGGAGCGCGTGATCGTCAGCCAGCTCCACCGTTCGCCGGGCGTCGACTTCAGCTACGACCAGTCGACGGCGGGCGACAACCGCAAGCTGCACTCGTGCTGGATCATCCCCGAGCGCGGCTCGTGGGTCGAGATCAACGTCACGAAGAAGGAGACGCTCTCGGTCCGCATCGACCAGTCGGGCAAGTTCTCGGCGGTCACGCTGCTGCGCGCGCTGTCCGAATCGCTCTCGACGGACCGCGACATCCTGCGCCGCTTCTACAAGACCGAGGTCGTCAAGAAGAGCAAGACGCAGAGCCAGACCGCCTTCGCCAAGCTGATCACGGACAAGATCGCGGTGGGGGACATCGTGGTGCTCAAGACGGGCGAGGTGCTCGTGCGCTCGGGCATGCCGATCCCCGAGAGCTCGGCGCTGGAGATCTCCGGCAGCGACCTGGCCGAGGTCGAGGTCATCGACGCGGATCCGCGCTCGATCGACATGCTGATCGTGAACTCGCTGCACGAGGACCCGACGAAGAGCCACGAGGAGGCGCTGCTCAAGATCTACAGCCGCCTGCGGCCGGGCAACCCGGTGCAGCTCGAGAAGGCCCGCGAGCTGTTCCACGAGAAGTTCTTCGACGCGCAGCGCTACCGCCTGGGGCGGGTCGGCCGCTTCCGCCTGAACCGCAAGTTCGGCCTGACGACCGACGAGGACGTGCAGGTGCTGCAGGCGGACGACTTCATCCACTGCATCGGCTACATCGTGGCCCTGCGCGAGGGCAAGGGCGAGGTCGACGACATCGACAACCTCGGCAACCGCCGCGTGCGCACGATCGCCGAGCTGGCCGCCGACGAGTTCCGCAAGGGTCTGCTCAAGCTGCGGCGCACGGCGCAGGAGCGCATGAACATGGACGCGGGCGCCGAGTCGGTCAGCCCGCGCACGCTGATCAACTCGAAGACCTTCTCCAGCGCGGTCGAGTACTTCTTCGGCCGTAGCGAGCTGTCGCAGGTCGTCGACCAGGCCAACCCGCTCTCGCAGCTCACCCACGAGCGGCGGCTGTCCGCGCTCGGGCCGGGCGGCCTGAACCGCAAGCGCGCCGGGTTCGACGTGCGCGACGTGCACCTGTCGCACTATGGGCGCTTGTGCCCGATCGAGACGCCGGAAGGCAGCAACATCGGCCTGATCAGCTCGCTGGCGATCTACGCGCGACTCGACGAGTACGGCTTCCTCACGGCGCCGTACCGCCGCGTCAAGAACGGCAAGTTGACCGAGGAGGTCGAGTACCTGCGCGCTGACCAGGAGAGCGGCCTCGTCATGGCGCCGGCCGACGTCGAGCTCGGTCCGGGCAACGTCCTGGCCGGAGAGCGCGTGCTGGCGCGCCGCGACGGGGACAACATCGAGGTCCCGCCCGGCGAGGTGGATTACGTCGACGTCGCGCCCAACCAGATCATCGGCGTGTCGGCCGCGCTGATCCCGTTCCTCGAGCACGACGACGCGAACCGCGCGCTGATGGGCTCGAACATGCAGCGTCAGGCCGTGCCGCTCTTGCGCCCCGAGGTGCCGGTGGTCGGCACGGGCATGGAGCTGGCCGTGGCTCGCAACTCCAGCCTGCCCGTCTACGCCAAGAAGGCCGGGACAGTGAAGTTCGCGGACAGCCGCAGGATCGTCGTCGACGACGAGGAATACGAGCTGACCAAGTTCCGCGGCATGAACGAGCGGACGACGCAGAACCACCGCCCGGTCGTGGCCGAGGGGCAGGCGGTCAAGAAGGGCCAGCTCCTGGCCGACGGCGCCTCGACCAACGCGGGCGAGCTGGCGCTGGGCAAGAATCTGCTCGTGGCCTTCATGCCCTGGGACGGCTTCAACTACGAGGACGCGATCCTGGTCTCGGAGCGGCTCGTCCAGGACGACACGTTCACCTCGATCCACATCGAGGAGTACGAGGTCGAGATCCGCGAGACGAAGCTCGGCAAGGAGGAGTTCACGCGCGACATCCCCAACGTGGGCGAGAAGGCGCTCTCGAATCTGGACGACGCCGGCATCGTGCGCATCGGGACCTTCGTGGAGGCCGGCGACATCCTGGTCGGCAAGGTCGCGCCCAAGAGCAAGAGCGAGCTGACCCCCGAGGAGAAGCTCTTGCACGCCATCTTCGGCAAGGCCGGCGTGGACGTGAAGAACGCCAGCCTCACGATGCCTCCCGGCACGCGCGGCGTCGTGATCGACGCGCAGAAGTACAGCCGCCGCGTCAACCTGACCGACGCCGAGCGCACCAAGGCGCTGGCGGTCATCCGCGACGCGGAGCGCGACTTCCTGAAGGCGCTGCGTGACAACACCGTCGGCATGCTGCGCGAGGTGAAGGCCGCCCTGGGCGTCGACATCGTCGACGAGCTGACGAACAAGCCGGCCTCGATCGACGACACGGCGACGTACGACGAGTTGCGCCGGGTCAAGCTCCTGTGCCAGCGGGCGGCCGAGGACTTCGCCCACAAGGACAAGCGCGAGAAGGCCCTGGCCGCCATCAACGAGTACACGGCCCGGATCGAGGCCCGCGAGGCCGAGAAGAACAAGGTCGTGAACCGGCTGTCGCGCGGCGACGAGCTGCCGACGGGCGTGCTCGAGAAGGTCATGGTCTACGTGGCCACGAAGCGCAACCTGTCCGTGGGCGACAAGATGGCCGGCCGCCACGGCAACAAGGGCGTGATCAGCAAGATCTGCCCGGTGGAGGACATGCCGTATCTCGACGACGGTACGCCGGTCGACATCGTGCTGAACCCGCTGGGCGTGCCGAGCCGCATGAACGTCGGCCAGATCCTCGAGACCCACCTGGGCCTGGCCTGCCGGAAGCTCGGCATCCGTGCCAGCACGCCGGCCTTCGACGGCGCCAAGGAGGAAGAGATCGAGAAGACCTTGGTCGAGGCCGGCTTGCCCTCGGGCGGCAAGTTCACCCTCTACGACGGCCGCACGGGCTCGCCCTTCGAGCAGAAGGTCACCGTGGGCGTCATGTACATGCTGAAGCTGCACCACCTCGTCGACGAGAAGGTGCACGCGCGCGCCACGGGCCCCTACAGCCTGATCACCCAGCAACCGCTGGGCGGCAAGGCGCGCTTCGGCGGCCAGCGCTTCGGCGAGATGGAAGTGTGGGCGCTGGAGGCCTACGGCGCCGCGGCGATCCTGCAGGAGCAGCTCACCGTGAAGTCCGACGACGTCGACGGCCGCACCAAGATCTACGAATCGATGGTGAAGGGCCTCAACATCCTCGAGCCCGGCACGCCCGTGTCGTTCGAGGTGCTCACGAACGAGATCAAGGGCCTGGGGCTGAACATGCAGCTCCACAAGAAGGCGACGACGACCCTCTGAGGGGAGATGCCATGGCCGACCTGATGTACAACCGCGTCAACGACTACGGCAGCGTCACGATCTCCCTGGCCAGCCCGGAGGACATCCGGTCCTGGTCCTACGGGGAGGTCAAGAAGCCGGAGACCATCAACTATCGGACGTATCGCCCCGAGCGCGACGGCCTCTTCTGCGAACGCATCTTCGGGCCTGAGAAGGACTGGGAGTGCTTCTGCGGCAAGTACAAGGGCATCAAGCACAAGGGCATCGTCTGCGACAAGTGCGGCGTGATGATCACGCACAGTCGCGTGCGCCGGAAGCGGATGGGCCACATCAACCTGGCCGCGCCCGTCGCGCACATCTGGTTCTTCAAGGCCATGCCTTCGCGCCTGGGCAACCTGCTCGGGATGAAGGTCTCGAACCTGGAGCGCGTGATCTACTTCCAGGACTACGTGGTCGTCGACGCCGGCGACACGAAGCTGGAGCCGATGCAGCTCTTGACGGAGGACGAGTTCCGCCAGGCGCGTGCCATGTACGGCAGCGAGTTCGACGCCGACATGGGCGCCGAGGCCGTCAAGAAGATGCTGCGCAAGCTCGATCTCCAGAAGCTCTCCGAGGAGCTGCGCGAGGAGCTGCTGTCGACGAAGTCGAAGCAGAAGATCAAGGACATCATCAAGCGGCTCAAGACCGTCGAGATGCTGCGCGACTCGTCGCAGAACGCCGAGTACATGGTGCTCGACGTCATCCCGGTCATCCCGCCGGACCTGCGCCCGCTCGTGCTGCTCGACTCGGGCAACTTCGCGACCAGCGACCTGAACGACCTGTATCGCCGCCTCATCAACCGCAACAACCGGTTGAAGAAGCTGCTCGACCTGAACGCGCCCGAGGTCATCATCCGCAACGAGAAGCGGATGCTGCAGCAGTCGGTCGACGCGCTGTTCGACAACGGTCGCTGCCGTCGTCCGGTCCTCGGGTCGAGCAACCGCCCGCTCAAGTCCCTGACGGACATGATCAAGGGCAAGCAGGGCCGCTTCCGCGAGAACCTGCTCGGCAAGCGCGTCGACTACTCGGCGCGCTCCGTGATCGTGGTCGGGCCCGAGCTGCGCCTGCACCAGTGCGGCCTGCCGAAGAAGGTGGCGCTGGAGCTGTTCCAGCCCTTCATCATCCGCCGGCTCAAGGAGCTCAGCCTGGCCGACACGATCAAGTCGGCGAAGCGCATGCTCGAGCGGCGCGACGAGGAGGTCTGGGACATCCTCGAGGAGGTCATCCGCGACCACCCGGTGCTCCTGAACCGCGCGCCGACGCTGCACCGCATGGGCATCCAGGCCTTCGAGCCGGTGCTCATCGAGGGCAACGCCATCCGCCTGCACCCGCTGGTCTGCGGCGGCTTCAACGCCGACTTCGACGGCGACCAGATGGCCGTGCACCTGCCGCTCTCCTACGAGGCGCAGATCGAGGCGTCGACGCTCATGCTGTCGACGAACAACGTGTTCTCGCCCGCCAACGGCGCCCCGATCATCTCGCCGTCGCAGGACATGGTCCTGGGCCTCTACTACCTGTCGAAGTCGCCGACGGTCTCGAAGGAGAAGCCCAAGCTCTACGCCTCGCTGCAGGAGCTGTTCCTGGCCTACGGCCACGGCGACACGCGCACGCACCGCGCGGTCCAGGTCCGCATGGAACCGGGCTGTCTCGTCAAGCAGCACCAGAACCAGCAGCCGGTCCCGGTCGGCGAGGACGGGAAGATCCAGGACGGCGAGCGGCGCGTCGCGATCACGACCACGGTCGGCCGCGCGCTGTTCAACGACATCCTCCCGGCGGGGATGTACTTCTACAACTACGAGCTGACGAAGAAGGGCATCCAGGAGCTGATCTCGGACTGCCACCGCCTGCTCGGGCGCGACGCCACGCTCAAGCTGCTCGACGACCTCAAGGACCTGGGCTTCAAGGCCGCCACCCGCGCCGGCCTGTCGTTCGGCAAGGACGACATCCGGATCCCGCCCACGAAGGGCAAGATCCTGAACGAGACGCAGAAGGAGATCGACAAGGTCGAGAAGGCCTTCCAGAAGGGCGTCATCACCAGCGGCGAGCGCTACCTCAAGATCGTCGACCACTGGACGCACGCGCGGGAGAAGGTCGGCGAGGACCTGATGCAGGTGCTGCGCGAGGACTTCGACGAGAAGTCCGGCTACGTGAACCCGATCTACTGCATGGTCACGTCGGGCGCGCGGGGGTCGATCGACCAGGTGCGCCAGCTCGGCGGGATGCGCGGTCTGATGGCCAAGCCGTCGGGCAAGATCATCGAGACGCCGATCAAGGCCAACTTCCGCGAAGGCCTGAAGGTGCTCGAGTACTTCAGCTCGACCCACGGCGCGCGCAAGGGCTTGGCCGACACGGCGCTCAAGACCGCCGACGCCGGCTACCTGACGCGCAAGCTGACGGACGTCGCGCAGAACGTGGTCATCACGATGGAGGACTGCGGCACGCTGAACGGCGTGCACAAGGCCGTCGTGTACAAGGGCGAGAAGGTCGCCGTGTCGCTCGCCAAGGGCATCAAGGGCCGCGTGGCGCGCGACACGATCATGGACTTCGTCAACGACGAGGTCATCGTGCGCGAGAACGAGGTCATCACCGAGGACATCGCCGAGCGCCTGGAGAAGCTCGGGTACGACAAGATCCGCGTCCGCAGCGCGCTGACCTGCGAGGCCTCCCTGGGCGTGTGCGCCCGCTGCTACGGGATGGACCTGGCGCGCGGCACGCTGGGCGAGCGCGGACTGGCGGTCGGCATCATCGCCGCCCAGTCCATCGGCGAGCCGGGCACCCAGCTCACGATGCGGACCTTCCACATCGGTGGCACGGCCAGCCGCTCGGTCGAGGAGTCCGAGCGCAAGGTCAAGCGCGACGGCCGCGTGGTGTTCACGAACCTCAAGGTCGTGAAGAACGCCACGGGCAAGTCGGTCGTGCTGAACCGCAACGGCGAGATCGCGTTGCTCGACGCCCGTGATCGCGAGATCGACCGCCTGGCGATCCCGACCGGCGCCGAGATGCTGGTGGCGGACGGCTCGCAGGTGAAGGCCGGCGACGTGCTCTGCAAGTGGGACCCGCACAACGTCCCGATCCTGGCCGAGTTCGGCGGCACGATCCGCTACGAGGACCTCAAGGAGGGCAAGACGCTCAAGACCGAGCGCGACGCCCGCCGCGACACCGTCAGGAAGCAGGTCATCGAGCACAAGGGCGACCTGCACCCGCAACTCGTGCTGGAGGACAAGAGCGGCGCGCCGCTGGCGATCTACCCGATCCCCGAGCGCGCCTACATCGAGGTCGACGATGGCCAGAAGATCCTGGCCGGCGACCTGATCGCCAAGACCGCGCGCGAGGCCTCGGGCACGCAGGACATCACGGGCGGCCTGCCGCGCGTGACCGAGCTGTTCGAGGCGCGGCGTCCCAAGGACCCGGCCGTCACGGCCGAGATCGACGGCGTGGTCGAGCTGGGCGAGAAGAAGCGCGGCAAGCGCACGATCATCGTCAAGGCCACCGGTACGAAGGGCGAGGTGCTCCAGGAGCACGAGCACTCCGTGCCGCAGGGCAAGCACCTGCGCGTCCACAAGGGCGACGACGTGCGCGCCGGTGAGCCGCTGGTGGACGGCCCGCTCGATCCGCACGACCTGCTGCGCATCCGCGGCGAGGACCCGGTGCTCGACTACCTCCTCAAGGAGATCCAGAACGTCTACCGCAGCCAATCGGTGACGATCGACGACAAGCACATCGAGATCATCCTGGCGCAGATGACGCGCAAGGTTCAGGTGCGCGACCCCGGCAACTCGGACTTCCTGCCGGGCGCCGTCGTCGACAAGTTCCGCTTCAAGCGCGAGAACGAGCGCCTGAAGAAGGAGCGCAAGAAGCCGGCCTCCGGCGAGACGCTGCTGCTCGGGGTCACCAAGGCCTCGCTGTCCTCGGAGTCGTTCATCTCCGCGGCCAGCTTCCAGGAGACGACCAAGGTCCTCACGGAGGCCGCGATCGCGGGCCGCCGCGACTACCTCGTCGGCCTCAAGGAGAACGTGATCCTCGGGCACATGGTCCCGACCGGCACGGGCTTCCGCGACCACTACCGGACGCGCGTGAAGAAGAACATCGACTTCGGCGACATGAGTGGCTCGCTGGCCCTGGGAGGGGCCCGGCCGCCGCTGGACGACCTCGACGCGCTGCTCGCGAACACGCTCGACGCCGAGCGCGCCGCGGCCGGCATGGTCCTGGCCGCCACCGGCTCCGAGAGCGCCTCGGGCGGAGCCGCGGCGGGTGCCACGGCGCCGCGCGGGGCCGCCGCCGGGGCCGAGCTCGACGACGACGACGACGAGTGATCCGCCCGGCGCCGGCCCCGCCCGGCGCCCGGCAACCAGCACTCCCCGGACCTCGCGGGCCCTGCGCCCGGCGGGGTCCTTGACCGATTCTCCGCTCCCGGTAGACTCCTTGCCCCCCGCGCGGGCCCGACCCGGCCCGCGCCCCACCCGTGCCGTGCTCCCCGAGGAGCCCGCGGCGCCCCTGACCGAGATCCGCATGCCGACCGTCAACCAACTCGTGCGCAAGGGCCGCAAGCCGGTCCAGAACCGCTCGAAGTCCCCGGTGCTCGACAAGTGCCCCCAGCGCCGCGGGGTCTGCCTGATCGTCAAGACGCAGACGCCGAAGAAGCCGAACTCGGCGCTGCGGAAGGTCGCGCGCGTGCGTCTCTCGAACCAGAAGGAGATCACGTGCTACATCCCGGGCGAGGGGCACAACCTCCAAGAGCACTCGGTCGTGCTCGTGCGCGGCGGACGTGTGCGCGACCTCCCGGGCGTGCGCTACCACATCCTGCGCGGGACCTTGGACGCTTCGGGCGTCGACGGTCGCCAGCAAGGCCGCTCGAAGTACGGCGCGAAGCGCCCGAAGAAGTGACGCCGGCGCACCCGTAGGCCACCGAACGCCCCACACCGAACATGCCCCGCAACTACACCTCGACCGCCCGGCTCCTGCGCCCGGATCCGAAGTTCCAGTCGCTGCTCGCGACGAAAATCATCAACAAGCTCATGTGGGGCGGGAAGCGCAGCACCGCCCAGGCGATCTTCTACGAGGCCATCGAGATGGCCCAGAAGAAGCTCCCGGACGTGCAGGATCCGGCCGAGATCTTCAACAAGGCGATCGACAACGTGCGCCCGATGGTCGAGGTGCGCAGCAAGCGCGTCGGCGGCGCGAACTACCAAGTGCCGCGCGAGGTCAAGCGCGCGCGGCAGCAGAGCCTCGCGATCCGCTGGCTCATCGACAACTCGCGCAAGAAGAAGGGCAAGGCGATGGCCAAGAAGCTCTCGGAAGAGCTGGTCGACGCCTTCAACGGCACGGGCGCGTCGGTCCAGTGGAAGGAACAGGTCCACAAGATGGCCGAGGCGAACAAGGCGTACGCGCACTACGCCAACAACTGACGCACGTCGACGGAGCGCACAGCACGCTCCGTTCCCGAGAAGGCGCTCCATTCCCGAGGAGCCCGCGCGGACCGCCGCGCGGGCTCTTCGCGTTCTGGGGGGGAGGCTGGAGCCTGGAGGACGGCGGAGGCGGTCAGTGCGTCGAGGCCGCGCGACGGGCGGCCCATTCCCGCCAGCCCGCGTCGTCGGTCCGCAGCGCGATCGCGTCGAGCCACTCGACGAGGCGCGGGTCCGCGCGCCCTGCGCGGACGACGAGGACCGCGGCACCCTGCATGGCGGCGAGGGACTCCGGTGCCACTTCCAGCGCCGAGTCGTAGGCGCGCAGGGCGTCCTCGACGCGGCCTGCGCGCTCCAGGCACAGCCCGAGGTTGATGCGCGGGTCGGGCGAGTCGGGCAGGAGCTTCCGCGCCCACTCGAACTCGTTGGCCGCCTCGTAGAGTGTTGCCTGCAACGAAACTCCTTCCGCTTTGACGTAGCCCTCCAGGGCTGACGCCGCCGTCTCGCAGAGCCCCCGGGGGAAGGAGACGACCATGCCGAAGCGGAAGCATGCCACCATCCCGGCTCCATGCAGCCCGCCCCCTCCTCGACGCCCGCTCTCCGCGTGCTCGACGTCCTGATCCTGCGCGATCCGCGTGAGTCCGCGGCGAAGTGCTCGCTCACGCCCCTGCGCGGCCACCCGGGGATCCGCTTCCTCTCCTGGAAGCACGATCGCCGCTTCGACGTCGGGACGCGCGTGCTGCTCCACGCGGACGGCGAGGAGATCACCCCGGCGGACGCCGGCCGGCCGCTGCTCCTGATCGACTGCGCCTGGCGGCGCGTGCCCACGCTGCTCGCGACCTGCGACGGTGAGCTCGCGCTCCGCCGTCTGCCGCGGCTCGTGACCGCCTACCCGCGCAGGAGCCGCACGTTCCAGGACCCCGAGCAGGGGCTGGCGTCCGTCGAGGCGCTGTACGCGGCGCTGGCGCTGCTCGGGCGGCCCAGCCCCGAGCTGCTCGAGGGGTATCGCTTCGGCCTCGAGTTCCTGCGGCTGAATCCGGGCCTGCCCCAGCGGGGTTGAGCGGGCCGGCGCCGGATCGGCCGGGGGGGCGCGAGTATCCTGCGCGCGTCATGGATCCCGCCCGCATCCGCAACATCGGGATCGCCGCGCACATCGACGCGGGGAAGACGACCGTTTCGGAGCGGATCCTCTTCGACACGGGCGTCGAGCACAGGTTCGGGAACGTCGACGAGGGCACGACGGTCCTCGATTGGATGCAGGAGGAGCGGGAGCGGGGGATCACGATCACCGCGGCGGCGACGTCGGTGCCCTGGCGCGGGCATCGCATCCAGCTCATCGACACGCCCGGGCACGTCGACTTCGGCATCGAGGTCGAGCGCTCGATGCGCGTGCTCGACGGGGCGGTGCTCGTGCTCGACGCGGAGCGCGGCGTCCAGGCGCAGTCGGAGACGGTCTGGCGCCAGATGAAGCGGCATCACGTGCCGTACTTCGCGTTCGTGAACAAGCTCGACAAGGTCGGGGCGGACTACCTGCGCGTCGCGGGCGACCTCGGGAAGCGCCTCGGGGAGCCGGCGATCCCGGTGCAGTATCCGCTGGTTTCCCCGTCGGAAACGGGCGGCGCGCCGGTGCTCGACGGGCTCGTCGACCTCGTGAGCCTCGCGACGTGGAGGTTCGACGCGGAGCGCACGGAGGCGCGCGCGGACGAGGCCGGGATCCCGGCGGGGGCGCGCGACGACGTGCTCGTCCTGCGCGCGGAGCTGCTCGAGAAGCTGGCCGAGGACGATCTGGCGCTCCTCGGGTACGTCACCGAGGGGCGCGAGCCGCCGCGCGAGCTGATCCTCGCGGCGTTGCGCCGCCGCACGATCGCGGGGACCCTGATCCCGGTCCTGTGCGGCGCGGCGCAGCGGAACTTCGGGATCCACCCGCTGCTCGACGCGGTGGTCGACCTCTTGCCGTCGCCGCTCGACCTGCCGCCGGTGCAGGGGCGCGACCCGGAGATCGGCGACGTCGTCGAGCGTCCCTGCGATCCGGCGGCACCCTTTGCGGCACTGGCCTTCAAGCTCCAGGCGCTGCCGCACGGCGACCTGACCTTCGTGCGCATCTACTCGGGGGCGGTCGAGCCGGGGGCCTCGCTCTGGAATCCGCGCACACGCAAGTTCGAGCGCGTGGCGCGCATCCTGCGCATGCACGCCCAGGCGGGCGAGGCGCTGCCGCGCGCCGTCGCGGGCGACATCGTGGCGCTGACGGGCCTCAAGGCCACGGCCACGGGCGACACGCTGTGCGCCAAGGACGCGGCGATCGTGCTGGAGCGGCTGGAGGTCCCCGAGCCGGTCCTGTCGCTGGTCGTCGAGCCCACGAGCTCGGCCGACCGGGACAAGCTGCGCGCCGCGCTCCTGCGCATCGAGCACGAGGATCCGACCTTCCACCTGCGCGAGGACCCCGAGACGGGCCAGTGGCTCGTGTCGGGGATGGGGGAACTCCACCTGGAGGTCGTGCGGCACCGGCTGGAATCGGAGTTCCACGTGGGGGTCAAGACGGGGGCTCCGCGGGTGGCCTACCGCGAGGCCCTGCTGTCGGGCGGCCGCGGCGCCGCGCGGGTCGAGAAGGTGGTGGGGGGCAAGGAGGTCTTCGGCGCGGTCGAGGTCGAGGTGACGGTCGACGAGGCCCTCGAGCGCCCGCGCGTGGCCTGGGCCCCGGGATGCCCCGTCCCCGAGCCGTTCCGGCGCGCGATCAGCGAGGCCCTCACGCTCGAGGCCCAGGCCGGGCCGCGCTTCGGCCACCCGCTGGTCCACGTGGCGATCCAGGTCGTGGGGGGGGCCTCGGAACCCCGCCGCGACGCCGAGCTGGGCTTCGTCCAGGCCGCGACCCTGGCCCTGCGGCAGGCGCTGGAGAGCGCGCAGGTCGGCCTGTTCGAGCCTCAGATGGCCTTCGAGGTCCAGTCCCCGGCGGAGTTCGCCAGCGGGATCCTGGCCGACCTGAACGCGCGCAAGGCCAGCGTCGAGGATGTGCGCAGCGAGGGGCCGTACCGCACGCTCGTGGGGCAGGTGCCGCTGGCGCGCATGTTCGGCTACGCGACCGCCGTCCGGTCCCTGTCGCAGGGGCGCGCGAGCTTCGCCATGACCCCGGCCGGCCTGCGCCACGTCCCCGAGGACGAGCTCGCCGCGCGCGGCCTGGTGTGGACCTGATCCGGGCCCGCTCGGGGAACTCCCCCCGAGCGTTGACGGGGTGGGGGGGCACGAGTACCATCCTCGGCCCTTTGCGCCACGGAGGCCTCGCGCGGCACGCGCGGACCCTGGCGGCGTCGAGACGTTTCCCCCCGCACGCGCACGCCCGAAGACGAACTTCCGCGCCGATCCCGGCCGCGGACCGCCCGACGACCATGAAGGACAAGATCCAGATCCGGATGGAGGCCTACGACCACGAAGCCCTCGACCAGTCGGGGCTCGAGATCGTGGAGACCGCCAAGCGGACCGGCGCCCGCGTCGCGGGCCCGATCCCGCTGCCGACCCGGATCGAGCGCTACACGGTCCTGCGCTCGCCCTTCATCGACAAGAAGTCGCGCGAGCAGTTCGAGATCCGCACGCACAAGCGCCTCATCTACATCTCGGAGCCGACCAGCCAGACGGTGGACGCTCTGAGCAGCCTGAACATGCCCGCCGGCGTGGACATCCGCATCAAGGCCTGACGGCCGAGAGCGCGGCGCGTGCTCCCCGCCCCGGGAGCAGCCTCCCGACGGAGGACGCGCCGCGTGGGAGTCGGACGCGAGTCCGGCCACACGGGCGGGATCGATTCTTTTCCACTTCTGACGACACGGGAGCGCAGCGCGCCGAGCCGGATCTCCGGCCCGTCGCCACGCTTCGCGCGCGTCCTGGGCCCCGCGTGGGCCACGCCCCGACGGGGCGGCCCCGACGCGGGGCGGGATGTGGCGCGGCGAGCGCTCCCCAGGCGCGGGCGTCGTCCCGCGGCCGCGACGTCGCGAGCTCCACCGCTCGCGCCGCCCGCGTCCGCGCGACGCCCGAGCCCGCCGAGTGGCCAGGCGTCCCGAGTCCCCTGACGTGGGGGACCACCTGGTCGAACCGGTGGCCACGGATCTCCTGGCGCGCGCGGCTCCCTCCGCGCCGACGGGGGTCCACCAGGGAGTTCAAGGACTCATGACGCTGATCCTAGGACGCAAGCGCGGTATGACGCAGCTGTTCACCGACGACGGCACGGTCACGGGAGTGACCGTGGTCGAGGCCGGTCCGTGCGTCGTCACGCAGGTCAAGACCAAGGAGCGCGAGGGCTACGACGCCATCCAGCTCGGCTACGAGGACGTGGCCGACAAGCGCGTGGCCAAGCCGCGCGTGGGGCACTGCTCCAAGGCCGGCGTCGCCACGAAGCGCTTCCTGCGCGAGGACCGCCTGGCCGCTCCGGCCGACAAGAAGGTCGGCGACACCGTCCAGGTCGACGTGTTCCAGGTCGGCGACGTCGTCGACGTGATCGGCACCTCGAAAGGGCGCGGCTTCGCCGGCACGATCAAGCGCCACGGCTTCAACCGCGGCCCCGAGACGCACGGCTGCATGAACGTGCGCGATCCCGGCTCGCTCGCCAGCAAGCGCATCGGCAAGGTCGTCAAGGGCAAGCGCCTCGCTGGCCACTACGGCAACGAGCGCTGCACCTCGAAGAACCTGGCGGTCGTGAAGGTCGACCCGGCGCGCAACCTGATCTACCTGCGCGGCTCGGTGGCCGGTCCGAACAACGGGTTCGTCGAGGTCCAGGCCGCCCGCACGGGCCTGAAGCAGAAGAAGGCGGGGAGCTGAGCCATGAAGGTCCAGAGCTACGACGCCGGCAAGGTCGGCACCGCCGAGTTCGACAGCGCGCCCTTCGGCACGCGCGTCCTGTACCGCACGCTCAAGGACGCCGTGGTCATGTACCACGCCAACCAGCGTCAGGGGACGGCCAAGGTCAAGACGCGCGCCGAGGTGCACGGCAGCCACGCCAAGCCGTGGAAGCAGAAGCACACGGGCCGCGCGCGCGCGGGCGACAAGAAGTCGCCGCTGTGGCGCAAGGGCGGCACGATCTTCGGGCCCCACCCGCGCGACTTCGGCTACCACATGCCCAAGACTGCCCGGCGCGTGGCCCTGCGCTCGGCGCTCTACGGCAAGCTCCAGGACGGCGAGCTGGTGCTGGCCACCCTGCCGCGGCTCGACGCGCCCTCCGCGAAGTCCGCGCGCAAGGTCCTCGCGGACCTGGGCGCGCCGCGGCGCGCGCTGGTGCTGCTCTCCGCGCCCAACGCCAACGTGTGGAAGTCCTTCCGCAACTTCCCGGGCGTCGTGGTGCGGACGGCCGCCGACCTGAACGCGCGCGACGTGGTCAACGGCGGGACGATCATCGCCGAGCCCGCGGCCATGACCGCGCTGGCGGAGCGCGTGGGCACGAAGACCGACGGAGGTGCGGCATGAGCCGTCTCGAGGACCTGTACCAGATCGTCAAGGCGCCGGTCGTGACCGAGAAGGCCACCGACGACCAGGTCAAGCGCAACGCCTACGCGTTCCGCGTGCCCATCTCGGCCAACAAGGTCGAGATCCGCGCGGCGATCGAGCAGCTGTTCAAGGTCAAGGTCGTCTCGGTGAACACGCTGCGGATCACCCCCAAGGTGCGCCGTCGCGGCTGGGTGGCGGGCCTGACCCCCGAGTGGAAGAAGGCCATGGTGGCGCTCCGCGAGGGCGACACGATCGAGATCCTCTGACGCCGCGCGCCAAGGAACCAGGAAACCATGGGCATCAAGACCTACCGACCGACCTCCGCGGGACGCCGCTTCGGCACCGTCCTCGACTACGCGGAGATCACGCGGACCGAGCCCGAGGAGAGCCTCCTCCGGCCCGTGCGTCGCACCGGCGGCCGCAACAACCACGGCCACCAGACGCGCCGTCACCGCGGCGGCGGCAACAAGCGGATGTACCGCGTGATCGACTTCCGGCGCGACAAGGACGGCGTCCCGGCCAAGGTCTTCTCGATCGAGTACGACCCCAACCGCTCGGCGAACATCGCGCTCTTGCACTACGCGGACGGCGAGAAGCGTTACATCATCGCGCCGCTCGGCCTGCAGGTCGGCTCCACGCTGATGTCGGGCAAGCAGGCCGATCCGCTGCTGGGCAACTCGATGAAGCTCGCCGACATCCCCGTCGGCCTCGAGATCCACAACATCGAGCTGCACGCCGGCAAGGGCGCGCAGATCTGCCGCTCGGCCGGTTCCGTGGCGCAGCTCACGGCCCGCGAAGGCAGCTATGCCGTCGTCACCCTGGCCTCCGGCGAGCTGCGCAAGGTCCACGTCGAGTGCCGCGCCACGATCGGACGCATCGGCAACACGGACCACCAGAACGTCAAGCTCGGCAAGGCCGGCCGCAAGCGCCACATGGGCCACCGGCCGGTCGTGCGCGGCACGGCCATGAACCCGGTCGACCACCCGATGGGCGGCGGCGAAGGCCGCACCGCGGGCGGTCGCCACCCGTGCTCGCCCTCGGGCGTGCTCGCCAAGGGCGGCAAGACGCGCCGCCCGAACCACCCGACGGACAAGTTCATCATGCGGCGCCGCAAGCCGGGCCCGCACCACTCCTGAGCTGAACCATGGGACGTAGCCTCAAGAAGGGCCCTTTCATCGACGACCACCTGGCGAAGAAGGTGGCCGTGCAGAAGAAGAGCGGCAAGCGCGACGCGATCACGACCTGGTCGCGCCGCAGCACCATTCCGCCCGATTTCATCGGGCACACGTTCATGGTCCACAACGGCCGCACGCACATCCGCGTCGTGGTCACCGAGGACATGGTCGGCCACAAGCTCGGCGAGTTCTCGCCGACCCGCGTCTTCCGCGGCCACACGAACAAGAAGGAAGAGACCAAGCCGGGGGCGGGAGGTGCCGGGTGAGCGACGCACGTGAATTCACGGCCAAGCACCGCTTCGCGCGCATCACCGCGCGCAAGGCCGGTCGCATCGCCGACCTGATCCGCGGGCGCAGCGTGAACGAGGCGCTCGAGCTCCTGACGTTCACCCCGAACCGTGGCGCGGCCTTCTACCTGAAGGTCGTGCGCTCGGCGGTCGCGAACGCCAGCCTCGACGAGGCGGTCAACGTGAACCGGCTCTACGTCTCCGACGCGCGCGCCGACGTCGGCCCGCTGCTCAACAACCGTCTGCGCTTCCGCCCCGGTCCGCAGGGCCGGGCGATGCCCTTCGCCAAGCGCCTCTCGCACCTGACCGTGCGGGTGCGCGAGGCCGAGGCGGCGCCCGAGCCGGAGCCGCAGAAGAAGAAGGCCCGCAAGCAGCAGAAGGCGGCCAAGGCCTGAGGGCCAGGAACCATGGGACAGAAGATCCATCCGCTCGGATTCCGGCTCGGCACGACCGAGCCCTGGCGCTCCCGCTGGTACGCCAAGAAGAAGGACTTCGGCCGCCTCCTCTTGGAGGACAAGAAGATCCGCGACCACGTGACCAAGGAGTTCAACTCCTCCGGCATCCCGCGCATCGAGATCGAGCGCACCTCGGACGCGGTGCACGTGATCATCTACACGGCCCGGCCGGGCGTGCTCGTCGGCCGCAAGGGCGTGCGCGTCGAGGAGCTCAAGAAGGAGCTCCAGGCGATCACCAAGACGACGGTCCACCTGACGCTCCACGAGGTGAAGCGCCCGGAGCTCGAGTCGAAGCTCGTCGCCGAGGGTGTCGCCGAGGCGCTCGAGAAGCGCATGGCCTTCCGGCGCGCCACGAAGCGCGCGCTGCAGACGACCATGCAGGCCGGCGCGCGCGGCATGAAGATCGAGCTGAACGGCCGCCTGGGCGGCGCCGAGATGGCGCGTCAGTCCAAGGAGCGCGAGGGGCGCGTGCCGCTCTCGACCCTGCAGGCCAACCTCGATTACGGCACGGCCATCGCGAAGACCACCTACGGCGTGATCGGCGTGAAGGTCTGGATCTACAAGGGCGACATCGAGCGCGGGAAGATGGTCGACTTCCGTTCGACGACCGGCTCGAGCTCGCGTGCCGACCGCGCGCGCCGCAACCCCGCCCGGCCCCAAGCCCAGAAGGAGGCCCGCAATGTCGCTGATGCCTAAGCGGACCAAGTTCCGCAAGGTCCACCGTGGTCGGATGAAGGGCGAGGCGACGCGCGGCAATCGCGTGGCCTTCGGCGACTTCGGCCTCCAGAGCATGGATTACGCCTGGCTTCCCGCGAAGACGCTGGAAGCCGGCCGCGTCGCCGCCAGCCGCGCCTCGGGCGGGGCCGCGCGCGTCTGGATCCGCGTCTTCCCGCACAAGCCGGTCACGGCCAAGCCCGCCGAGGTCCGCATGGGCTCGGGCAAGGGCGAGGTCGAGTTCTGGGCCTGCGAGCTGAAGCCCGGCACCGTCATCTACGAGATCGGCGGGGTCACGGAGGACAAGGCGCGGCAGGTCTTCAAGCGCGTCGCGCACAAGATGCCCGTCAAGGTCAAGTTGATCCGGCGGCTCTCCACCACCTGACGCGGACGAACCTCGGAGACGACCCCCATGAAGATCGACGAGATCCGCGGCAAGACGGGCGACGAGCTCGAGTACGAGCTCAAGAACCTCCGCAAGGAGCTGTTCGACCTGCGCTTCAAGTCCGCGACCCAGAGCCTCCAGAGCCCGGCCAAGATCCGCCAGCTGAAGCGCACGATCGCGCGGCTCCTCACCATCCAGAACGAACGCACGGCCGGCATCCGCGGCCAAGAGCCGCGCTGAAGGCGCCCGACCCAGTCATGACGACCACCCGCAACCGCCGCAGGACGACCGAAGGCACGGTCACGAGCGACAAGATGGCCAAGACCATCACCGTGCTCGTGACCCGGACGTACCGCCACCCGAAGTACGGCAAGTACCTGCGCCGTCAGGTCAAGTACCACGCGCACGACGAGGACGGCCTGGCCAAGACCGGCGACCGCGTCGAGCTGGTCGAGTGCCGCCCGATGAGCCGCCTCAAGCGCTGGCGCCTCGTGCGCGTCGTCGAACGCGCCACGGCGGCCTCGCAGGTCCAGTTCAACGCCGAGGGGGGTGCCCAATGATCCAGATGCAGACCTTCCTGGACGTCGCCGACAACACCGGCGCCAAGCTCGTCCAGTGCATCAAGGTGCTCGGCGGGACCCACCGCCGCTACGCCGGCCTGGGCGACGTCATCGTCGTCAGCGTCAAGAAGGCCTTGCCGGGCTCGGAGCTCAAGGCCGGTTCCGTGGCCAAGGGCGTCATCGTGCGCGTCAAGAAGAACACGCGCCGCCCGGACGGGTCCTACGTGCGCTTCGACCAGAACGCGCTGGTGTTCGTCGACGCCGACAACAACCCCAAGGGCACGCGCATCTTCGGCGCGGTGGCGCGCGAGCTGCGCGACCGCGACTTCATGAAGATCATCTCGCTCGCGCAGGAGGTGGTGTGATGTCCGCTTCCACCATCAAGTTCCGCGCGGGCGACTCCGTGGTCGTGATCGCCGGCAACGACAAGGGCCGCAAGGGCGCGATCAAGGAGGTCCACCGCGCGGAGGGGCGGGTCGTCGTCGAGGGCGTCAACCTGCGCTGGAAGCACCGCAAGCCCACCCAGAAGAACCCCAAGGGCGAGCGCGTCCAGATCGAGATCCCGATCCACGCCAGCAACGTGATGCACCTGGACGGGAAGGGCGAGCCGACGCGCAAGGCGCCGGACCGCGCGGAGAAGAATCAAGCGAAGGGCAAGGGTCGCTGAGCGTCATGAGCAAGGTCCAGACTGCCGTCCCCCGCCTGCGGGCGAAGTACGACACCGAGGTCAAGGGGCGTCTCAAGGAGCGCTTCAAGATCCAGAATCCCAACGCGGTCCCGCGTCTCGAGAAGATCGTGATCGACATGGGCGTCAAGGGCGCCGTCGAGAACAAGACCCGCGTGGAGCAGGCCGCCCGCGACCTGGCCACGATCAGCGGTCAGCGCGCCGTGATCAAGAAGTCCAAGAAGGCGATCTCGGGCTTCAAGCTGCGCGAGAACATGCCGATCGCGTGCATGGTCACGCTGCGCCGCCAGCGCATGTGGGAGTTCGCGGACCGCCTGTTCTCGATCGTCCTGCCTCGTATCCGCGACTTCCGCGGCGTCAAGGACAAGCTGGACGGTCGCGGCAACTTCACGCTCGGGCTGTCCGAGCAGACGGTGTTCCCGGAGATCGACTTCGACAAGGTCGACTTCCAGCAGGGGATGCACATCACGTTCGTCACCAGCGCCGGCACGGACGAACGCGGCTACGCGCTGCTCAAGGAGCTCGGCATGCCCTTCCAGATCCGCGAGACGAAGGGCAAGAAGAAGGACTGATCGATGGCCAAGACCACCTGGATCGTCAAGTGTTCGCGTCCCGCGAAGTTCAGCACGCGGAACTACACCCGCTGCTCGATGTGTGGCCGGCGTCGTGCCGTGTACCAGAAGTTCGGGATCTGCCGCATCTGCCTGCGCGATCTGGCCCACAAGGGCGAGATCCCCGGCATGCGCAAGGCCTCGTGGTGAGCCCGGAGATCACGCCATGCCCATGACCGACCCGATCGCCGACATGCTCACCCGGATCCGCAACGCCACGCGGGTCCAGAAGAAGTCCGTCACGATGCCTGCTTCGACCGTGAAGCAGGGCATCGCCCGCGTCCTCAAGGAGGAGGGGTTCATCGGCGACTTCCGCGTCGAGCCCGGCCAGCCCACCGCCCGGCTCGTCCTCGACCTGAAGTACGGCGAGACCGGCGAGCTGGTGATCCGCTCCATCGAGCGCGTCAGCAAGCCGGGCTGCCGCGTGTACTCGTCCGCCGACGACCTGCGCCCGATCGTGCGCGGCCTCGGCATCCAGATCCTCTCGACGCCCAAGGGCATCGTCTCGGACCGGGTCGCGCGCCGCGACCGCGTCGGGGGCGAGGTCCTCTGCAAGGTCTACTGACCGGACCCCGAGGTAACGTCCCCATGTCCCGCATCGGTCGAAAGACGATTTCCCTGCCCGCCGGGGTCACGCTCACGAAGAGCGGCCGCACGGTCGCCGTGAAGGGGCCGAAAGGCGAGCTGACGCTCGACCTGCGGCCGGAGATCGACGTCAGCGTCGACAAGGGCGTCGTGGCGGTCGCCGCCATCGACGGCGTCGGCGAGGAACGCACCGCCAGCGCCTACCACGGCATGACCCGCGCCCTGCTCAGCAACATGGTCGAAGGAGTCACGAAGGGCTTCGAGAAGCGCCTCGAGATCCAGGGCGTCGGCTGGAACGCCGCCGCTCAGGGCCAGAAGATCGTGCTGAACATCGGCTACAACAAGCCGGTCACGGTCGAGATCCCCAAGGGGATCAACGTCCAGACGCCGGACCCGACGAACATCGTCATCACGGGCGCGGACAAGCAGGCCGTCGGACACCTGGCCGCGACGATCCGCAAGCGCCGCCCGCCGGAGCCCTACAAGGGCAAGGGCGTCCGCTACAAGGACGAGGTCGTCCGCCGCAAGGCCGGCAAGAGCTTCGGGAGCTGACAGATGGACGCGATCACGCTGAAGAAGACCCGCCGCGCGCGCCGTGCGAACCACGTGCGCAACCGGATCCGTCGCACGACGAGCCTGCCCCGGCTGTCCGTGTCGCGCTCCTTGAAGCACATCTCGGCCCAGGTCATCGACGATGCCTCGGGCCGCACGCTGGCGCACGTCACGACCACCTCCAAGGAGCTGGCCGCGAGCCTGGCCGGCAAGACCAAGACCGAGCGCGCCAAGACCGTCGGCAGCGAGATCGCGCGCAAGGCGCGCGAGGCCGGCGTCCAGGAGGTCGTGTTCGACCGCGGGTTCGCCCGCTTCCACGGCCGCGTCAAGGCGCTGGCCGACGCCGCGCGCGAAGGCGGCCTGAAGTTCTGATCCCGAGCCGAACCACGACGCGCGACCCCCAGAGAGCACGCACGAGAAGAGTCCCAGAACGATGAAGCCCAAGATTCGATTCCTCGACGGCATGGAAGTCGGCGAGGTCCAAGGCCTGTCCGAGGCGCTCGTCAAGGTGAACCGTTCCGCCTGCGTCGTGAAGGGCGGCCGCCGCTTCTCCTTCGCCGCGCTGCAGGTCGTCGGCAACAAGAGTGGCGTGGTCGGCTACGGCTTCGGCAAGGCCCGCCAGGTCCCCAACGCCATCGAGAAGTCCGCGCGCGACGGGCGCAAGCACCTGATGCGCGTCCCGCTCACGAAGAGCGGCACGATCCCGCACGAGGTGCAAGGCGAGTACTGCAGCGCCATGGTGCGCATCCTGCCGGCCTCGCCGGGCACGGGCATCATCGCCTGCCCGTCGGTGCGGGCCGTCTGCGAGATGTCCGGCATCAAGGACATCCTCACGAAGTCGTACGGATCCACGAACCCCGTCAACCTGGTGAAGGCCACGCTCCACGCGCTTTCGCAATTGCGCACGCCGGAGCAGGTCGCCGCCCTGCGCGGCCAGCCGGCGGCCTGACGAGCGTCCTACCCCTGCACACGAGCTCGACGAGAACCCCATGGACCTGAAGACAGTCACAGCGAAGGGCGTGCGCTACGAGGACCGCCGCCGCATCGGCCGCGGGCCGGGCAGCGGACTCGGCAAGACCTCGGGCCGCGGCCACAAGGGCTGGGGCCAGCGCTCGGGCACGAGCCGTCGCCCGGGCTACGAGGGCGGCCAGATGCCGATCTACCGGCGGGTCCCCAAGCGCGGCTTCACGAACGCGCGCTTCCGCACGGACTTCACCGTGATCAACGTCGACGACCTGAACGGGTTCCCGGACGGCTCGACGATCGAGCTCGCGACGGTCCTGGAGCAGGGTCTCACGAGCCGGGTCTCGAACCTGTTCAAGGTGCTCGGCAACGGGAAGCTGGAGCGCAAGCTGGTCGTTCGCGCCCAGAAGTTCACGAAGTCGGCCAGCGAGAAGATCCAGGCCGCCGGCGGCTCCGTGGTCTTGCTCGACGATCAAGGCCGCGAGGCGGCTCCGGCGCAGGCCTGATCCGGAGACGACCGTGCAGAACTCCATCCTCCAGCTCTTCAGGGTGCCCGAGACGCGCCGCAGGATCTGGGCCACGCTGGCCCTCCTGCTGGCCTATCGGGTGGGGTTCCACATCCCCATCCCGGGGATGAACCCGGAGTTCCTGCGCCGCGACCAGGACCAAGGCTCGCTGTTCGGCCTGATGAGCGCGCTTTCGGGCAGCGACATCGGCAACACGAACCTGTTCGCCCTGGGCATCATGCCCTACATCTCCGCGTCGATCATCTTCTCGATGCTGAGCAAGGTCTCGCCGCGCATCGAGGCCATCCAGAAGGAGGGCGCCTCGGGCCAGAAGAAGATCAACCAGTGGACGCGCCTGGCGGTCGTGCCCATCGCGCTGATCCAGGGTCTCTTCATCTACACGGGCGTCTTCCTGCAGAAGCCCGACATGGTCGCGCCGGGCATGCGCGAGAGCACCTTCACCTTGGGGCTCGTCGTGGTGCTCTCGCTCCTGGCGGGCGCGCTGCTCGTGATGTGGATCGGCGAGCTGATCACCGAGTTCGGCGTCGGCAACGGTGCCTCGCTGATCATCATGGCCGGCATCGTGGCCACGGTCCCGACGGCGCTCATGCGCCTGCGCACCGCCGACCAGGGCGAGTTCTGGCAGACGCTCCTGACCCTGGCGCTGATCTGGGCGGTGACCATCCTGGTCGTCGTCTTCATCCACAAGGGCGCGCGCCGCGTGCCCATCCAGTACGCGCGCCTCTCGCGCGGCAACGTCGCCTACGGTGGCCAACGTCACTACCTGCCGCTCAAGGTGAACATGGCCGGCGTCATGCCGATCGTGTTCGCCTCCGTCGTCTTCATCATCCCGGCGCTCGTCTTCGACTGGATCGGGCTGTCCAACCTGCGCGAGGTCTTCAGCTCGCCGACGGGCTTCGTGCACGTCGTCAGCTATGTGGCCCTGGTGTTCTTCTTCTGCTTCTTCTGGAACCGCCTGATGTTCCAGCCGACGGAGATCGCCGACAACCTGCGCGAGCACGGCTCCTTCATCCCGGGGATCCGCCCGGGCGCCAAGACGGCCGAGTACCTGGACAACGTCTTGACCCGCATCACGCTGGCCGGCGCGGCCTTCCTGGCGATCATCGCGATCCTGCCCGCGTTCGTGACGCAGGGCAGTGGCATCCCGCTCGACATGCAGTACTTCCTGGGCGGGACCTCGATCCTGATCACGGTGGGCGTGGCGCTCGACCTCGTCGACCGCCTGAACGCCGCCCTGGTCATGCGCAACTACGAGGGCTTCATGAAGGGCTCCGGCCCTGGCTGGACCCGCAGCGCCGAGGCGCGGGACGACAAGAAGTGAGCCGCAGGGTCCTCATCCTCTTGGGCCCCCCCGGCGCGGGGAAGGGCACGCAAGCGAGCCGGCTGTGCGCCGAGCTCGGATTGCCGCACGTGTCCACGGGCGACCTCTTCCGCGCGCATCGCGCGCAGGGGACCGACCTGGGGCGCCGAGCGCAGGAGTTCATGGACAGCGGCCGGCTCGTGCCCGACGACCTGGTGCTCGACATGCTGTTCGAGCGCGTGGCGCAGCCGGACTGCGTCCGGGGGTTCCTCCTCGACGGCTTCCCGCGCACGCTGCCGCAGGCCGAGGCGCTCGAGAAGCGCCTGCCTACGGGCACGGCCGTGCGCGTGCTCGACCTGCGCGTGGCCGACGCGGCGCTCCTCGAGCGACTGACCGGGCGGCGCACCTGCCGTCAATGCGGGAACATCCACCACGTGCAGAACTCTCCGCCGAAGATCGCCGGCCGCTGCGATCGTTGCGGCGGCGAGCTCTACACCCGCTCGGACGACGAGGCCGCGACGGTCGCGAAGCGACTGGCCGTCTACCGCGAGCAAACCCAGCCGCTGCAGGGTTGGTACGCGCGGAAGGGCCTGCTCAGCGAGGTCGACGGGGAGCGCGCCCCCGACGAGGTCTTCCGCTCCCTGCGCACGGCGGCCGCCGGCATGGAGGCCGCGTGATGGCCAAGGAGGAGCCGATCACCGTGGAGGCCATCGTGACCGAGGCCCTGCCCAACGCGCGCTTCCGCGCCCGGTTGGACTCGGGCCACGAGATCCTGGCGCACGTCAGCGGCAAGATGCGCATGCACTACATCCGCATCCTGGCCGGAGACAAGATCACGGTCGAGATGTCGCCGTACGACCTGACGAAGGGCCGCATCATCTGTCGCGGCGAGCGAAGGAAGAGGGATTCGCAATGAAAGTTCGAAGCAGCGTCCGCCGCATGTGCCTGCACTGCAAGATCATCCGCCGCCGCGGAGTGATCCGGGTCATCTGCACGGACCCGCGCCACAAGCAGCGGCAAGGGAAGTGATGCGCGGACCCCACCCCAGTGCGCCGCCCGCGGCGCCCATCCCCGAACACCAACAGCAGAGAACCGGAGCCTAAGCCAGATGCCGCGTGTCATCGGTGTCGACATCCCCCCGAACAAGCGTCTCGAGATCGCGCTGCAGTACCTGTACGGCGTCGGCGAGACCACTGCCCACAAGGTCTGCGATCACCTCAAGCTCCCGCGTGGCATGAAGGCGCGCGAGCTCTCCGAGGAGCAGATCGCGAACCTCGCGAACTACCTGCAGAAGGAGTACCCGGTCGAGGGCACCCTGCGCCGGCAGATCGCCTCGTCGATCACCCGCCTGCGGGACATCGGCTGCTACCGCGGCCTGCGTCACCGTCGCGGCCTGCCGGTCCGCGGTCAGCGGACACGCACGAACGCGCGCACGCGGAAGGGTCCGCGCAAGACGGTCGCCGGCAAGAAGTCCGTGAAGGGGATGAAGTAGTCCATGTCGAAGGTCGCCAAGAAGAAGGTCCGTCGGATCACCTCGCGGGGCGTCGCGCACGTGAAGGCGACGTTCAACAACACGCACGTCACGATCACGACGGCGAACGGCGAGGTCGTGGCCACGGGCTCGGCCGGTTGCGTCGGGTTCAAGGGCACGCGCAAGAGCACGCCCTTCGCGGCCCAACGCGCCGGCGAGCGTGCCGCGGCGGGCGCCATGCGCCTGGGCGTCAAGGAAGTCGACGTGCGCGTGCGCGGCGCCGGGTCCGGCCGCGAGTCGGCGATCCGCGCTCTGTCGAACACGGGCCTCAAGGTCCTGACGATCGAGGACATGACGCCGCTCCCTCACAACGGCTGCCGCGCCCGCAAGAAGCGCCGCGTCTGATCCTCCGACCCGCGCCGCGCACCACCACCGAACAACCGAGAACGAAGCATGTCCCGCATCATCGATCCCAAGTGCCGACTGTGCCGCAGGGAGGGCATGAAGCTCTTCCTGAAGGGCCAGCGCTGCTTCACGGAAAAGTGCGCCGTTTCGCGGCGTGACTACCCGCCGGGCGTCCACGCTCAGAAGCGCGCGAAGGTCACCGAGTACGGCGTGCGCCTGCGCGAGAAGCAGAAGCTCAAGCGCATCTACGGCGTGGGCGAGCGCCAGTTCAAGCTGTACTTCAACGAGGCCGAGCGTCTGCGCGGGAACACGGGGGAGAACCTCATGGTCCTCCTGGAGCGGCGGCTCGACAACGTGGTGCTGGCGAGCGGGTTCGCGCTGTCGCGCAACCACGCGCGCCAGCTCATCAACCACGGGCACTTCCGCGTCAACGGCCGCAAGGTCGACGTGTGCTCGTTCCAGGTGCGTCCCGGCGACGTGGTCATGCCCGGGACGCGGGAGAACACGCGCAAGATGGTCAGCGAGGCCATCGAGGTGAACAAGTCGCAGTCGATCCCCGCCTGGCTCGAGGTCCAAGGCGACACACTGACGGCGAAGATCGTGGGCATCCCGCGCCGCGAGGACGTCCCGCACCCCATCCAGGAGCAGCTCATCATCGAGCTCTGCTCGAAGTGATCGAACGCCGGCGCGCGCTCGCGGCCTGAAAGCCGCGAAACGCGTCCGCCCGCCAGAGGAGTCCCGCCTGCGCGCGCCTGAGGCCGCGGCGCGCCGACGGGACTCGCAAGCGGCGGAGCGCTGCGCGCCGGACGACCCCGGAACCAGGCCTCACCCGGAGAATCAGAGAACCATGCGTATTCGTTGGCGGAATTTCGAGCTCCCCAGCAAGGTGCAGCCGGACGGCGGCACCCTCACCAAGACCTACGGGCGGTTCCTCATCGAGCCGTTCGAGCGCGGCTTCGGGCACACGATCGGCAACGGCCTGCGCCGCGTGCTGCTGTCCTCGATCGAGGGCACGGCGGTCGTGTCCGTGCGCATCGAGGGCGCCAGCCACGAGTTCGACTCGCTGGAAGGCGTCCTGGAAGACGTGACCGACATCATCCTGAACCTCAAGCGGCTGCGGGTCGCCTTCGAGGGCGGGGACGAGGTCACCTGCCGCATCGAGAAGTCGGGCAAGGGCGTGATCACGGGCGCCGACGTCCAGTGCCCGGGAGACGCGCAGGTCGCCAATCCCGAGCTGTTCATCGCGACGCTCACGAAGGACCGTCCCTTCCGCGTCGAGCTGCGCGTCAAGCGCGGCCGTGGCTACGTGCCGGCCGAGGAGACGGGCAACGAGATCCAGCAGCTCGGGACGATCCCGGTCGACGCCATCTTCTCGCCCGTGCATCGCGTGCGGTACTCGATCGAGGCCACGCGCGTCGGCAAGCTGACGAACTACGACCGCCTCGTGCTGGAGATCTGGACCGACGGCACGATCACGCCCGAGCTGGCGCTGGTCGAGTCGGCCAAGATCTACCGCAAGCACCTGAACCCGTTCGTGCTCTACGGCGCGAGCCGCGACCGCGAGCTGGTCCCGGATTCCCCCGACAGCTCGGAATACAACCAGCGCAATCGCGAGACGAGCGAGCTGTCCGTGGTGCTGACCGAGCCGATCGCCGACCTGGAGCTCTCCGTGCGCGCGCGGAACTGCCTGGACGGCGCGAACATCCTGACGATCGGCGACCTCGTGCGCATGAGCGAGAACGAGGTCATGAACCTGAAGAACCTCGGGAAGACGAGCCTGACCGAGATCAAGAACAAGCTGGCCGAGCGCGGGCTCTCGCTCGGGATGAACGTGTAGGACGTGCGGTCCCCGAACGGATCGACAGGAGCGAAGCCATGAGACACCGTTGCGCAGGGAACCGGCTGGGCCGGACGACGGAACACCGGATCGCCATGACGAAGAACATGGCGAACTCGCTGATCCTGCACGAGCGCATCGTCACCACGACGCCCAAGGCCAAGGCCGTGAAGCCCTTCGTGGAGCGTCTCGTGACGCTCGCGAAGGAGGACACGCTGCATCACCGCCGCATGGTTTTCGCCGCCCTGCGCGACAAGGGCTCGGTCGACAAGCTGTTCGGGACGATCGGCCCGCGCTTCAAGTCGCGTCCGGGCGGCTACTGCCGCGTGCTGCACCTCTCGAAGCCGCGCCTGGGCGACAATGGCCAGCGCTCGATCCTCGAGTTCGTCGAGCGCAGCCCCAAGGACAAGACGGCGGAAGGCTGACGCTCTCCGGAGAGAACTCTCCGCGCGCCGCGCCGGACCCCGCGTCCGGCGCGGCGCGCTCGCTTGGCAGCGTGCGTCCGAGGGGCTGCCGTCGCGTCGAGGGTGCCGCGCGTGCCCGCGGCCTCTCGCCGGCCGCCCCCGGGCTCGTGCCGAGCGGCGTGCGGCGTGACCGCACGACGAGGCCGCGCGAGGAGGCCGGGCGGCAGATCCGAGGAGCGTCGCTGGCGCGCCGGGCGGGAGCCATCGCCACCGGGCCGTGCGGGCTGGGTCCCAGGCCCGTGCCCGCGGGGCGAGCGCGCCCGGCGTCAGACCCGCGCCAGGCGCACGCGACCCTGGCCGAGCAGCGCGTCGACGTCCTGCGCGAAGCGCTCGCTGATCGCCACGCGGCAGTCGCCGCCGGCGCGCACGCGGCGCGTGCGGCCGTCGAGCCCCTGGACCTGGAGGTAGAGCGGCGCACGACCCTTGTGGCCGTCGACGACCCGGCGCAGCTCCGGCAGCAGGTGCTCGTCCTCCGGCGCGACGTTGACCACCACGCCGCCCTGGAAGCGGCCCAGCGCCTCCTCGACGGTCCAGAGCTCCTCGAGCAGCAGCGCGGGCTCCTCGGCGCCCTCCTCGAGCTTGACCTTGAGGACCACGACCCGGCCGTCCTCGAGCTTGTGCTTCTGCTCCTCGTAGGTGCGCGGAAAGCAGGTCACGCCGACGTTGCCGGACAGGTCCTCGAGCCGGAAGCGGCACATCTTGCGGCCGGCCAGCGCGCCGGACTTCACGACGACCTCGGACTTCCCGAGGATCATGCCCGCGACCGTGAGCTCGGTGCCGCCCGGGATCGCCGTCAGGCCCTCGACGTTCACGGAGGACAAGAGCGACAGCAGGCCCGCCCGCTCCTCGAGCGGGTGGCCGGAGAGGTAGAAGCCCAGGACCTCGAACTCGCCGCGCAGGACCTCGGCCTTCGAGAGCGTGCCGGCGCGCGGGCCCGTGGCGGCCGCGCGCGCGGCGCCGCCCGCCACGGCCGGAGCGGCTCCGAACAGACTGCCCTGGCCGGACCTGCGGTCGGCCGCCGCGCGCGCTCCCTCCGCCATGGCGGACTCCACCGACGCGAGCAGCGCTCCCCGGTCCTGGTCGAGCGCGTCGAACGCTCCGGCCTTGATCAGGGCTTCCCAGCACAGCTTGCCGGTGGCTTGTGGGTCGACCTCGGCGCACAAGGCGTGCAGCGTCGGCGCGGTGCGGCGCCCGTGCAATCCGCTGCGCGCTTCGACCAGCGCGTGGATCGCCTTCTCGCCCGTGCCCTTGATCGCGCCGAAGCCGTAGCGCAGCGCCTCGCCCTCCGGCTCGAACTCCCACACCGAGCGCTCGATGGACGGCGGGCGCAGCTCCACGCCGCTCTTGCGCGCGTCGTCGACGAACTCCTTGACCTTCTTCGTGTTCGACATCTCGCACGAGAGGTTGGCGGCGAGGAACGCGCTGCGGTGGTTGGCCTTCAAGAACGCGGTCTGGTAGGTGAGCACCGCGTAGGCGGTCGAGTGCGACTTGTTGAAGCCGTAGCCGCCGAACTTGAGGATGTTGTCCCAGATCTCGCGCGCGACGCTTTCCGCGCAGCCGTTCGCGACCGCGCCGGCCACGAACTGCTCGGAGAATTTCTGCATGATCTCCGGCTTCTTCTTGCCCATCGCCTTGCGCAGGTTGTCGGCCTCGTTCAGCGAGAAGCCCGACAGCGCGCTGGAGATGAGCATGACCTGCTCCTGGTAGACGATGCAGCCGTACGTATCGCGCAGGATGGTCTCGAGCGACGGGTGCGGATACTGGATCGCCTCCTCGCCGTGCTTGCGGCGCGTGAACATCTCGACCATGCCCGACTCGAGCGGGCCCGGCCGGTAGAGCGCCAGGATCGCGATCAGGTCCTCGAAGCAGTCGGGCTTGATGCGGCCGAGCAGCTTCTTCATGCCCTCGGATTCCAACTGGAAGACGCCCAGCGTGTCGCCCGCGGTCAGCAGCCGATACGTCCGCGGGTCACCGGGCGGCAAGGCGTCGAGGTCCGGCGGCGTCCCGCCCTGCTTGCGGATGTTGGCCAGCGCCTTCTCGAGGATCGTCAGGGTCCTGAGACCCAGGTAGTCCATCTTGAGCAGGCCGAGGTCCTCGAGCTGCGGCGCCGGCCACTGCGTGCACACGTCGTCGCCGTTCTTGGCGAGCGGCACGTATTCGACGATCGGGCGGTCGGCGATCACGACGCCGGCCGCGTGCGTCGAGATGTGGCGCGCGAGCCCCTCCAGCGGCACCGAGATCTGGAACAGCTCGGCGAGCTGCGGCTTCTCGCGGATCACGGCCTGGATGTCGGCGTCCTTCTCGATGAACTCCTTCAAGGAAGGCGCGTTCGGGCCGGCCGGGATCTTCTTCGCGACGCGGTCGACCTCGGCCAGCGGCAGGTCCAGCGCGCGGCCCACGTCGCGCACGACCGTGCGCGAGGCCATCGTCCCGAACGTCACGATCTGCGCGACGTGGTCGTCGCCATAGCGCCGGCGCGTGTAGGCCAGGACCTTCTCGCGGCCCTCCATGCAGAAGTCGATGTCGATGTCGGGCATCGACACGCGCGAGCTGTTCAGGAAGCGCTCGAAGAGCAGGTCGTAGCGGAGCGGGTCGACCTTCGTGATCCCGAGCAGGTAAGCGACGATCGAACCCGCGGCCGATCCGCGGCCCGGGCCGACGGGCACGCCGTTCTCGCGCGACCAGCGCACGAGGTCCCACACGACGAGGAAGTAGGAGACGAAGCCCAGCTCGCGGATGACACGCTTCTCGTAGTCGAGCCGCGCGCGCGCCGCCTCGTGGCCCGCGGGATAGAGACGGCCGAGGCCAGCCTCGAGCAGGCGGTCGAACACCTGATCCGCGGTCTCGGCCGTGTCGGGCGTGAAGACCGGCAGGCGGTACTTCCCGAACTCGATGTCGAGGTTCACCTGCTCGGCGACGTCCATCGTGCCCTTGACGCACTGCGGCAGGTCGCGGAACACGTCCGCCATCTGCGCGCGCGTCTTGAAGAAGAGCGTGTCCGTCTCGAACCGGAAGCGCTTCTCGTCGGAGCGCTTGGCGCCCGTGTTGATGCACAGGAGCACGTCCTGCGCCTGGCAGTCCTCCTCGCGCAGGTAGTGGATGTCGTTCGTCCCGACCAGCGGGATCCCGGTCCGCTGGTGGATGCGCACGAGCGCCTCGTTGACCTTGTCCTGGGTCTCGAGGCCGTTGCGCTGCAGCTCGAGCCAGAAGTGCTCCGGCCCGAACAGGTCGCGCCACGTCGCCGCCAGTTCGAGCGCCTCGGCCTCGCGCTCGGCGATGACGAGCTGGGACATCTCGCCGGCGAGACAGCCCGAGAGGCAGGTGAGCCCGCGGGCGTGCTTGGCCAGCACCTCGCGGTCGACGCGCGGACGGAAGTGATGGCCCTCCAGGTAGGCGAGCGACGCCAGGTGCACGAGGTTTCGCCAACCCTCCGCGTCGCGCGCGAGCAGCGTGAGGTGGTGGTAGCCGTTGCCCTTGGCCTTGCTGTGCGGCTCGAACCGCGAGCGGCGCGCGACGTACACCTCGCAGCCCAGGATCGGCTTCACGCCGCTCTTCCTGGCGGTCTGGTAGAGCTCGATCGAGCCGAACAGGTTGCCGTGGTCCGTGAGCGCCAGCGCCCGCTGCCCGTCGCGGGTGCAGGCGTCGACGAGGTCCCCGATGCGGTTCGCGCCGTCGAGGAGGCTGTACTCGGAGTGGACGTGGAGGTGGACGAAATCGGGCGCGGACATCGGCGTCTCCGGCGGCGCTCGCGCCGCCCGCGCCGCGGGAGCGGCGCCACAAACAGCTTCTAGGACGGCCCCTCAGGCGCGCAGGAGCCGCGCGAGCAAGGCCTTCTGCGAGTGCAGGCGGTTCTCCGCCTGCTCGTAGACGAGACTGCGCGCGCCATCGAGCACGTCGTCGGTCACCTCGAGGTTGCGGCGCACCGGCCCGGCGTGCATGAGGCGCGCGTCCGCGCCGAGCTTCATCAGGGCCTCGTCGACGATCCAGCCCTGCGTGCGCGCCACGCGGCTCGCGGCCAGGGTGGCGTTGCCGTAGTCCTCGAGCGAGCTCCACGAGCGCGCATAGACCACGTGCGCGCCCTTGACCGCCTCCTTGACGCCCAGGCCGGCCTCGAGCGCTCCGCCCTTCGCGTCCGCCAGCGCGCGCGCCTCGGCCATGACCTGCTCGTCGAGCTCGTACCCGCTGGGGTGCGCGACGCGCACGCGCATCCCGCTGCGCAGGGCGGCCAGGAGCAGCGAATGGACCGCGGCGTGGCTGGCCGGCTGCGGCGAGCGCGTCCACACGACGGAGAGCGTCTTCCCCGGGAGCTTCCCGAGCGACTCGCGCAGGGTCATGAGGTCGGCCAACGCCTGCAGCGGGTGCCACAGCGCGCTCTCCATGTTGATCACCGGCACCTGCGCGTGCTGCGCCCAGGCCCGGATCGACGCGTCGCGCCGGTCGGCGGCCCACGACTGCCCGACGAGCGCCGGCCGGATCGCCAGCGCGGACACGTAGCGCGAGAGGACGCGCGCGGCGTCCTTGACGTGCTCCGGCGCGCGGCCGTCCATGACCGCGCCGTCCTGGGACTCGAGCTCCCAGAAGTCCGAGGAGGCCGTGAGGTGGATGGCCTCTCCCCCGAGTTGGTTCACTGCCGCCTCGAACGAGGCGCGCGTGCGCAGGGAGGGGCGGAAGAAGAGCAGCCCGACGGTGCGCCCCGTGAGCTGGAACGCCCCGGCGCGGCGCTTGATGCGCATCGACAGGTCCAGCAGGTCGTCGACCTCCTGCTCGGAGAGGTCCTGGAGGTTCAGGAGGTGGGGGATCGTGCTGCGCTCCGCCATGCGGCAGAGCCTAGCTGGAGCCGGGCGCGGAGCGAAGGCGGCTTCCGGCGCCCGCGCGGTCCGGATCGCCCCCGCGCGTTGACAGCCCCACGGGCCGCGGCTACAACCTCCGCCCCCATGCACCCGTAGCTCAATTGGATAGAGCATCTGACTACGGATCAGAAGGTTAGTGGTTCGAGTCCACTCGGGTGTACCAGCTCACGTCCTCGGGCGCGGCGCGTTCCGCGCCCCGGGGCATCCACGACCGATCCCGACGCGACCCCCCCGAGAGGGAGCCCTGCTCCGATGACGCCCGCCGCCTCCTCACCGGGAACGGCGCGCGACGACGAGGACGGCATGCGGCTCGCGCTCGACCTCGCCCGTCGCGCCGCCGCGCTCGACGAGGTGCCGGTCGGCGCGGTCGTCCTCCTCGAGGGCGTCGTGGTGGGGGAGGCTCACAACGAGACCCACGCGCGGCGCGACCCGACCGCGCACGCCGAGCTGCTCGCGGTGCAGCGCGCGTGCGCACGCCTGGGCGCGCTGCGGCTGCCTGGAGCGGTCGTCTACACGACGGTCGAGCCCTGCTTCCTGTGCGCCGGCGCGCTCTCGCATGCGAGGGTGGCGCGCGTCGTCTGGGCGGTGCGCGACCCGAAGTTCGGCGGCGCCGCGAGCCTCGGAGCGGTGCTCACCGACCCGCGACTCAACCACCGGGCCGAGATCGCGGAGGGCGTGCTGGCCGACGAGGCCCGCGCGCTGCTCCAAGAGTTCTTTCAGAAGAAGCGCGGACGCGGCGAGTGATCCGCCGATCGAGGGCCCTCCGGGTCCCCGGTCGGCGTGCACGCGCCCGGCGTCCTCCACGGAACTTGGAGAGGTGGCTGAGCGGCTGAAGGCACTGGTTTCGAAAACCAGCATGCGCGCAAGTGCATCGGGGGTTCGAATCCCCCCCTCTCCGCCAACTCCGTGGACCCGCTCCTCGCCCGGCAACGTGCGGAGAGGTGGCAGAGTGGCCGATTGCATACGCTTGGAAAGCGTAGGTGTCAGCAATGGCACCGAGGGTTCGAATCCCTCCCTCTCCGCCACCTCGCCCGTCACGCGTCCTGATCCGGGGCGGCGCGAGCCACGTGCTCGCGCCGCCCCGGCGGACCACCCGCCGGCGACAGGTCGTGCGCGCCTCTTTGCGATCCAGCGAGCGGGGAATTGGGTCCGGTCCCGGGCGATGGGACGGGCTCGAACCGGGTCAGGCCGGGAACGGAGCAGCCCTAAGAGCAAGGTTCCAGGCGCACGGTGCCCGGGCCCAACTCCCCGCTCGCGCCGCGCTTGCGCCGCGTGGCGCGCGCGCGACCCGGCGCACGCGCGGCCCTCGTGTTCCCCGCGTGAGCCGGCGGGCGTACGATCGCGCGCGTGTCCTACCTCGTCCTCGCGCGCAAGTACCGGCCCGGCACGTTCGCCGACCTCGTGGGCCAGGAGGTCGTGGCGCGCACGCTCCAGGGCGCGATCGAAGAGCAGCGCGTGGGCCACGCCTACCTCTTCTGCGGGCCGCGTGGCACGGGCAAGACGACCACGGCGCGGCTGGTCGCCAAGGCCCTCAACTGCGTGCATGGGCCGACCGCGAATCCGTGCGGCACCTGCGAGCACTGCCTCGGAATCGAGAAGGGCTCCGACCCCGACCTGATCGAGATGGACGCGGCCAGCAACCGCCGCATCGAGGACGTGCGCGAGCTGCGCGAGAACGTGGCCTACGCGCCGATGAAGGCGCGCTTCAAGGTCTACATCGTGGACGAGGTCCACATGCTGACCAAGGAGGCCTTCAACGCCCTGCTCAAGACGCTCGAGGAGCCGCCGCGGCACGTCAAGTTCCTGCTGGCGACGACCGACCCGCAGAAGGTCCCGGCGACGATCCTGTCGCGCTGCCAGATCCTGCGCCTGGCGCCGCTCGCCGAGGCCGTCATCGCCGCGCGCCTCGAGCACGTGTTCGCGGCCGAAGGCGTCGCGGCCGAGGCCGGCGTGGCGCTCGAGATCGCGCGGCGCGCGCGCGGCGGCATGCGTGACGCGCTGTCCATGGCCGACCAACTGCTCTCGCTGGTCGGCACCCGGCCCCAGGTCGCGGATCTCGAGCGCCTGGCCGCGGACGGCGGCGCGGACCTCGCCGACCTGCTCCTCGCGCGGCTTGCCGCCGCGGATCGCGCGGGCGTGCTGGCGGCCTTGCCCGTGGGCGAGGGCGGAGAGCCCGAGCTCGTCGGCACGCTGCTCGACCGCCTGCGCGCCATGCTGCTGCTCGCGCTCCTGGGCCGCGACGCGGTCGTCGTGGCCCTCGACGAGGGCGAGCGCGCCGCGCTCCACGAGCGCGCGGCCGCGATCGGCACGGCGCGGCTCGCGGCCTGGATCGAGGAGCTGGTCCTGGCGCGCGAGCGCATGGCGCGTCTCCCCTCGCACGCGCGGGTGGTGCTCGAGATCGCGCTCCTCGACATGGCGCGCCCCGAGTCGGGCTTCTCCTTCGCCGACCTCGAGCGGCGCCTCGTGGCGCTCGAGACGCGCCTCGCGCCGGCGGCGGGTGGCACCGGGACGGCGCCCGCCGTCGGCGGGGTGCGCCCCGCGGCCGCTGCGGGTGCGCCCGACGACCTCCTCCCGCGCCCGCCCGCCCGCGAGGCCGCGCCGCGCGCGCCGGGCGGCCGCGCGTACGCGAGCAGCGAGCCGCCCGCGCGCGCGCCCGCCGCCCGGGACGAGCTCCCGCGCCCGAGCACCTCGCCGGCGGGCACGCGCTCGGCGCCTGCTCCGTTGCCCGCGTCGCCGCCCAGGTCGCGCGCGGCGGCCGAGCCCCCGGACGCGGACCTGGCGCCCGAGCGCGAGACCGAGGCGGAACAGCGGCCGCCGTCCGACGTCCCGCGTCCGCGCGTCGCAGGCCACGCCGCAGCCTGGGAGGGCTTCCTCCAGGCGCTGGCCAAGACCTCGAGCTCCCTGGCCGACACGCTGCGCGCCCGCGGACGGCTCTCCGACCTCGCGAACGGTCGGGCGCTCGTGCTGCTCTCGAACCTGCGCGAGGCCGAGCGCGTCGCGATCTCGGACGCGCAGAACCGCCGGCGCTGCTCGGCGGTGTTCAGCGCGGTGCTGGGCGCGACCGTCGAGGTCGTGCTCGAAGACCAGGCGGCCGCGCGCAAGTCGCGCGATCCCTACACCGGCAAGGTCGCGGAGCTGTTCGGCGGCCGCATCGAGGACGAAGGATGAGCGGCTCGTTCGGCGAGATGGGGAACCTGCTCAAGCAGGCCCAGGAGATGCAACGCCAGCTCGAGCGGGTGCGCGAGGAGGTCAAGACCCTGCGGGTCGTCGGCCGCGCGGGCGGCGACGCGGTCCGCGTCGAGGTCGACGGCGACGGCGCGGTGCTGCGGGTCTGGATCACGCCCGACGCCAGCTCGGACGCGCGCCTGCTCGAGGAGCTGGTCCTGGCGGCGGCACGTGACGCGCAGGGCCGGGCGGCGCTCGAGCGCCAGGCGCGCATGGGCAAGGTCATGGGCGGCCTCCCGCTGCCCGGCTTCTCCTGACGCGGCGGCCGCCGTGGCGTACCCTGAACCCCTCGAGGCGCTGGTCGCGGCCTTCGAGCGCTTCCCCGGGATCGGCCGCCGGAGCGCGGAGCGGCTGGCGTTCCACGTCCTGCGCGATCCCGAGGCGCGCGGCCTGGCGGCGGCCATCGAGCGCGCGCTCCACGAGACGCGGCGCTGCGCCACGTGCCAGAACGTGAGCGCCGGCGACCCCTGCGCGATCTGCGCCGACCCGGCGCGCGACGCCGGGCTCGTGTGCGTGGTCGAGGAGCCGCGCCAGGTCGAGGCCTTCGAGCGCTCCGGCGCGTTCCGCGGGCGCTATCACGTGCTCTTCGGCGCGCTGAACCCGGCCGACGGCACCGAGGAGCGGCACCTCACCACGGCCCGCCTCGTCGAGCGCGTGCGGCGCGGCGGGATCCGCGAGGTCGTGCTGGCCACCGACCCCGACGCGGAAGGCGAGGCCACGGCGCTGCACGTGCTGGAGGCGCTCGACGCCTTGCCGGAGCCGCGGCCGATCGTGACGCGCATCGCGCGCGGCGCGCCGGCCGGCGCGGCGCTCGAGTACCTGCACAAGGGCGTGCTCGAGGACGCGCTGGCCGGGCGCCGGCCGATCCGGCGGCGGCCGTCCTCCTGATGCGCAACGTCCGCGTCCTGGTGGCCTACGACGGCGCGCGCTTCTTCGGCTGGCAGCGCCAGGACGGCTTCGATTCCGTGCAGCAGGCGCTCGAGGAAGCGCTGCTCGCCGCCACCGGCGCGCGCGCCACGGTCCACGGCGCCGGGCGCACCGACACGGGCGTCCACGCCCTGGGCCAGGTGGCGCACTTCCACGTCGAGACGCGCCTCGACGACGACCGGCTGCGGCACGCGCTGAACGCCCACTTGCCGCCGGGCGTGGTCGTGCGCGAGGCCGAGACCTGCGCGGACGACTTCCACGCGCGCTTCAGCGCGCGCTCGAAGCGCTACGCCTACCAGTTCGTGACGACGCGCTTCCGCCCGGCCGCTGGGGCGCAGTACGCGCACTGGACGTCGTGGCCACTGGACGTCCCGCGCATGCGGCGCGCGGCGCGGGCGCTGCTGGGCACCCACGACTTCGCGGCCTTCGGCAACGCCGGCTCACCGCGGACCTCCACCGTGCGCACGGTGCAGCACCTGCGCTTCGTCGCCCGCCGGGAGCGGCTGTGCTTCGTGATCCAGGGCGACGGCTTCCTCTACAACATGGTCCGCACCATCGCGGGCACGCTGCTCGACGTCGGGCGCGGCAAGCTGGGCGAGGACGCGCCGGCCCGCGCGCTCGCGAGCCGCGAGCGGGACGACGCCGGGCCGACCGCACCGGCCTGCGGGCTGCACCTCGTGTCCGTCCAGTACCGCGAACGGCCGTTCGCCGGGCGGCGGCCGCGAGCCTGAAGCCCGCACTCGAGTCGGCCCGCGGCGCGAGCCGACCAAGGGCCCGTGGGGGAGGGCTTGACCGTTTCACGGCGCGCGTCCAGGCTGGGCGGCGTGGGTTGGACGTCGCGATCCGTCTCCTGCTCCGCGCGGCGCGCTGTGTGCGCCGTGCGACGCGACGTCCGGAGCCGGCGCGGAGGCTCGCCATCGGACGGTCCGGGATCGGGCCCTGGTCTTCCGCGCGCGCAGCGGCGGCGCCATCCGCCCCGAGGGGTATCGGCATGCAGACTTCGGTTTCGATCCTCCACCACGACTACCCGCCGCTCGTCCGTGACACGGTCGACGCCAAGCTGCAGCACCTCGGTCGCTTCAACGACAGCATCGTGACGATGCGCGCGCTCCTCGAGCGCCAGCGGGCGGACCACCGCGTGGAGCTCGTGGCCAACGTCGGCCGCGGTGCCGTGCTGGTCGCCGACGCGCTGCGCGAAGACTTCGGCGCGGCCCTGGACGAGGCCACCGCGCGCATGGAGCGCCTCCTGAAGCGCGACCACGATCGCCGCATCGAGCGCCGGCGCGCCTGAGCGGCAGGCGGCAGGCGGCAGATCAGGCTAGTCAGCCCCGCAACGGCGCACCCGCTCCGGCCGGCGCGCCGATCCGGCGCTGGCGAGCCCGGCAGCGTATACTGCGCGACATGGAATTCTGGAAGCTCTTCAAGACCAAGCACTGCACGACGAAGCTCGTGGCCCCGACGAAGGAGCTGGTGCTCGAGGAGATCACGGACCTCCTCGTCGACGCCGGGGGGCTCGAGGCCGCGGCGCGCCCGGAGACCTTGCGCGCGCTGCTCGAACGCGAAAAGCTCGGCTCGACCGGCGTCGGGGCGCACGTGGCGGTCCCGCACGTCAAGGTGCGCGGCATCGAGCGCGCGGTGTGCAGCCTCGCGATCCATCCCGAGGGCCTGCCGTGGGCGGCGGTGGACTCGCTTCCCGTGCACGTGGTCTTCACCGTGCTGCGCCCCGAGAAGGCCGGTGACGCACACGATCCCGAGCGCCACCTGGAGATGATGCGCTGGATCGCGCGGCTGTCGCGCGACGCCGACTTCCGCCGCTTCGCGATCCGCGTGAAGACGAAGATCGAGCTGATCGACCTCCTCAAGGAAAAGTCCGCCGTCTGACGCGCGCGGCGCGTCGTCGTACCGTGGCCGAGGTCGTCCTCGACGTGCGCGTGCCGAACGCGGCTGGGCTCCACGCCCGTCCCTGCCAGGCCATCGTCGCGCTGGCCCAGCGCCACCGCGCCTCGCTGCGCGTGGCCTGCGACGGGGTCGAAGCCGATGGCAAGAGCATCCTGGAGCTCATGACCCTGTGCGCGCCCTGCGAAGCCACCCTGACCCTGCGCGCGCGCGGCGACGACGCCCAGGACCTCGTGCAGGGCGTCGCCTCGCTGGTGCGCTCGGGCTTCGGCGAGTTGGACTGAGCCGCGCCGCCAGGCGCCCTGCGGCCCCGCCTCGGCGTCCGGACCGGACCCCGGGGTCCGAGCGGGCCGGCCGCGAGCGCTCGGGGGGGAAGAGACTTCCAGGCCCTCCTGCGCGGGCGCCGCGCCGCGGGCCACGCGCGCTTTCCTTCACGGGGCCCTCAACCCCGACGGCGGTGCGCGCCGATCCCGGACCCCGGCCAGGAGAGCGTCCATCCGGTGTCCGCGTGGACCGGGCGCGATCCAGCCGCCACCTCGGCCATCGGGGGAGGAGCCGCGTCCGTGTTCAAGAGACAGAAGAGCCTCGTCGGGTTGGACCTCGGGAGCTCCGTCGTCAAGGCGGTGGAGCTCTCGCTCGAGGGTCCCGAGCCCGTCGTGACCGGATTCGCCCGGGCCGAGATCCCGCCCGGAGGCAGCGCCTCCGACGCCGTCGCCGCCTGCTTCCAGGCCGGCAAGTTCAAGTCGAAGAAGGTCGTGACCTCGGTCGCCGGACAGTCGGTCGTCGTGCGCTACGTGACGATGCCGAAGATGTCGGAAGGCGAGCTGCGGCAGGCGATCCGCTTCGAGACGGACAAGTACCTGCCCTTCGAGCTGGACGAGGTCCAACTCGACCTGATGCCGTTGAAGCGCACGCCGGCTTCCGGGGAAGCGGCCAAGGGCAAGGACGGCGAGCAGCAGGCGGTCCTGCTGGCAGCCTGCAAGTCGCGCGCGATCGACGAGCGCATCCAGCTCGTCCAAGGCCAGGGCCTCTCGCCCGTGGCGATCGACGTCGACGTCTTCGCGCTGGCGAACGCCTGGGAGCTCTGCGGCCTGCCGGCCGACGAAGTCACCGAGGGCGAGATCAAGACGGCCATCGCGCTGGTGGACGTCGGCGCCACCCGTACCTCGATCAACGTGATCGTGGGCGGCGAGACCTGCTTCAGCCGTGAGATCAACATCGGCGGCGCCGACATGACGCAGGCGGTGGCCCGCGCCATGTCGATCGAGAACTTCGAGGCCGAGGCCATCAAGCGCGCCAGCGAAGCCCACGAACTCGAGGTCAACACCGCCATCCAGCCGGTCCTGGAGGACCTGGTGGGCGAGCTGACCCTGAGCCTCGACTACGTCGAGCACCACGAGGGCGTGCAGGTCGAAGAGATCCTGCTCTCGGGTGGCGGCGTGCTCGCGCCCGGTGCCGCCCAGCACATCGAACAGTCGACGGGTCGCAAGGCCCGGACCTGGAACCCCCTCGAGGGCCTGCGCGTGGACGCCAGCCGTGTCGACGTGGAGGAACTCGAAACCTGGGCCCCCACCCTGGTGGTCGCCGTGGGACTCGCCTCGCGAGTGCGCACCTCATGATCCGCATCAACCTACTCCCCGAGGAATACCGCAAGAAGGCGCGCACGCCCTTCAAGCTGGTGCTGGCCCTCGTCGCGGCGGTCACCGTCAACGCCGGCCTCGCGACCTGGTGGGCCTGGCAGAAGATCGGCGTCCAGGCCGAGATCGAGAGCGAGGCCGCGTCGCTCCAGACGGAGATGGACGGACTGACGCCGCAGGTGAACTACCACACCTCGCTGCAGAGCGAGTCCAAGCAGTACAAGTCGCGCGAGGACACCCTGGCCGGCATCACCGCCAGCCGGATCTCCTGGACGAAGAAGCTCGACGAGCTGATCGACGTGGTGAATCGCGGCCAGAACGGCCAGCGACACCTGGTCTGGTTCGACGATCTCCAGGTCACGCAGAGCACGGACCCCAAGGCCAAGGTGCCGGGCTCGGTGCGTGCCGCCGGCCACTCGGGCTCCGACAAGTTCGCCCACGTGGCGAACTTCCTCGAGGACCTCGAGGGCTCGACCTTCATCGCCGACTTCCAGCCGCCGGCTCCGCCGGAAGGCTCGCAGACGAACGTGGACACGACCCTCATGCCGCCGGTGGCCTGGTCGTTCCCGATGTCCCTGACCCTGAAGTCGACCGAGGAGCGGCTCGGCAAGCCGGCCGCCGAGGCCAAGAAGCCCGCCGCCAAGCCGGCCGTCAAGCCCGCCGCGGGCCAGGGAGCCAAGTGATGAAGAACATCCGCAAGGCTTGGCTCGCCGTGATCGGCGGCGGCGTTCTGTCCTGCATCGGACTCGGCACGCTCTTGTGGTGGCAGCACGGCCAGATCGAGGAGGCGCGCGCCAACGTGGCCAGCTTGCGCGCGAACATCGAGACGTCCCGCAAGCTCATCGAGGGCACGGGCGCGCTCGAGCGCGAGGTCATCGTGCTGCGCGAGCTGACCGAGGTCATGAAGGGGATCCTCCCCGACACGAACGACGTCAACAACCTGGTGCGCACGATCCAGCGCTTCTCCGACGAATCCGGCGTGCGCATCGCGGGCCTCAAGAAGAAGGCCGAGCAGACCAACCGCAAGGAGAAGAACGACTTCGACAAGGTGGCCTACACGCTCAGCCTGGAAGGTGACGCCTTCCAGTACCTGGACTTCCTCGACCTGGTCGAGAGCCACTCGCGGTTCATGCGCGTTCCGGCCTTCCGCATCAGCGCCACACAGCGGAATCAGCTCGAGAAGGAGGGCGTCCCGGCGCACAAGGTCACGATCGACGTCGAGACCTACGTCTACGAGCCCAAGAAGGACCAGAAGCCGATCAAGATCGACGGCTACGACCGCAAGCGCGACCTGCTGCTCGGCGAGATCGATCGGCGCAAGGGATCGTTGCAGGTCTCGACCTACGCCTACCGCGGCGCCCGCGGGCGCCGCGATCCGTGGATCGACCCGCGCGTGCCGGTGCAGCCGGACGCGCCCAGCCCGCTGACCGTCCAGGAGCAGATGGACCTCGTGCAGTCCCTGGTGGAGCGCACGCAGGCCGTCCTGGGCAAGTGGGAGGCGGTCAAGGTCGCCGAAAACGTGATCGTCGAGATGACCACGCGGGCCGAGCTGGAGGAACTCCTCGCCAAGCTGGAGGAGGACATCCGCCGGGTCCTGTCCGAGAAGTCCATCGTCTACGTCCCGTCGCAGACGCGCCTGGGGGTCGAGGTGGTCGACGTCGTCAGCCAGCTGCGCACGACGGTGGCGTCCGCCGAGCAGGGCCGCGGCCCGACCGAGGCCCAGCTCAAGGAGATCGAGAGCTCGATGGTCGCCCACCGCGAGAAGGGCGAGTTCAAGCTCATGCTCGAGGCGTTCGGGATGGTGGACAACCGTCTCGCCACGATCGAGAACGATCCCCTGCGGAAGCCCCTCGTCGAGCGCCTGCGCGACCTGGCCTACGAGGCCCGCACCGTCCTCGACTTCGAGAAGGTCAAGATGACCGTGGGCGGCGTGTTCCTGATCGAGGGCGGAGCCCCGGTCGCGATGATCAATGGCAGGACCGTCACGGAAGGCGACCTGCTCCAGAACGACCTCGTCGTACTCGCCATCAAGCGCGAGGAAATCGAGTTCATCTTCCGCGGCATCGTGTTCGCTCGGCGGTTCTGAGACCGCGAGGGAGTAAGGCAAGTGAAGAAGAGCATGTTCGTCCTGTCCCTGGCTCTCGCCCTGCCCCTCGTGGCAACGGCGGCCGCCGCCCAGGCCCCGAGCCTGGACGCGCGGGTCAACCTCAACATCGCCGACCGTAGTCTGGAGGACGTCGTCGCCGAGTTGCGCGCCCGCTCGGGCGCCAACATCGTCGTCATCGACCACCCAGACGACGAGAAGCGCAAGATCTCCGGTCAGCGGGTGACCATCGAGCTCTCCGACGTGCCCTGGCGCGACGCGCTGGCGCTCGTCGCCGAGAAGGTCGGAGCGGTCATCGAGCGGCGGCCCGGCGAGGTGCTGGCGGTCGTGAGCCCGGCCCGGGTCACGTTCCAGACCAAGGACGTCCCGCAGGACATCCGCAAGGTCATCCAGGCCATCGCCGTCTCGGCCAACGCCAACGTGGTCGTGGGGCCCGAGGTGGTGGGCACGATCGACGTGCGCTTCGAGAACGTGCCCTGGCGTGAGGCGCTCAACGTCACCGCCAAGAGCCTCGGGTTCGTGGTGGTCGAGGAGGGGCACGGCGTGCTGCGCGTCGTCGCGCCGCAGAAGCTCGAAGAGCAACTCGAGACGCGCACCTACCAGTTGCGCTACCTGCGCCCGAAGAGCCTCTACAAGCCGGTCATCAAGTCGGAGTTCATCCAGCAGGCGCAGCAGAAGGCCACGGGCGCGGCCGCTGCGGGGGGCACCGACTTCACCAAGTCCTTCAGCGTCCTGGCGGCGCTCAAGAAGGCGCTCAGCACGAAGGGCGACCTCGACTACATCGACTCGGCCAACGTGGTGATCGTGCGTGACACCCAGCAGGTGCACGAGGAGATCCGGAACATGCTGCTCAGGCTCGACGTCGAGCCGGCGCAGGTGTTCTGCGACGTCAAGTTCGTCTCCACGCTGAACGGCGACCTGCTCAACCTGGGTGTCGACTACGGCCAGGACGGCGCGTCGGTGACCATGGTCGGCGGCCAGATCCCGATCACGTTGCCGTTCGACACCGGCTCCGGCGGCTGGGACGACTGGATCATCGCCAGCCCCAGCGGCGAGGGCCCGTTCGTCGATCCGACCGGCAACGGCGGCGCCACCTTCGTGCCCGACACGATCTTCGGCTCGCTCTCGTTCCAGAAGTTCCAGGGCACGTTGCGGCTCTTGCAGCGCGACTCGTCCACCGAGGTCATCCAGGCGCCGAAGATCATCGCCCTGGACGGCCAAGAGGCGACGATCTTCGTCGGCGAGACGATCCGCTACGCGGAAGCCAAGTCCGAGCAGGGCCAGGCGGGCGGTCTGCAGCTCACGATCGGCGAAGCCGGCGGCTCGCCGGTCGAGATCGGCTTCCAGTTGCTGATCCGGCCCAACGTGGTGCCCGGCACCGACCGCATCATGATGGAGGTCATCCCGAAGGAGACCAGCCTCTCGGGCACCGGCACGAACTCGGCGATCGCGCCGCAGGGCTTCGACATCTTCACGATCGGTGCCTCGGGCCTCGAGGGTTCCATCGCGCTGCCCCGCACGCGCTCCTCGACGATCGTGACGACCATGATGCTCGACGCCGGTCAGACGGCCGTCATCGGCGGCCTCACGAGCGACCAGGACATCAAGGTGCGCAGCAAGATCCCGTTCCTGGGCGACATCCCGGTGCTGGGCTTCCTCTTCAGTCACGACGCCAACACGCGCGAGCGCCGCAGCCTGATCGTGTTCGTGACGCCGACGATTGTCTACAATCGCCAAGACCAAGAGCTCCTGCTGCAGCAGGAGTTGCAGCGGCGCCGCATCGGCTTGAAGGAGCAGATGGACGCGCTCTTGAACTCGGTCCCCGCGCCTGCGAGCGAGACCGAACCGGCTGGGGAATGACCAGCGCTCCGCGCGCGGCGGGCCGCCTCGGCGACGTGCCGAGGCGGCCCGCCGCGGTTCGGGTCCCGCGCTCAAGATCGGTCGCGCCGGGGCCCGACAGAGCCTGCGCGGATCGGCTCGCCCAGAGCGCCCCGACCGTGACCGCACGTCGATGACCCCGGAACCGAACGGCAGCGCGACACGGCAGGCTCCGCGCCTCTCGATCACGCAGATGCTCTCCGTGATGCGCGTGGAGTTCCACCGCGCTCGGACGCAACGCTATCCGCTCTGCTGCCTGATGGTGGCCGTCGAGGGCGTCGACGATCTGGCGGCGCGCGAGGGCTGGCAGGCCAAGTCGTCCGCCATGGCCGCGGCCTATGGGCTCTTGAAGCGCGTGGCGCGCGAGCACGGCTTCATCGGGATGGCGATCCAGTCCGGCGACCGGATCATGGCGGTCTTCCCGAACACCTCCACCGAACGCATGGGGGAGCTGGGGCGGCTCCTGTGCGAGGCTGGCGCCGCACAGTCCACCACGTCGGCTGCGGGTCTCGCCCTGCGCTTCGCGCTGGGCGCCTCGCACAACCTGCTGGCCGAGACGAACTCCTCGTTCGAGGGCCTGGTCGAGAGCGCCGGACGCGCGCTGCACCTCGCCACCGGTCACGGCGGTGGGCGCTACGTGATGTGGCGCGAAGCCGAGAGCGAGATCGACGCCCTGCGCAACGACCTGGCCGCGGCCACGAAGTCCTTCCGCGAGGAACAGCAGACGCTGGCGGACGAGGCCGGGGACGCGGGTGGCCTGCAGCGCGCCGAGCTGGTCGACAAGATCCAGCGGATCTTCGCCACGGTCGTGCGCACTCCGGACATCGAAGCGCTCGAGGTGCGCGTCGTGGAACTGGCGGTCGCCGAACTCTACGAAGAGCGCAAGAAGGCCGTGGCGGCGCAGATGCGCGAGCATGCGCGCCAGGTCGACATGCTCGAGCGGCGGATCGCGAAGCTGACCAGCGTGATCGGCGTCACCGAGGAGGAGCTGCGCCGCGTCATGGAGCTGAAGATGGTCGACCCCGGGGTCGCGTCCATCTTCAAGACCGTACAGGGCTTGCGCGCGGACGATCCGCAGGCGCAGGCCAAGAAGGCGATGATGTCGACGATCTTCGAGCAGAACCTCGCCTTCCAGAAGAAAGCGGCACCCGAGACGGCCTCAGTCGGGTGACCGCGCGAGAGTCCCCGTCGGCGCGACGTGCGCCGCATGGGAGGGAGCGCAGGCCAGGGAAGAACGAACGATCCGGAGAGAACGATGACCAAGAACACCACGGCCGACATCGGCCAGAAGGGCGGCGCGGAAGCCGCCACGAGCACCGCCGACAAGGGCGCGACGACGAAGAAGGACGGTGGCGTCCTGTACCTCGGCGTGGACCTGGGCACGTCCCGCACGTCGATCGCGGCCAGCAACGGCCAGCGCGTGACCCTCAGCTCGCACGTCGGCTACCCCAAGGACGTCGTGGCGCGCAAGCTGCTCGGCAAGGACGTCCTGTTCGGCGACGAGGCCGTCCAGCACCGCCTCTCCTGCCGCTTCTACCGTCCGCTGGCCTCGGGCGTGCTCAAGGCCACGAGCAACGAGAAGACCAACGACGTCGAGGGCAACATGAAGGCCGCCGCGGACCTGATCCGCGAGATCATCCGCCTGGCCAAGCCGCGCAGCGACGAGCTCGTGTACGCCGTCATCGGCGTCCCGGCCGAGGCCGCCATCCACCACAAGGACGCGATCATCAAGGCCGCGCGCGAGTCCGTGGACAGCGTCATGCTGTGCTCCGAGCCGTTCTCGGTCGCCTATGGCCTCGACATGCTCGACGACGTCTTGGTCATCGACATCGGCGCCGGCACGACGGACCTCTGCCGGATGCACGGCACGATGCCCGAGGAGTCGGACCAGCTCACGAACACCTACGCCGGCGACTACGTCGACAACCGCCTGGCGGAGCTGATCGCGAAGCGCTATCCCGAAGCGCAGTTCACGACGCAGATGATCAAGGAGATCAAGGAGAAGCACTCCAACATCTCCGACACGATGCCGCCGGTCGTCGTCGAGCTGCCCGTGAACGGCAAGCCGACCTCCTTCGACGTCACCGAGGAGATCCGCACGGCCTGCCGCTCGATCGTCCCGCACATGGTGGACGGCCTCGCCAAGCTGATCGCGACGTTCGACCCCGAGTTCCAGAATCGCCTGAAGAACCGCGTGCTGCTCGCCGGCGGCGGCAGCATGATCAAGGGTCTCGACCTCGCCATCGAGGCCGAGATGAAGCAGCGCCTGGGCGCCGGCAAGGTCTACCGGATCGAGGAGCCGGTCTACGGTGGCGCGAACGGCGCGCTGAAGATCGCGCACGACATGCCGGGCGAGTACTGGGACAAGCTGAAGTGAGCGCTGCGCGCCGCACGTCCGCGGCGCGCGTTGGCCCGGCGGAGCCGGCCCCCTCGGGGGCCGGCTCCGTGCCTTTCCTGCACCCCCGCGGTTCGACTACGGCTACGACGGGGCGCTGACCGATACTCGGTCGGTGCACGATCTCCCGCGGGATCGGTCCCCACGCACGAACAGCGAGAGACAGATGGCGGAGACCCGACCCAACGACCCCCAGGACCCGTCCGGGACCGCCGCTTGGCCGCGTTCCGACGCGTCCGCCGGCAGCGAGCCGGCGGGACTCGTCCCGAACCGCCCGGCGACGGGCGGGCGCGCGGCCGGCAGCCCGCCCGTGGCCGGCTGGCAGCCCGACCCGGGCGCCACGGACTTCCTGGGGCTCGAGACCGACCTGCGCGGCGGCACCTCGGGCTCCAGCGAGGGGCCGACCGAATCCTGGCTGTTCGACATCGAGCAGGCCGCGGTCGCGCACCCCGCGACGGCCCTCGCGGCCCCGCCGGGCGAGCCGTACGAGGAGGAGGCGAGCGCCGACGGGGATCTCGAGGACCAAGGCGAGGGCGCCGATGGTCCGCCCACCGGCGACTTCGAGAGCGACCTGGAGGGCGAGCTCGAACCCGCGCTGGCGGAGGATCTGCCCCCGGCCGTGGCGCGCGGCCCGCGCATCCTGCGCCGCGTGCTCCTCGCGACCGCGGCCAGCGCGCTGCTCGCCGCGGGCGGCTGGTACGCCTGGAACGAGTACGGCCTCGACCGCCTGCTCCCTTCGACGCAGGTGGCCACGACCGCCCACGTGCCCGCCAAGCCGGCGAAGTCCGGCCCGCCCACGCCGCGCACGGCGCCCGCCGTGGACAGCGCGCTCGATCGCACGCCCCAGGTCGCGGACTCGGGCTCGGCCCCGGGCGGCCAGGAGGAGCTGGCGTCCGCGTCGAACTCGAACGAGCCGGAGCGCACCGCCGCCGTCTCGATCGATCCGGAGCGCGGCGCCGTGTCGGACCCGGTCGCGGTGGCTCCCGCCGAGCCGATCGCGGCCGTCGACCCGTGGTCCGTGCGCCCGGATCCCTCCGGCGGAGCCCGCCCGAGTTCGCAGGACGAGGTCCTGCTGCCGACACCGACCCCCACGCCGACCCCCACGCCGGCGGAGCTCGCCCGCAGCCCGGAGCCCTCCCGCGCGCCGCAGTTGCCGGCCGACGCACCCGGCCTGGGCGGCGGACGCCGCGTGACCGCCGCGGACACGCGCGGGCTGTGGCTCGAGACGACGATCCCATCGGACGCCATCCACGGGCCGGATCGTCTGCACACCGTGAACGTGGGTCTGGTGCGTGCGGAACTCGTGAACGGCGAGTTCATCGAGGGGCGTCTGCACGCCGTGGGGCAGTCGCGCATCTGGCTCGATGTCCAACTCGGACGCATGTCGCTCGACGCAGCCGAGGTGCGCGGCATGGCCTTGATCTCGGGCTCGACTGCCAGCCTGTCGAAGCCCGGCGGTGCCGCGCTCGCCAGCCTGCCGCGCGTCGAGATCCTCTTGCCCGGCGGCACGCTGACCGGGCGCGTGCTGGGCCGCGATGGGGCCAGCGTGACCTTCATCACGGAGGAGGGCATGCGGATGCGGGTCGAGCCCCTCGACGTGCGCCCCGCCCCGGACGGCCGCTCCCGCGTGATCGGGCGCGTGGCGGACCGCGCACAGCCCTGAAGGCCCCCGCGGCCGGATTCCCGGCTTCCTGATCGACTCCGGCCCGGCGATCCGGGAGGATACGACCCGCGCGGGCGTCGTTCGCCCGCGACCCGCGGCCTCCCGGCCGCTGGACCGAGATTCACCGCCCGGGCGCTCCTAGCACCCGGGAGGCGAGCCCAGGAATGCGCGGTGCCCTCGGGTCCCGTCGCGCTCCATGCGGGCTCCTCCTTACGAACCCGACCGACGCGAACTCCCCGCGCCCAGCGCGGGACAGCCCCGCGCCTCGGACCACGGCCCCGACCGCGCCCACGGCGCGGTGCGGCGCGCCAGCCGGGATCGCTCCCCGGCGTCCGGAGCCTGCGCACGCCAGCGTGCGCCCCGCTCCGCGCTGCTGGAGCGCGCTCGGAAGGTGCTGGCCGGTCCACGAGGCGCGACCCTTCCTTTCCATGACGGATGTGATCCAGTCCGGCGCGCACGGCGCGCCGGAGCCCTTCGATTCCTTCACCAACTCCCGTGATTCCGAGTCCGCCCGGAGCGCGGACTCCTGGGACGACGATGCCCGCCGTGGCCGCGGCGCTGCGCCCGACGACGACACTCCGTCCGGAGACGACGATCCCGGCTCGAGCGCGCACGCCGCGGCCCCAGTCGACGACCTGGACGCTTCCGGCCACGACGGTGCGGAGGTCGACGCCGAGTCGACTGCTGCCGCCGATGGGGCCACGCCGGCCCGCAAGCGTCGCCGGCGCGGATCGCGCGGGGGACGCCGCCGCAGCCGGCGCGAAGCGGGTCCGGAGGCGGCCGCAGCCCTCGCCGACGAGGAACCCGCGGCCGGTACCGCGCTGGCGGCCACCATCGATCCGCCCATCCCGGGCGAGGATGGCGAGGAGGACCTCGCCCTCGCCGAGGACGCCCTCGACACGACCCGAGCCCCCACGGAGGGGACGGCGGAAGGGCGCCGCCGCAGGCGGTCCCGCCGCGGACGCGGCCGGCGCACCGGCGCGAGCGCGGCTGCGGGTCTCGCCAGCGAGCCGGCCGCCGAGCCCAGCGCGCGCCCCAGTGCCGCGCCGCGCGGCAGCGTGCCGCGCGAGATCGACGCGCTCGACGACGACGCGGATCTGGCCCTCGACGCCGTCCCCGCGGATGGCGGCGAGCCCGAGGAGCCCACCGGCCCCGAGGCCGAGCCGTCGGACGTCGCGCTGGCGGAACTCGACGGCTCGAAGCGTCGCCGCCGCGGCAATCGCGGTGGACGGCGCCGGAAGAAGCGCGGTGGCGAGGACGCGGCCCGGGTCGCCGCGCCCAAGCGCGGCCGCGCGCCCGCGGCGGTCGAGATCGAGTCGATCCCCGGGGAGGAGGACGACCTGCCCGAGAGCTCGCGCGTCCCGGCGGTCGAGGTCGAGGCGGCCGAGGAGCCGCGCGGCTCGCGCCGCCGGCGGCGCGGCCGCGGCCGCGAGGTCCGGGCCGCGGACGAGGACGCCGACGCGCCGCGCGTGGTGCCCGAGTCCGCGCGCCGCGCCGTGATCCTGGTCAACGCCACGGATCCCGAGGAGCAGCGCGTCGCCGTGCTCGAGGACTCGAAGATCACGGACTTCCTGATGACCGTGAAGGACCAGGACACCCTGGTCAACGACATCTACCGCGGCCGTGTCGTGAACCTGGAGCCGGCGATCGGCGCCGCGTTCGTCGACTTCGGCCAGGGTCGCAACGGCTTCCTCCACACCTCGGACGTGCTGTCGGCCTACGGGGACGACGACTTCGACCTCGACAAGCTGCTCAGCACGCAGATCGATCCCGAGGAGTGGGACTCGAACTCGAGCCAGCCCGAGGTCTCGGCCGAGCTCGACGAAGCCGACGACGAAGACGGAGCCCCGGCCAAGAAGGGTCGCAAGGCGCAGGGCGGGCGCGGCAAGCGCCGCTTCCAGGCCCGCCCGCGGCTGCCGATCACGGACCTGCTCGAGAAGGGGCAGACGGTCGTCGTGCAGGTCACGAAGGACGCCATCGGCGACAAGGGGCCGACGCTCACGACCTACATCTCGATCCCGGGACGCTACCTGGTGCTGATGCCCTCGATGTCGCGTACCGGCGTGTCGCGCAAGATCGAGGACGAGAAAGAGCGCCGGCGTCTCAAGCGCATCCTGCAGTCGCTCGAGGTGCCGAAGGGCATGGGCGTGATCGTCCGTACGGCGGGCATCGGTCACAGCAAGACCGAGATCCAGCGCGACCTCGACTACCTCGTGAGCCTGTGGACGGCGTTCGGCAAGAAGCTCCACCAGGGTCATGGGCCGGCGCCGCTGTACCGCGAGTCGGACGTCGCCATCCGCACGATGCGCGACCTGTTCACGACGAACACGAAGTCCGTGATCGTCGACGACCCCGAGGTCCAGCGGCAGATCGTCGAGTTCACCGAGAAGCTGATGCCCGAGGACGTCGGGCGCATCCAGCTCCACGACCAGCCGAAACCGCTGTTCCAGGCCTACAACGTCGAGCCCGATTTCGAGCGCATCTTCCAGCGTCGCATCGAGCTGCCCTCCGGCGGCTCGATCGTCTTCGACCAGGCCGAGGCGCTCGTGGCGATCGACGTGAACTCGGGCCGCACGCGCAGCGAGGGCTTCGATTTCGAGGACATCGCGCTCAAGACGAACCTGGAGGCCGCGCCCGAGATCGCGCGCCAGATGCGCTTGCGCGACCTGGGCGGCATCATCGTCGTCGACTTCATCGACATGCTGAAGGCCGGCAACGTGCGCGCCGTCGAGAAGGCCTTCAAGGAGGCCCTGTCCTCCGACCGCGCGCGCAGCAAGGTCGGCCGGATCAGCCAGTTCGGGCTGTTGGAGATGACCCGCCAGCGCCTGGGCCCCGGCATGGACAAGAAGGTCTTCCAGCACTGCCCGCGCTGCCGCGGGACGGGCCGGATCCGGACCGTGAACTCGCGCGCCGCGGCGATCCTGCGACGGCTCTCGTCCGCTCTGACCCACAAGGGCTTCCAGACGGTCGAGCTGCGCGCGCATCCCGAGGTCGTGGCCTATCTGAAGAGCGACTGCTCCGACCACCTGCGCGCGCTGGAGTACCGTTTCCAGAAGGACGTGCGCCTGCTCGATGCGCCCGACCAGCCGGAGGACAGCGTGCTGCGCTACCTGCGCGAGGACGGCCGCGAGGTGCGCCCGGGCGGACGCCGCAAGCGCTGAGGGGCGTCCGCCGGAGAGGGGTGCCGCGCGGTCGCGCCCGGGCGAGCCGCTGGGCCCGGCCCGGGGCGCCGGCGCGCCGGGGAGGCCCGGGTTCGCGGTTCGCCCCGGGCCGTCGCCTGGCGCTTCCCAGCCCGCGGACCCGCCGCTACACTCCTCGCCCCCTTCCCGGGCCGATCGGTCCGGGAACCAACCGAGCCCGCCTCCGAGGGCTCCCCGTGGGAGGGCATCCACCACGGCCAGCAGGAGGAAGAACCGTGTACGCCGTCGTCCGCGACCGCAACCAGCAGACCCGGGTCCAGAAGGGTGACGTCATCCTCTGCGACCTGAACGACAAGCTCTCCGCCGGGGACCAGATCACCTTCGACGAGGTCCTGATCCTCGGGAACGAAGGCCAGGTCCGGATCGGCAAGCCGACCATCCCCGGGGCCAAGGTGACCGCCGAGGTCATCGGCCACGAGAAGGGCGTCAAGGTCATCGCCTTCCGCTTCAAGCGCCGCAAGAACGTGCGCAAGAAGCGCGGCTTCCGCGCCCAATACACCCGCGTCCGCATCACCGACATCGTCGGCTGAGGTAGCACACCATGGCTCACAAGAAGGGCGGCGGCTCGACCAAGAACGGCCGCGACAGCAACCCCCAGTTCCGCGGCATCAAGCGCTACGGCGGCGAGAACGTCAGCGCCGGCACGATCCTCGTGCGCCAGTGCGGCACGGTCTTCCACCCCGGCCGGAACGTCGGCGTGGGCAGCGACTACACGCTCTTCGCGCTGGTCCCCGGCACCGTGCGCTACCAGCCGAACCGCAAGGTCCACATCGATCCGGTCGCCGCCGGCTGACCGGGGACGCTCCGGACTCCGCGGCCCGCGCGGCGTGCTGAGGCACGCACGCGGGCCGTTCGCATCCGGCCCCGCCCGGTTCCCGGCCCCGCCATGTTCAAGGACGAACTCGAGATCGACGTCCGCGCCGGGCGCGGCGGCAACGGCGCGGTCTCCATGCGCCGCGAGAAGTCCGTGCCCCTGGGCGGCCCCGATGGCGGCGACGGCGGCGACGGCGGCAGCGTCTTCCTGCTCGCCTCGCCGCAGCTGAACTCGCTGCTGCCGCTCGCCGGGCGGCACCTCTACGCGGCCGAGGACGGCCGTCCCGGCGCCGGACAACTGTGCACGGGGCGGGGCGGAGCGGACCTGGTCGTCGAGGTGCCGGTCGGGACCCAGGTCTACGACCGCCAGTGGGGCAACCTCCTGCGCGATCTCGCGCGCGCGGGGATGCGCCTCGAGATCGCACGCGGCGGGCGCGGCGGCCTGGGGAATGCACGCTTCGCGACCGCGGTGCGACAGACACCGCGCTTCGCCACGGACGGAACGAGCGGCGAGGCGCGCTCCCTGCGGCTCGAACTCAAGCTGTTCGCCGAGGCTGGGCTGCTCGGCTTGCCGAACGCCGGCAAGTCGACCTTCCTCGCGGCCGTCACCGCGGCGACGCCCAAGATCGCGGACTACCCCTTCACGACGCTCGCGCCCCAGGTCGGGATCGCGCGGCTCTCGGACACGGACACGCTGGTCCTGGCGGACCTTCCGGGCCTGATCGAGGGCGCCGCCGAGGGGCACGGGCTCGGTCACCGCTTCCTGCGGCACGTCGAGCGCTGCCGCGTGCTGCTGCACCTCGTGGACGTGTCCGACGCGGCGCTCGAGGAACCCGACCGCGCGCGGCGGGTGATCGAGGGCGAGCTGGCCGGCTACTCGGCGGAGCTGGCGTGCCGCCCGCGGCTCCTGGTCGCGACGAAATGCGAGTCGCCGACGGCCCAGGCGCGCGCCGACGCGCTCGAGCGTGCTGCCGGGGTGGAGGTCTGGCGCGTCTCGTCCGTGGAGCGCCGCGGGCTGGAGCCGCTGCTGCGCGCGGCCTGGAACGTCGTTCACGCGCCAGCCTCCGCGACGGCCGCCGGCGGCGCCTGAGAGCCGGCCGGGACCCCCGAGCGGCCGGCTCCACGAAGAAATCGCCGGCTCGCGCGCCCCCGTCGCGACCCGCCCCCTCCAGCACCGGGGGTACCGGGTCCGAAAGGGTTGCGGAGGTGCGAGCGATTTGACTCCCGGAAATCAGCCCGAAGACGAGTTCAGCTTCCGCGACGTCGCGCGCGGCTTCAGCGCGCTGCCGGAGGAGCCCGATCCGCGCGCGTTCGCCGCTCCCCCCAGCGGCGCGCCGGGTGCCCGCAGCGGGGCGCCCTCCGGGGCCTTCGCCGCCGGGCCCGCCCGCGGTCCCGCGCCATCGGCCGCGCCGCCGCCGCCGCCGGCCGTCGCGCGCCCCGCGTCCAAGTCCGCCACTGCGCGCGTCAGCGTCGAGGAGGCCGTGCAGGACCTGCTGTCCGCCACGAGCTACCCCTCGCCGCGGCATCAGCTCGAAGCCTGGCTCGCGGTGATGTGCAAGATCGGCGCCTCGGACCTGATCCTGCGCGCGGGCGGACGGCCCTCGCACCGCACCGACGGCAAGATCGGCTTCCTGCCCGGCCGCGTGCCGGACTCGGGCCCGCTGCTCGACGTGCTCGAGGGGATCCTGGGCAAGGCGCGCATGGAGGACTGGCGCGTGCGTGGCTCGGCGGATTCGTCGCTGCACCTCGACGGGCTCGGGCGTTTCCGGATCAACGCCTACCGCCAGATGGGCGAGCCGGCAGTCGTCATCCGGCGCATCAACGAGAACGCGCCGAGCCTCGACGACCTCGAGCTGCCGACCGAGTCGCTCAAGAAGCTCGCGCTGCGCAAGCGCGGCCTGATCCTGGTCACGGGCATCGCCGGCTCCGGCAAGTCGACCACGCTGGCCGGGATGATCCAGTCGATGAACGAGTCCGTCGAGCGCCACGTCGTGACGCTCGAGGACCCGATCGAGCTGCTCTTCAAGGAGCAGTGCTGCGTGATCAGCCAGCGCGAGGTCGGCACGGACTGCAGCTCATTCCAGGACGGCCTGCGCCACGCGCTGCGTCAGAGCCCGGACGTGATCCTGATCGGCGAGATGCGCGACGCGGAGACCGTGATCGCGGCCCTCGACGCGACCGAGACGGGCCACTTGGTCATGTCCACGCTCCACACCGTGAACGCGCCGCAGACGATGGAGCGCATCCTGTCGTTCTTCCGGGCCGAGCAGCACCAGCAGGTGCGCCTGCGGCTGGCGGAGAACCTGGCGGCGGTGCTCAGCCAGCGCCTGATCCCGCGCGCCGGGTCGAAGGGCATGATCCCGGCCTTCGAGCTCATGCAGACCACGCCGCACATCCGCGAGCTGCTCATGGAGGGCAAGACCAGCGAGATGTCGCGCGTGATCGAGCAGGGCACCGAGCGCGGCCTGATCTCGTTCAACATGTGCCTGCGCAAGCTGGTCCAGGAGCGCAAGGTCGAGCTCAACGACGCGCTGGCGGCCAGCGATCGCCCCGAGGAGCTGATCCTGGCCCTGCGCGGGATCACCGGCAGCGCCGCGCGCGTCGAGAACAACGTCGCTCAGGCACGGCCCGGCCCCGCCGGCCAGGACGGCCTGCGGATCGCGCGTTCCTGACCCGCGCCGGAGAGCGCCCGGAAAGCGGGGAAGGAAAGCGCGCCGCGCGCGTCGACCTGCGCGGATCCTCCCCGTGGCTTGGACCGGCCCGCGCCGGGCGGCTATCCTCGAAGGGGGGCGTTGCATGAACATCGGGCAGATCAAGATCGTCTCGTGGACCGCGGCCGCGCTGCTCACGGCCGGGCTCGCTGCCTACGTCTGGAGCTTCGCCAGCACGATCGAGGAGCGGCGCGCCGAGCCCAACCGGGACCACGTCCGCAAGGTCCTGTCCGTGGAGGCCGCGCCGATCAAGTCGGACGGCCAGGTGCCCTACGAGGTCGTCAAGCGCGTCTTCCACGACCTGAACTGGACGGGCGCGGTCAAGGTCGTCGCCGATCCGACCCCCGTGACGCCGGTCGACCTGAAGCCCGAGGTCGTGGCGGTCAAGGAACTCGTGCGCGTTCTGTCCGTCGTGGTGGACTACGGCGACGCCAAGCAGAGCTCGGTGATCTTGCGCTACAAGCCCAAGGCGCAGGTCGCGGCCAAGGGCCTGGGCGGAGCCGCGCTGCTGCGCGAGGGCGACACGCTGGCGCGCCCGCACGAGGGCATTCGGGTGCACGCGATCAGCGCCGACGGCGTGACCTTCGCGTTCGCGGACGAGGCCCGCGAGCGCGAGACGCTGGCCCCGCTCGAGTTCGACCTGCTGGCGCCCATCGTCAAGGTCGGTCCCGACGGCATCGTCGAACCACTGCGCGAGAGCGGCATCGTGCGCCGCTCGGGTCCGGCCTACGTGCCGGGCAAGACCACGCGCCTGGGGCGCGACCGCTTCGTGCTGGGGACCGAGGACCTGCAAGCCGCGTCGGACAGCTACCTCGACATCCTCTCGAACGACGTGAAGCTGCGGCAGCACCGCAACCCACGCACCGGCCGCTACGACGGGGTCGAGATCACGGACGTGACGCCGGGCTCCTTCGCCGAGCGCCACGGCGCCCAGCAGGGCGATGTCGTGAAGAGCATCAACGGCCACGCCGTGAACAGCACGTCCGAGGCGATCAACTTCGTCAAGATGAACAAGGATCGCTACTCGACCTGGGAGGTCGTGATCGAGAACAAGGGCAAGACGCGCACGGTGACCTACGAGTCGCCGCAGAGCTGACCGGGGCCCGGGCGCGCCGACCTCGATCCCCGCGGCGCTCGCCGCGCCCTCGCGCCGCGTAGGATCTCCTGCGCGGCGCGCTGCGTTGGCGCCGCCTGCCGGCCTCATGGACCTCGCCCTCACCGCCGACCTCGGCAACTCGCGCCTCAAGCTGTGCGTCTGGAGCCTGGTCGGCGACCCCCGCGTGGTGGCGCGCGCCTCGCTCGAGTCCGCGCCGGGCGCCGGCGCGCGCGCCGCCGCGTTCGCGCGCGCGACGTCCGGCATCGGGCTCTGCGCGCTGTCGTCCGTGGCCGGGGCCGCGCTCGAGCACGAGGTCCGCGGCGCGCTGTCCGAGGCGCTCCAGCGGCCCGTGCACCTCGCGCCCCCTGCCGGTCTGGTGCTCGACGTGCGCGCGCCGGAGCGGGTCGGCCCCGACCGCGTGTACGCCGCGCGCGGGGCGCTGGCGCTCGCGAGCGGCGCGCCGGGCCTGGTCGTCGTGGACGCCGGCACGGCGCTGACCGTCGACGCGCTCGACGTCCGCGGCCGCCGCTTCCTGGGGGGCGCGATCGCGCCGGGACCGGCGCTCCTGGCGCGCGCCCTGGCCCAGCACACGGCGCGCCTGCCGCACGTCGAGCCCGCCGTGGGCGCCCGGGCGCTGGGGCGCGACACCGAGTCGGCCCTGCAGGCGGGGATCGTGGTCGGGTTCCGCGGGGCGGCGCGCGAGCTCGCCCTCTCCGTGGCCGCCGAGGCCGGGTTCGACGCCCCGCCCGTGGTGCTGACCGGCGGCGCGCGCGCGCTGCTGATCACGCCGCCGCTGTTCACGCGCCCAGGGTTCGGGGGCGTGCGCGAGGACGAGGACCTCGTCCACCGCGGACTGCTCGCCGCGCTGCGCGAGGGGCTGCGGGCGTGAGCGGGGGCGCCAAACGCGAGCTCACGCCGGCGGGCGCCGGCGCGGTCAGCGTGGTCGAGCTCGCGGGGCCCGACGCGCTGGAGCGGGCGCGGGCGCTCGGCGCGCCCCAGGACCTCGCGCCGGGCGACATCCGCCTCGCCCGGCTCACGCTGGCGCCCGGTCTCGTGGACGAGGCCCTCGTGGTCGTGCCCGCGGCCGAGCGCGTCGAGCTGCACCTGCACGGCAGCCCGGCGCTGGTCCGCGCGGCGCTCCGCGGCGCGGGCCCCCGCGCCCCGGCGCGCTCGATCGAGGAGCGCGCGCTCGCGCTGCTCGAGCGCGCGCCGTGCGAGGCCGCCGCGCGGATCCTGCTCGACCAGGCCGAGGGGGCGCTCGGCCGCGAGCTCGCGGAGCTGGCTCGGTTGCCGGCCCCCGCGGCGCGCGCGCGCGCCACCCAGCTCGCCGAGCGCGGTCGCTGCGCGCGCCATGCGCTGGAGCCGACGCGCATCGTCCTGGCCGGCCCGGTGAACTCCGGGAAGTCGACGCTCCTCAACGCGCTGGCCGGGGAAGCGCGCGCGCTCGTCTCGGACCAGCCCGGCACCACGCGCGACGTGCTGACGGCCGACGTCCTGCTCGGCGCGTGGCCGGCGCGGCTGTTCGACACCGCCGGCGAGCGCGAGCCGGCCGGCGCTCCTGCGGCCGAAGCACTGCCGGTGGGCGCGGTCGAGGCCGAGGGCCTGCGCCGCGGACGCGCGTTGCGCGCATCCGCCGAGCTCGTGCTGTGGCTCGTGCCCTGGGGCCGCGAACCGACCGCGGCGCCACCCGACGCCGTCGTGCTCGTCACGCAGGCGGATCGCGCGCCGGCGCCACCGGCCGGCGCGATCTCCGCGCTGTGCGACCCCGCGGGCGCGCGGCGCACGCTGGGGGAGCTGCTGCGTGCGCGCTTCGGCCTGCCCAGCGAGCCCTGGACGCCCGGCGCGGCCGTGCCGTTCGAGCCCGAGGCCTCTCGGGCCTTGGCCGAGGCCGGGGCGGGCCGGCGGGACCTGCGCGCGGCCCTGCGGGAGGTCGCGGAACCCCGGCGCTGAATGGTGCGCGGCGTGCGCGGCCGCGAGGCGCGCCGTTTGCTCCATCCGCCAGCGGCCCCTAGGCTCTGGTCCCCGCATGTCGGAGGTCCGCCACCTCGTCTCGATCGACGACCTCTCCCTGCCGGAGGTCCGTGCGCTCTTCGATCATGCCGCGCACTTCGCCCAGGACCTGCGCGCGCACTCGGCGATCTGTCGCGGACGCATCGCCGCGAGCCTGTTCTACGAGGCCAGCACGCGCACGCGCCTCTCGTTCGAGTCCGCGATGCTGCGCCTGGGGGGGGGCATCCTGACCGCGGCGGACATGCGCACGTCGAGCGCCAGCAAGGGCGAGTCGCTGGCCGACACGGTGCGCGTCGTGAGCGGGGGCTACGCCGACGTCATCGTCCTGCGCCATCCCAGCGAAGGCGCGGCGCGCCTCGCGGCGCAGTACTCCGAGGTGCCGGTGGTGAACGCCGGCGACGGCAGCCACGAGCACCCGACCCAGACCCTGTGCGACCTCTACAACCTGTGGGTCGAGCGGGGGCGCATCGAGGGCCTCGACGTCGTGCTGGCCGGCGACCTGCGCTACAGCCGCACGATCCACAGCTTCGCCTATGCCCTGGCGCGCTTCGGCGCGAACGTCGTGTGCGTGCCGCAACCGGGCTTCGAGCTGCCGGGCTACGTCGTGCAGCGCCTGCGCGAGGAGTTCGGCGTCGAGCCGCAGCGCGCCGACGCCTCGCGCCTGGGCGACCTGGCCTCGAGGAGCGACGCGGTCTACCTGACGCCGCAGAAGCCCCACCAGCTGTCGCTCTTCACGGACGCACGCGGCTTCTCGATCGAGCACGTCGACGCCGTGTACATGACGCGCCCGCAGACCGAGCGCCACCCGGGCGGGGAGGGGACGCTCGAGAACTACCTGCAGCTCGGCAAGCGCACCCTGGCGGTCGAATCCCTGCGGGACGCGGTCGTCATGCATCCGCTGCCGCGTCGCGACGAGATCGCCGCGGACCTCGACGCCGACCCGCGCAGCATCTACTTCAAGCAGGCGGCGCGCGGTGTGCCGATCCGCATGGCGATCCTGGGTTGGCTCACCGGTGCCCTCGACCTCGCGACGAGCCAGCGCGCGCCCGAGCTGCGCGCCTACCCGGTGACCGTCGGCGCCAATCCCTGCCCGAATGCGACCTGCATCTCGCGGACGGAAGCGCGGCACGTGACGCCCATGCTGCGCCTGGCCTCGCGCCTGCCCTTGCGGGCGCACTGTGCGTACTGCTCCCACGAGATCCCGTTCGGAGTCGTCGGCTGCTCGACGACCCGGGTCTTCCACGACCGCGACTCCGTCGAGCTCCGCAAGGTCCGCAGCGACCACCTCGTGTTCCTGCGCGACGCCGCGGAGGCGCTGCGCCTGGGCTTCACCCCGAGCGTGCGAGGCGTGGCGGGGACGGCCTGACGGCCTGACGGCCTGCGTGCTGAGCTGGGGGCGCCCTCCCGATCCCCGCGCCGGGCGCCCTTCACCCGCCTGGGGGCCGCCGGGCTGGGCTGGAGGCAGCCCGCGCTCCAGCCCGCCTGGCTCACGGGCCGTCGCGAGGGGGCCGTCGCCCTGCTGGCATGCAGGGCTGTGCGTTTCCGCTCGCCCGCCCCCGCTGTCCCGCCCACCCCGCGGAGTGCAACTCGGGCGCGCTCCGCGGGTACCCGGCGTCCTGCCCATCCCGAGGCCGCTCCCCAGTCGGACCAGCGGGCTCCACGGGCGGCACAGGGTTTGATCCCGCCCACAGAACCATGCCCGACGCCTCCGCATCCACGCCGCCGGACCACGCCTCGCCACCGCGCGGCACGGTCGACCCGGCCACGCCCCGTGGCGGGCCGGAAATCGCCGGCGCGGGCGCGGAACCGCAGGCCGTGCTTGGTACGCTTCGCCATCCCCCCTTGCCGCGCGCCGCGCGCGGACACGTCGAGGCCCCGCTGGGGCGTCGCGGTCCGGCGTCCGGTCGCGCACCGACGTTCGAGATCGCCGATTCCATGAGCCACTCGACCCCTCGTCGCTGCGTGCACTCCCGTCTCTCGACCTCCCTCGGTCTGTCCCTGCTCCTGGCCGGCTTGGCGGCCTGCGGAGACAGCAACCTGCGCCGCGAATCCGTGACCGGTTTCCCGGTCGGATCCGTGCAGGCGAACCCGGCGTCGAACGCCCTCTCCCGGCAGTTCGTGGTCGACCCGAACTACGGCGGGCAGCAGACCAGCCTCAAGCTCAAGGAGGTCTACTGGGGACGGCTCGTCGACATCGTCGACAGCACGGACACGAGCCAGGCGGTCGACGCCGTCATCGGCCAGTTGATCGGCAACGGGACGGCCTACGAGTTCTCGACGAACCCGATCACGGACAAGACGACGGTCAAGATCCGCTACCCGGCCGGCTCCGCCCAGTACGCGCAGGCCTACGAGGAGCTGCTCTCGGACGCGAACCTGACGCGCGTCGCCGACGTGGGCTTGAACCCGGTCGTCACGATCCCGTTCATCCCGCGCAACGCCGCGCTCGTGCTCCAGTTCGACGACCTGCTCGACGCGAGCAAGATCGACGGCATCACGGTCCGCCTGCGGACCGGCAACCCGCCCGTGACGCCCTTCCTCGGGCGCGTCGTCCCGGACCTGAACCACGGCGACCTGGCCAACTTCGACGGCCAGCCGGGCCTCGAGTTCTACACGACCCGGGTGATCATCGATTCGACGGTGTCCTCGTTCGACGCGCAGTCGACGGGCCTGCCCGTGAACTCGCTGGGCTTCCCGGGCGCGCTCTCGCTCGGACAGGCGAACCTGCAGATCCGCATCCCGACGCGCACCGACGCCGAGTCGAACCAGACGCGCGTGCTCACGAACCCCACGAACCACGGGTTGGCTTCGTCGGGCAACGGCACGATCGACACGAGCAGCACGACCCGCGACCTCGTGCGCGCCTTGCGCACCGGTGGCACGGGCGACGCGACGGGCGACCCGAACAACGGCTTCCTGCCGGACAACGACCCGCCCAGCATCCTCGGCCGCCAGCCGGTGACGTTCGGGACGATCGACGAGGTCTTCGGCACGGATCTGTACCGCACCGAGCTCACGTTTGCCTTCGCCCCCTGCGCGCTGCGCCTGCGTGCCGGCGACGTCATCCAGCAGGCCGTGAGCAACTGCACGGTCTTCGCCGTCGTGGCCTGTCCTCCGGGCCAGACCTGCGGCACGAACCAGGCCGCCTCGGGCGGGGTCTCGAACGGGGTCGTCGCCGACGTCTACTTCCGCTACCTGCGGGCGAACACGCCCAACGACCCCTGCGCGACGCGGCAGTTCGACACGACGCAGGTCGCGCAACTCGGCATCAGCTACTCGCCGACCCTGCACCCGGGCGCGGAGCCCTGCTTCCTGTCCTTCTCGAGCGTCGGCGCGCCGCCCAACCGCAACGTGGCGACGGACTCGACGGTCTCGATCCGCTTCTCGGAGCCCATGGACCCGTCCTCGGTGACGGCCTTCGACACGTTCACGCTGACGCGCTACGACCGCGGGTACACGGACGTCCCGGCCGATCCGATCGACACGAACCCGCAGACCCTGCCGACGGTCGCGCCGAAGTACCGCAACTTCGTCGTGGGTCGCGTCTCGGCCAGCCCCGACCTGCGTGAGTTCCGCTTCCTGCCCACGCTGCCGCTGAACCACGCGGTCGGTGTCAGCGAGGCGGTCTACGTCACGCTCGTGGCGCCGACGGCCGGCCGGCCGGGGATCCGGGACCTGGCGGGCAACGGGCTGGTCCAGACGTTCGCCACGCCGGACACGGCGGCCTCGCCGGGCCTCGTGGGCTTCGAGTTGGATCCGGCCGCCGCCCAGCAGCGCACGGACGGCTTCGTGTTCCGCTTCGACCGCCTCGACATGGTCCCGGGCACGGAGACGGCACCCGGCGCCGGCGACCCGGACAACGACGGCTTCGGGACGCCCGAGTTCCGGGGCGAGTTCCTGATCGACCCGCAAAACCAACTCCTGCGTCCACGGCCCGTCACGCGCTTCCAGGCTGCGGCGGATCGCACCCAGGCGATCCCGTCGCTCATGGTGCCGTTCGCCCCGGGCGTCCAGACCCCGATCTCCCGCTACGGCTCGAAGCTGCAGACGATCTGGCGCTACTGCGACCTGGGCTTCTCGCTGCTCGACGAGCAGTTCTTCAACCTCGACGTCGAGCACCTGTACTGGGCGCCCGCCGGCGGCGCGGTCGTGGCGGACACGATCCCGCGCCTCGAGATCTCGCTCACGACGAGCATCCGGATCCCCGACGAGGCCGTCGACCCGAACCTGCTGCCGATCTACCCGAACTCGGGCCTCGAGACGATCTTCGCCCAGAACGTGCTCGACGCGGCCAATGACCCGCTGCGGACCGTGCACCCTGGGGCGTTCGGCCAGCCGGGCTACGTGATCCAGCCGATCGACGCCAGCATCACGCAGACCGGCACGACGGTCATGCCGTGGCCGCTGAACTTCAACATCACGCCGGATCGTCGCAGCTACTACACATTCCGCAACACGGGCGTCCTGGCGCGCGGCGGCCCGAACGGACGGGGCGTGGACATCACGCTCGTGAACCCCGGTCCGCCGACCTACGGCGTCAACCAGGTCCCGACGATCGGCCTCCCGTTGCTCATGGAGTTCCGCTGCTACCCGAGCGAAGCGATCACGGGCGCCAATGCCTTCGACATCTCGATCGCGGTCGCGAACTCGTCACGCCCGAACTTCCGCGCGTTCTCGACGGGTGGCTTGAGCACCACGGGCATCGTGGTCCGCGACCCGGGCCTCCAGGACGTCGCGGTGGGTGGGTTCAACCCGAACTCGACGCCGACCCCCGGCGCGGGCACGCTGCCGGTCGACAACTCGTTCTACATCGGGGCGGCCGACATGGTCATCCGCGTCAGCCGGGCGTTCTCGACCTGGTTCGACTCTGGCAGCAGCGGCGTGCGCTACTCGGAGCCGGTCATCGAGCCGGCGGCTGGCGAGCAGCCCGCGGGCACGCAGATCCAACTGGCGTTCCGCGGCGCGAACCTGGTGCCCACGGCCTCGCACCGCTGGAACGCGGATGCGCTCGATCCCTACGGCGAGGGCACCGGGACGCAGCCGACGTTCTTCCAGAGCACGAACACCTGGCGCTCGACGATGGCCCAGATCAGCAGCCCCGACGGGATCCAGTCCGGCGCGCGCTTCTTCCAACTCCGCCTGACCTTCCTGTCGAACGCCGCGACGAACCTGGCGCCGACCCTCTCCGCGCTGGGCATCGCCTGGCGTGAGTGAGACCCGCTCCACGGCCCGGGCCGCCCGGTGCGGCTTGGGCGCTCGCTGAGTCCATCATCCCCCCCCGGGGAGCGCCGGCGGCCGGTCCGCGGGCTGCTCTCGGCCGAATCCAACGCATTCCCTCTCCGTGCTCCGAGTCCATTCCATGAAGCAATCCCGCACCTCGAACTGGTCGAGCGGAACGCTCGCGCTGGCGCTCTGCGCCACCCTCACGGCGTGCAGCGGCGGAGGCAGCGACGGCGGCGCCTCGGGCGCGAGCTCGGGCTTCCGGCTGATCGAGACGAACCTGAACGCGAACCAGCTCTGGCGCATCAACCGCGCCATGACCTTCCGGTTCACGCAGCCGGTCGACCTGAGCACGGTCAACCTGAACACGATCAGCGTGACCCAGTTGGGCGGCGGGCCCGCGGCGGGCTCCTTCTCGCTGCTCGACGCCAACACCGTCGAGTTCCAGCCGACGTGCCCGACCCGCGACGACTTCTCGGACGCGGGGCTGCAGCCGGGCGGACGGCGCTACATCGTCGACCTGCTCGCCTCCGGCACGACCGTGCGCTCCACTTCGGGCCAGCCGCTGGCCATCGGCCTGACGACCGAGATCGTCACCCCGGACTCCGAGGACCTCGCCGTCCTCTTCGACGACATCCAGGCCGGGCCCCCGTCGCCACTGATCTGGGACGGCCTCGGGCCGGTGCCCCAGACCGGCGGCTACTGCTACATCGAGGAGGGCAGCAGCCCGGACTCGCGCTACGTGTTCCGCCGCCGGACCTCGGGTAGCAGCTCGGTCCTGGGGGCCGAGGTCGCGGTCGACGACTACAAGGCGCCGCTGAACCTGTACAGCGTGACGTCGAGCTCGGTCTCGATCGTCCTGGAGATCGACCAACCCGTCGATCCCTCCGACTCGAACATCAATCCGCAGTCCGTGCGGATGCAGTACTGCTCGCGACTCGACGGCCAGTGCGGGGCAGCGGCCTCGGAGTGGATCGATCTGCCGCACGAGGTGCGGCTCGAATCGAACTGCGAGGGCGGTGGGGCGCGTCTGCGCGTGATCCCCGTGGGGATCCTGCCCTTGGGGCGCGTCGTGCGCGTGTCGCTCGCCGCCAGCTTCCGTGACCTCGTGGGCAACGGCAACCTGCTCGATTTGCCCGTGGTCTCGTTCCCGGTCGTCGACGGCATCGACAGCGGGACAGGCCTGCCGATCCCGATCGGCGACGAGTTCGTCGAGACGTTCACGCTGCCGGGCGCGAACCCGAACTCCTCGCAGGACACCGCCGCGCTGCTCGACGCCCCGGCCGCGATCTGGGGCTCCGATGGAGTGCTCGCCGCCGGCTTCGAGTTCGGCGGCACGGGCGGTCCTGGCGGCAACTTCGACTGGGTCGTGACCCCGCTCCCCGGTGGCGGCTCGACGATCCTGAACACGTCGTTCTCGGTGATCCAGAACGCGCAGCAGACGGCCACGCAAACCATCGTCAGCGGCCAGGTCGACGTGCGCGACTTCACGATCGAGCAAGGCGGGGTCCTCGAGGTGCGCGGTCCGAATCCGTGCGTGATCCGCGCCTCGGGCACGGTGCGGATCTTCGGCAAGCTCCTGATCCGCGGCACGAGCAACCGCGGCGTCACGACCTTCAACACGACGAACCTGGTCGAATCGGGCGGCGCCGGCAATGGCGGCGGCGGCCGAGGCGGCACGGGCAATCCCCTGACCACGCAGTCCTCGCCCGCCGGTGAGGCCGGCTATGGCGCCTTCGACCAGCCGAACGGCGGCGGGGGGGGCGGCGAGACCGGCTACAACCCGAGTTCGAGCGTCAACGATCGCCGAGGCGGTGGGGGTGGCGGCGGCTCGCTGGGTGGACCGATGGTGCTGTTCACGCCCTCGACGCCCTTCAACGTGAACGGCTGCCCGGACCAGCGCATCATCGGCCTCGACGCCGAGGACGGAAACCCGGGCTCCCTGAACGCCAGCGGCGCGACCAGTGGTCCGGGTCAGCGTCCCCAAGGCGGGCTCAAGGGCCCGCGCCCATTCCTGGACGCCAACCCCGACAACGACTTCCTGGGCCTCATGCGCGTGGGGACCGCGGTCGTGCGGGGCGAGTTGCCCAACGCCTGGGCCGGAGCTGGCGGGGGAGGTGGCGGCAACGCCGTCACGGCCTCCTCGTTCCCCAACCCGAGTTGGACGCCGGCCGGCGACGAGAAGGGCTCGGGCGGCGGTGGCGGCGCCGGGTCGCTCACGATCCTGTGCCTGGGCGACGTGATCTTCGGCCCCAATGGGCGCATCGACGCGGGCGGCGGCACGGGCGGCGGTGGCGAGAACACCGCCGGCATCAACCGCGTGGGCTCGGCCTCGGGGGGCGGCTCCGGCGGCCACGTGATCATCCAGGTCGGCGCCACGATCGACTTCCGCCAGGTCCGCACGAACCAGTCGCTCGAGCGCGACAAGGGCGGTATCTGGGCCCGTGGTGGCCAGGGCGGCGCCGGACGGGACAATTCCGGCGGCACGGCGCCGAACTCGGTGGAGACGACGCCGCAGGCGGACCGCCTGCCGCGCGATCACTACCCGACCGCCCAGGGCGGCATCACGACGCCGGCCCCGTGCGCGATCGCGGCCACGAACCCCACGAACGTCGCGACCGGCTTCGGGACGGAGGGCGTCGCCGGCTGCGGCGGCGACGGCGGACCGGGGATCATCCAACTCCACGCGCCACGCCTGCAGGACATCCTCACGCCCACCACCGCGGGTGAGAACCTGACGAACTGTCTCAAGCCCAACCCCGTCGGCAGCACGATCCGGTTCGGCTCGACCGCGGCCGAGAACACGAGCAACGTGAACTCGCCGCTCCAGTGGAACCAACTCCTGCCGGGCTTCGGCAAGATCTCCAAGGCACAGTCCAAGTGGATCCCGCTGGGGTCGACCAGCGTTTCCCCGATCTCGACCACGCCCGAGACGACCGAGTTCCGCTTCGGCGGGGTGAGCGGCGGCGGCCTGGTGCTGAAGACCGGCGCCGGTGCGGGCGCGACCCAGGCCGACCTGCCCTCGATCTTGAGCGGCTCCGGCTCCCAGACGGTCACGACGGCTCCGAGCCTGCCCTACATCACGACCGACAAGCGCACGATCGTGTTCGACGGGACGACGATCCTCGACGAGATCTACCTGACGAACCCCGCGCTGCTGCGCTTCTTCGACGTGCGCTTCGCCGTGGGGGCCACGGTCACCCGCTTCGAGGCCGCCTCGGCGACCTACGACGCGACGAGCGGTCTGTTGCGCGTCACGGTCGGGACGAGCGGCCTGCCGCTCAACGTGATCCCGACGGACGGCTCGGCGAGCGTCTCCCTGCGTCCGCGCTTCTTCCGCGTGCGCACGGCGGGCGCGCAGGACTCGCTGCCGGATCCGGTGACGGTCGGCTTCGAGTTCCAGGCGACCACGGCGAACGCCCTGGGCCAGCCCAACGAGACCGAGGCCACGCCCTGGGTCACGGACATCAACGCGCTGAACACGAACCCGAGCAATCCGGCCCTGCGCTTCTTCCGGTTCCGGGTCACGTTCGATCTGGGCACCTCGACGCTGACGGCCACGACGCCGATCCCGGCGATCGAGTTCCTGCGGGTGCCGTTCCGGTTCTGAGCCCGAGCGCGTCGAGCCAGCGTGGACCCCGGTCCCGCGGCCTGGGCTGCGCGGCGCGACGTCCCTCCGCGGAGGACGGCGCGCCGCGTGCTTCTGCGGGCAGGGCCCGTGTGCTCGAATGCGCGGGATGCGTCGTTCCTGGACCTGGGCGATCGCGCCCGCCGTCCTGGCGTGCGCGCCGGCGCCCCCTCCGGCCCCACGGGTGCTCGTGCACCGCCTGACGCGGCCCGAGCCCGGCGCGCTCGTGCGCCTGAACGAGAGCCTGGTCTTCCACTTCTCGGCCGACGTCGACCGCGCCTCCGTGACGCAGGAGAGCGTGCGGATCACGGCCCGCGACGGTCGACCGGCGCGCGGCCGGCTGGTGGTCGACGGCTCGCGTGTGCGGTTCGATCCAGCCCCGGTGCTGGCCGCGGACCTGTCGGACGGCGGGTATGTCCCCGGCGCGTCGTACACGATCGAGATCGCCGGCTTCCCGCGCCCGGATGGGCTGCGCGCTGCGGACGGGGCGCCGCTCGCGAGCACGTACCGCGCCGCGTTCCGCGCCGTCGAGGCCCGCGGCGGAGCCGAGCAGATCTTCGAGGACCGCGATCCCGACCGCGTGCGCCCCTTGCGCCTGTTCCCCGCGCCGCAAGGGCAGCCCGTGCAGTACGAGATCGGCCCGCTGGACTCGCTCTACCTGCGCTGCGAGGAGCCCCTGGATCCATCCTCCCTCGTGGACGGGGCCTTCGCGCTGCGCCCGCGCCGCGGCCCCGAGGTGCCTTTGCGCCCGCGCCTCCTGGAGAACGACCCCGTCGCGACGCTCAAGCCGCGGCCGGCGCGGGTGCGTTCCTCAACACCGGCGTCGGCTTGGGAGCGCGAGCCGCGAGCCGCGCTCGTCGAGCTGACCCCCGCGCGCCGGCTCCCCGCGAGCTCGAGCGAGCCGTGGCGCCTCGTCTTCCGCCCCGAGGTCGCCGTCGTGGAGATCGCGCTCGTGCCGTTCCTGCCCGGCTGGCCGGCCCTGCCGCTGGCCGTGCCGCGCACGCATTCGGGCGTGCCGCGCGATCTCGGCGGGCACTCCGTCTGGGAGCCGGCGCTGGTGCTCGTCGGCTTCCCGGTCGTTGACCGCGGCCGCGACGTCGGACGCGGGGCGTGGGTCGAGGAGTTCCTCGACACGCGCCTGCGCTCGACGATCGCCGTGCCCGGCGTGGACGGGACCGCGGCCTGGATCGACAGCGGCCGGGTCGAGGTCCGCTTTCCCAAGGCCGCCGGTGACGGGCGGCAGGGCGACCTCGAGCTCACCGGCGTCGTGCACGGCCGGGATCACGCCGCGGTGCGGGCTCGCGTCGCGCGCGGGGTCACGTGCCGGCTCGGGGAGGCGGAAGGCCCGGTCGTGTTGCGGACGCAGGGCATGCTGCGGATCGAGGGGCGGCTCGAGCGCACGACGGGCGCGCGCACGCCGCTCCACTTCGAGCCCGGCCGGCTCTCGGACTGGCTCGACCGCACACTGGCCGTGGCGGGTGCCGCGGCGCGCGAGCGCGACTGGACGATCCTGATCGCCGGGGGTGACCTGGTCGTCGACGGCGAGATCGAGGTCTCGACCCCGCTCCTGCTCGTGGCGGGTGGTCGCATCCGCGTCTCCGGCGCCGTGCGCTCGGCGCAGCCCGGCCAGGTCTTCCGCCTGGGCGAGGGCGGGGGGCCGGGCTTGAGCGCCTCGACCGTCGAGGGGCTGGAACTCGACCCGCCCGAGGACAATCCGCTGCGCGAGACGCTGCGCTTCGCGGTGCTCTCGGGGCCGCTCCCGGCGCGCGGGTCCGTGGTCGAGTGGCTGGAGGCCGAGGCCAGCGGCTCGGCGCCGGCGCGCGGGCGCACCGACCCGGGGTGGAGCGTGCGCTACGTGCCCGAGCTCCAGCGCGCGCCCGAGGCTCTGGGGGACCTCGAGGTGGTCGACTCGCCGGAGCTCCTGCGCCGGCCGGGCCCGCTCCAGGTGCTCATCGAGCTCGTCGTCGAACCGGGGGGACGCTGGCGCCCGCCGTTCGTCGACGCCGTGCGCCTCGCCTGGCGTGATCCCGAGGGAGGCGAACGCTGATGCCGCTCGACGTGCCGGCGGGTGCCTGGGTCGCGTTGTGGGCCGTGCTAGGCCTGCTCGTGGGGTCCTTCCTGAACGTCGCGATCCACCGCCTGCCCCTCGAGGGGGAGACGGTGTCGAGGCCTCGGCGCTCCCGCTGCCCGAGCTGTCGCACGACCCTGAGCTGGCGCGAGAACGTGCCGCTCGTCTCGTGGCTCGTCCAGCGCGGCCGCTGTCGGAGCTGCGGCTGGCGGATCCCTTGGCGCTACCCGCTCGTCGAGATCGCCAACGCCTGCCTGTGGGGCGGCGTGGCCTGGCTCGCGCTGCCCGCGCGTTGGGAGCTCGCGCTGGTGTGGTCCGTGGCCTTGTCGGCGCTGCTCGTGGCGACGGCGGTCGATTTCGACTGCTTCGAGATCCCCGACGAGATCTCCATCGGCGGCATCGTCGCGGCACCCGTGGCGTCGTTGCTCGTGCCCGAGCTGCACGCCCAGACCTGGGTCGCGCAGTGGATGGCCGGCCCAGGCGCCCCGGTCGGCCCGGCCGAGGCCCTGTTCGGGGCGCTGGCGGGGATCGCCGTCGGGGGAGGAATCCTGTGGGTGATCGGGGTCCTTGGCACGAAGGTCTACGGCCGGGACGCGATGGGCTTCGGCGACGTGAAGCTCCTGGCGGCGGGCGGTGGCTTCGTCGGTCCGGGAGGCGCCCTCTTCGCGCTGGTGCTGGGCTCGCTCGTCGCCTCGGTCGTCGGGCTCCTGAACATGGGGCGCTTCTTCCTGCTGCTGCGCGCGCGCGCGCGGGCCCGTCGCCGCGCGGCGTCGATCACCCGCCACCTGCAGCTCGCGCGGATCGCGGGGCGCTACCTGCCGTTCGGGCCGTACCTCGCGCTGGGCATTGGAATCGCCTTGGTCGCTTGGAATCATGTCGCGACGTGGATCCCATGAAGCGGCGCGCGCCGGTCGCGCTGCTCGGGGATCCCTGGCGATTCCGGCAGGTCATCGCCGGCATGCGCGGGCGCGCAGCCGGCTTCGAGGGGGTTCGATCCGAATGTTCCAGCACGACATCATGCGCAGCCTACGGCTCGTTCTGCTCGCCTGTGTGTTCCCGCTGTGCGCGGCCTGCGTCACGAGCCAGTCGCATCAGCGCGCGCTCGACGAGAAGGACGCGACGATCCGCGAACTGCGCGACGAGCGCTCACGGTTGAAGAGCCAGGTCCAGGAGCTCGCCCAGAGCCGCGACGACGCGCTCGGGCAGCTCGCGGAGTCTTCCGCCCGCGAGGACCGTGCGCCCGCCGCCGCGCCGGCGCCGGCGGCCTCGGCCAAGTCCTTCCCCGAGCTCGATTCGCTCGGAGTCAGCTACGGCGTGCGCGACGGGAACATGGTGCTCTCGATCCCAGCGTCGATCACCTTCGCGTCGGGCAAGGCCGAGCTGTCCGCCGACGGGAAGAAGGCGCTCAAGAAAGTGGCCGGGACGCTGCAGCGCGAGTACCCCGGCGCCCGGCTGCGCGTCGAGGGACACACGGACGCCGATCCCATCAAGAAGTCCGGCTTCGCCTCGAACCGCGAGCTGTCCGTGGCGCGCGCCATGGCCGTTCTGCGCTTCCTCGTCGAGGACTGCGGGGTGCCCGACGAGCGCTGCATCGTCGCGGGTCACGGCCAGTACGACCCGGTCGCCGGCAACGCCAAGGACGCCGAGAAGGCCCGCAACCGGCGCGTCGAGATCGTCGTGTTGCGCGGCAAGGGCTGAGCGCGGCTCTCCCCGGCCGCGGTCCGGCCCCGCGCGCGGCGCGCTGCCGCGCATGGGGCCGGGGCAGCGCTCACACGACCCGCTCGCCCTGCTCGACCCGGCTCAGGTGGTCGCCGATCCGCGCTGAGCTTGGCCCGCACGCCGCGCGAGGAGCGCGGCTTGGGCCGGCGCCACGGCCCAGCTCGGGGAGCTGGCGCGGGGGCCGAGCACGCCGACCCGGCAGCTCTCCGCGTGACGGCGCAGGTCGCCCGTCGGGGCCGCGCCGATCGGCGGGTGGCCGAAGGGCGCCGCCCCGCTAAGATCCGCCGTCCCTCGCCGCGCACTTTCGCGAGCGGGGGACGCGTTCTGTCCGGATCCACGCAGGACCCCACATGACCTTTGCCGCTTCGAAGATCCGCAACATCGCCTTCGTCGGCCACCCCTCGGCCGGCAAGACGACCCTCATCGACGCGCTGGCGCACCACATGGGCGTCACCCCGCGCAAGGGGTTGGTGTCGGAGAAGACGAGCCTCTGCGACACCGAGCCCGAGGAGCAGGAGAAGCAGCACTCGCTCCACATGGCGGTCGTCTCCACGGTGTGGCACGACGAGCAGTGGACGTTCCTCGACTCACCCGGCTATCCGGACTTCCAGGCCGAGGCTGTGGGGGCGCTGTACGGCGCCGACCTCGTCGTGGGGGTCGTGAGCTGCGCGAGCGGGGTCACGTTCAACCTGCGCCAGAAGATGGAGGCCGCGCGGCGGCTCGGCCGAGGGCGCGCGATCCTCGTGACGCACCTCGACGACCCGAACGCGGACTTCGACGAGCTCGTCGAGGAACTGCGCAAGGCGTTCGGCACGACCTGCGTGCCGTACCACCTCCCCGACCAGTCCGGCCCGGGCTTCAAGCGGGTGCGCCGCACGATCGAGGACCCCGAGAGCCCCTGGCGCCAAGACCTCATGGACGAGGTCATGGACGCCTGCGAGGACGAGGAGCTGATGAATCGCTACCTGGAGACGCAGGAGATCGACGATCCGTCGCTCAAGAAGCTCCTGCCCCACTCGCTGGTGGCTGGCTCGATCGTGCCGATCCTGGTCTGCAATCCGGTCAGCGGCGTCGGCATCGGCGACGTCGTCGAGTTCTTCGAGCACTACGCCCCCGGAGCCGACGAGATCCACTTCGTGGCCGAGGACGGCGCCGAGGTGCGGCCGGATCCGGCCGGCGAGCTGACGGGCGTCGTGTTCAACGTGAAGAGCGACAGTCACGTCGGCAAGGTCTGCATCGCGCGCATCCACCGCGGGACGTTGTCGGCCCAGGCCTCGATCGTGGGGCCGAACTCGCCCGACAAGGGCGAGAAGATCGGCGGGCTCTTCCGCATCGTGGGCAAGAAGCGCGAGCCCATCGAGAACGCCGGTCCGGGCGAGATCGTGGCCTTCACGAAGGTCGATGGCGTACCGTTCGGCGCGGCCTTCTCGACGCCCGGCAAGCGCGCCGCGCGCGTGCCCATGCCGCCGCTGCCCGAGCCGATGGTCGCCGCGGCGGTGCAGCCGAAGTCGCGCGCCGACGAGCAGAAGATCGGCGAAGCCTTGCACAAGATCGAGGCCGAGGACCCCACGTTCCGCGTGGTCCACGATCCGATGACGCACGAGATGGTCGCGTACGGCATGAGCGACCTGCACCTGCAGGTCACGGAGGCGCGGCTCAAACGGCGCTACGGCGTCGAGATCACCACGCACCCGCCGCGCATCGCCTACAAGGAGACGGTGCAGCGTCCGAGCGAGGGTCACCACCGCCACAAGAAGCAGACCGGAGGGCGCGGGCAGTTCGGCGAGTGCTACCTGCGCGTGAAGCCGCTGCCGGCCGGCTCGGGCTTCAAGTTCACGGACATGGTCGTGGGCGGCGCGATCCCGCGCAACTTCATCCCGGCGGTGGAGAAGGGCATCCGCGAGGTGGTGACCACGGGCGTGCTGACGAACAGCGAGGTCGTGGACGTCGAGGTCGAGCTGTACGACGGCAAGTTCCACGACGTCGACTCGGACGAAGCGAGCTTCAAGATCGCCGGTGCGCGCGCCTTCCGCGACGGCTTCACGAAGGCCAGCCCGATCCTGCTCGAGCCGATCATGGAGGTCACGATCCACGTCCCGACGCACGCAGCGGGTGCGATCTTCTCCGACCTGACCAGCCACCGCCGGGGACAGGTCGTGGACCAGGACAACGAGGACGGGGGCCATACCACGATCGTGAAGGCCCACGTGCCGCTCTCGACGGTGCTCACGTACCACCGCGACCTGAAGTCCCAGTCGGCCGGAGAGGGCTCGTACACGCTGAAGCTCTCGCACTACGCGCAGGTCCCCGCCAACGAGCAGCAGCGCGTCCTGTCGCAGTACAGCAAGAAGCACGAGGAGGACTGAGCCGCTCGCGCTGACCGCCGACGCGGTCCGCGGCACGGCCGGACGCCAGCAAGCCGCCGCGCCGGTCCGGACGCGCCGCGGAGGCCGGTGGCTGACGACGGGCGGAAGCCTTTTCCGGCTCCAGTCGCGCGCCCTTTCCATCCGATCCCCTTCGCGCCCCAACCCCTGCGAGGCGCGCATCGATGATCACGATGGAAGAACTTCTGGCGCTCATGGTGCGCCAGGGCGGATCGGACCTCCACGTCTCGGTCAACTCACCGCCGCGGATCCGGATCGACGGGGAGCTGCTGCCGGTGGAGCACCCGCCGCTGACCGGCGACGACACCCGGCGGCTCGCGACGAGCATCCTGAACTCGGACCAGATCGCGCGCCTCGATCGGGACCTGGAGCTCGACTGCTCCTTCGGCCTCGAAGGTCACGGCCGCTTCCGCGCCAACGTGTTCTTCCAGCAGGGCGCGGTCGCGGCGGTCATGCGCTCGATCCCGCACGCCATCCCGGACTTCGACAAGCTGGGCATGCCGCGCCCGGTCTGCGAGCGGATCTGCAACCTGAACGCCGGGCTCGTGCTGGTCACTGGGGCGACCGGCTCGGGCAAGTCGACCTCGCTCGCGGCGATGATCGACCACATCAACACGAACCAGCAGGGTCACATCATCACGATCGAGGACCCGGTCGAGTTCACCCACCGCCACAAGAAGTGCATGGTGAACCAGCGCGAGCTGGGCGCCGACACGCAGAGCTTCCACAAGGCGCTGCGCAGCGTGCTGCGCCAGGACCCCGACTATGTGCTGGTCGGCGAGCTGCGCGACCACGAGACGATCGAGGCCGCTCTGACGCTGGCCGAGACGGGCCACCTGACCTTCGGCACGCTGCACACCTCCGACGCGGTCCAGACCGTGAACCGCATCATCGACGTGTTCCCGTCGCACCAGCAGGCCCAAGTGCGGACGCAGCTCTCCTTCACGCTGGAGGCGGTGTTCTGCCAGCAACTCCTGCCCGTGCAGACCGGCCGCGGGCGCGCGCTGGCGGCCGAGATCATGCTGGCGACGCCGGCCATCCGCGCGCTGATCCGCGACGGCAAGGGCCACCAGATCTACTCGCAGATCCAGACCGGAGGCCGGTTGGGCATGCGCACCATGTCGGCGTCGCTCGCCGACCTCGTCCGCTCGGGCAAGGTGTCGCTCGCCACGGCGGAGCGTTACGTGGGCGAGCCGGGCGAGCTGCGCACCCTGGCGCGCGGCGCGGCCTGAGGCGCGGCCGATGGTCCGCGTCTCGGGGAAGATCCGTCGACTGCTCGTCGACGCCGGGCTCGTCAGCGAGGCCGAATGGAACCAGGCCCGCGACAAGGGCGGGAACGTGCTCGACGGGCTGTTGGCGGCCGGCACCGTGCCCGAGCCGCACCTGCTCGACGTGCTGGCGCGCGCCAGCGGGGTCGCCCCGGTCGACCTGGCGCACGCCGCGCCGGACCCCGCAGCGATCGAGGCCATCCCGCAGGAGACGTGCCTTGAGCACCAGGTCCTGCCGGTCTCGAAGAACGGCGACCTGCTGACGATCGCCGTCAGCGACCCGTTCGACGTCCTGCTCCTGGACGACCTGAAGCGTCGCACGGGCTGTCAGATCCGACAGGTGCTGGCCTCGCCCCCGGCGCTCGTGAAGGCGCTCGAGCGCGCGTTCCAGACCGGGGCCAAGCAGGTCGACGCGCTGCTCGGCGAGGTCCACGGCAGCACGGACCAGATCGAGGTCAAGGCCGACGGACAGACCGTCGCGGAGCTCTCCGATCAGGCCCTCGAGGGCCAGGGCGAGGACTCTCCGGCCGTCAAGCTGGCGAACTTGATGATCCTCAAGGCGCTCAAGGAGAAGGCCAGCGACATCCACGTCGAGCCGGGCGACAAGGTGCTGCGCATCCGCTACCGCATCGACGGCGCGATGCGGCAGGTCATGACCCCGCCCAAGGGCATCCTGCCGGCGCTGATCTCGCGCCTGAAGATCATGGCGAGCCTCGACATCGCCGAGCGCTTCGTGCCCCAGGACGGCAAGTTCCAGGCGAAGTTCGAGGGCCGCACGATCGACTTCCGCCTCTCGATCCTGCCGGTCGTGGGCGGCGAGAAGGCCGTCATGCGGATCCTCGACGGCGGCTCCGCCGCCCTGAAGCTCGACACCCTCGGCTACGAGCCCGTGACGCTGGAGCACATTCGCAAGGCGATCAATGCCGCCTACGGGATGATGCTCGTGACCGGCCCGACCGGCTCGGGCAAGTCGACCACGCTCTACTCGTGCGTGCAGGAGGTCGCGACGCCCGACGTGAACGTCGTGACCGTCGAGGACCCGGTCGAGTACCGCATGGACGGCATCAATCAGGTGCCGGTCAACCCCAAGCGCGGGCTCACGTTCGCGGGCGCCTTGCGCTCGATCCTGCGCCAGGACCCCGACGTCGTGCTGGTCGGCGAGATCCGTGACACGGAGACCGCCGACATCGCGGTCAAGGCCGCGCTGACGGGCCACCTCGTGCTGTCGACGCTGCACACGAACGACGCGCCCAGCACGATCACCCGACTCATGGACATGGGCGTCGACCCGTTCATGGTGTCGAGCTCGCTCCTGTGCATCGGGGCGCAGCGCCTGGCGCGCAAGATCTGCGAGGGCTGCCGTCGTCCACTCGAGCTGCCGGAGAAGGAACTTCTTTCCATCGGGTTCAAGCCCGAGGAGATCCACGGCCTGAAGCTGTGGCAGGCCAATCCCGATGGCTGCGGGCGCTGCAGCGGGGGCTACAAGGGCCGGTTCGCCATCCTCGAGTCGCTGTATCTCGACGAGCAGCTCAAGCGAATGATCGTCGAGCGTCGATCCGTCCACGACCTCAGGGCCGAGGCGATCCGACAGGGCATGCTGACCCTGCGCCGCGTCGGGCTGCTGAACGCGATGCGCGGGCGCACCTCCCTGGAGGAGGTCCTGCGCACCACGCTCGAAGAGTAGGACACCAGAACCAGGACGACGCCGTGACGACCTTCAAGTACGCCGCCAAGGACCCCGCCGGCAAGACCGTCGAGGGGACCATCCAGGCCAACGACCGCAACGAGGTCGTCGCGGAGCTGCGCAAGAAGAACCTGGTCGCGATGCGCGTCGACGAGGCCGGTGCCCTGGCCACGCGCAAGGCCAACGCGGCCAAGGGCGGCGGGCTGTTCGCGCCCAAGGCGCGGGCCAGCAAGCAGGAGCTGGTCATCTTCACGCGCCAGCTCGCCACCATGATCGGCGCCGGCTTGGCGCTGCTCGAGTCGCTGGAGGTCCTGGCCGAGCAGGCCGAGACACCGGGTCTCAAGCTGACCTGCCAGACGCTGATCTCGGAGGTGCGGGGCGGCAACGACCTCTCGGCCGCGATGGAGAAGTGCCCCAAGGCCTTCGACGACCTCTACATCTCGATGGTCAAGGCCGGCGAGGTGTCGGGCCAGATGGACATCATCCTGGAGCGCCTGGCCGACTACCAGGAGGCCTCGGAGTCGCTGCGGCGCGAGATCAAGGCGGCGATGACCTATCCGGTCATCTCGATGGTGCTCGTCCTGGGCATCACGGCTTTCCTCATGCTGGGCGTCGTGCCGGGCTTCCGTCAGGTGTTCGACAGCCTCGACTCCGAGCTGCCGGCGATCACGACGGTCGTGCTCGAGACTGCCGAGTGGATGAAGGCCAACGTGATCACGTGGGTCCTCGGCAGCTTCGCACTCGTCGTGGGCTTCGTCCTGGCCAAGCGCACGAAGCAGGGGACGCTGGTCTGGGACCGCTTCATCCTGCGCGCGCCGGTGTTCGGGCCGCTGTGTCGCAAGATCGCGCTGGCGCGCTTCTCGCGCACCTTCGCCACGCTGATCCGCTCGGGCGTTCCGATCATGGGCACGCTGGACATCGTGGCCGCGACCTCCGGCAACCAGATCATCTCGAACGTGGTGCTCGACAGCCGCGAGAGCGTGCGCGGCGGCAACCTGCTGTCCGAGCCGCTGGCGAAGTCGCCCGTGTTCCCGCCGATGGTCACGCGCATGATCGCGATCGGCGAGCGGACCGGCTCGCTGGAAGTGCTGCTCGAGAAGATCGCCGAGTTCTACGACGCCCAGGTCAAGGCCGCGGTCAAGTCGCTGACCAGCCTGATCGAGCCGCTCTTGATCTCGGTCATGGGCGTCATCGTGGGCGTGGTGGTCATGTCCGTCTTCCTCCCGATCCTCGACGTGGTCGGACAGCTCGGCGCGAAGTGACGGAATTGGGCCTCAAGGCCTGACTCGCTCCTTACCGATGACGGACAGCGAAGCACGGCGCACGGCCGGCGGGGAAACGCCGCCGACTGGGCGCGGACCGGGAATCGGTCCGGCAAGGGGCCGGATCCCGGGAGACAACGTGGGTCGACCTCGGCGGACCGGGGCGACGGGGAACGAGGGCCGGAGCGGCCCGCAGGAAACAGGCGGCTCGGAGGCCCCTGGAGGGAACTAGGAACACATGATCCGCAATCGCAGCAACTCGGGTTTCACTCTCATCGAACTCATGATCGTCGTGGCGATCATCGCGATCATCGCGAGCATCGCCATCCCGAAGCTCATGAGCGCGCGTCTGGCGGCCAACGAAGCCGCGGCCATCGCCACCCTGCGCTCGATCAGCTCGTCGCAGGCGCAGATCCAGTCGTCCGGCGCCATCGACACGGACGGCGACGGCGGCGGTGAGTACGGCTACTTCGCCGAAATGGCGGGTACGTTCCCGCTGCGCGTCAACACCGGCGGCGTCGGCGGTCCGGGTACGGTCGGTGTCGACGAGCTGAGCCCGTCGGTGCTGTCGAGCGCCTTCGGCAACGTCGATGCCAACGGCTTCGTCTCGCGCTCGGGCTACTTCTTCCAGATGTGGCTGCCGGACGCCACGGCCGGCGGTGTCACGCCGGGCATCCCGGAACAGGCGAACGGTGGCGCGGGCGGCACGTACCCCGACAGCAACAACGCCGAGATCCTGTGGGCCTGCTACGCCTGGCCGATCGACGTCGAAGGCACGGGCAACCGTTGCTTCTTCGTGAACCAGGAAGGCGACCTGCTCCAGTGCAACAACCGCACGGCGACGCCGTTCACCGCGACCACGACCACGCCGACCTTCGACGAGTGCTTCTCGATCGCTGGCGACATGGCCTCGCCGCTCCAGGTCGGCGTCGCGTCGCTGGTCTCGGGCAACGTCTGGACGCCGGTCCAGTGATGCGCGAGCTGGCCCGCGCCTGACGCGGTTCGGCATCGGCCGCGGGGCGTCGCGCGCGAGCGCGGCGCCCCGCGGCCCATTGTGCGCCGGCGACGAAGGCCCTCAGCTCGGCGCGAGTCCGAAGAGGGCCGCCGCGTTCGCGCTGGAGCGCTGCGCGAGCTCGCGCGGGTCGACGCCGCGCAGCGCGGCCGTGAATTCCAGCGTCTCGCGCACGAGCGCCGGCTCGTTGGGCCACCGGCCGCGGCGGCTCTGCGGTGCGAGGAACGGGCAGTCGGTCTCGAACACGATGCGATCGAGCGGGACGGCGCGCGCTGCCGCCTGGATGTGCTCGTTGCGCGGGTAGGTCACGACCCCCGAGAACGAGATCCAAAACCCCAGGTCGAGGTAGTGGGGGAGCTCCGCGACACCCATCGTCCAGCAGTGCATGACGCCGTGGACGCCGGGCACGGCGCGCAGGACGTCGAGCGTGTCCTGGTGCGCCGCGCGGCTGTGGACCACGAGCGGCTTCCCGAGCTCGCGCGCGAGCTCCGCGTGCCAGGCGAAGCCCGCGAGCTGGTCCGCGCGCGGCGAGAGGGCCTTGAAGTGGTCGAGGCCCGTCTCGCCGACCGCGACGCAGGCGGCGAGCCGGCACAGCCGCTCGATCTCGGCCTTCGCCGCGGGGTCGAGGTGTCGGGCCTCATGGGGGTGCACGCCGGCGGTGGGGTGCAGCCCCTGCCGTCCGCGGCAGATCTCGAAGGCCTGCCTGGAGCTCGCGACGTCCGTCCCGACGACCACGATGCGGCCCACGTCGGCGGCGCGCGCGCGCTCCAGGACGGCGTCGAGGTCCGGGAGCAAATCGTCCCAGAAGACGTGCGCGTGCGTGTCCCAGATCACGAGCCGCAGAGCCGGTCGACCATCTCCGCCAGGAAGCGCAGCATGTTCAGGTCGGCTTCCTTGTCCCCGACCTGTCGGAAGATCTCGCAGGCGGTCTCGGTCGGCAGGCTGTCGCGGATGGCTTGCGCCGCCATGCGTCGCAGGTAGCCATCGCCGGTCGACTCGACCAGGATCGCCCGCAGCGCTCGCTCGCCGCGCGGATCGGGGCGCTTGCCGAGCTCCTTGACCGCGCGCACGCGCGCGGAACCCTCCTGGAACAGGTTCGTCGCCACGTCACACAGCTCGGGGACCGGCGAGCGCCCGGTCTTGTCGCAGGCCGTGACCCAGGCCACGACCAGGAACTCGGCTGGGGGCGTGGTCTGGTTGCGGACCTGGCGCAGCACGAGCGGCTCGAGGATCGGCAGCGCGCGCTCGGGCGCGACCTCGGCGAGCAGCAAGGCCGCCTCGGTCCGCAGGTCCAGCGACGGTCCGTAGTTCTGGACCAGGTTCTCGAGCAGCGGGACCGTATCGGCGGGGGCCGAGTGCGCCGCCACGGTGAGCAGACCGCGCTCGACCGCCACGACCTTGTGTTGCTGTCCGGCGAGGGCCCGGAGCGACGCGCGGCCGACCTCGGGCTCGGCCCGCGAGAGCTCGGCGACGAGCTCGTTCCCACGGTGGAAGTGGGCATCGAGGATGTCCGAGGTCAGGTGCCCCGGGAGCGGGGTCAGCGCCTGGGTGAGCTCGGCCACCCGCTCGTCCGCGGAGCGCGCGCCGGCGGTCGCCGCGCGGTCGGAGCAGCCCGTGGCCGCCGCGAGACCCACGGCGAGAAGGAGAGGGATCGGCGTCCGGAGCATCAGGTGCGGCGGTGGTCCAGCGAAGTGGCCCTAGGAGTTCTTCAGCGCGGGGCGCGCGGTCGGCGTGCGAAAGCGCGCGCTCTACGGTGCGCCCTGAGTCGCTCCCGCGCCAGAGGGCATGCCGGCACGAGACTTGACCCCAGTGGCCCGACAGGATCCGTCCAGCGTGGCAGCGCTGGCAACTGCCGCGCCGGGGGGCGCGGAGGGCGGCGGCGGGCCGCGCGGAAATCCGTGGCAACCCCTCGAACGTGGAAGCTAGAGTGCGCGGCCCCATCCCCGAGCCGGGACCCCCGGCACGCCGGTCCGGCGTGTCCGTGCGGGCCGCACCCCCCCCTCCCCGCTCCGCATCGATCGGACGAGACCCGTGCTGATGACGATGAATGCGCCTGGTCGTTCCCTGATCCTCCCGAGCCTCGGGCTCCTTCTCGGCCTGGCCGCGTGTTCGGGCGGCGGCGAGGGTGGCGGGGGCTCCATGTACATCGAGACCTGCACCCTGGGCTGCGGCAGCGGCGAGGGCGGCGTCCAAGTCACCTGCCAGTTCAACCAGACGGCGGTGAACCAGGAAATCGCGGTCTTCTTCTCCCAGCCCGTCGACGAGGCCTCGGTCTCCTCCTCGTCCTTCCAGATCATCGACCTGACCTCGGGCGCCGCCCCGAACGGGACGCGCTTCCGCGACCCGAACAACCCGCGCAAGGTCCTCTTCCGCCCCGCGGTGAGCTTCGAGTCGGATGGCTCGATCAGCTTCGGGTTCAACCCGGACTCGACCTACCGGGTGGTCGTCCCGGGCACGGCGCAGGGAGCAGGCCCCTACATCCGCAGCACGTCGGGCTCCCAGAACGAGAGCCGCCTGGTCTGCGACATCCGCACCTCCCAACCCGCGGTCGACCTCGTCCCGGGACCGCCCACGGTGCGCATCCTGGTCAAGAAGGCGATCACGGGCACCCCGAATCCGAACGACTTCATCCCGGACGTCGAGGTCACCCCGCAGCCGATCGTCACGGACGTCTGGCGCGGTTCCGACATCCGCTTCGAGTTCAACGACCTGATGAACCCCGCGACGCTGGCCAACCCCTCGACGGGCGAGTCGGCCTTCGTGCGCGTCGAGGTCGACCTCGACGGAAACCTCTCGACGCCCGACCGCACACCCCTGTTCGGGACCTACACCGCCGAGCTCGACCCCGTGCAGCTCAAGACGGTCATGGTCTTCACCCCGCTGGAGGGCATCCCCTCCTCGGGCTCGCTGGACCCCGAGATCAACCCGAACGGGCTCCCGCGCCAGCTCGTGATCACGGTCCCGAGCAATCTGCAGGACCTCGCCGGCAACAGCTTGGGCAACCCGACGGTGGCCAGCGTGATCCCGGAGTACATCCTGATCCCGCCCGTGACGCTGCCCGATGCGGACGGCGAGAACTTCACGGACACCGCCAACCAGGACCTGCGGCGCTCGAGCGCGGTGTGGGGGGCCGGGAAGCTGACCCGCGGTCAAGGCGGCGGCCGAGGGCGCCTGGGCGACCTGCTCGTGCGACCGAACGAGACCCTGGTCCTGAACACGGACAACCAGACGTTCCCGCTCGTCCTCGATGGCCCGCACGACATCCTTTCGGACCAGCGCCCCGGCGTGAACTACGACCCGCTCGCCGTCCTCACCTGGCCGACGGTCACGGTCACGGACGGCGTCTTCGAGTTCTCGTCGCTGACGATCGAGACCGGCGGCACGCTGCGCTTCACGGGCACGCGGGCCGCGCGTGTGCTGGTCCGCGGCAACGTGAACATCCTCGGCACGCTGGACGTCACGGGCTCCGCGCCAGCCCCGCACAACTCGACCTCGACGCTGGGTGCGTCGGGCGGTGCGGGCGGCCCGAACGGCGGCCGCGGCGGCGATGGCGCCACGCGCTTCGACTACGGTGGCTCGTCGATGATCTCGGTGGGCGCCGTCGACGTCCCGAACGCGCAGCTCGCGGAGGACGGGCGCCGCGGGCAGGGCGTCGGGCGCGTCGACGAGATCGGCGCCGGTTTCCCGGGGGTCCACTGGCCCACTGCCACGCCGCTCGGGGTCACGATCGGCCCGCCCGCCAACGCCGACCTGCGCTTCTCGGCCTTCGGGTTCTCGTGCCTCTCGGCCCAGACCGGCCTGCCGGGCGGGGGCGGCGCCTACGCCACGGACGGCCTGCCGGGGGTCGCTTCGACCCCGGTCCAGACCAGCACGGACGGCTTCGCGAACCTGCCCCCGGTGGGCAGCTCGGGTCTGGGCGGCCCGGCGAGTGACGTTGGGATCGAGCCTCCCGGCACCCTTCCGATCGTGCGCACGCTCTCGGCGGATCTGGGCTTCCTGCGCGGAGGCTCGGGCGGCGGCGGCGGCGGCGCCACGGTCTTCGGGACGGAGTCCTCGGACTTCGCGCCGAACTGCCTCAGCTCGTTCACGACGGTCTCGGTCTGGCGCGACCACTCGGCCGCGGCGGGCGGCGGCGGCGGCGGCGCGGTCCAGCTCGTCTGCGGCGGTCCGCTGCTCGCGATCTCGGGTCGCATCGACGCCCGGGGTGGCACCGGCGGCAGCTCGTTGGCTGCCGTGCCGACCGACGACGAGGAGTCCGAGCTCCGGCCGAAGCGGGCGGTGCCCGGTGGCGGTGGCTCGGGAGGCGCGATCCGCATCCAGGCCTTGAACTTCCCCTCGTCCGCGCTGGGGCAGGCTTCGCCGCCGCGCCTCAACGTGTCCGGCGGGGCGGGAGGCACGAACACGCTGGGCAGCGTCGGCGGGCGGGGCGGTGCCGGCCTGGTCCGACTCGAGGGCCTGAACGTCCGGCCGGTCGCCTCGGAGATCACCAGCGTCATCGCCCCCACGGATCCGAGCATCGTGGGCGTCGACGCGATCAACATCCTGTCGATCGGCGACTGGCGGGTCCCGCGCTTCCGGCCGGAGTCCTACTCGGGCGCGGTGTCGTGCTGGATGCGCCCGGTCGGGACGTTCTTCCAGATCGTGTTCCTCGCGGACGACCCGGCCGATCCGGTCCCGGAGCAGCGCTACGGCTGGAACATGCGCGTGCTCTTCGGCGGCCAGGAGTACAGCTACCGCGATCCCGCGGACAGCCCGTTCCCCGGCGAGAGCATCGAGCAGCGGTACCCGAACCTGTTCTCCGCGAACTCGTACCTCAACGTGCGCTTCCAGGGCGCGCGCTCGGCGGGTGAGATCGGGGACCTGTGCAACGTCGACGCGGCGACGCAGATCGTCCCGGGCTCGCTGACTCCCTGGGTGCTCCACCCCGAGGAGCTCAACGATTTCAGCCCGCGCCCGAACATGATCCGCTTCGCGGTCGTGTTCGACTTCGCGGCCACGTTCAACAGCCCGCAGAACCAGATCCAGGGCGTCACGGCCCTCAAGATCCGCACGCAGCCGGATTGACGTCCAGCGACGGCCCCCCGACCACGAGCGAGGTCGTTCCTCCGGCGCCGTGCGGTGCACGGCGCGGCGCCCGGGGGCACTCCGGGCGGCCACCCCGCGCGCAGCGCTGCGGGGAGTCGAGGCCCGCGCGGACGCCTGGCGGACCATGCCCACCCCGGCCATCGCCCTGATCGCACGGCATGCCCGCGTCGAGGGCGGACGCTGGCTGTCGGGCGGCGGCGTGCTGCTCGCGGCCGGCCGCATCGAGCGCATCCTGGCCTCACCTGCGGCGGCGCGGCGCGCGGGAGCGCCGCGCGCGGACCTCGGGGATGTCGTCCTGCTGCCGGGCTTCGTCAACGCGCACGCCCACCTCGAGCTCTCGGGGCTCGCGGGGTGCGTGCCGCCCGGGCGCGACTTCCCGGACTGGATCCGCGCGCTCCTGGTCCAGCGCGAGCGCATCCCGAGGCCCCAGCTCGAGCGCGCGACGCGAGCTGCCGCCAAGCAGCTCCTCGTGGGCGGCACGACGGCGGTGGGGGACATCGACGCCACGGGTCGGCTCCTGGCCGTGACGCGCGGGCTCGCCCTGCGCGTCCGGCGCTACCGCGAGGCCCTCGATGCGGGCGATCCGCGGCGCGCGCCCGGGGCGCTGGCGAGTGTCGAGCGGGCCGGTGCTCGGCGGCGGCTGTGGAGCGAGGGGCTCTCGCCCCACGCCCCCTACACGGTGAGCGACCGGCTGCTCGCCGACCTCGGCCGCCGCGCGCGGGCGCGGCGCCTCCCGATCGCGATCCACTGGGCCGAGACGCCCGAGGAGCGCCTGTGGCTCGAGCAGGGACGCGGCCCGTTCGCGGCCCTTCTGTCCCGCTCGCCGCGCGGCGCGGGCCTGGACCGCATCGCGGCCGCGGGGCTGCTCGGACCGCGCACGGCCTTGATCCACGGCAACGACGCGACGCCGGCCGAGCGCGCTCGGGTGGCCCAGAGCGGCGCGACGCTGGTGCACTGCCCTGGCACGCACGCCTTCTTCGGCCGCCCGGACTTCGCCGCGCGCGCCTGGCGCGCGGCGGGGGTCCCGCTGGCGTTGGGGACAGACTCCCTGGCCAGCAACCTGGACCTCGACATGGCGCGCGAGATGGCGCTCTTCCGCGCGAGCCATCCGGATTTCTCCCCGGCCGAGACGCTCGACCTCGCCACCTGCGCCGCGGCGCGGGCGATCGGCTTCGAGGGTCGGGCCGGGGCGCTCGCGGTGGGAGCTTGGGCCGACCTGGCCGCCCACGAGGCCCCGGGCAGGACCGGTCCCGAGCGCCTCGACGCGCTCACGCGCGGCCTCGGGCGCGTCGTCGCGGTCTGGACCGCCGGCCGCCGGGTCCCGCCGCACGCCTCGGCGGGAATCTGACCCCTCGAGAATCGGATTTGCCGCGCCCACGGCGCAGAATGCCCCGCCGGCGCGACCCCATGTCCGACAGCCTCCCGACGAACGACGCCGCGGCCCGCTCCCGCGCGCTCGACCTCCTGCGCACGAACCAGCGCTTCTTGCTGTGCGGTCACGTGCGACCAGACGGCGACTGTCTCGGCGCGCAGGCCGCGCTCGCGCGCGTCCTGGAGGCGCTGGGGAAGTCGGTCTGGATCGTGAACGCCGATCCCCCAGAGCCGCGCTACGACATCCTGGCGCGTGACGTGCGCTTCGGCGTGTACCAGGGGGGCGAGCTGCCGCGACACGACGTCGCCGTGCTGCTCGACTTCTGCGAGCTCTCGCGCACGGGCGAGATGGCGCCGGCGCTGGCGGCGCACGCCTCGAAGAAGCTCGTCGTCGACCACCATGTTCCGCCCGGCGCGCCCTGGTGGGACGAGGCCTACGTCGACGTGCGCGCCTCCGCGACCGGGTTGCTCGTGCGTCGGATCGCCCGCGAGCTGGGCCTGCCCCTGGATCCAGTCGCGGCGCTCGGCGTGTTCACCTCGATCGTGACCGACACCGGCTGGTTCAAGTACAGCAACACGGACGCCGAGACGCTGGCCGTCGCGGCCGAGATGACCGGGCTCGGCGTCGATCCATCCGCGCTCTACGCCGCGCTCCACCAGCGGCAGCCACTGGGGCACCCGCCGGCGTTCGGCCGCGCGCTGGCTCGGCTCGAGTACCACGCGGGCGGCCGGCTGGCGGTCGTCGACCTGCCGCTGGCGGGCCTGGACCTGGGAGCGCTCGACACGGACGAGGTGCTCGACGTGCTGCGCTCGGTGGAGAAGGTCGAGGTCGTCCTGCTCCTGCGCGAGCTCGCGACCGGCGGCGTCAAGCTGTCGGCGCGCAGCAAGACGGACTTCGACGTCCACGCGCTGGCGCGGCGCTTCGGGGGCGGCGGGCATCGCAAGGCGGCCGGCGCCACGCTCGCGGGCGCGACGTTGGCCCAGGCCCGCGAGCGGCTCGTGGAGGCCGCGCTGGAGGCCCTGTCTGCGCCCGCGAAGAACGGCGGATGAAGCTCGCGGTCATCTCGGACCTGCACAGCAACCGCGCCGCGCTCGAGGCGGTGTTCGCGCACGTGCGCGGCCTCTCGATCGAGCGCATCGTGTGCCTGGGCGACGTGGTCGGGTACGGCCCCGATCCCGAGTACTGCGTCGACCTCGTGCGCGGCCACGCCGAGTGGTGCCTGCTCGGCAACCACGACGAGGCCCTGTTCGGCGGGGCCGAGGACTTCAACCCGCACGCACGCGCGGCCATCGAGTTCACGCGCGAGCGGATGCTGCCGCGCTGGTACAGCTCGGGCGAGCGCAAGGCGCGCTGGGAGTGGCTCAAGAGCCTGGAGAAGCAGCGGGGCGAAGGTCGCTTCCTGTTCGTGCACGGCAGTCCGCGCGACCCGGTGCGCGAGTACGTGCTCTCCACGGACGGCTTCCTGAACCCGGAGAAGATGCGCGACATCTTCGCGCACTTCGCCGGCCACGAGGTCACGTTCGCGGGGCACACGCACCAGCCCGGGGTGCACGACGAGGAGCTGCGCTTCCACGGCCTCGACCCCCGGGAAGCGTCGACCACGATGGCGCTGCCCGCCGGGCGGCGGTTCTTCGTGAACGTGGGTTCCGTCGGCCAGCCGCGCGACGGCGACAACCGCGCCTGCTACGCGGTCGTGGAGCAGGAGAGCGTCACCTGGCACCGCGTGGCCTACGACTACCGCGCGACGATGGAGCGCATCCGCGACACGCGCGTGCTGCCCGAGGTCCTGGCCCGACGCCTCGAAATCGGCAAGTGAGGCCAGCCCGCGCCGGGCCTCAGGCCCGCCCGAGCAGGTGGCGCAGCACGTGTCCGACGATCTGCGGGTTCTTGCGCATGCGCCGCAGGCTGTACGCACGCCAGTCCGGACCGTAGGGGACGTACACGCGCACGCGGTGCCCCCCGCCCTTCCAGCGCTCCCACAACTCCTCGCGGACGCCGAGCAGCACCTGGAACTCGTAGCTCTCGCGGTCGCGGCGCGCGGCGCGCAGGACCTCGATGCAGGTGTCCGCCAGGTGCTCGTCGTGCGTGGCGAGCGCGAGGCGCGCGCCGCGCGCGCACAGCTTCTCGACGCACTGCACGAAGGCCTCCCGGATGCGGATCGGATCCGTGTGGGCGATGCTCGCGGGCTCCAGGTAGATGCCCTTGACCAGGCGCACGTCGAGCGGCCCCCGCGCCAGCCGGTCCCCCTGCGCCAGCCGGTCGATGTCGTCGATCGTGCGGAACAGGCGCGCCTGGAGCACGATCCCGACGTTCTCGTGGTCCCGCCGCAGCCGCTCGAACACGCGCAGCGTGCCGTCGGTCGTGGGGTGGTCCTCCATCTCGACGCGCAGGAACAGGCCCAGCTCGCGCGCCCGCCGCGCGATCGAGGCGTAGAGCTCGTGCGCCAGGTCCTCCGAGATCGTGAGGCCCACGTGGGTGGGCTTCACGGACACGTAGCAGTCCAGCCCGGCCGCCGCCAGGGCCGTCGCGGCCTGGCAGTACTCGGCCGCGACGGCGCGCGCCTGCCGCTCGTCGGAGATGCCCTCGCCCAGCACGTCGAGGATCCCGGCGTGGCCGCGCGCTTGGAGGCTGCGCAAGCGCTCGAGCGCCTCCGGGAGGGTCTCGCCCGCGATGTAGCGCGCCGCGATGCGGCGCATCACGAACTTGGGGACGTAGGGCAGGGTCGCGAGAACGATCCGGGTCAGCACGCGCGGCTTCCTTCGGCGAAAGGCGCGGCAGTGTAGCGACGGTGGGCGGCCATCGAGAGGGAGCGCCCTTCGCCGTGCCGCGCGCCCGCGCTAGGCTCTGCGCGTGGCCGACGCGCACGATCCCACCGCGCTCCTGGTGGTCTTCACGACCGTACCGGACGCCGAGGTCGCCGGGCGGATCGCCCGCGCGCTCGTCGCCGGGCGCGTGGCGGCCTGCGTCCAGGCACTCCCTGGCGTCCGCAGCACGTACCGCTGGGAGGGCCGCCTCGAGGAGACCTCCGAGGTCCTGCTCCTCTCGAAGACGACGCGCGCGCGGCTCCCGGACTTCGAGCGCGTGCTCCAGGAAGCCCACCCGTACTCCGTCCCCGAGATCGTCGCCGTCGAGGCCGCGCGCGTCGCCGCGCCGTACCGCGCATGGGTCGTGGCCGAGACCTCCTGACGGCCGGCCTCCTGGCGCTCCTCGCCGGCTGCGCCCGCGAGCGGCCCGGGCTCGAGCCGCGTCACGTGCTGCTCCTCACGGTGGGGCACCTGCGCGCCGACCGCTGCTCGTTCCTGCTCCACGAGCGGCCGACGACCTGGCTCCCGAGCGACGAGCTCATGCGCAGCGAGCACCGCGCGTTCTCGTTCGACGACCTGGCCGCCGAGGGCGTCGTCTTCGCGCACTGCTACGCACCCTCGCCGGTCCTCGAGGTGTCGTTGGCCGCGCTCCTCGCGGGGCGACCGCCGCTCGAGACCGGCGTGCTGCGCGCGGGCGAGCCGCTTCCGGGAGAGCTCGTCACGCTGGCCGAGGCCTTCCGGGCCGGCGGGTTCCAGACCGCCGCCTTCGTGGCGGGCGACCCGCCGCTCGAGCCGTCGTTCGGCGCCGGCTTCGCTCGGTTCGAGACGCACGCCTCGGACGCCCAGGCGCTGGCCGCCATGGCCCGCCACCTGGGCCGCGACCCGGGCTCGGGCGCGCGGCACTTCACCTGGGTCCACCTCGCGGGCCTCGCGCCGCCCTGGAGCGCCACGGAGGCGCTGCCCGAGATCCTGGGCGAGCGTGACTTCGGCCTGGACGGCGACGCCGGGCCGGTCGACGGCAGCACGGCGTCGCTGCGCGCGCTGAACGACGGCGCGGTCGCCGCCAAGACCGCGGATCGGGAGGCGCTGCGCGCGCTCTACGACCGTCGGCTCGCGCGCCTGTCGGCCGAGGCCTGGCTCGGTCTGCACGCGGCCTTCGACTTCCACACCGGCGCGGCCGAGGCCTCCGAGACCTGGGCGCGGACCGTCTTCGTGCTCGCCGGCCTGAACGGGATCGAGCTCTTGGACCGCGGGGCGGTCGGCACCGAGGGCCTGCTGTCCGAGGCCGTGCTCCACGTGCCACTCGTCCTGCGGCATCCCGACTCCCTGACCGGGGAGCGCATCCTGGCCGAGATCGTGGGGCTCGAGGACGTCGCGCCGACGCTGCTCGACTGGCTGGGGTTGCCGCCCCTGCCCGGAGCACGCGGTCGCTCGCTCCTGGCGCTGACCGACTCCTATGTGCAGCGGCCGTTCCCGCCGCGCCCGGCCTTCGCGCAGCTCCCCGACCGAGCCGTGTTCAGCGCCCGGGATGCGCGCTTCCGCTTGGTCTGGAACCCGACCGGAGCACGGCCGGCGGGCCGTCCGGCGGCGGCCGGGCCGCTCGCCGCCGTCGAGCTCTTCGACCTCGCAGCCGATCCCCGCGGGGTCCGCGACGCATCCGCGTCCCATCCCGAGGCCGTCGCCCGCCTCTCGGCGGAGATCCGGGCCTGGCGCGAGTCGCTGGGCGCGCGGCCGGCGGCGAGGCCCCCCGCCACCCGGTAGTCCTTTCCGACTCCAGGGCCCGGGGCGTCCTGTCGATCCAGATCCCGATGCGCTGTCTCGCGGCCCTGCTCCCGCTGCTCCTCGGGACCACCTTGGCCCGACCGGAATCCGGGACGTTCGCGCGTCCGGACCCGGACCCGCCGGCGCTGGGCGAGGCCCCGATCGTGCGGGTCGAGCACTTCGTGCTCGAGGACGAGGACGGCGAACGGCACGGGTTCGCGGTCTGGCGCCGGCGCGAGAGCGCGCGCGGGGTGCAGTTCGAACGCGAGCTCGGGTTCGTCGCCGCCGAGCGCGGAGCTGCGGACTCGCGCGTCTTCCACGTCGAGTGCCTGGAGCGCGCGGGCTCGCGTCTCGTCGTGCGCGAAAGCGGCCCGCGTGGGCGCGCGCTGCTGCTCGAGCTCGTCGGCGAGGGCCAGCCCTCCCTGCGGGCGCTGGAATGGGGGCCGTGCGCCTCGCGCCGCGAGGTCCTGAGCCTGGAGCGCACCGCGGCCCTGCCTCTGTATCTCGCCGAGCTGGCGCGCACGGGTCGCTTCACGGCCGGCCGGGTCGGGCTCTTCGATCCCTCCGAGCGCGCGATCGTCGAGGTCGGGGCGACGACGACCTACGCCACCGACGGCTCGGGAACTCGCACCTGCACCTGGCGTCGGGACGACGGCACGCTCGTGCTCGAGCTCGAGCTGCGCGGCACGGACCTGCTCGGGTTCCGCCTCCAGGACGGCGGGCCGCGCGCCCGCCGCGTCGACGCCGAGACCTGGGCGGCCCTCGCCGGTTCCACGCCGACGCGGGTGCTCGCCGTGCGCTGAATCCGAACGGCGGGCCCGTTCGACCTCTGCAAGGCGCGGCTCGCGAGGTGCGGCGCCCGCTGGCCCGTGTCGGTCCCCGCGGCTAACTTGCCGAACCCTTGACCCGAGCCACACGACACCGCAGAGGGGCCACGCTGGCCGCCCTCCTGGCCCTCGCGGTCTGTGGGTGCAAGTCCCCGGCGGAGCACCGTGCCGAGGCGGATCGCGAAGCCTACGAGCTGGTGCGCTCGCGGCGCGAACGCCTGGCGCTCCCCGATGGTCCGTTCACGATCGAGCCCGATCCCGAACGGCTCGACCAGCGCATCCGGCGCGGCGAGCTGAGTGACCTGGGGACCCTGGCGCTGGTCGACGTGCTCGAGATCGCCGCCGCCAACAGCCGCGAGTACCAGACCCAGAAGGAGACGCTCTACCTGGCGGCTCTCGACCTGACGCTCGAGCGCTGGCGCTTCGCGCTGCAGAAGGGCGGCACGCTCGGGGCGGCCCTCGATGGCGCGGGGAGCGACGCAGAGCGCGCCAGCGCCGACGCGGGCTTCAGCCTGTCCAAGCTCCTGGGGAGCGGCGCGCTGATCGTGGCCGACATCGGCCTGGGCGTGAGCCGCAACCTGCTGACCTCCGACGGCTGGGGCGCCGTGACCGACGTGGGGCTCTCCTTCTCGCAGCCGCTCTTGGCCGGCGCGGGCGAGAAGATCGTGATGGAGCCGCTCACGCAGGCCGAGCGCGACCTGGTGTACTCCGTGCGCGGCTTCGAGCGCTACCGCCGCACCTTCGCCTACGACGTCGCCACGCGCTTCTATCGGTTGCTGCAGACCGCCGACCAGGTCAAGAACCAGGAAGAGAACGTGCGCAACCTGGAGGTCCTCTCGGCGCGCAACCGGGCGCTCGTGGAGGCCGGACGGTTGTCCGTCATCGAGCTCGGCCAGGCGCGACAGGACGAGCTGCGCTCCACGAACAACCTGCTCGACGCGCGCGCGCGCTACGAGCGCCAGCTCGACGAGTTCGCGATCTTCCTGGGACTTCCCGTGGGCGTGCGCTTCGACATCGACACGGGCGGCATGCTGGAGCTGCCGGACGAAGCCAGCCCGCAGCCGGGGATCGAGGAGGAGCTCGCCACGCGTATCGCGCTGGCCGCCCGCCTCGACTACCTCACGACGATCGAGCGCGAGGAGGACGCGCGCCGCAAGGTCGAGGTGGCGGAGGACGCCTTGCAGGGCTTCCTCTCCGTGAACGGCGACATCCGCGCCTTCAGCACCGAGGGCCAGCCGCTCGAGTTCGACCAGACGTTGTGGGGCGTCGGGCTCGACTTCTCGTTCCCCTTCGAGCGGCTGCCGCAGCGCAACGCGTGGCGCGAGGCAATCGTGCGGCGCGAGGCCGCGCTGCGCGCGGTCGACGCTGCCTCCGACCGCATTCGTGCCGACGTCCGCGAGGACCTGCGCCAGACCGTGACGCAACTCGAGGGCTGGCGAATCCAGGCCAACGCCGTGCAACTCGCGGATCGACGCATCGAGAGCACCCGGCTGCAGCTCGACGCCGGGCGCGCCACGACGCGCGACCTGCTCGAGGCGCAGGAGTCGCTGCTCTCGGCCCAGAACTCGGCCACCGCGTCGCGGATCGACTACACTCTTTCCCGCATGGGGCTCTATCTGGACATGGAGCTCCTGCGGGTCGACGAGACCGGCATCCGACTGCTCGATCCGAGCGCGGTGGAGGGCGAATGAGCTCCAAGAAACGCAGACACACCTGGTTCTGGGTCGCGCTCCTCGCGGTCGGCGGCAGCGCGCTCGGGGCTTGGCGCGCGGGCTGGCTGGGCGGCGAGGAGGAACGGCAGCTCCTGGGCGCGCCGGTCGAGCGCAAGACGCTGGTGATCAGCGTCGTGCAGCGCGGGAACCTGGCCTCGAAGGACGCCCTGTCGGTGAAGAGCGAGATCGAGGGCCAGACCACGATCCTGTCCCTGATCGAGGAAGGCACCACGGTCCAGCCGGGTGACCTTTTGTGCGAGCTGGACGTCTCGGACCTGCGGGACCGGCGCGTGGCCCAGGAGATCTCGGTCCAGAACGCCGAGGCCGCCTATGTGAAGGCCAAGGCGCAGTTCGAGATCCAGGAGAGCCAGAACAAGAGCGACATCGAAGCCGCCGAGCGCCGACTGCTGTTCGCCACGAAGGACCGCGAGAAGTACCTCGAAGGCGACTTGGCGCAGTTGCGCGCCCAGGCCCAGGAGAAGATCAAGTTGGCCGAGGCCGAGAAGGCCAAGTCCCAGAACACCTACGACTGGTCGAAGAGCCTCGAGGAGAAGGGCTTCCTCACGAAGACCGAGCTCGATCGCGACGAGCTCGATTTCCAGCGCGCCGAGGTGTCGCTGCTCCAGGCCCAGCGCGCGTTCGATCTCCTGGAGCGTTACGACGACCCCCGCAGGCGGATCGAGCTCGACGCCAACGTGCACGAGGCCGAGCGCGGGCTCGAGCGCGCACGCCTGCAGGCCGAAGCACGCTTGGCCGACTACGAGTCCTCGCTCTTGACCAGCAAGTCGAAGCTCGACCTCGAGAAGGAGAAGTTCGACAAGATCCTGGAGCAGATCGCCAAGGGCCGCATCCTGGCACGGCAGGCCGGGATGGTGGTCTACGCGCGCGTCGAAGGCGGCGGCCGCATGGGCAGCAGCGAGCCGATCCAGGTCGGCACCACGGTCCGCGAGCGCCAGGAGATCCTCTCGATCCCGCGCACGACCGGGATCATCGTCGAGGCCTCGATCCACGAGTCCGTGCTCAAGCAGGTCACGGTGGGCAAGCCCTGCAGGATCACCGTCGATGCCCTGCGCGACCAGCAGTTCGACGGGCGCGTGACGTTCGTGGCGCTGCTGCCGGACAAGGGCAGCTGGTGGTCGAACCCGAACCAGCGCGTCTATCGCACCGAGATCCAGGTCCTCAACCCGCACCCGGAGATGCGGCCGGGGATGTCCTGCGGGATCGAGATCCTGTCCGAGGTCGTGCCCGACGCGCTCGTGGCGCCACTCCAGGCGATCTTCCTCGACGAGGGCAAGACGATCGCCTTCGTCGCGCGCGGCCAGGGTCACGAGCGCCGACCGGTGAAGACCGGGCGCAGCAGCCAGACGTTGGTCGAGATCGTGGAGGGCCTGAAGGTCGGCGAGACGGTGCTGCTCTCGCCCCCGGCGGGCTTCTCGCCCAAGGCCGCGGAGGGTGGCGTGGACGCGGCCTCGAGCTTCCCGGAGGCCGGGCCCACCGCGCTCCCCGACGCCGCGGCCGGCCGGCCGCGGCCGGAGGGCGTCGCGCCGCTCGACGCGCTCGAACGCGGCGAAGGTGCGCCACGCGGCGAGGGCGGCGCGCGCCCGCGCGGCGAGGGTCGGCCCCGCCCCGAGGGCGGGGCCGGAGGTCGGCGAGGGCTGGAAGGCGCCGGGCGTCCCGAGAACGGCGCGGCCCGTCCGGGAGGTGCCCGGCCGGACGGGAACGCGGCCCGTGGCGGCGAGGGCGGCAGTGCGCCGCTTCCAGGGCCAGGGAGCGCCGTGCCCGCGCCGGGCGCGGCCGCCGGCGGATGAGCGGCCCCGAACCGGTCGCGGAGCTCCGCGACGTCACGCGCGTCTACCGCATGGGCTCGCACGAGGTGCGCGCCCTGGACGGGCTCTCGTTCACGTTCCGCAAGGGCGAGTACTGGTCGATCATGGGCAGCTCGGGCTCGGGCAAGTCGACCCTGCTCAACCTGCTGGGCTGCATCGACCGCGCCACGAGCGGCTCGTACAAGGTTCGCGGCCAGGAGGTCGGCGGGCTCGACGACGACGAGCTGTCGGAGCTGCGCAGCCGCGAGATCGGCTTCGTGTTCCAGTCCTACAACCTGATCCCGCAACTCGACGTGCTCGAGAACATCCTCGTGCCGCTCTTCTACCAGGACGATCCGCCGGCGGACGGGGAGGAGCGCGCGCGGATGCTGGCTGAGCGCGTGGGGCTCGGTGCGCGGCTGGGTCACCGGCCGATGGAACTCTCGGGCGGGCAGCAGCAGCGCGTGGCGATCGCGCGTGCCTTGGTCAACGACCCGGCGATCGTGCTGGCCGACGAGGCCACCGGCAACCTGGACAGCAAGACGGCACTCGAGATCCTGGCGCTCTTCGACGAGCTGCATGCCGAGGGCAAGACGATCCTGCTCGTCACGCACGAGGCCAAGATCGGCGAGCGCGCCGAGCGCACGCTGCGCCTGCGCGACGGCCGGATCGACGAGGTCGTCGAGAACCGGGCCGGCCTGACGGCCGCGGGCGGTGGCGCTTGAGGAGCGCGTCCCTGCTGGGCACCGTGCGGCTGGGCTGGAACAGCCTGCTGTTGCACAAGCTGCGCAGCGTGCTGACGACGCTGGGGGTGCTGTTCGGCGTCTCCAGCGTGATCGCCATGCTGGCCATCGGCGAAGGGGCCAGCGAGGAAGCGCAGGAGCAGATCCGCAAGCTCGGCAGCCGCAACGTGATCCTGCGCAGCGTGAAGCCGCCCGAGGACCTGGTGCGCGGCGCCGAGTCGTCGCGCGTCTCGAGCTACGGGCTCACGGCCTTCGACCACCAGCGCGTGGCCCAGACGTTTCCCGGCGTGCGGCGCGCCGTGCCCGTGCGCCAGCTCCAGCAGGAGGTCCGGCTGCACGACCGCGTGCTGAACCCGCGGGTGCTGGCCACCGTGCCCGAGTACGTGGACGTCACCGGGCGCCCGCTGTCGGAGGGGCGCTTCATCTCGGCCGAGGATCAGCAGCGCTTCACGAACGTGTGCGTGCTGGGCTACGAGGTCGCGCGCCATCTGGCCCCGTTCGAATCGCCCCTGGGCAAGCGGATCAAGATCGGGGCCGACTACTTCACCTGCGTCGGCGTGCTCCTGCCGCGCGTCCCGCTCGGCACGGACCAGCCGGCGCCGGGCGCCGACGTCACCGGCGAGGTCTTCCTGCCGCTCGAGACCGCCAAGCGCTGGTTCGGCGAGATCCAGGTCAAGATCCGCTCCGGCTCGCGCGAGATGGAGGAGGTCCAGCTCCACGAGATCATCGCCGAGTGCGAGAGCGACGAAGCGGTGCCCCTGGTGGCGGCTGCCTCGCGCGAGATGCTGGCGCGCAATCACACGCAGCAGGACTACGAGGTCGTGGTCCCGCTGGAACAGTTGCTGCGCGCGCAGGAGACCAAGCGGATCTTCACGATCGTGCTCAGCTCGATCGCCGCGATCTCGCTGCTCGTCGGCGGCATCGGCATCATGAACGTCATGCTGGCCACGGTCACCGAGCGCACGCGCGAGATCGGCATCCGTCGGGCGTTGGGCGCCAAGAAGCGCCACATCGTGACGCAGTTCCTGGTCGAGACGGTGGTGCTGTCGATCGGCGGCGGACTCCTGGGCATCGCGCTCGGGCTCCTGATCCCGATCGGCGTCGAGTACTGGGCCAACATGCGCACGATCGTCACGCCGACCGCGCCGATCCTGGCGTTCGTGATCTCGGCCGGGATCGGCATCGTGTTCGGGCTCTATCCGGCGTGGCGGGCCGCGAACATGGACCCGGTCGAAGCGCTGCGGCACGAGTAGCGCGACTGTGCGGCGCGCGGATCGTCGGCCGCGGCCTCGTCCAGATCGTCCCCTGCTGCACGGACCCCCGAGCGACGGGGGGCAGCCGAGCTGCGCCGGGTGGGACGGAGCGCGCGGCGGCAGGCCAGCCCCGGGCGTCCTCAGCCGAGCGCGGCGCGCAAGGCCAGCGCCTGCGCCACGTGCGCGGCCGTCACGGCTGCGGATCCCTCCAGGTCCGCGCAGGTGCGCGCCACCCGACGCAGGGACTGGACGGCCCGCGCCGAGAGCACGCGACGGGCCGCCGCCTGGGCCAACAGGCGCTGGCCGCGCTCGTCGAGCGGCGCATGGCGGTCGAGCGCCTCCGCATCGAGGTCGGCGTTGCGGCGCCCGTCCTGGCGCGCGCGCGCCCGCTCGACGGCCTGACGCACGCGCGCGGCGACGGCCCCTTCGCTCGCCGTGGGATCGGGCTGGCGTTCGCCGGCGCTCGCGATCAACTCCTCGGCGCTCGTCGCGGCGACCTCGACGACGAGGTCGATGCGGTCGAGCAGGGGGCCCGAGATCCGACCGCGATAGCGCTCGACCGCTCGCGGCGCGCAGCGGCAGGGCACGCGCGGATGGCCACGGTAGCCGCAGGGGCAGGGGTTCATCGCGGCGACGAGCTGGAAGCGCGCGGGCAGGTCGACGCGCTGGCTGGCGCGCGAGATCGTGATCGTGCCGCTCTCGATCGGCTCGCGCAGCGCCTCGAGCACGTCGCGGCGGAACTCCGGGAACTCGTCCAGGAACAGGACGCCGCCATGCGCCAGCGTGACCTCGCCCGGGGTGGCCGCCGGTCCGCCGCCCACCAGCCCGGCGTAGCTCGTCGTGTGGTGCGGCGCGCGGAACGGCCGCTCGCGGGCCAGCCCGCCCGGCCAGCGTCCCGCGGCCGACAGGACGCGCGTGATCGCCAGGCGCTCGTCGAGCTCGGGCGGCGGGAGCAGGCGGGGGAGGCGGCGCGCCAGCATGCTCTTGCCTGCCCCGGGCGGTCCCACGAAGAGGATCGCATGACCACCGGCGGCCGCCGCGGAGAGCGCCAGCTTGGCGTCGACGAGCCCGCGCACGTCGTCGAGGGACGGCACGTGCCCGGGGAGGACCAGGGCGTGCTCCTCGGGCGCGGCGCGCGCCAGCGCGCGCGCGCCCGCGACGTGCGCCACGACCTGGGCCAGGTTCTGCGCACCGTGGGCCTCGATCTCGGGAAACGCCGCGGCCTCGGCCGCCGTGGCCGGCGGGCCGAACAGGCGCGTGACGCCGCGCTCCCGCGCCGCCACGGCCGCGGCCAGGCCGCCCGGCACGGCGTGCAGCCGGCCGTCGATGCCGAGCTCGCCCAGGAAGATCGCACCCCGCAGCGCGCGCGGGTCGAAGTGGCCCGACGCCGCGGCGGAGGCCAGGGCCAGCGGCAGGTCGAGGATCTCGCCCGACTTGCGCCGCGCAGCCGGGACCAGGTTCAGGAACAGTCGTCCGGGCGCCAGGTCGAGGCCGACCTCGGAGAGGGCGCACTGGATGCGCCCGCGGCTCTCCCGGAGCACCGAGTCGGGAAGGCCGGTGAGCAGCACCTCCGTCCCGCCCTTCTCGCGCGGCTCGACCCTAGCCTCGATGGTCACGAGCTCCGCGCCGGCCCCGAAGAGCGAGGCGCCCAGGCAGCGCACGGTCCGCATGCCCGCTCGACGCGCGGGGGTGCGCGCGGGTCGCGGATCGAATCCGCGTCCGGGGAAGCGGGGAAGGACGTAGATCCGACGCGCCGCTTGTGGGCCGCGGAGCCAGCGACGATCTTGGCCGGCCCTATCCTCCCGCGACCTTCACGGACAGCCTGCCGAGCGCCCCATGAGCGAGTACTACGAGAAGTCGGACCTCTCCGCGTTCCCCTCGATCGGGGAGAACGCGCCGGCGCTGGCCCAGGCGTTCTTCGGCTGGTACGGGGCCGTCTTCGCCGACGGCGCGCTCTCGGCGCGCGAGAAGTCCCTGATGGCGCTGGCCGTGGCCCACGCGGTGAAGTGCCCCTACTGCATCGACGCCTACACGAACGACGCGCTCGCGAAGGGCTACGACCTCGACCAGCTGACCGAAGCGGTCCACGTCGCCGCCGCCATCACGGGCGGGGCGGCGCTCGTGCACGGCGTGCAGATGCGCAAGCACGCGACCGCGGTCTCGATGTGAGCAGCCATCCGTGATCGTCACGCTTCCGACCCTCGAGGCGCGCGGCGCGCCGCTGGCCGACCCCAAGGAGCAACTGCGAGTCCTCGACGCGCTCCCGCTGCGCGGCGGCGACTTCGAGGCGCGGCTGGCGGAGAATGGCCTGCAGCCCTTGACCGCGACGGGCATCCACGTTTTCCAGGTCAACGTGGGCCGGGTCTGCAACCAGACCTGCAACCACTGCCATGTCGACGCCGGGCCGACGCGCACGGAGTCGATGAGCGCCGAGACGGCCGAGCTGGCCCTGCGCGTCCTGGCGGCGAGCTCGATCCCCACGCTCGACATCACCGGCGGCGCGCCCGAACTCTCGCCGGTCTTCCGCCGCCTCGTCGAGGGTGCACGCGCGCTGGGCCGGCGCGTGATCGACCGCTGCAACCTGACGATCCTGGCGCTGCCGCGCTTCGCGGACGTGCCGGAGTTCCTCGCCGCCCACGAGGTCGAGGTCGTGGCCTCGCTGCCGCACTACCGCCAGTCCCAGACGGACCGGCAGCGCGGCGAGGGCGTGTTCGAGCGCTCGCTCGACGGCCTGCGGCGCCTGAACGACGTCGGGTACGGGCAAGGCGGGAGGCTGCGGCTGACGCTCGTCACGAACCCCTCGGGCGCGTTCCTGCCCGGCGCCTCGCAGGCGACGCTCGAAGCCGAGTGGAAACGCGAGCTGCGCCGCCTCCACGGTCTCGAGTTCGACGCGCTGATCACGATCACGAACATGCCGATCGCGCGCTACCTCGAGTGGCTCGAGCGCACGGGAAACCTCGCGGGCTACATGGAGAAGCTGGTCGCCGCCTACAACCCGGCCGCCGCGCCGGGCGTCATGTGCCGCACGACGCTGTCCGTTGGTTGGGACGGGCGGCTCCACGACTGCGACTTCAACCAGATGCTGGGGCTCGAAACCGGCTTCGGCGCGCCCCGGCACTTGGCGGAGTTCGACCTCGAGGCCCTGGCGCGGCGCCGCATCGTGACGCGCCGCCACTGCTTCGGCTGCACCGCCGGCGCGGGCAGCTCGTGCGGCGGGCAGACGGTCTGAGGCGCTGGAACGTCGCGCGGACGAGGCGTAGCCTCGCGGGGGCCATGTCGCGCCGCCTCCCGCTCGTCCTGCTGGCGCTGGCCTCGGCCTGCAGCGCGCCGCGCCCGGTCCACCACGTGCCTGCGGATTCCTCGACCTGGGTCGAACCCGTGAACGAGTCCATCGTCGTCGCGGGGCGGCGCTTCCACGTCGGCGCTCCGGTGGTCCTGTGGACGGAGCCACCGCACTACGACGCCTACTCGACCGAGCCGCGCTTCATGGCCGCCGACGCTCCCGGAGCGCGTGTGGGCCCGCGCTACGAGCCCGGCCGCGTGCGGCGCGTGCAGCGCGACAACCCCGAGTGGGTCCCGCCGCCCCGCGCCGGCGAGCCGGACGAGCGCACCGCGGCGCAGCAGCAGCGGCGGATCACCGAGTCGGAGGAGGTGCTGGTCGAGCCCTTCAGCACGAACCTCGCCGCAGCGCGGCGTGCCGTCGATCAATTCGTGCTCCACTACGACGTGTGCGGGCTGTCGCAGACCTGCTTCCGCGTGCTGCACGACCAGCGCGGGCTGTCGGTCCAGTTCCTGCTCGACCTCGACGGCACGATCTACCAGACGCTCGACGCGCGCGAGACCGCCTGGCACGCGACGAAGTCGAACTCGCGCTCGGTCGGCGTCGAGATCGCCAACATGGGGGCCTACCCGCTGGGGGTCGCCCAGGCCCTGGACGAGTGGTACGCGACCGACGTGGGGGGGTCCTACGTGCGCATCCCGGCTCGCTACCAGGACGGCGGCCTGCGGCAGCGCGGCTTCGTCGCGCGGCCCGCGCGGTCGGAGCGTGTGATCGGCCGGGTGCAGGGCGAGGAGCTCCAGCAGCACGACTTCACGCCCGAGCAGTACGCGAGCCTGGTCAAGCTCACCGCGGCGCTGTGCCGGGCCTTCCCAGCGATCGAGCCCGACGCGCCCCGCGGACCGGACGGCAAGGTGCTCGACCGCGCGCTCACCGAGGCGGAATGGCGCGACTTCCGCGGGATCCTGGGCCACTACCACGTCCAGCGCGACAAGGTCGATCCCGGGCCGGCGTTCGACTGGGAGCGCTTCCTGGCCGAGGTGCGCGCACGGCTCGCGTTCGCCGCGCCTGCTCCCTGAAGCTCAGTCCGAGAGCGCGCGCCGCAGGCGGCCGCCCGCGCGCTCGAGGCGCGCGCGCGCTGCGTCCGGGTCGAGGCCGCGCAGGCCCATCACGCTGGCGACCTTGACGCGGCCGCCGGCCGCGCGCAGGAGCTCTTCGGCGCGTTCCCGCCCGCAGCCGACGACGCGCCCGACCAGGCCGACCCCGCGCGCCCACAGCTTGGCGTTGGCGTTCGTGTCCACGTCGACCATCAGGTTCCGGTAGACCTTCCCGATCCGCGCCATGGCCAGCGTGGTCACGCGGTTCAGGACCAACTTCGTCGCGGTGCCGGCCTTGAGGCGCGTGCTGCCCGCCAGGACCTCGGGGCCCGTCACGACGCGGATCGAGACGTCGGCGTCGTCGGCGGCCTGCTCGCGCGGGACGCAGGCCAGGAACACGGTTCGCGCGCCGCGGGCCTGCGCGCGCGCCAGCGCGCCGTGCACGTAGGGCGTCGTGCCGCCCGCGGCGATGCCGAACACGAGGTCCAGCGGACCGACGCCGTGGAGGTCGGCGTCGGCCGCGCCGCCCGCGGCCGAGTCCTCGGCGCCCTCGACGGCCGCGCGCAGCGCGCGCTCGCCGCCGGCGATCACGCCCACGACCTGCGCCGGATCGCTGCCGAACGTCGGCGGGCACTCCGCTGCATCGAGCACGCCCAGGCGTCCGCTGGTCCCGGCGCCGAAGTAGAGCAGGCGCCCGCCGCGACTGAGCGAGTCGGCCGCGAGCTCGATGGCGCGCACGATCTCGTCCTTGGCCAGCGCCACGGCCCGCGCGACCCGTTCGTCCTCGGACTGCACGACGTCGAACGCGTCGGCGATCGAGAGCTCGTCGAGACGTTCGCTGGCCGGGTTCGGCCGCTCCGTCTCGAACTCGTCGCGGGCGCGCGGCGCGCTCACGCCGCGCCGCCCTCCGCGGGCGCGCGCTTGCGCGTGAAGCGCGCGCCGGGCTCCCACAGGCCCTGCCCCAAGCTCGCGCCGCCGTCGATGACCAAGCACTCGCCGGTGATGTAGGCGCTGTCCGCCCCGAGGAGGTGCAGGCACTGCGCCGCGACCTCCTCGCGCGTCGCGAAGCGCCCGAGCGGGATCCGCTCGCGGATCGCGCGCTCGGCCTCCGGATCGGGCCACAAGTTCTGCTGCGCGCCGTCGCTGTGGAACGGCCCGGGAGCGATCGCGTTCACGCGCACGCCGAAGCGCGCCCACTCGACCGCCAACGTGCGCGTCATGGCCAGCACGCCGGCCTTGGCGCTGGCCGAGTGCACCACTCCCGGCATCCCGGTCCAGGCGTAGGTCGCGACGACGTTCAGGATGCGGCCCTGCCTACGCTCGATCATGGCCCGGCCGAAGGCCTGCGAGCACCAGAAGGTGCCGTCCAGCACGATGCCGAGCACCGCGCGCCAGGCGTTCGACGACAGGCGCTCGGCGGGGCACACGAAGTTCCCGGCGGCGTTGTTCACGAGCATGTCGACGCGCCCGTGGCGCGCCAACACGCGCTCGGCCGCCGCCCGGACGGACGCGGCCTCGCGCACGTCGACGATCTCGGCCTCGACCCGCCAGCCGTGCGCGCGTGCCTCCTCGAGGAGCGGCGCGTGGTGCGCCGCGTTCCGCGAGGCGATCACGACCGTCGCGCCGCGCCGCGCGAGCCCGCGACTGACCTCGAGCCCGAGCCCCGTGCCGCCGCCGGTCACCACCGCGACCTCGTCCGCGAATGAGGAGTCCAGGCGCGACGCCATGCCCGGATCCTAGGGGCGGGCGCGGCCGCGCGCACCAGCCGCGCTCGCGCCGGAGCCCGCCCGCCCGGCCGCCGCGCCGCGGCTGGGGAGTGGGGAGCGCCCGCGGGCCTTGGACCCGCTGCGGCCCTCAGGAGCCGTCGTCGGGCCCCCGGACCTCGACCACGATCCCGGCCGGCAGGTCGAGGCCGGGCAAGTCCTCCCGCAGGTCGCGCAGCACGTCCGCGAGCTCACGCCGCGCCCGAGCGTCGAGCCGGCCGTCCACGGCGATCACCGTGCGACGCGCGCCTTCGCGCTCGATCGTGCGCACGTCGAGGTCCAGGTCCGACGCGATCTTGCGGCGCAGCACGGCGACCACCGGACCGGCCTCGACCCCCGGCCGCAGCTCGATCTCGGCGCGGATCCTCGGCCCCGCCTCCCGGGCCGGACCGTCCGTCGCCCGCGCCGGCTCCTCCTCCGCGTAGCGCAGCTCGATCCGGCTGATCGGCCCGCGCCGGGCGATCTCGCCCGGCAGGTTGACGAGGACCACGACGATCGTGGCCAGCGCGCCGAAGGCCGCCACGAGCAGCACGGCGCAGCCGATCGCGATCCCCGCCGGCCCCGAGAGGCGCGTGCGGGCCGGATCGGCCGCGCCGCGGGTCGCGAACCAGACCGCGAGGACCAGCAGGACGGCGAGCAGCAGGAAGGCGAGCAGCGCGAAGCCGAACATGGGCATGCGGAGGAGGGCCATCATGGGAGCGGGGTGCGCGGGGCAGGCCGGCGACTACGAGCCGCGCGGGGCTGCATTCTGACCTCCGGCGCAGTCCTCGGCCTGGAGCGCGAGAGCCCGTAGACTCTTCGCCCTCGCCAACCCGGCCCAGGCCCGCCGGGAGCGCCCCCCGAGCCCCATGGAACGACTCCAGAGCCACGTCCTCGGTCGCTGGCACGACGCCGCCGGCGACCTCGCGACCCTCGTCGACCCGACCAGCGAGTCCCCGATCGCCGTGTGCGGGTCGGGCGGGATCGACTTCCGGGCCGTCCTGGCCTTCGCGCGCGACCAAGGCGGACCGGCGCTCGCGGGCCTCTCCTTCGCGGAGCGCGGGAAGCTCCTGGCCGGCGTCGCGGGCGCGATCCACGCCAAGCGCGACGAGCTCATCGAGGTCTCGATCCGCAGCGCGGGCACCACGCGCGGCGATGCCAAGTTCGACATCGACGGCGCGATCGGGACCCTGACCTACTACGCGGGCCTGGGTGAGAAGCTCGGCGCGCGCACCTACCTGCTCGATGGCGCGCAGGTGCAGCTCGGCCGCACGCCGCGCTTCTCCGGCGTGCACCTGTGCGTGCCGCGCCGCGGCGTGGCCGTGCACGTGAACGCCTTCAACTTCCCGGCCTGGGGAATGCTCGAGAAGGCTGCCTGCGCGCTGCTCGCCGGCGTGCCCGTGGTCGAGAAGCCCGGCACGCCCACGGCGCTCCTCGCCTGGCGCATCGCGCGCGAGGTCGTGGAGCACGGGGGCTTGCCCGCGGGCGCGTTCCAGTTCATCGCGGGCTCGCTGGGCGATTTGCTCGACCACCTCGGACCGCAGGACGCGCTGGCGTTCACGGGCAGCTCCGCCACCGGAGCCAAGCTGCGCGGGCACCCCAACCTCGTGCGGCGCAACGTGCGCGTCAACATCGAGGCCGACTCCTTGAACGCGGCGGTCCTCGCGCCGGACGTCGACCCCGGCTCGGAGACCTTCGGGCTGTTCGTGAACAACGTCGTGCTCGACATGACGCAGAAGACCGGTCAGAAGTGCACCGCCGTGCGGCGCGTGCTCGTGCCGGGCGACGCGCTGTCGCTCGTGCGCGACGAGCTCGTGGCGGCGCTGGCGCGCATCGTGGTCGGCGACCCCGCTGACAAGGCCACGCGCATGGGCCCGCTGGCGTCGAAGTCGCAGCTCGACGACGTGCGCGCCGGGATCGAGCGCCTGGCGCGCGCCGGGACGATCGCCTGCGGCGGCGCCGGGCCGATCCGTCCCCAGGGGTACTTCGTCGCCCCGACGCTGATCGTCGCGCGCGACGGCCGCGACCCGGCCTTCCACGCCGAGGAGGTCTTCGGACCGGTCGCCGCGCTGCTCCCGTACTCGGGCGAGGCGCGCGAGGCGGCCGTCCTCGTGAACCTGGGCGGCGGCGGCCTGGTCTGCAGTGCCTACTCGAACGATGCGGCCTGGAACCAGGCCTTCGCACTGGAGGCCGCGCCCTGGCACGGCCGCGTGTGGCTGGCCTCGGACAAGATGGCCGAGCAGGCCCTCCCGCCCGGCATGGTCCTGCCGCAGATGGTCCACGGCGGGCCCGGACGCGCGGGCGGGGGCGAGGAGCTGGGGGCCGAGCGTGGCCTCTCGTTCTACCTCCAACGCACCGCGCTGCAGGGCTTCCAGGGCCACCTCCCGACCTGACGTCGCCCGGCCCCGGAACGGTTGCCCGCCCAGGCGGCGGTGTAGGGCGCATCGAGGCGCCGGCTCAGTCCGACGACGACGTCGGCGTGCTGCGGCGGGCCTCCCACCAGGCCAGCCAGCGCCCGGGCTCGAGCGGGAGCCGCGCCCCGCTGATGCGCTGCAACGCGGCGCACAGCGCGCGGCGCTCGACCTCGACGCGCACGTGCGAGGTCACGACGCGCACGTCGAGCACGGTGCCCTCGGTGGCGACGTCGACCAGCGGGTCGGCGATCGACGCGCCCTGCGCGATCTGGGGCTCGAAGTCCCGCACGTACGCGGCCTGCCGCGTGAACGACACGTGGGCACGGGTGCCGCCGGGATGCCCGCCGGACTGCAGCGCCGCCAGGCGCCCGACGAGCAGCGGCAGCGCTGCCGCGTGCCCGATCTCCCCCAGGGCGGCAGCTGCGTTCGCCCGCGGCAGCGCGTCGTCGAGCGCCAGCGCCGCCGCCACCCGCAGCACGAGCGTCTCGTCGCGCGCGTCGCGCAGCGTGCGCGCAGCCTCGCGTCGCGTGGCTGCGCAGGGGTCGAGCACGGCAACACGCACGAGCGCGTCGGCCTGGACCCGTGGGTCGATGCGCCGCAGCGCGAAGGCCGTGAAGGCGCGCACGTTCGGCGAGGGCGAGCGCAGCGCGTGCCCGAGCTCCTCGAGCACTCCGTCGCGTGGCTCGCCGGCCAGCCGGGCGGCCGCCAACTCGCGGTAGGTCGGCTGCGCGCGCGCGCCGAACAGGACCAGGCGGCGCTCCAGGGACCGGCCGGCCTCGGCCGGCAAGCTCAGCGCGAGCGGCGCGCGCGCCACGAGCTCGCGCGCCGCCGGGAGGTCCGGGTCGCGCGCCAAGACGGCGTCGAGCTCGGCGACGAACACGGCGAGCTCCCCGGCGGCGAGCGCCGCCCGCGCCACCTCGACCCGTGCCGGCTCTCCCGGGCGCGAGCCCCGGCGCAGGCCGTCCAACTCGCTTCGCACGTCCGCGGGCAGGGCCACGGCGAGCAGGGCGAGGCAGGTGAGGGTGATCGGCATGGCCGGACCGGGCACATCCCATTCCACCTGATCGCCGCCCGGCCGTCAGTCCGTCGCTCGCGCCCCGTCCGCAGCTCCCGCCGGGACCGCCGCTCGGGCCCGGTCCGCCTGCCCCGCTCCGTGGAGGACCAGCGGACCCCCGGCCGTCGAGCGCCAGGCGATCCCCCGGCGCTCGAGCTCGCCCGCGATCGGCGGTCGGGCCTGGCCGCTGACCCAGACCTCAGCCGGCTGCAGCGCCTCGAGGAGCCGTCCGATGCGCTCGATCTCGGAGCCGTGGTGCGGGGCCAGGAGCAGCCGGACCGGTCCCTCGTGGGCCGGGAGGTCGAGCCAGGCCCGCAGGCCCTCGGCGTCCGCGTCTCCGGCGAGCAGCACGCTCGCGCCACGCCACACGACTCGCAACGTCCGCGAGCCTTGGTTGCCCGCGACGTCGAGCCCGCGCTCGAGCCACAGGGCGCCGTCGACACACGACCCTTGCAGGGTGGGCAGCGCCGCGCGCCCGGTCGCGAGGTCGATCCGCAGCGCGGTGTGCGGCAGCCGCTCGGCCAGGCGTGCGGGCAGCGCACCAGCATGGACCGCCACCTCGTAACGGCTCGCCAGCCAGGGGAGCGCGCCGTCATGGTCGCGATCGGGGTGGCTCAGGACCACGCCGATCCGTCCCGGGTCGAAGGCCCGCAGGGCCGGCGCGAGCGCCGCGCGCGCGACCTCGGACCGGTCGCGCGAGCCCGCGTCGAAGACCCAGGTCCCCAGGCCGGGCGCGCGCACGATGCAGCACGTTCCGTGGCCCACGTCGAGCGCGTGGACCTCGAGCTCCCGCGGCGCGCTGGTCCACGGCACGCACAGCGACGCGCAGAGCAACGCGGCCCCGCGGCCGGCGCGGTCGCGCAGGCGCTCCGTGCGACCCGCGATCGCCGCGAAGCCGAGCCCGATCGCGCTCGCGACCAGGAGCACCGGCCGGTGCGGGAGCACGTCCGGCGAGCCCGGCAGCGCGTCGAACACCTCGAGCGTGGCCAGGATCGTCCGCGCCGGCACGGCCAGCGCGAGGTCGGGCACGAGGCCCGGGGCGAGCGCCGCGATCCAGCCCGCGAACAGCAGCACGGCCGCGGCCGGCGCGATCGCGATCGTCGCCAGCGCGCCGAGCGGCGCCCACTCGCCGAGCCGCCACCACACGAAGGGCAGCGTCGCCGCCACGGCCGCGAGCGATGCCGCCAGCGCGCTCGTCCCCGCGACCTCGGCGCGCGCGAGCACGGCGCGGAGCAGCGCGTTGCGCGGGTTCCCCAGCGCGTCCGTGGCGGCCGGGACGGGGACCGCCAGGATCCGCCGCAGCGGCGAGGTGCCCACGACGAGCCCCAGGGTCGCGGCGTAGGAGAGCTGGACGGAGAGCGCGGCCCCGGCGCGCGGGTCGAGCAGCACCTCGACGAGCAACGCCAAGGACCACAGCGCGACGCCGTCCGGCCGGCGCGGCAGGCGCGCGCAGCCCGCTCCGCGCGGCGAGCCGACGGGTGCACGCTCGCGCACGGGCACGAGCGGCGCCAGGTGCGCCAGGACGCAGGCCAGCGCCGCGCGCGCGACGGGCGGCCCGCTCCCGGCGAGCGGCACGTAGGCCGCCACGGCCAGCGCGCGCACGACCTCGCGCACGATGCGCGCCCGCTCCGCCCCGAGCGGTCGCGCGAGCCAGCCCGCCAGCGCGGCCAGCGGCGCCAGGATCACGCCGGCGACGAGCACGACCTGCACCCCGCTCACCGCCAGCGCGTGGAAGGTGCCCGTGCGCACGAACAGGTCCGGGTGCTCGGGCGCGAGCAGCGCGAGCTCGCCCAGCACGAGCGCTGCCGCCAGGGCGCGGCCGTCGGGATCGTCCACCGCCGCGAGGTTCGCGAGCAGCGCCGCGCGCGCCGACTGCAGCGCGCCCGCCAAGCGCGCGCCGAGCGTGTCCGGCGGCGGCGCGAGGCGCACGATCTCGTCCGGCAGCAGCGCCACGCGCGGTGCGTCGGAGCGCGGTCGCGGCGCGGGCTCGGGTCCGCGCGCGCGCGCCGCCGCGGGCCGCCCGCCGACGAGCGCGATCGTCTCGCCGGGCGCCACGAGCCCTGCCGCGAACTCGACCTCCAGCCGCCCGGGCGCCAGCCGGCCCCGGACTGTCCCGTCGAGCACGCGCCCCGGCACGAAGCGGCCAGCGGGCTCGGCCGGGGAGTCCGCCACGGCCCGCGCCCGCAGCCCGCCCAGCGCGAGCAGCAGGAGCGCCGCGGCCGCTGGGCGCGCGCCGGCGGGGGACCCGGCGAGCAACGCCACCCCTGCCAGCGCCAGCGCCGCCATCACGGCACCGCGCCAGGCCGTCGCAGGGACCTCTGGGACCTCGGACCCGAGCCAGCTCCCGATGGAGAGCGCGAGCGCGGCCACGAGCAGGGGCCTCGGAATCGGGCGCGGAGCGTCCACGACCCGCGGGACGCGCGGGGCCGGCGCCGGTCGCAGGCAGCTTCGGGCTTTGCGGGCGCGCGCGCGTCCCGCATCCTGAGCGCGCTGCGCCCATGCTCGACGGGATCCTCTACGCCGGCAGCTTCGACCCCCCGACCCTCGGGCACCTCGACCTCATCGAGCGCGCCCGGCGGCTGGCGCAGCGCGTCGTGGTCGGCGTCGCGCACCACGCGGGCAAGCAGGGCCTGTTCACGACCGAGCAGCGCATCGAGCTCCTGCGCCGCGCGACCCGTGGCCTGCAGGGCGTCGAGGTCGTGCGCATCGACGGCCTGGTGGTCGACGCGGCCCGGCGTCTGGGCTGCGCGGTGCTGCTGCGCGGAGTGCGGGGTGGCGCGGACTTCGACTTCGAGACCGCGATGGCGCGCACGAACGCCGAGCTGGCGCCGGGGATCGAGACGCTGCTCTTGGCCCCCAGTCCCGCGTACGCGCACGTGTCGAGCACGTTGGTGCGGCAGATCACGCTGGCCGGCGGCGACGCCGGCCGCTTCGTGCCGCCCGCGGTGGCCGAGGCGCTCAAGGAACTCCGGAAGCAGGACCCATGACGACCAGGACCAGGATCACGACGCCCGACGCCCCCGCGGCGATCGGGCCCTACAGCCAGGCGATCGTGGCCGGCGGGCTCGTGCACTGCTCGGGGCAGATCGCGCTCGACCCCGCGCGCGGTGAGCTCGTGGGCGCCGACGTCGCGGCACAGGCCGAGCGCGCCCTCACGAACTTGATGGGCGTCCTGGCGGCGGCCGGGACGGACGCCTCGCGGGTCGTGAAGTGCACCGTGTACCTGATCCGCATGAGCGACTTCGCCGCGGTCAACGCGGTCTACGCCCGGTACTTCCCGGGCGCGGAGCCGCCGGCGCGCTCGACCGTCGCGGTGGCCGAGCTCCCGCGCGGGGCGCTGGTCGAGATCGATTGCGTGGCGCTCGTCGGATGAGCCGCCCGTGAACGGCGCGCCGGGTCCCAGCCGCGCGCGCGCCGCCTGGTGGCTCGCGCTGGCGTTCGTCACGCTGGTCGCGGGCTGGCTGCGCTGCGCCGATCTCGAGTCGTTCCGCATCGGGCCCGACGACGGCTCGTACCTGCACTCCGCGCGCATCCACGCGCTGCCGCGCGGAGGCGGGTTGGGCGACAACCTGCGCGCCGACGCCGCCTGGGCGCGCGAGGTCGCCAGCCTCCACGGCCAGGAGACCGAGGCCTACCAGCACAGCTACCTGCACCAGCTCGCGACGCGCTGGCTCTACCGCTCGGGACTCGGAGCGCTCGAGTCGCTGCGCGCATCGAGCGCGATCCTCGGAACCCTGACCGTCGTCTGCGTGGCGCTGCTCGCGCGCGCCCTCCTGCCCCAGCGCCCTTGGATCGCGCTGCTCGCCGCCGCCTTCACGGCGCTCTCGCCGCTGCACGCCTTCCTGTCGCGCACGGGCTGGGGACAGGCCGGGTTCGCGTGCTGGTACCTGGCGTTCCTGACGCTGGCGTACCGCACGCTGATCGCGCCGCCGGAGCCCGACCGCCGTCGCCGCGTGCTGCTCGCCCTGGGGATGATCGCGACCTCCGTGTTGGCCTACGGCTGGCACGAGGGCGTCGTGCCCTACGTCGCCGGCACCGCGCTGGCGGCCTGCGCCGCGCCCTGGATCCGCGGCGAGCGCTGGCGCGTGTCCACGGTGCTGCGCTCGCCGCGGACCTGGACGTACGTCGCCGGGGCGAGCGTGGTCGGCTTGTTCACCGTCGCGCTGTTCTTCAGCTCGTTCGCGCGCGAGTACTGGTTCGATGCCAAGGGGCGCGCGCCCGACTCGATGCCGTGGATCGAGGTCAAGTGGCGCTCGCTGGAGAACCTGTTCGTCCAACAGCGGCTGGACCTGGTGTTGACCTGGCCGCTCTTGGCCCTGGCACCGGGAGGCGTGCTCTGGTTGCGACGCACGCACCGAACCGCCTTGCGCTGGATCGCCGCGAACGCGGGCGGTGGGGCGCTGCTGCTCGTGGTCCTGTTCGGCGACGCCTTCCTGTTGCGCGCCTACCTGCCGAGCTACCTGCTCGTCTTCGTGTTCTCCGCCTGCGGGGTCGCCTGGATCGCCGACCGCTTCGGTCACCGCACAGCCGCGGTCAGCGCCGGAATCGTCCTCGTCCTGCTCTGCGCGACGACCGTGCAGACCCTGTTCGGCCGCCACCTCGGTCCCCTCTACGTCCAGAAGCTCTACGATCAGCAGAACGACCTCGACCACCGCCACGTCGACGACGAGCTCTACGACCTGCTCGTGCGCGAGCGCCAGCCCGACGAGGTCGTGGGCGTCTTCGCGGACAAGGCCTGCATCTACAAGCTCCTCGACCGCGGGATCCCCGCGCGCGAGGACTACATGGAGAACGTGCCGGAGGCGATGTGGCCGCGCTGGGTGGTGGGCGTGCCGCTGCACTTCGAGCGCTCGCGGTTCTATGCGGCGAATGGTGGGCCGTTCGTGCTGAGGGCGAAGGATCGGGTGGGGAGGCACGCCGTCTACCAACGCCTCGACCGCACGGGATACTGACCCAGTTCGCTGTCCATTTTCGCTGGTTCCCCTGCGACCTGGAGCCCGCCGCCGCGTCCCCGGAGCAGCGAGGCGTGAGCCTCGATCCAGGAGGATGCCGTCGATGGAACTGCCGTTCAGCACGCTCCCGGCGCCGCGCGCGCACCG
>JAEUHZ010000040.1 GCA_016795205.1 Planctomycetota bacterium | reverse complement strand
AGCGCGCGCTCCACACGCGCATGGCACACGTGGCCGTACCGCTCGGCGGCACGACGCCGCGCGAGACGTACCTGCGCGTCGACAAGGTCCTGGCCGCGGCCAAGGCGACCGGAGCCCAGGCGATCCACCCGGGCTACGGGTTCCTCTCCGAGAACGCGGCCTTCGCGCGCGCGGTCCGTGAGGCGGGCCTGGTGTGGATCGGTCCGCCGGCCGAGGCCATCGAGGCCATGGGCGACAAGATCCGCGCGCGACGGCGCATGCGCGACGCCGACGTGCCGGTCGTGCCCGGCCTCGTCGATCCGGTGGACGACGCGGCAGCGGTCAAGCGGGCCGCGGCCGAGATCGGCTATCCGGTCGCGATCAAGGCCTCGGCTGGCGGCGGGGGCAAGGGCATCCGCATCTGCCGGGATCCGGCGCAGATCGAGGGCGCGTTCCGCACGGCTTCGGGCGAGGCGCTGTCGAGCTTCGGCGACGGGCGCGTGTACCTCGAGCGCTACCTCGAGGAGCCACGTCACGTCGAGGTCCAGGTGCTGTTCGACCACCACGGCCACGGCGTGCACTACGGCGTGCGCGAGTGCTCGATCCAGCGCCGCCACCAGAAGCTCATCGAGGAGTGCCCCTCGGTCGTCGTCGACGCCAAGACGCGTGAGGCGATGGGCGAGGTCGCGCTGCGCGCCGGCCGCGCGGTCGGCTACCAGAACGCGGGCACGGTCGAGTTCCTGTGGTCGAAGGGGAGCTTCTACTTCCTCGAGATGAACACGCGCCTGCAGGTCGAGCACCCGGTGACGGAGATGGTCACCGGCGTCGACCTGGTGCGCGAGCAGTTGCGCGTCGCGAGCGGCGAGCCGCTGGGCTACCACCAGGACGCCGTGCGCTGGAACGGCTGGGCGATCGAGGTGCGCATCAACGCCGAGGATCCGCGCAACAAGTTCCTGCCGTCGACGGGCACCATCCGGAACCTGCGCATGCCAGGCGGGCCGTTCGTGCGGCTCGACCTCGGCATGTACCGCGGCATGGAGGTCGGCGTCGACTACGACCCGATGCTGGGCAAGCTCGTCGTGTGGGGGGCGACGCGCGAGGAGGCCATCGACCGCCTGCGGCGTGCCTTGCAGGAGATCAACGTGGGCGGGGTCAAGACCAGCCTGCCCGCCGCGCTCAGCGTGCTCGAGGACGCGCGCTTTCGCGCCGGGAAGTTCGACACGCACTTCCTCGAGGGCCTGGACCTCGCGCGCGGCACGCACGAGCACGCCGATCTGGTGGCCGCGGCCGCCGCGGTGTTCCGTCACCACAAGGCGCGCCGGCGCGCGCTCTCGACCGACGCCTCGAGCCGCGCGGCCTGGCTGGCGCGCGGGCGCGAGGACGTCGCGCGTCACGCGGCCCGGCCGGTCCGCGGCGGAGGCGCGTCGTGAAGTACTTCGTCACCGTGAACGGCCTGCTGCGCGAGGTCGAGGTGCTCGAGCGACTCGGGCAGCTCGTGATCCAGGTCGACGGCCAGCCCTTCGACCTGCAGTACAGCGAGGTCGACGACCTGGGCCAGGTGATCGTGCTGCACGGCGGGAAGAGCTTCGCGCTCTCGCTCGAAGGCAGCGAGAACGAGGTCACGGCCTCGCTGGCCGGCCACCGCTACGACGTGTCGCTCGAGGACGAGCGCGAGCGCGCGGCGCACGCCGCGGAGAAGGCGGCCGGCAAGGCCGGCGGGGTCGTCACGGCGATCATGCCGGGCGTCGTCGTCGAGCTGCTCGTCGCACAGGGGCAGGCGGTCGCGAAGGGCGCGCCGCTCCTGATCCTCTCGGCGATGAAGATGCAGAACGAGATCGGCGCTCCGACCGACGGCGTCGTGCAGGGGATCCACGTGTCCGCAGGCCAGGCGGTCTCGGCCGGCGCCAAGCTCGTCACGCTCGCCCCCGCACCCGGCTCCTGAAGGCGCGGATCGGCCTCGCGCGGTAGGCTCGACGAGGCTCGCCCAGCCTCTCATGCGTACCCGGCTCCTGGCCCTGCTCCTGTCGCTCCTGGTCCTCGCGGCGCCCGCCCGCGCGACCTGGTCCATCGTGGTCGTGAACCACCGCACCGGCGAGGTCTGCGTCGCGTCCGCCACCTGTCTGGCGGGCTTCGACCTGAAGCCGGCCCTGTGCGTCCTGCGCGTGGGCGAGGGCGGCGCCGCCGCGCAGTCGGTCGTGGACACGAGCGGTGCGAACCGCCTCGCGATCTGGAACGAGCTCGCGAACGGCACCGCGCCGGCGGACATCGTCACGCTGCTCGGGACGCAGGACTCGCTGCACCAGCGTCGACAGTACGGGATCGTGTCGCTGCGCGCTGGACCGGCCACGTTCACCGGCTCGCAGTGCGGGCAGGCGCGCTTCGGCGTGTCGGGGACCACCGGCGACCTCTCCTACGCCATCCAAGGCAACCTGCTCACCGGGGCCGTGGTCGTGACGAGCGCCGAAGCGGCGCTCCTCTCGAGCTCCGGCGACCTGCCCACGCGGGTCATGGCGGCGATGCTGGCCGCGCGCGACATGGGCGGCGACGGCCGCTGCTCGTGCTCGAGCCTATTGCCGACCTCCTGCGGTGCGCCGCCGCCGAGCTTCACGCATTCGGCCGCCACGGCCTTCCTCGTCAGCTCGCGCCTGGGGGACACGGACGGCGTCTGCAACGCGGCTCAAGGCTGCGCGAACGGCCAGTACTGGTGCGACCTGCGCGTCATCGAGGGCCCCCCTGGCGGCCTCGACCCGGTCGTCCGGCTGGCCAACGACCGCTTGCCCTTCTGGCGCGGGTCGCTCCAGGGACGCGCGGACCACTTCCTGACGCGCGTCACGCCGAGCGCCGAGCGCTTCCCGGCCGACGGCGCGAGCTCGATCACGGTCGACGTCGAGTTGCGCAACCTCGAGGACCAAGGCATCGATCCCTTCGCGCCCGGCCTGCTCGTGACGAGCCTGGAGGCCGTGCCGGTCGCCAGCCCGGGTGCCGTGACCGACCTGGGCCGCGGTCGCCTGCGCTTCGCGCTGGCCTCGACCGGAGCGCAGGGCCGGGGCACGTTCCGCGTCGTCGTGACCCAGGGCGACGGCGCGCGCGTGCGCCTGTGGCCGGACCTCGTGATCGAGGCCGTGGCGCCCGCGCCGCTCGTGTGCGGGCGCACCGAGGCCGGCGCGGCCGCGGGCGCGGACGTCCCGCTGTTCCTCGACGCGGGAGCGTCGCGCGCCGGCGCCAGCTACCTCGTGCTCGGCTCGACGAGCGGGACGAGCCCGGGCTTCGTCTACCAGGGGGTGCTCTGGCCCCTGAACCGCGACCGGTTCCTGGGCGCCAGCCACCGGCTCGCGCCGGGATCGCCGTTCGTGGACACGGCCGGCGCGCTCGACGCGCAGGGCCGCGCCACGGCCCGCTTCGCCGCGCCGCCCGGCTTCCTCGCCCCGCTCGTGGGCCGGCGCATCGACTGGGCCGCGCGGGTGGGCGGGAAGCCGCCGCTGGTCACGAACGCCGACGGTTTCGTCATCGTGCCCTGACGTTCGGAAGCGCTGCGCGCCGCGTGCCACGACCTGTGGCGCGGAGGGCGAGGGTCGTGAGCAGGCTCCAGCCGGTCGCTCGTCACGAGCGAGCGCGCAGCCTGGCGCCGGGCCCGGTATCCTGCCCGCCGCGCGCATGGAACGCCTGGTCCGCAACGTCCTCGATTGGGTCGCGATTCCCTCCGTGACCGGCTCGGAGCACGACTACGGCGAAGCGTTGGCGCGCGAGTGCGCGCGCATCGGCCTGGCCGTGGAGCGCCAGGAGCTGCAACCGGGCCGCGCGAACGTCCTGGCGCGTGGCGGCCGCCCGCGCGTCGTGCTGTGCACGCACCTCGACACGGTCCCGGGGGACCTGGGCGTGCGCGAGGACCGCGAGCACGTCCACGGCCGCGGCGCGTGCGACGCCAAGGGCCCGGCGGCGGCGCTGCTCCAGGCGCTGGAACGCCTGCTCGCCTCGGGCGAGGACCGCGTGGGCGCGCTGTTCACCGTGGGCGAGGAGACCGACAGCGCCGGCGCCGCGCTCGCCAACGCGCGGCTCGCCGAGCCCTGGGAACCGGCCTACACGGTGATCGGCGAGCCGACCGACAACCGCTTCGTCGCGGCAGGCAAGGGCATCTGGAAAGCGCGCCTCGTGGCCACGGGCAGCGCGGGCCACAGCTCGCAGGACGCGGGCCCCTCGGCGGTCCACGAACTCGTGCGCTGCGTGCACGGGCTGCTCCAGGAGTCGTGGGGGACCCACCCGGTGCTCGGGCCGGGCACGCTCAACGTGGGCACGATCCAGGGCGGGGTCGCGCCCAACGTCGTGGCCGAGCACGCCGAGTGCGAGGTCCTGGTGCGCGCGGTCGAGGACCCCAGTGCGATCCAAGCGCGCGTCGCACGGCACCTCGGCCCGCGCGTGCGGGTCGAGAAGACGCACAAGGGCTACGGGCCGATCGAGTTCGGGGTGCCGCCGGGCGAGGCGGGGATCCCCGTGGCGTTCGGCACGGACGCACCGCACCTCGTGCGCTGGGGCCAGCCGCTCCTGTTCGGCCCGGGCTCGATCCTCGACGCGCACACCGACCACGAGAAGGTGTCGAAGCGCGCGCTCTTCGAGGCCGCTGCGCGCTACGAGCGGCTGGCGCGCGAGCTGCTGAGCTCGATCGAGCCGGGCTGAGCGCGCGCCGACGCCGAAACGGGGTCTCGTCGAGCGTCGGGAAGTGAGGCGCCGGACGCGTGCTCGTCCCCACAGATGCGCCGCGGGCCGCGGCGAACGCGGTAGATTGCGGCCATGACGAACGTTCCCCAGCCCTCGGGTGAAGCGCTCCTGGACCTGCTGGAGCGCGGCGAGGTCCGCGCCGCCGAGCGCGCGGCGGACGGCACCTGGCGTGCGAACACCTGGGTCAAGGAGGGCATCCTGGCCGTCTTCCGCGCCAGCGGCCTGGCGCTGGCGGGGCTCGAATCCGAGCCGCACGGCGCGCGCAGCGCGTTCGTCGACAAGGCGGCCCTGCCCATCCGGCGCTTCCCGGTCGACGGCGGCGTGCGCATCGTCCCGGGCGGCAGCTCCGTGCGCCGCGGCGCACACCTGGGGGCCGGGGTGATCGTGATGCCGCCCGCCTACGTGAACGTGGGCGCCTTCGTGGGGGCCGGCACGATGGTCGACAGCCACGCGTTGATCGGATCCTGCGCGCAGGTCGGGGCGCGCTGTCACGTGTCGGCCGCGGCGCAGATCGGCGGCGTGCTCGAGCCAGCCAACGCGCGCCCCGTGATCCTCGAGGACGACGTCTTCGTGGGGGGCAACTGCGGCGTGTACGAGGGGGTGCTGCTGCGCGAGCGCGTCGTGCTGGCGGCCGGCGTCGTGCTGGCCTCGGGCACGGTGGTCTACGACGTCGTGCACGAGCGCGAGCTGCGCGGCACGCGCGAGGCCCCGCTCGAGATCCCGGCCGGGGCCGTGCTGGTTCCCGGGACACGGCCCGCGCAGGGCGCCTTCGCGCGCGAGCACGGCCTGGCGATCGCGTGCGCGATCCTCGTGAAGTACCGCGACGAGCGCACGGACCGCGCCACGGCGCTCGAGCAGGCGCTGCGCTGAGGCGCCGCGACGCGCGCTCAGGCGCCCCAGGGCACTTGGACGCCGTTCGTCAGGTTGAACGTCGCGGGCAGGCAGAAGTCGGCCGCGTTGCGATACCAGATCTGGTAGGTCCGCACGTCGCCGGCCGCGACGCCGCCGCGCACCGCGACGCTGGCGTCGCCGGCCGTCGGGTAGGTCGACGCGCCGCCGGCATTGGACTTGGTCGCGAGCCGCACGATCGTGCCGCCCGCGCAGCGCAGGCCGTCGCCGAAGGCCACGCCGAGGCCGCCGCTCTGCTGCGTCGTGCCTTGGAAGAAGAGCGCGGAGCTGTTCGGCATGCCGACGCCCAGGAGCGCCAGCGTGTCCGCCCCGACCGAGGCCGTGCCGGAGGCGACCAGGCGGGCGCCGGCCGGGTTCACCGAGTTCGCGCAGCCGCGGCCGGCAGCCCCGCTGTTGCCGCACGGGCACGGCGCGCCGAGACCGTCACCGAAGCAGAACGCGGTGGGGCCCGGCGTGGTGGCGACGAGCTGGAACCCGTTCACCGATCCGGCCGAGCCGTTGACGCCCTCGACCTGGACGAAGAGCACCCCGCCGCTGACGTCGAGCGTGTGCCGCGCGTGCGTCGTGCCCAGCACGAACGCTCCGCCGCTCCACAGGCCACCGACGTCCTGGGAGCCGTCCGGCGAGCCCGGCACGCTGACGCGCGTCAGCGCGCCGCTGTTCTCCGGGGCCCAGGCGTAGGTGTAGAGCACGTAGCGCCCGTCCGAGAGGCCGCTGAACGTCCACGACCACGGACCGCCGAGCGCGGGCAGGTTCTGGATGTCGACCATGAACGCGCGATCGTCGCCGGTCAGCGTGCTCGGGAAGTAGTTGTAGGACGAGGAGGACGTGCTGCTCGTCGTCACGCCGCTCGGCGTCCCGTCCAGGTTCGTGAGCGCCGTCGAGTACGGGAAGATCGAGGCCGTCCAGCGCCCGGCCTGACCGGCGGCGGCCGCGTAGGCGTCGGGCGGCACGGGGAACAGGATCGTGTTGTCGCCGACGTCGATGTTGAACGACTGGGCGGCCGCGGGGATGGTCAGGAGCAGCAGGGCGCCGAGCGTGTGCACGCTTGGATCCTACCCGGTGATCGCCCCCAGTGGGCCAGCGCGCTCAGTAGGCCTTGGGCAGACCGTTGATGATCGTCAAGGCTTCCTCGCACGAGAACCCGACGAGCTGTGCGTACTCGCGGATCGAGGGGAAGCGCGGCTTGGAGTACTCCCTGGCCTTGGCCAGGGCCTGGTCCCGCGTCAGGTGCTGCTCGCGGATCATGTTCGACAGCATGACCTCGTCCTCCGACCAGCCCAGGACCGTCTGGTAGACGTAGTTGTAGAAGGCCGCGGAGCCGTCGCCGATGCGCCAGGTGCTGGTCGTGTCGGTCGCGACCTCCCAGTCGTACTCGCGCCGGATCGTGCCGACGATCTCCTCCTCGCGCCAGGGCAGGTAGTGGAACAGGTAGAGGAAGTCGTCCTTGACGACGAAGGTGCACCAGTAGGCGTAGAGCGTGTCCCAGATCGACTCGTTGATGTAGCGCGGGTTCGTCAGGTAGTTGCGCGCGTAGTACCAGAGGAGCGCCAGCTCGTTCTTGAACGAGAGGCCCGTCAGCGTCATGCCGTGGTCGTCCTCGCGGATCCCGCAGAGGCCCGTCTTGTAGGGCGTGTCCTCGATCATGTTGCCCGTGCTGAAGATCACGAGCTGGATGCCGGTCTCCCTCCGGAGCTGGCGCGCGTGGCTGTAGAACTCCTTGTCGCCCGCGGTGAACAGCGTGACCATGCCCATCTCGGGCTTCTTCAGCCAGGCCTCGACGTTCTTCCGGATGTAGCGGCGCTTGGCCTGGATGTCGGCCGAGCGCACGATGTGCTCGACCCCCAGCTTGCCGCAGATACGGGCCTGATTGCGGCGTGCGAGGTCGGTCACCATGCCCCAGTCGTAGGTGAACGCGACCGGGTTCATCTTCAGCTCGGTCTTGACGAAGTGCAGGCCGTAGGACGAGTCGCGACCGCCGGAGAAGGCCACGATGACGTCGGGGGATCCGTCCTTCCGGCGATACGGCTCGACGAAGGCCTCCAACGCGTCGCGGCCCTTGGGCTGGATGCGCTTCCAGTTCCGGCAGTAGCGACACACGCTGGCCGCGTCGAAGTCGACGAACGGGTAGGTCTCGGGCAGGAGGCACTGCGTGCAGCGCTTGAGTGAGTCCACGCCGCGGCTGTGCAGCACGATCGGCAGCTTGCGCGCCGAACGCTGCACGCGAACGGCGGGCGATTCGTCGGTCGCCGCGTGGGGCACGCAAGCGAACTCCTGCACGCCGAGGTCGCGCAGCGAGACGAGCAGGGCGCGCGAGGCCTTGACCGAGCGAATGGACACCGGACCCAGGCGCGCGGAGAGGGCCAGGCGCTCGGACAGGCTCTGCAGGATGAAGCGCTCCGAGGCGAAGGCCAGGAAGTGCCGGCGCTCGTCCGTGAGCACGTGCAGCGAGCCGGTGTTCGTTGCCAGGAGCAGCTCGTCGAGCTCCTCGAACACGAAGGCGATCGAGGCGGCCCCGCGGATCTCGCGGTAGGCCTGCTGCACGGCCCAGCCCAGGTCGCCCTTGTCGTCGAAGAACTTGCGGATCAGGTTGACCAGGATCTCCGTGTCGACCTCGCTGCGGCGCGTCAGCGCGCGGAAGCGGTTCCACAGCTCCGCGTCGTTCACGATGATCCCGTTGTGGATGCCGACCGTGCCGGCCGCGATCACGGGCTGGTTGTTGTCCTCGTTGGACTGGAACCCGTTCGTGACCAGGCGCGTGTGGCCCGTCATGGCCAGGCCGATCGGCGCCGCGCCGGCGCGATTGCGCTCGTAGAGCGTGGCACCACGCGCGACGAGCTCCTCGAACTTGGGCGCGGCCAGGAAGCGCTCGACGGAACCGGCCTGCTTGAAGACGTCGATGGTCTCGCCGTTGACGACCGTCAGGCCGGCGGCCTCGCTGCCGCGCGTCTTCGAGAACTCGTAGAGCTTCTCCAGGACCTGGCGCACGAAGCCCTGGTCGAAGGCCCCGCTGCGCGCGAACACGACGCCGAAGATGCCGCACATGGGTGGGTCCGTTGGGCTCGGGGCTCAGCGCTCGCGCCGGAGCGGCGGGCTGATCGGCTCGCGCGGCACGTTCTGGACGTCGAGCGTCACGGCCTGCAGCAGGAGCTGCGCGCCCAGGATGATCGGCATGGCCGCGATCATGACCACGCCGGCCGAAGCGTACTGGCCCGAGCCCCGCAGCAGGATCCACTCGGTGGCTCCGAAGACGGCGCCGAAGGCGAGCAGCGGAACCCCGAGCAGCAGGCAGACCGAGAGCGCCGTGAAGTCGTGCACGAAATAGCGCCAGAACACCCGCCGCGCGAGCCCCACGAGGAGCCGTGGCGGGAAGCCCAACAGCGCGCTGGCGGGCGACAGGGAGCTGTGCTCGTCCGCGTAGCGCGCCGGGATGGGCACGTCGAGGACCACCGCGCGCTGGATCCCGAGCTCGATGAGGAAGCTCGACTCGAAGAAGTAGCGGTTCGAGAGCCCCGGGAGGTCGACGCGCTCCAGCGCTTCGCGTCGGATCGCGACGTACCCGTTCGCCGGATCGAACACGTTCCAGTAGCCCGAGGCCAGCTTGACCAGGAAGGCCAGGCCGGCATTGCCCAGGACGCGCACGGCCGGCATGCCGGAGAGGGAGCGGATGCTCGAGTAGCGGTTGGCCTTCGTGACGTCGGCCCGACCGTCGAGCAGCGGCCCGACGAGCGCCGGGAGCGCCGCCGGGTCCATCTGGTCGTCGCCGTCCATCTTGATCACGACGTCGAGCCCCTGCCGCAGCGCCTCGGCGAAGCCGGTCTTCATCGCGCCACCCACGCCGCGATTCTCGGCATGGCGCAGCAGGGTCACGCGCGGATCGCGCAGGCCCTCGACGATCGCGGCGGTGTCGTCGGGCGAGCGGTCCTCGACCACGATCACGCTGCTGATCCAGGGCGGCAGGTTGGCGATCACGCGCCCGATCTGCGGCGCGACGCGATAGGCCGGGATCACGACCCCCGCGCGCGCCCCGCGCAGGTCGAAGGCGCCGCGCTCGGCGCCTGCGCTCGGCGGACGCGGCCGGGCCGGCTCGTTCATGGGGAGGGCGGGGGACACGGACCTGGAACGTCCTTCGTCGTGCTCGCGCAGAGGGGTTGAACCGACCCGGAAATCGCTTCCCATCGCCGCGGGGCTCAGCCCTCGAGCCGCAGGAACGCCGGCGACTCGGCCCGCATCCACGGCGCCGGCGGCAGGCCGTGGAGCGCCAGGATGGCAGGCGCGACGTCGGTCACCGAGACGACCTCGCGCTCGGCGCGCACGCGCCCGCTCGGGCGACAGGCCAGGAGCCAGCCGGAGTCCTTGTGGTGGGCGGTGGACTGGTCGGCGCTCTCGTGCTCGTGGATGTGGCGCGCGAAGTCGGCGCGGAAGTCCGGGCGATCCCGGTGGCGGAGCGTGAAGGTCTCGCCCGCGCGCTCGCGCCGCGGCATGTCGAGCTCGAGGAACACCTGCGACCCGCGGCGCTGGACGGTGAACAGCCCGCCACGACCCTCGACCTCGAGCCCGGCCAGGACGCGCTCGGCAGCGCGTGCCTCGGCCTCGCCGCGCAGGTTGACGGTGACGTCGGGGTTCATCTGGTGCAGCACGACGTAGTCGACGAGGCCCGCGGCGTCGAACAGCTCGCGCTCGTTGACCAGGCGCACCACGGGGTTGTGGATGTCGCGCACGGGGTCGAACGGGCGCTGGCCCAGCGCCGTTCCCACCAGGATCACGGTGTCCGGCGCGGCCAGCTCGAACAGCTCGCCCAGGAAGCGGTCGGAGTAGCGGAACGCGCGCTCGATCCAGTGCGCCAGCCGGCGCTCGTAGTCCTTGCGCTGGGACACGCTCTGGAAGAAGCGCCGGTCCGTGGCCGACAGCTCGTCCTCGAAGCGCTCGGGCTCGGCGGCCCGCCAGTAGCGGTGCTGCACGTACGCCACGTGGTTCATGTGCACGGACGCGTACGCGGGACGCGAGCCGCGGTAGAGCGCGTGGAACGCGTCGCGCGTCATGTAGCTGTGGAGCATCGCGCGCTCGGGCGCGGCCGAGGCCCCGCGCAGCGCCTCGGCCGGCACCTGCCCCAACGTGCGCAGGATCGTGCCGGCGCGCACGCCGCTGCGGCCCGTGCGCAGCAGCAGTCGCACCGCCGTGGCGGCCGAGCGCCCGAAGCTCTCGCTGTAGTTGCGGGCGGCGAACACGCAGAAGTCCTGCAGGGGGCGTGCGGCCTCGGGAAAGCACTCGGGCGTGTCGGCCAGCGACTCCGGCACGTAGAAGGCTGCCGCGCCGCTGGTGCGCGGCGGATAGCTCATCAACGAGCCCAGGATGCCGGTCGAGATGCCGTGGGCGTCGAGCACGTCCCACACGCACCGCCCGCGCAGCGCAGCCGGGTCCTGGCCGAAGCCGACGATGCCGTGCTCCGCGGGCGTGAGGCCGGTGTAGACCGAGGGCCAGACGATCCAGGGGCTGATCTTGCGCCAGGCCTTGTCCTCGGACGCGTCCCAGCCGGGCACGCGCGTGCGTACGATCGCGCCGGTCGACAGCGCGCGCTCGAAGTTCGGGAGCAGACCGGCCGCCACGAACTTGTCCAGGAAGTGGCGCTCGGCTTCGTTGAGCTCGAAGAAGATCACCGACACGGGCGGCCGGGAGCGCGTCTGGATCATGTGCGTGGGCCGGCCTGGGCAGCGGACCGCGGCAGAAGTCTACGGCGCCCGCGGCGGGCGCGCACGCCGGCTGCGCGTTCCGGACGGGCCGGCCAGCGCCACCTCCGGCGTTGCACGGTCCGGGCCGACGGGCCGCGGGCCGGCGGTCCGGGTCGAGTAGGCTCTGGGCGTTCCATGCGGCAGGGAGAGAGTCCGTCCGGCGTCACCTGCTCCGCGACGGAGCGCGTCCCCGCCGGGCGCGCGACGCGGCTGCTCCTGGCCCTGATCGTGCTCCTCGGCCTCGGCGTGCGGCTCCAGGGGCTCGACTTCCTCGCGCCGCACCTCATGGAGCCCGACGGGCTGGTCGTCGATTACCAGCTCCGCGCGCTCGAGGGGGGCGGGCCCGAGCATCGCGCGCATGCCCTCTACGCCTACTATCCGCACCTCGTGGCGCGCGTCGCGGCGCTGGTGCCCACCGCGCTCGTCGCCGAGCGCGAGCCGCGCACCCTGGCGGAGCACCTCGACTTCGCCGGCCGGCAGCGGTTGCGCGGCCGGGTCGCGGTCGCGCTGCTCTCGCTGCTCGCGATCCCGCTCTCCTTCTGGCTGGCGCGGCGGTTCCTGCCCGACCCCTGGCCACTCGCAGCCGCGGCGATCACGGCGGCCAGCCCGTTCACGCTCTGGTTCGCGCAGCAGGCACGCCCGCACGCCGCGGCCGCGTCTTTCACGCTGCTCGCGGTGTGCGCGGCTGTCGTGCTGCGCGCCTCGGGCTCGTGGCGCGCCTACGCGGCCGCCGGGCTGGCCGCGGGTCTGGCCGTCGGCGCGCTGCAGAACGGCGTCGCGGCGCTGTGCGCCGTGGGGTTCGCCGTGCTCGCGCGGGTGCGCGCGGATCGCTGGCGCGCGGCGGCGGGCGCCCTGCTGATCACGGCCGTGGTGGCGGCCTTCGTGGCGGCGCTCTACCCGTTCCTGTTCGCCGAGCAGGCGCGCTCGGGCGTGGCCGTCGACGAGCGCGGGACGCTGGCGCTCTCGCAGCACCAGGTCTTCCTGGGCCTGTTCAACGGCCGTGGCTTCCCCGTCGTGTGGCGCTCGCTCGAGGAGTACGACCCGCTGCTCACCGTGCTCTCCGTCCTGGGGATGCTGGCGGCGCTGGTGCTCATCCTGCGCGGACGCAGCCGGCTCGGGCCCGCTCGCGCGGCGGACCTGGCCGTGGTGCTGGCGTACGTGCTGCCGTACCTGGTCGTGATCGGGCTGTACCAGCGCACCTACCAGCGCTTCGTGCTGCCGCTCGTGCCGTTCCTGGCGGTGCTGGCCGCGTTTGGGCTGCATGCCACGTGGCGGGCGGCTTCCGCGCGCTCGCGATGGTTGGGACGAGCCGTCGCGTTCCTGGCCGTCGTGGCCTGCGTGGCGCAATTCGCCTGGGCTTTCCGGCTGGGCGCGGTGCGCGCGGCGCCCGACACCATCGAGCAGGCGGCGCGCTGGATCGAGGAGCACGTCGCGCCCGGGACGGACCGCGTCGACGTCATGCCGGGGCTCGACCTGCCGCTCTCGCGGACGCCGGCCTCGATCGAGCGCGACGCCGTGCTGCGCGACGAGCAGAGCACGCCCTGGTTCCGGCACCTGGCCGACCCACGGCGCGCGTCGATCGACGCGCCGGCCTACGACCTGGCGCTCATGGACCTGATCGCGCACGGGGCACGCCAGCGAGCGCACGGCGACGCCTACGGCTTCGCGCGCTCACTCACGGGACGCTACGCGGTCGTGATCGCCTGGCCCCAGCGCTATCGGCCGGCGCTGCGCGCCGTGCGCGAGGGGCTGCGCGGGCAGTTCGAGCTCGTGGCGCGCTTCAACCCCGACGACCCCGACACGGGCGAGGACCTGCCGCTCGCGCACCAGGACGACGAGCTGCCCTACACGACACCCTGGGCGCTGCGCATCCTCGAGGCGCGCTGCGTCGGCCCCTCCGTCGAGATCTACCGCCTGCGCTGAGCGTTCGCGCCCGCGAAGCCCCGCGAACGGGAGCGCTCAGATCCGCACGCCGAGCTGCCTGTGGGCCAGCGCCCGCAGCAGCAGGACCGAGACGAGCATCGACGCGGCCGTCGCCGAGGCCGCGCCGACCAGCCCGAACGCCGGGATCAGGAGCGCGTTCGCCGCGACGTTCGCCAGCACCGTGGAGATCATGAGCACGGTGTGCGTCGCCGGCCGGCCGCCCATGAGCAGGATCTGGCCGAAGGGCAGGTAGCCCGAGGCCAGCGCGATCCCGCCGGCCAGGATCGCGAATGGCAGGTGCGCGGTGAGGAACTCCGGCCGCGCTCCGACGACGGACAGCGCCAGGGGGAACAGCAGCACGCCCAGCGCCGCGGCCGCGCTCACGCCGATCCAGGCCCCGACGCGCCCGCGGCGCACGGCCGCGCGGACGGCCTCGTGATCCCCCGCGGCCAGGCGCTCCGCGAGGATCGGATTCCACACGTTCTGCAGCACGACGACGAGCTGGTAGAGGCCCTCGGCGAGCATCGCCGCGTAGGTGTAGACGCCCACCGCCGCGTCGGACATGTGGATGCCGATCATCCACACGTCGACCTTGGCGTTCAGCTCGAGCAGCACGCCGCTCACCGCGCTGCGCGCGCCGAAGATCACGTGCCCGCGGATCTCGCCGCGCCATCCGCTGGGCACATCGCGGAGGAGTCGCGACACGTCGAGCCCGAGGGCGATGCAGAGCAGCGCCTCGGCCACGGTGAAGACCGCCATCAAGCGATCTCCATCGAGGCCCACGACCATCGCCGCGACGAGCGCCGCGAGGATCCCGAGGTAGCGCAGCGACTGGTAGGCCGCGAAGGCCTTCATCCGGCCCGCGCCGTTCACGACGGAGAGGAGCACCTTGTTCAACGCGAAGAAGAACAGGCCGGGCGTGCTGGCCTCCATGGCCCGCGCGACGCCGTCGCTCTCGAGGAGCGCCGCGACGGGCAGGCGCGCGAGCCAGTAGAGGAGGCTGACCACCGCCGCCAGGAGGAACGTGGGAACGAGCGTCGCCCAGGCCGCTGCCGCGGCCCGCGCGCGATCTCCACGGGCTTCCGCCACGGCGCGCAGCGCGGAGCGGTCGATGCCGCCGACCGCGGCCATCGAGAAGAAGGTGTAGGCCGCGAGCGCCTGGTTGAAGACCCCCAGCGTCGCGGCGTCCCAGTGCTCGCCGATGAGCACGTTGAGCGCCAGCCCGGCGATCCCGAGGATCGCGAGGCTGCCGACGTTCCACAGGACGTCACTCTGGAATTTGCCGGCCAAGCGGGGGAGGCGGGAGACTGACTCGCGGCGGCGCGAAAGTCACGGGATGTCCACCGCCCGACGGTTCCCCTGAACACCCCGCAGTCGTCGGATTCCATGAGCCATGGGGGTGTCGATGTCAGGGAAGAAGAAGCAGCCCGGACCTCCGCAGGGAGGCCGAAGGCCGACCGGAGGAGATCCGGGGCGTGACGCCGGACTCCAGCGCCGGCGAACGGACGCCTCAGAGAAGAAGGGCCAGGCTGGCGCTCCGCCTTGGCTTGGACCTCGCCAGCATCCTCACGCGGCCATCGCTCGACACCGGGTGCTCGCGATCCCTGTGCGCCGCCGTGCCTTGATCCTCAAGCGTGGTAGCGTCCGTTCCCGCGCGCCAGCTCCCGCAGCCCGTCGGCGACGGCGAAGCGCTCCGGTCCGCCCGGGCGGGCCGCCACGTCGGGCTCGGACTGGAGGCGCTCGAGCTTGGCGACGAGCGTGGGCAGGCCCTGGGTGTCGGCCCACGCCAGCAATCCACCCAAGAACGGCGGGAAGCCCAGGCCGAATACGGTCGCGAGGTCGAGCTCGCGCGGGCCGACCACGACCTGCTCTTGGAGCGCGCGCGTCGCCTCGGCGAACATCGCCAGGATCGCGCGCTCGGCGACCTCCGCGTCCGTGAGCGTGCGCGCGCGCGCGGCCGAGCGTGGGACGAGCCCCAAGAGCGCGGGGTCGAGCTCGGCGCGCTTTCCGGCGTGCACGTAGAAGCCCAGGCCCGTCTTCTTGCCCAAGCGCCCGTCCTTCCCGACCGCCTCGAGCACGTCGCAGGGCGTCATCCGCGCGCCGTAGGCGGCGTGCAGCGAGGCCGCGGCGTGCTTGGCGACGTCGAAGCCGACCTCGTCGAGCAAGCGCAGCGGCCCCATGGGCAGGCCGAACGCCAGCAGCGCCGCGTCGAGACGCGCGGGCTCGATGCCGGCCGCGACGAGCCGCAGGGACTCGTCGAGATAGGGGCCGAGCAGTCGGTTGACGAGGAAGCCGGCGCAGTCGGCGGTGACGACCGGCGTCTTGCCCAGACGCAGCGCCAGCGCGGCGACCTCGGCGACCGTGCGCGCGCTGGTCGCGGGGCCGCGCACGATCTCCACGAGCGGCATCTTCTTGACCGGGTTGAAGAAGTGCAGCCCGACGACGCGCTCGGGGTGCGGGAGCTCCGCGGCGATCGCCGCGACCGAGAGCGACGAGGTGTTCGTGGCCAGGATCGCCTCGGGACCCGCCTGCGCCGCGATCTCCGACAGCACCGCACGCTTCACGTCGAGGCGCTCGGCGACGGCTTCGATCACGATCTGGGCGCGGCCGAAGCCCGTGATCGAGCGCGTGGCGTCGAGGCGGTCGAGCGCGGCCTGGGCTTCGTGCTGCTGGATGCGGCGCTGCTTGCGCCGGCCGTCGACCTCGGCGCGGTGCTCGAGCAGCGCCGCGTCGAGCGCGGCCGGCGACGTGTCCGCGAGGCGCGTCGCGATGCCGCGCTCGGAGAGGAGGCTCGCGATCGCGCGGCCCATGACGCCGGCGCCGATCACGCCCGCGCGCTCGAACGCGCGCACCGGCGATCCGTCGCTCGCCTTGCGCAGCTTCTTCGCGTCCTCGCTGAGCCGGAAGATGCGGATCAGGTTCTTCGCGACCGGGCCGACGGCCAGCTCGCTGGCGGCCGCCGCCTCGGCGCGGAAGCTCGACTCGAGGCTCGTGAGCGGCGCGCGCGCGGCGATCTCCAGCGCGGCGAGCGGCGCGGGGTAGTGTCCGCGCGTGCGCGCCAGGACCTGCTTGCGTGCTTGGTGCGCGATCAGCGCGATCGCCAGCGGGTTGCGATCGACGACGTAGCGCGCGATCCCGCGTCGCCCGCGTCGCGGGCAGGCGATGCGTCCCAGGGCGACGCCGTCCGCGATGCGCACGAGGTCCTCGGGCGCCACGACGCGGTCGGCGAGTCCGCGCCGGTAGGCGTCGGCCGCGGCGAGAAGCCGCCCCGTGAGGATCGCGTCCAGCGCCGCCGGCACGCCGATGCGCCGCGGCAAGCGCGTCGCCCCGCCCCAGGCGGGCAGGATGCCGAGCTGCGTCTCTGGCAGCCCGATGCGCGTCTCCTTGGCGCTCGACAGCACGATGCGGTCGCACGCCAAGGCCAGCTCGCACGCGCCGCCCGGGATCGGCCCGCCGGCCGCGCACACGCTGGTGAAGCCGCGGCGGTCGCGCGAGAGTCCCGCGACGCGATCCCACAGGCGCTGCCCGATCTCGATGAAGCGTCGCACGAACGCCACGTCGGTCGCGGCCGCGATCGCGTCGACGTCCGCGCCGCCGGCGAACGTGCGCGCATCGCGGCCGGTGATCACCAGCGCGCGCAGCGTGGCGTCGTTCTCGACGTCCTCGAGCACGAGATCGAAGTCGCGCAGCGTCGGCGCGTCGAACACCGCCAGCGTCCGATGCGGCGGATCCAAGACCAGGCGCGCGAGCCCCGGCTCGGGCCGCTCGAGCCGCACGCACGAGCGCGGCGGCGGCGAGTCCGGGGGCAGCTCGATCCCGGTCAGGTCGATCACGAGGAGACCCTCTCCAAGAGCACGGCTCCGCCCTGTCCGCCGCCGATGCACAGCGTCGCCAGCGTGAGCTCCGCGTCGCGCACGGCGAGCTCGTGTGCCGCCGACAGCACGATGCGCGCGCCCGTGCACCCGACCGGATGGCCCAACGCGATCGCGCCGCCGTTGGGGTTCAGGCGCGCCGGATCGAGCGCTCCGAGGCGCGCGCCGCGGCCCAGCTTCTCGCGGGCGAACGTGTCGCTGTCGAACGCGGCGACGCAGGCCAGGACCTGCGCCGCGAAGGCCTCGTTGAGCTCGATCGACGCCACGTCGTCGAGCCGTGCGCCGCCCGCGTCGAGCGCCTTGGCCGTCGCGTAGACCGGCCCGAGGCCCATGCGCGCCGGATCGAGGCCGGCGTAGGCCCAGGCGCGGATGCGCGCCAGCGGCGTGACGCCCAGCTCGCGCGCCTTCTGGGCGCTCGAGACGATCAGGGCCGCCGCCGCGTCCGTGATCCCGCACGAGTTGCCCACGGTCACGCGACCATCCGGCTTCTCGAAGTACGGCCCGAGCTTCGCGAGCTGCTCGATCGTCTGCCCGTCGCGGATGCCGTCGTCGTGCTCCAGCGCGCGGTCGCCCGCGCGGGCGCCCAGCGGCAGGTGGGGCACGATCTCGCGCGCGAAGCGCCCGGCGTCGCGCGCCGCGCGCGCGCGCTGGTGGCTCTGCAGCGCGAAGCGGTCGGCATCCTCGCGCGAGACGCCGAACTCGCGCGCCAGGATCTCGGCCGTCTTGCCCATGACGAGCCCGCTGATCGGATCCGTGAGCCCTTCGACGATCCCGATGCGCGGCGTGAGCAGCATCTTGGGCCGAAAGCCCGCCAAGGCCGCGACGCGCTGCAGCGGCGTGCGCGCGCGGGAAACCCGCTCGAACTGGCGCGTCGCCGCCTCGTTGTAGAAGAGCGGGAAGCGCGACATGACCTCGACGCCGACGCAGGCGACGAGCTCGGCCCGGCCGGCCTCGATCGAGGTCGCGGCGCTCGTGAGCGCCTCCATGCCGCTCGCGCAATTGCGCGCGACCGTCCGGGCCGGCACGTGCTCGGGCACGCCGGCGCGCAGCGCCAGCACGCGCGCGACGTTGGCCTGGTCCGACGGCGGTCCGGCACAACCCGCGACGACCTCGTCGAGCGTGCCCGGGTCGACGTTCGAGCGCGCGAGCAGCTCGCGCAGCACGCTCGCGCCGAGGTGCGCCGCGTCCTCGCGCGCGAAGACGCCGCCGGCCCGCGCCATGGGCGTGCGCAGCCCGGCCAGCAGCACGACGTCACGGCGGGGAGGGCGGGCGCTCATCGGATCTCCAGCACGCTACGCCAAGGAGCGGCCGTACCCAAGGCTCACTTCGGCCGCCGATCGAGGAAGCGCTTCTCCTTCATCTCGGTCTCCATCCCGAGCACCTCGAGCATCTCGGGCGTGGTCTTGAACTCGACCCCGTTGGGCGCGACCTCGACGCCCACCATGAGCTCCTCGCGCAGCTTCTTCTCGAACGGCGCGCGGTCCGTCCCGGGCCGCGTCGAGACACGCACGACGAGCTCGTCGAGCTCGTGCGGGTCGTCGTCCTTCTTCTGCAGGACGACCTGCCACTCCTCGACCTCGGGCAGGTTCGAGATGACCGAGCCCAGCGACGACAGGTCGACCAGCGTGCCCTTGATCTTCGTCAGGTTCATCGCGCGCTGGTCGCTCACGCGACGCAGCTCGCCCGCGATGCGCGGCACGGTCCGCCCGCAAGCCGGGCAGGGCTCCCAGGTGACGCCGCCGACGGCCAGGTCGCCGGTGCGGTAGCGGCAGACGATCGTCCCGCGACCATCGATCGGGGTGTAGACCAGCTCGCCCGTCTGGCCCTCGCCCAGCACGCGGCCGGTCTCGGGCTCGACCACTTCGAACACGCCCAGGTCGGGGTAGATGTGGTAGCCGGGCGAGACGGCGGGGTCGGCGGGACACTCGCTGAACGCCATGCGCGCCTCGGTGAAGCCGTAGGTCCCCGAGATCACGACCTGCTTGGAGCCCATGCGCGCCAGCGCCTCGGCCATCTTGTGCTTCATCCCGGGCGTGACCTTCTCGGCTCCCAGGATCACGAGGTTCACGGCGTCGAGCCGTGTGCCGCGCTCGGCGCCCTCGCGCAACAGGTGGTAGACGAAGCCGGGCGTGCCGATCAGCACGTGCGGCTGCAGGCGCTCCGCGAGCCGCAGGTTGCCGGCCGTGCCCATGACCTTCCCGCCGCCGGTCGAGAGCATCATGCGCCCGGTCTCGAGGCCGGCCATGGCCGTTTGCCAGAACGCCAGGTGGGGCGCGAACGGGAACATGTTCACGATGCGTGCCAGCGGGTCCTGGATGCCGTGCACGTCGAGCATGCGCGCGCCGACCTCGGACAGGATCCGCATGTCGTGCGGGGTGTAGGCGAACACGACCGGGTCCGCGCTGCGCCCCGTGGTGAACGTCACGAAGTTCGGCGTGTACTCGCGCCGCAGCGTCTCCTTGGCCTCCTCGGAAAGGAGCTTCAGCTTCTTCGCGAGCGGCCAGTGCGCCCGGATCAGCTCCGGCGTCGGGACGAGCACGAAGTCGCGCTTGCGCGCGGGGTCGCTCTGGGCGGCGAGCAGGTCGGCCTTGGTCGTGAACGGCAGCCGCGCGAGGTCCGCCACGGAGCGCACGTCGCGCGGCTTCAGGCCCGCCGCGTCGAACACCCGGCGGTAGTGGGCGGAAAAGGGGACCAGCCGCTCGCGCACGTGCAGTGCAAGCCGCGCATCCTGCAGCCGGCGCAGCTCGGCGGTGTCGGCGCGGCACAGGCCGGTCCAGCGTGAACTCATGGGCGGGCAGCTCGGATCGGCATCTGGACAGGCTGCCGGCGCGCGCTGCCGCGCTCAAGCGTTTCCGCAGCGCCGGGTGCCGCGGAGACAGGCCGGAATCCGTTCCACGCTCACGGCGCGGGCGTCACGTGGAGGGGGGCGCGGTGGCCACCGCGCCCGCACCCCACGGCTCCCACCCCGAGGCCCACCCATGCGTCCTTCGCCCTCCGCCCTCCGTTCCGGCTTCCGTGGCGCGTCGTTCGCTGCCGCGCCCCTGCTGCTCGTCCAACTCGCGCCGTCCGCGGCCGCGCAGGCCGTTCCCGTCACGTTCTCGATCGACTGGCTCAGTCCGTCGCGCGCGCTGATCCCGGCCAATCACGGCGACGTGCTGGCGCCCGCGGCCGCCGGCCTGCCGGCCTTCGGGGCGCTGCCGGCCGTCGTGGCGATCCCGGGCGGGCCCGTGGGCGCGGGGCTCGGCATCCCGAGCTTCGCGCTGCCCTGTGCCGGCCCGCCGGGCCTGGGGCCGTGCCCGACCGAGATCGACGCGCTCTCGTACGGCGTGGACTTCCCCGTGCGCCCGGGCCCGACGCCGGCGCACACCTTCGAGTTCTCCGTCGACGAGTTCGCGCTCGGCTTCCCGGGGACCCCGCTGGCGCCGAACGTCCTGGCCGAGGCGCCCTGCGGCGACAGCGCGGCCGACGTCTTCGCCGACCTGGGCCTGCCCGGCGCGCCGATGCCGATCCTGCCCGGCGGCAACACGGGCGTGGTCGACGGAAACGGCCTGGCGAGCTGCAGCGGCGCGCTCTACCCCGGCTTCGGGCTCGTCGAGCCGAACTTCCCGTTGCCGTTCGGCATCCCCGACGGCGACGACGTCGATGCCTACGACGCGGCCGACGGTCCCATGCCGGCCGCCTTCCCCGTGTACTTCTCGCTCGACGCGGCCTGGCCGGATCCGCTGACCGGTCTGCCGAACACGGGCTCGGGGCCCGCGAACGGGTTCGCGCCGGGCGCGGTGCTCGTGACGCTCGCCCCCGGTGGTCCGCCCGTCGTGTATGCGCCCGCGGGCGCGCTGGGCCTCGACCTCGTGGCGTTCGGCGTCGACGATCTCGACGCGCTCGCGCTCGCCGAGAACGGCATCCCGGGGTATCAACCCGCGCCTGGACCGTACTTGTGGGGACCGGGCACGCCCTTCGACATGCTGCTGTTCTCCGTGCGACGCGGCTCGTTCGTCATCGGCCTGCCCGACAGCCTGACCGGCATCCCGATCTGCGAAGGCGACATCCTGATCCCGCCGGTCGTCGGCGGCCTGTCCCCGTTCCCCGGCATCTTCGTGCCCGCCGAGCGGCTCGGGCTGGCGACGGCGCGCTCGCTGGGCATCCCATTCAGCGCCGAGCTCGATGGCCTCGACACGCGCTGGCGTCCGCAGACGGCCACGGGCTACTGCTTCGGCGACACCGCCGCGGCCTGCCCGTGCGGCAACGCGGGGGCGGCGGGGAACGGCTGCGCGAACTCGATCTTCGCCGCTGGCGCCAACCTGACCGCGAGCGGCAACGCCCAGGTCAGCGCGGACTCGGTGGTGCTGACCGGCACGAACATGCCGAACAGCTCGGTGCTGTACTTCCAGGGCACGACGCAGGTCCAGGCCGTGTTCGGCGACGGCCTGCGCTGTGTCGCGGGGGCCGTGATCCGGCTCTCGATCAAGTCGAACGTCGGCAACACGAGCTCGTTCCCGGTCGGGATCGACCCCCCGTTGTCCGTCGCGGGCTTGATCCCGGCCGCGGGCGGCACGCGCCACTACCAGGGCTGGTACCGCGACGCGGCCCCGTTCTGCACGCCCGCGACCTTCAACCTGACGAACGGGATCACGATCACCTGGACCCCGTGACGTTGGCACGCCGTCGAAGACGGTGACCGGTCGCTCCTCCCACCCTCCGTCCTTGGACGGGGGGTGGGAGCACGAACCGATCACCGTCCTCGAACATGGTGACAGCGCGTTGACAGGTGGGTGGCCGGCGGGCGTCGATGCTCGTTGCATGCTCGGTCCGCGTCGCTCGCGTGCTCCGGAACGCACCGTGCTTGGCTTGGCCCTGGTCGCGGCGGCGGCGCTCGTGGCGGCGGCGTTCGCGCCGGGTCGGGCGCCGGAGTCGGCCGCGCGGGCGCGGCTCGCGCAGCTTGCCGGGGAGGTCGAGGACGCGGTGGTCGCCGAGTGGCGGCGCGCGTTGCGAGATCTGCCGGCGCGGCTCGCGGTCGAGCCGAGCCTGCGCTTTGGGGAGGGCGTGCCAGCCAGCGCTGCGCCGGCGGCGCTGGATCCCGTGCCCGAATCGGCGGTGCACGCGGCGCTCGCCTCGGATGCGCTCACGGAGCGCGATCCGGTCCGCGCGCTCGAGCTCGCGCGCGCGGCGTCGGAGTCCGCGCGCGGCGCGCATGCGCGCGCGCACTCGATCCTGCGGCTGGTGCAAGCCGCGCTCGCGGCCGGCGAGCGCGCGCGGGCGGCCGAGACCTGGCGCTCCGCGCGCGGCGCGGTCGATGGCGGGATCGGCGTCGCGGGGTTCGCGGCGCCGCTCGCGATCTACCTGGCGGTCGAGCCGGCGCTGGACCCGGCCGAGCGCACACGCGACGCGGTCGAGCTGGCGCTGGCGGCGTCACGCGGCGAGCTGCTGCTGCCCGTCGCGGACGATACGGCTGCGCTCGATCCACGCTTCGAGGTCGCTGCGGAACGGCTCGCGGCGGCCGCCGGTCCCGAGCGTGCGTCCACGGAACAGCTCCTCGACCTGGTTGCGCGCCGCCTGCGGGCCGCGGCGCTCGAGCGCGCGGGCGGGATGCTCCCGCGCTGCGAGGGCTCCGCCTGGCGCCTCGCGCCCGCGGCCGGCCGCCTGCTCGCGACGCGCGCCGCGCCGTCGGGCGGCTGCGAGGGGCTGGTGGTCGAGACCGAGGCCGTGCGCGCGCTGCTCGCGGAGAGCGCGGCACCGGTCCTGCCGGCGGGCATCGTCGCCGACGTCGCCGGCGATCCGGCGCTCGAGCCGCTGCGCGCGCGCGTCGAGCTCGTCCCGGGCCACTTGGGCTTCACGGTTGCCTGCGCCGACGTCGGCGCCTGGCTGGCGCGCGAGGGCTCGCGCGCGCGCGTGCTGGCCGCGGGCCTCGTCGCGCTGGCGATCCTGTGCGCCGTCGCGGGCCTCGTCGCGGCGCGCGCGCTGGCCCGCGAGCGCAACCTCGCGGAAGCGCGCGCCGCGTTCGTGGCCGGCGTGTCGCACGAGCTGCGCACGCCGGTCGCGTCGATCCTGCTCCTGGCCGAGAACCTCGAGGCCGGCCGCGTGGTCGGCGCGGAGGCCAGCGCGCGCTACCACGGCCTCATCCGTCGCGAGGCGCTGCGCCTGCGCAACCTCGTCGACACCGTGCTCGACTTCTCGCGCCTCGAGCGCGGCAAGGACCTGGCGGTCGCGCGCGAGCCGGTCGACGTGCCGGCCTGGTTCGCGAGCCTCGCCGACGAAGCGCGCGCGTGGGCCGCGGCGCACGCGGTCGAGCTCGAGGTCGCGTCGCGCGACCTGCCCGCGTCCGCGAGCCTCGACCGCGAGGCGCTGCGGCGCGCTCTGTGGAACCTGCTCGAGAACGCACTGCGCCACTCGGGCTCGCAGCGGATCGCGCTGCGCGCGCGCGGCGCGGCGGACGAGCTGGTCCTCGAGGTCGAGGACGCGGGCCGGGGCATCCCGCCCGCGGCGCGCGAGCGGATCTTCGAGCCCTTCGCGCGCTACGCCGAGCCCGGGGTGCCGGGCACCGGACTCGGCCTCGCGCTCGTGCGCGGGATCGCGCGCGCGCACGGCGGTAGCATCGCGGTCCACGACGTGGAGGGCGGGACCGGCGCGCGCTTCACGTTGCGCATCCCGAGCCTGGAAGGAACGAACGCATGAGCGCCAAGACGCGCGTCCTGGTCGTCGAGGACGAGGAACCGCTGCGCCTCGCGCTGTGCGACGCGCTGCGCGCCGAGGGCTTCGAGGTGCTCGAGGCCGCCGATGGCGAGGCGGGCCTCGCGCTGGCCCTGTCGCACGGCCCCGAGATCGTGCTGCTCGACCTGATGCTGCCGAAACGGGACGGCTTCTCGGTGCTGCGCGCGATCCGCGAGGACCGGCTCGCGTCCGCGGTGCTGATCCTGTCGGCGCGCGGCGAGGAGTGGGATCGCGTGCAGGGCTTCGAGTACGGCGCGGACGACTACGTGGTGAAGCCCTTCTCGACGCGCGAGCTCCTGCTGCGCATGCGCGCGCTCCTGCGCCGCACGGAGGGCGAGGCTCCGGGCGTCGCGGCGGCCGAGCGCAAGGTGCGCTTCGGCGCCTGCGAGGTCGATTTCGCGGCTTACACCGTGACGCGCAGCGGCGAGCGGCAGGGCCTCTCGCGGCAGGAGCTCGAGCTCCTGCGCGTCCTGCTCGCGAACCCGGGGAAGGCGCTGGCGCGCGAGTGGCTGCTCGACAACGCCTGGGGCCAGGACGAGTTCCCGACCACGCGCACGGTCGACATGCACGTGCTCAAGCTCAGGAAGAAGATCGAGGCCGATCCCGAGTCGCCGCGGCACATCGTGACCGTGCACGGCGTGGGCTACCGGTTCGAGCGTTGACGGGGCGTTGACCGGAGCGTGCGCGCGGCGTGACGGATGGAGCGGCATGCCGTCGTCGAATCGGGCGCACGGGGGCAGCACCCCCGAGGGAGAACCACGATGGACATGATCTCGACCGTCATCAGCCTGATCCTCGCGCTGCCCGCACAGGCCGCCGGGGCGACGCCCACATCCACGTCCGGTGCGCAGGAAGGCGCCAAGCCGGCCGCGAAGCCCGTCGCGGACGACTTCCTCGTCGGCGCCGGACAGGCCGGCGCGAAGCCGCCGAAGGACCTGGCCGCCCTGCGGCGCGATCTGGCCCGCGCGCAGCTCCACCTCGAGGTCGACGGCAGGCCCGAGGCGGCCCGCGAGGTCTTGAGCGCCGTGTGGGACGAGCTCGCGCGCGGCGTGCCTTTCGAGGGGCGCAAGGCGGTCGTGCTCACGGCGCTCGAGCTCACCGCGTCCCTGCTCCAGCGCGTCGGCGAGCAGGCGGCGCTCACGGCGCTGTTCGCGCCCCAGGCCGAGGATCGCGTGCGTCGCGCGGACCTCGAGGCGCTCGCAGACGACCCGCGGCTCGCGGCGCTGCGCGCGCGGTTCCTGAGCGGTGCGACGCCGACGGGCGTCGGACCTGACCGGATCGACAGACTCGTCGGGGCCGCGCTGGAGAACGGCACGCCGGGCGTCGTCCTCGAACTCGGCGCGGCCGCGGCGCCCGCGCTCGAGCGGTCGATTCGAGAGGATCCCGAGCAACTGCCCGTCCGGGACCGGGACGCCCTGGTGCTCCTGTTCCAGTGCGCGCCGCAGCGCGCGGTCGCGCTCTCCGTCAAGCTCCTGCGCGAGCCGCGCACGGGCTTCCTGTTCGCGAAGCGCGTGCTGCGCGCCTTGCCCTCGGCTCCCGACAACATCCTGCACGACGATCCGCCCCAATTCCGATTCGACTCCGCGACGTCTGATCGCCCACCGATGCTCGTCGAGACCGCCTGGCGGGACCTGACGACGGAGCTCGTCCGTGAGCCTCTGGCGGCGGGCGATGCCCTGGAGTACGTGCGTCGATTGGCCGAGTTCGACGCGCTCGACGAGCCGCTGCGCCAGGCGGTCCTGGCCTATGCGAACTCGGGACAACCCGGCGCCGCCGCGCGCGTCGCAGGGACGCTGAAGTCCCGCGGGAACCGAGCGAGCGTGCGGCCGCTCCTCGAGGCGCTCTTGCGATCGCCCCGAGCGGAACTGCGGGTCACCGCCGCGGGCGAGCTCGCGCGCGAGTCGCACAGCGAGTCGCTCCTGACCCTCGTCGACGACCCCGAGCCGGGGGTGCGGATCCAGGTCGCTGCCGCTCTCGAACCGCGCCGGCTCGACGTCCTCTCCTACACGCCCGCGGGTGCGAGCCTCGACCTTGGCGGGTCGACCGTCGAGCGCACCATGCGGCCCGAGGACCGGCCGATCCTCGACCGGCTGCTCGCCGATCGCGACCCGGCCGTGCGCGCGGCGGCCCTGCGGACGGCGACCTCGGCCGGGCTGCGCCTGGACGCGGCGGCGGTCGAGCGCTTTCTGGGCGACGGCGACCCCGCGGTGCGCGAGGCCGTGATCCGCGTCCTGCCCGCCGAGCCCGATGCGGCGGCGCCCTACTTCCGCCGGGTGCTCGCCGACGCGGTGGAGCGCGTCCGCAGGGCAGGCCGGATCGAGCTGTACGCGCGCTTCGGCGTCGTGCACCGCGCGAACGGGGGGATCGAGCTCCTCGAGCCCGCGCCGTCCTGGTCTCCGGCGTTGTGCGAGATCGTGGCGCCGGGCCTCGTGAGCCTGTCCGACACGGACGCGCTGGGGAACGCGCGCTGGCGTGTGATGTGGCGACTCCTCGACACCGAGGCGGATGCCCGCGCGCTGGTCGGCGCGGCGATCGCGGCCGCGCCCGACAGGGCGATCACCGATGGGCTCCTGAACTTGCTGTCGTCCGCGGACCGGGAGCGCGCCGGGGTCTGGAGCCTGCTCGACGCCGGGCTCGTCGAAGGCCTCCTGCGCCACGCCTCCGCCGTCAGCGCCGATCCCGAGGCGATCGGCTGGCAGCTCGCGCAAGCGGACCGTTCGCCCGAGGTCCGCGCGGGTGTCGCGCGCGTGATCCTCGACCCCGCGCTGCGTCGCTCGTTCCGCATGTCGCTCCTGCCGGCTGTCCGTGAGGAGTCGAGCCTCTCGAGCCTCGTCGTGCGCGTCCTGACCGAGCCGGCCTGGGGCGCGGCCGAGGCCGACCCGTGGCTGGTGACCACCTGGGCGCACGCGCTGCGTGACGACGTGCCGATCGAGGCGTTGCTCGCGGCGGTGCCGCCCGTGCTCGACGCCACGGTGCCGGACGAGATCGTCGGCCAGCTCATCCGGGCGACGCTGCGCACGGGAGCGTCGGGCCCCGCCGCGCGGTCCCGACAGATCCTGGCGCGCTTCCACCCGCTGCGCACGAGCACGGCCAAGGCCTGCGTGGACTGGGCACTGCGCGCGGAGGCCGAACAGGGGCGTTGGGACGGGGTGCGGTCCGCGCTGTCGGACCCCGAGTCGATCGCGCGCGCCGGCGCGCTCGGCACGATCGCGCGCCTGCGTCCGCCGCAAGGGCTCGACTGGCTCGCGCAGCTGCTCCACGACCCGGCCCAGTCGCGCCGCGACGGCGCGACGATCGCGAGCGCGATCGCCGGCTACCTCAGCGAGGAGGCGGCCGAGATCCTGCTGCGCGGGGCCGAGCTCGCGCCGAACGCCGACGCGCGCAAGGCCTGCCTGGAGGGCGTGGCGGAGATCCGCGCGTTCCTGGAGCAGAAGCAGAGCTGGAAGCAGCGCACGAGCGGCGCCCAGCAGCGCGACGCCGCCATCGCCGACCTGGCCGCCCTGCTGGACTCCAAGGACCCCGCGACCCGCGCCGAGGCCGCCCGCGGCCTCGCGACGCTGGAGGGCGTCGAGCACCTCCCGCGCCTCGTCCGCATGCTCCAGGACCCCGACGAGGGCGTGCGGAAGGCGGTACGGGCCGCGCTCGACCGCCTGAACGCGACCCGTTGACAACGGTGTCAGCTTGGCTCGTCAACCCCTCCGTCCCGCCAGCAGGACGGAGGGGTTGACGAGCCAAACTGGCACCGCTGTCAACTGAACGGGCGATCTGGCCGATGAGGCTCGACGTCCCTCCATGTCGCCCCCCGCGCCGAGCCCCAACGGAAGCACGTCGACGATCCACCTGCGCGGGACGCAGCGGCCGCGCACGGTGTTGGTCCTGGGGGGCGGGGGGATGCGTGGGATGGCGCACATCGGGGTGCTGCGGGCGCTGCGCACGCTGGGCATCCAGGTCGACGCGATCGTCGGCACGAGCATCGGCTCGCTGATCGGGGCCATGGCGGCGGGCGGGATCCCGATCGAGCGCATCGAGTCGCTCGTCGCGGCGGTCCAGAAGGAGGACTACTTCCGCCTGAACTTCGTGAAGATGCTCCTCAAGGGGGTGCGCACGACGAGCGTGTACCACGGCGACACGCTCAAGAACTCGCTGCGCCGGATCCTCCCGCCCATGCGCTTCGGCGAGCTGCGCGTGCCCTTCTTCTGCAACGCGACGCGGCTCGAGACGGGCGGCACCGTGTTCTGGGGCACGCCGGGGATGGACGACATCCCGCTGGTCGACGCGGTCTACAGCTCGTGCGCGCTGCCGGGCATCTTCGAGCCCTACGAGCGCAACGGCTACAGCTACATGGACGGCGGCATGGTCGACTCGCTGCCCCTGCGCTTCGCGAAGACGCTGGGGGCGGACCTGGTCATCGCCATCGACCTGTCGGTCAAGGGCACGTTCAAGACCCCGGACTACAAGAACCGCCTGCTCTCGACGCTCTACCGCACGTTCGAGATCGTCGAGGAGGTGCTGGTCGAGCAGATGCTGCACATGCACGCCGATCACACCGTCGCGCTCGTGCAGCCCAAGGTCGCCGAAGCCAGTCGCTTCGACTTCAAGAAGCTGGCCGACGTCATCCGCGCTGGCGAGGAGGAGACGATCAAGGTCCTGACCTCGCACAGCGCGACGCGCGACCTCGTGCAGCCGGTGGTCATCGAAGGCCTGGCCTGTCCGGTCACGCCGCGGGACTTCGTTTCCGTGCGCATCGATCCCGAGCGCTGCATCGGTTGCGGCCAGTGCGAGGTCGTGTGCGAAACCGACGCCTTCTGGGCCCGCGGCGGCCGCGCGACCGTGCGCAAGCTCTCGAACTACGAGTGCACGAAGGACCACGCCTGCGCGCGGAACTGTCCGACGGACGCGATCAGCCTGGGCAACCTGTAGCGCTCCAGCGTGGGGGGCTGCTAGCTTCCGCGCGTGCCCGAGAAGGACGACGGCTTCCGCCGCCTGGACGAGGCTTCCCCGCTCACAGAGCGCGGTCGGGCGCGCCGCTCGAACGAGCGCCTCGAGGCGCGCGCGCCCGGGGACCTCGCGCCGCGCCGCGTCGGAGAGATCCTCGACGCTGGCTTCGATGCGTTGCGCGCCCGCTTCCTCCCGTGTCTCGGCGCGTGCGTCGTGCTGTGGATCGGGCCGGCGTGGCTGATCGCCTACCTGCCGCCCGAGGAGATCGCGCAGCGGCTCGCGGCCGGCGAGGACGTCCTGCCGCTGGTCGCCGTGGCCGCCAGCCTGGGACACACGCTGCTCCAGAGCCTGGTGCAGATCGCGGGCACGATCCTGGTCGGCGCCATCGTGCACGGCGAGTTCGAGGGCCGGCCGGTGCCGCTGGACGCCGCGCTGCGGCTGGTCCTGCGCCGCGGCGTGCCGCTGGTGATCACCACGGCGCTCGTCGCGCTGCTCGCCATCCTGGGTCTCCTGGCCTGCGTCCTGCCGTACTTCCTGGTGCTGTGGCGCCTGTCGTTGGCTCCGCTGGCGACGGCGCTGGAAGGCGCGGGCCCGTTCCAGAGCGTGCGCCGCAGCGTGGTGCTCACGCAGCGCAGCCTGCTGCGCTGGGCCGCCGTGGTCGTCGTCGCGAGTTGCGTGGCGCTGCCGTTCAGCGGTGCGGCCGGTGCCGCGGCCGAGACGGAGGTGCGCGCCCAGGTCCTCTCCGAGACGGCCCTCTCGGCCGAGCTGTACGCCGCGCTCCTGTGGGCTTCCGCCACGGTCTTCTTCGCGGTCGCGACCGCGGTCGCGGCCGCGGCCACGACCGCCTTCTATTTCGACCAGCGCGTGCGGCGCGACGGCTTGGATCTCCTCACCCGCCTCGCGGCGCAGCGCGGCGCGGAGCTGGGCGCCGCGGGAAGTCGCGCTTGAGTGGCGCGCCGCTCGTGCAGGCCGGCGCCGCGCGGCCCGACGAGGTGCGGCGCGCCGTCGACGAGGTGCTCGCCGCGCCCGAGTTCGCGGGCGGCTCTGGCCCGCTGCCGACGCTGTGGGAGCGCTTCGTGCGCTTCGTCGCCGAGCATCTTCCCGACCTGCCCGTCGAGGCCCAGACCCTGGGCTGGATCGCGCAGGCCTGCGTCTGGCTGGTGCTCGTCGTGCTGGGGTTCGTCGTCGTGCGCGCGCTCGTGCGGGCCGCCTCCGCGCCGAGCTCGCCCGCCATGCCCCTGCGCTCCAGCCCGGCGCTGGAGACGCGCGCGGCGCGGGTGGCGCGCTTGCGCTCGGAGGCGCGTGCCGCCGACGCACGCGGCGAGCACGCGCTGGCCCTGCGCCTGGAGTTCACGGCGCTGGTGTGCGCGCTGGGCGAGCGCGGCGACCTCGAGTACCGCGACGCGTTCACGAACCGCGAGCTCCTGGAGCGCGGACGTCCGCGCGGCGAAGCCGACGCGCAGTTGCGACCGCTGGTGCCCGTGCTCGACCGCAAGAGCTTCGGTGGCGAGCCCGCGACCCACGAGGACTTCGCGCGCCTCGCGGCGCTCTTCGAGCGGCTCGCGGGGGGGGCGCGCGCGTGAGCAGCGCGCCGCGGCGCGAGGGCTGGATCGCCGGGGGCGTCCTGGCGGCGATCCTGCTCCTGGCGTTGTTCCTGCAGACGGGCGAGCGGGCCGGCGCTTCGACCCCGGGCTCCGTCGGTGCGACCCAGCCGGACGGGCGGCGCGCGCTGGCGCTCGTGCTGGCGCGGGTCGGCGCGCGCCCCGAGGCCTGGCGGCAGGTGCCCGCCGCGCTGCCCAGCGGGCGGCACGCGCTGTGGCGTGCGGACCCGGCCCCGCGCGCGCCGGACGCCGCGCCGTTGCGCAAGCCGCCACCGGGGGTCGGCATGCACGCGCCGGAGCACTACGCGACCTTCCTGCACGGAGGAGGCACGCTGCTGGTCGAGGGTCGGAGCGGCCTGAACTTCTTGCGCGACGTCCTGGAGCTCGCCGCGGCGGCGTCCCTGGAACTGCGCGAGCTGCCGGACGCGGGCCCGCGTCCGGTGCGACTCGTGAGTGGCGAGCGCGCCACGGTCGACGTGCGCACCGCGTTCGAGTCGCTCGATCCCGCGCTGTCCGTGCGCGCCATCGCGGTGGCCGAGGACCCGGGCGGCGAGGACCAGGCCTTCGCGCTCGAGATCCCCGTTGGGGCCGGGCGCGCGATCGCGATCGCCGACGGCCGGCCGTTCGACAACGCCGCGATCGGGCTCCACGATCACGCGCTGCTCGCGGTACGGCTCGCCGAGAGCGTCCCGCCCGGCGCGCGCGTCCTGCACGACGAGTACGCGCTGGGCCTGTGGGAGGAGCGTGGTTTCGTCGCGGCCGCGACGCGGCCGGCGGCGATCCTGGCATCGCTCCACGCGCTGCTCCTGATCCTGGTCCTGGCCTGGCGGCAGGGCTTCCCGCGCGCGTTCCCGCGCGACCCCGAGCCGCTGGAATCGTTCTCGCCGCTCCTGCGTGCGCGGGCGCAGGCGCGCTTCCTGGAGCGCGCGGGCCGGCTGGCGTTGTTGGCCCCGGCGCTGCAGCTCGCGGCGCTCGACCGGCTGGCGCGCGCGCTGCGGCTCGCGGCCCGTCCGCGCGCGCGCGCGAGCGCGAACGCCAGCCCGTCCGCCGCCGAGGTCGAGCGCGTCGCGCGGCTCCTCCCCGACGACCTGGCGCGCGAGGCGCGCCGGCTGCTCGGCCCGGCCGAGACCGGCTCGCGCGCGGCGCTCGAGGCCCTGGCCGTGGGGCTGGACCGGCTCGAGGCGCAGGTCGCGCGCCGTGGAGATCCGCGCCTGGATCGGGGAAGGTAGAGCGATGGAATCCGAGCCGATGGATGCTGCCGGACTCGCGCGGCGGGTGGCCGGGGCGGTGGGCCACGCCGTGGTCGGGATGGAGCGCGAGGTCGAGGCCGCGGTCGTGGCGCTGCTGGCCGGCGGTCACGTGCTGCTCGAGGGCCCGCCCGGCGTCGCGAAGACCTTGCTCGTGCGCGCGCTGGCCACGGCGCTGGGCGGGCGCTTCGGGCGCATCCAGTTCACGCCGGACCTGATGCCGGCCGACGTGACGGGCACGGGCGTGTTCCACCCGGGCGAGGGCGCCTTCCGCTTCCAGGCGGGGCCGGTGTTCGCGCAGGTGCTCTTGTGCGACGAGATCAACCGTGCTCCGGCCAAGACGCAGTCGGCCCTGCTCGAGGCCATGCAGGAGGGCGCCGTGACCGTCGACGGGCGGCGTCACCCCTTGCCCCGACCGTTTACGGTGTTCGCGACGCAGAACCCGGTCGAGCACGAGGGCACCTACCCGCTGCCCGAGGCGCAGCTCGACCGCTTCCTGTTCAAGCTGCTCGTCGGCTACCCCGAGCCCGAGGTCGAGGCGCTGCTGCTCGCCGCGTCGCACGGGCGCGATGAGCTTTCGAGCCCGGCCGACCTGGGCGTCGAGGCCGTGGCCTCGCCGGAGGTCGTGCTGGCGCTGCGCGAGAGCGCGCGGGCGGTCGCGGTGCGCGCGGACCTGTTCGAGTACGTCGTGCGCCTCCTGGGCGCCACACGCCGGGAAGGTCGCATCGTCCTGGGGGCCAGCCCGCGCGCGGGCGTCATGCTGCTGCGTGCCGCCAAGGCCCGCGCGGCGGTGCAAGGCCGCGATTTCGTCCTGCCCGACGACGTCAAGGCCGTCTTCCTGCCCGCGCTGCGCCACCGTGTGACGCTGGACCCGGCCGAGGAAATCGAGGGCGCCACGACGGACGACGCGCTGAGCGCCATCCTGGACTCCGTGGAGGTGCCGCGCTGATCCCCACGCGGCGCTGCGTCGTGCTGCTCGCAGCCGCCGCGGCGCTCTCGATCCTGGCCGCCTTCGCGGCCCCCCTGCGGGCCGTGGTCCTGGCGTGCGACCTGGCGCTGGCGCTGCTGTTCGCCTTCGACGTGCTGCGCACGCCGCGGCCGGACGCGCTCGACGTGCGCCGCCGGCTGCCCGAGCGCGCGGCGTTGGGACGCGAGCTCGCGCGCACGTTGCGCATCGACGCCCGCGGCGTGCCGGGCGCGGCGGGTCTGGCGCTGGAGGTCGACGAGGAGTTCCCGCCCAGCTTCTCCGTGGCGGCGCGCGCCGAGGGCAGCGCGCGTGACGCCCGCGAGCCCGCGCAGCGCGGCACGACGACGCCCGCGCCCGCCGACCCCAGTGGGGGGCCGGACCGTGGCCGGATCCCGCTCTCGGGGCCGCTCGACCTGGTGCGCGTCTACGTGCCGCGGCTGCGCGGCGTCCACGAGCTCGGTGCCCTGCGCCTGCGCCTCACGGGTCGGCTGGGGCTCGCGCAGCGCTCGGCGCGCATCGACGGCCGTCATGCCACGGCGGTCGAGCCGGCGCTGGCGGGCCTGCGGCGCAATCTGCTGCTCGCCGCCAGCGAGCGCTGGCGCGACCTCGGCGCGCGCACCCTGAAGCGCCGCGGTGGCCTGGTCGAGTTCGATTCCTTGCGCGACCACGTGCCGGGCGACGAGGTGCGGCTCGTGGATTGGAAGGCTTTCGCGCGCCGCGGCCGGCCGATCGTGCGGCAGTTCCGCGAGGAGCGCGGGCAGGAGCTGGTCGTGGCCATCGACTGCGGCCGACGGATGGCGGCCACGACCTCGCAGGACCTGTCACGCGCCGGTCGCTCGGGGCCGGTCGCGCGCGGCATGACCAAGCTCGATCACGCGCTGGACGCCGCGTTGCAGCTCGCGGCCGTGGCGCTCGAGCACGGCGACCGCGTCGGGGCGCTCGCTTTCGATGCGGACATCACCGCTTGGATCCCGCCCGCGCGCGGGCGGGCACAGCTCGCGCGGCTGCGCAAGCGCTTGTTCGCGCTGACGGCCTCCGTGCGCGAGTCCGACCTGGAGCGCGCTCTGCGCGAGGTGGCGCTGCGCCACCGCCGCCGGGCGCTGGTCCTCGTGCTGTCCGACGTGGCGGACCCGCTCTCGATCCCGCGGCAGGCGGCCGCGCTGCGCGCCGGCTCGGGGCGTCACCGCGTGATCTTCGCCGGGCTCGACGACCCCGCCCTGCGCGCGGTCGCCGAGGGCCGCGCCGCGGCCGCGGGGCCCGTGCGCGCCGCGGCAGCCTCATTGCTCGAGGAGCGACGCGCGGGGCTGCAACGGCTCGCCAGCCGGACCGTGCGCGTGCTCGATGCTCCGCCGGCCGAGGCCGCCGGGCCAGCCATCGCCGCCTGGCTCGCCGCGCGCCGCTCGGGCTGATCCCGCCGAACCCGCCCGTCCGCCGAGGAGCACCCAGGCGAGGAGCAGCAGGCCGCTCGCGACGGCGACGAAGAGGCGCACGTCGGGCGGCGCGTGCGGGCTCACGAAGCCCTCGATCAGGCCCGAAACGAACAGCAGCGGGAAGACCGGCGCCAGGAGTCGCCACGAGCGCCGTGCGCCCTGCCGCAGCGCGTGCGTGCGCGACCACGCACCGGGGAAGGCCAGGCCGCGCACCAGGACCAGCCCCGCCGCGCCGGCCAGCACGAAAGCCTGGATCTCGAGCGTGCCGTGGCACCACAGGATCGACGAGATCGCGAGCGCTTGGTCCCAGTGTCCCGCGACGGCCGTGTAGGTGCCGACCATGAGCCCGTTCGTCGCGAGCACGTAGGCGAACAGCGGCGGGACCAGGCCGCTGGCGAAGAACAGGACCGCGACGCCCATGTTGTGCGCCAGGATCCAGCCCGCCGTGACGGGCGACTCTCCCAGGCCAAAGGTGAAGTTCCCGCGGAAGGGCTGGCCGGCGGCGGTGGCCTGGAGCTGGCGGATCTCGTCCGCGACCATGCGCGGGTCGAGCAGCGACCAGGCCAGGTCGAGGTCACGCGCGACCAGGGCGAAGGACAGGAACCCCAGGCCGTAGAGCACGCAGAACGCCGCCGCCAGCGCGCGCCACTCGGCGCGGATCGCGCGCGGACCCTCCGCGAGGAGGAACGCCAGCGCGCGCCGGATCCACGGCCGCGGGTCGTGGTCGAGGCCACGGAACAGGATCTGGTGTCCGCGCGCGAGCTCCGCGCGCAGCGCGCGCACGACCGCCGGGTCGCCGCCGCGCGTCTGGGCGTGCGCGAGGCGTGTGGCCGCCGCGCGGTAGAGCTGCGGGAAGGCGCGCGCCTCGTCGGCCGAGAACGAGCGCAGCCCCGAGCGCGAGGCCTTGCGACACAGGTCCGCGAAGCGGCGCAGGTCGAGGTCCTCGTCCGGCGTCGACGCGCGGGTGCGCCGGGCAGAACCGCGCGAGCCGTGCATGGCGCGAGGACCTTCGCACGTCGCGTGCCTGCCGGCAAGCCGGTCACGACGCGCCGCGCGGGCGCGCCACGCTGCGGGAGTTCGGCCCGGGCCAGCGCTATCCTGCGCGCGTGGCCAAGCTCGTCGTCGAGACGCCGGAAGGCGTCGAGATCCAGATCGACCTCGCCGGCGTCGGCAGCCGCTCGGCCGCGGCGCTCCTCGACCTCCTGATCTTCGCCTTCGCCGCGACCGTCGTGCTGCTGCTCGGGCTGGTCGCCGTGACGTCGCTGTCCCTGCGCTCGGCGGCCACGGACTTCCTGATCGGGATGTTCGTGGGGGGCACGCTGCTCGTGGGGCTTGCGTACCCGTTCGTGTGGCACGTCCGGGCGAATGGGCAGACCCCGGGCAAGATGCTGGTCGGGATCCGCGTCACGGCGGCTGACGGGGCGCCTGCGGGGGCGGTGGCACATCTCCTGCGCTCCTTGGTCTTGCTCGCGGACCTGTTCCCTGCGCCAGCGCCGATCGGGTTGGTCCTGGCGGCGGTGACGCCGCGCCACACCCGCCTCGGCGATCTGGCGGCGGGCACGATCGTCCTGCGTGTCCCGCCCGGCGCGCGAGCGCCGGAGCCCTGGCCGCGCGACACGTGGTCGGGTCTCCCGACGCGCGAGCTGCCGCTGGAGCCGCGCCTGGCTTCAGCCTTGAGCGCCGAAGACCTGGCCTTCCTGGGCGAGGTGGTCCGGCGCGCGGAGGGTCTGGCGCCGGGCGCCCGTGCGGAGCTCGAGCGCAGGGTGGTCGATCTGTACCGCTCGCGGCTGGGGCTCCCCGGCGCCCCCCCCCCGACGGTCTCGAGCGAGGCGCTGCGTGAGCTGTTCCTCTTCGCGCGCGAGCACGCGGGACGAACCCCCTCGTAAACGCTACGACCGATTGCCGGGCCCGCCCGGGGCACTACCGTTGCGCGGACCGCGCACGGCTCGCGCGGCGGCCAACCCCATCCCCATGCGCACGACCCTCCGCCTCGTCACCATCTCCCTCCTGCTCGCCTCGCCGGCCCTCGCGCAAGGCGACACCGGCTTCCTGCGCGGCGCCGGCAAGACCGACTACGTCCTGTCCTGGACCCAGGACAGCTACGACCGCTTCTGGGTGGGGGAGGACAAGGTCTCCGATCCCGGCGTCGGCGAGATCACGCGCGAGGCCACGGCCCTGTATGTCGCCTACGGCCTGCGCGACGACATGGACCTGGTGCTCTCGGGCTCGTACGTCTCGGCCGAGTCGGACGGCTCGGGCGGCATCCCGAGCGTGAACGACTTCCAGGACGCGATCGTGGGCATCAAGTGGCGCGCCTGGGCGGCGCGCGCCGGCAAGAGCGAGTTCAGCGCGTTGCTCGCGCCCGCGCTCAAGATGCTCATCACGGACTACGAGAACAACCAGCCCACGGCGATCGGTGACGGCCAGGGCGATCTGCGCGCGCGCGGCATCCTGCACTGGCAGCACGACTCGGGCTTCTTCGCCTCGCTGGAGAGCGGCTACGACATGCGCGACGGCCTGCCGCACGACGAGGTGCCGCTGAACTTCACGATCGGCGCGACCTTCTTCAACCGCCTGACGGTGACGCCCTTCTACTCGCAGGTGTTCAGCCAGGGCGGCTACGACATCGGCCAGGGCGACTTCCCGGGCGTGAAGGAGGAGTTCGAGCGCTGGGGCGTGGGCGCGTACTTCCGCATCACGGACCGCTTCGGCGTCACGGCCCTGTATCGCGACACGCTCGACGGTCGCAACACGGGCGACGCCGACAGCTACGGCGCCGGCCTGGTGCTCAAGCTCTGACCGCCGGATCCGGGGCGCGCGCGCCGAGGCCCTCGAGCCGGGCGGCGGCGGCGCGCGCGCGAACCTGGGTCAGCTCGAGCCCGCCGGTCCACCACAGCCACAGCGCGACGACGGGCAGCATCCACTGTCCCCACACGACGCCGGTCACGGCCAGGAGCAGCGCCATGGCGCGCCCGACCCGCACCGCGAGGACGGTGGCGTCGAGCCAACTGCGCGAGCGCGCGAACCAGGCCCGTACGAGCCGCCCGCCATCGGTCGGGAAGGCGGGCAGCAGGTTGAAGCCCGCCATGAGCACGTTGACGGCCACGAAGGCGAAGGCCGCCTCGCCGACCCAGGCCTCGCGTGCACCCAGGAAGAAGCCCGCGACGACGACGGGTGCCGCCGCCAGCGCCAGGAACAGGTTGACCAGCGGGCCCGCGATGGCGATCGCGGCCTCGACCCCGCTCGACTCGGGGATCGACGACAGGCGCGCCAGACCGCCCAGCGGCCAGAGCGTGATGTCGACGACCCGGATCCCAAAGCGCCGCGCGACGAGCGCGTGCCCCAGCTCGTGGAGCACCACGCTCACGACGAGCATCGCCAGGATCGCGAGCTGCAGGAAGCCGGCATCGGGCACCAGTGCCAGGCCGGCGACGAGCACCACGAACAGCACGTGGACCCGGATCGGGATGCCGGCGATCGATGCGATCTGGAAGGAGCCGAACAACGGGGATCTCGCCGGCGCCCAATCTCGCCCGCCGCGGGCGCGCACGGAAGCCCCGGCCTCGGTCCTCGCGGCGCCGGCCGCGTAGGATCGGCGTGCGATGCCAGGCCCAGGCCCCCAGATCCTGTCCGTCGAGCTGGCGCTGGACGCCGTGCGCGTGGAGCGCGCGCCGTGGTCCTCCGCGGACCCGCTCGAGGACTTCGTCGGCCGTTGCGGCGGCTCGGCGACCGCCCTGGCGGTGGTCCGCTCCGAGGCCCGGCGCAGTGCCGGCGCCGCGAGCGCGCCGGCGCCGCTCGTGATCGCGGCCGGGGAGGGGGTCCTGCGCGGGCTGCCCACGGCGGCGCGAGCCTGCGTCGCCTCGCGCGCGCCGCTCACGGCGAGCTACGCGGATGGGCAGGTCGGAGGGTTGCTCGGACCCCACGTCGCGGCCTTGGCGGGCGCCATCACCGTGCGCGGGCGGGTCGCGGGACGGGACCTCGTGCTGGTCGTCGACGCCCGCGGCGGAGCACGGATCGAGCGCGTCGACGGGCTCACGGCGCTCGATCTGCGCGCGCGGCGTGCGCGGCTCGCCGCGCGCTTCCCGCGACACGCGCTGCTCGCGACCGGACCGGCGGGCGACGCGCGCATCCCCTTCGCGAGCCTCGCGAACGAGGCCGATCCGCCCAGCTTCACCGGGCGCGGCGGGCTCGGCGCGCTGCTCGGGGAGCTGGGCCTCGTGGCGCTGGCCGTGGCGCCGCCCGCGGGCTCGCGCGTCGCGGACGAGCACGGCCCGGACGGTCGCGCGCTGCGGCCGGCGCTGCTGCTCGAGTCCGCGCGGCTCGCCGCGCGCGCGGCGGGGGGGACGTTCGAGTCGCGCTCCGGCGAGGTGCCGGCCGATCCCGGCGAGCGCAAGGGCTGCCGCGGCTGTCCGACGCCCTGCGGCTGGGTGTTCGAGCGCGCCGAGGGCGCCTTCGGCGCGCGGCGGAGCGCGATCGAGGCGCTGCTGGCGCCACTCGGCCTGCTGCGCTTCGAGGACGCGCTGCGCGTGCTCGGGCGCTGCGACGAGCTGGGTCTCGACGCCAAGGAGGCCGGGCTCGCGCTGGCGCTGCTCGCCGAGCACGGCCAGCGCCTCGCGCGCGCCGACGAGCGCGCGGCGGCGCGCGCGCTGCGCGGCGACGTGGCCGCGGTCCTCGGCGCGCTGGACCAGGTCGTCGACCGCAGCGGTCTCGGCGCGCAGCTCGCGCACGGCGCCGCGGCACTCGCGCGCGGCCTGCGCGTCGACGCGCCCTTGGCGCGCGGCTCCGCCGTGCGCGCGCAGAACGACCTGGCGTCGCTGCTCGGGCAGTGCGTGTCGACCCGCGGCGCGGACCCGCTGCGCACCTTCGCGTTCCTGGCCGCGGACGTGCCCGACCGCGCCCGCCTCGCGCGGCTCGTCGCGCCCTGGCCGCTCCCCGCGGGCGCCGAGGACCCGACGAGTCCCGCGGGCAAGGGGCGCCTCGTCGCCTGGGCCGAGTCGTTCCAGGCCGCGGTCGACGCCAGCGGCTTCTGCGCCTTCTCGGCCGCCGCGCTGCTCGCGGACGGCGTCGCGAGCCTCGACGAGCTCGCGCGCTGGATCCTGCCCGACGCCGCCCGCGCGCGGCTCGGGGAGGACGGCCGCGCGTTGCTCGCGCTGGGGGCTTCGATCACGATCCTGCAGCGCGAGCTGGCGTGCGCGCACGGTGCGCCGGACGACGCCGACCGCCCGGCGTTCGCGGCGGCCGAGCTCGACCGGCCCGGGATGCTCGACGAGTACCGCCGCTTCCGCGGCCTCGACGCGCGCGGCTTCCCGACGGCCGCCGCGCGCCGCGTCGCCGGGACGCGCGCGGTCCTCGATCTGCATGGCACCGACGAACACGTCGACCCGGGCACCGACCGCGCGGTCGCCGCAGAGCGGGTCGCCGTCGCGCCCGTCGCCGTCGCGCCCGGACTGGTCGTGCTGCGGGCCGCGGGCCCGCTCGGTGCGGTGCTCCAGGCGCCCTGCCCGGTCGAGCTCGCCTTGCCGGCGACGCTCGCCGACGTGCTCGAGGCGGCCGCGCGCGCCCGGCCGGCCGCGCGCGGCTGGCTCGTGCGCGACGGGATCCCACTGCCGACCGCGACGCGCGCGAGCGTGCGCCTCCAGGGCGCCGATCTCGTGCAGGACGGCGACGCGCTGGACCTCGTGCTGGCGCTGTCCGGCGGTTGAGCGCGGCGACCCTGGGGGACAGGGCCGGTGCTCGAAGCCTACTGAGCCCCCTGCTTGCGCCACTCGATCGCGGCCACCTGGCCCTGGCGCGCGAGGTCGGCGGCCTCGCCCAGGACGCGCGCGGCCTCTTGCGGGGCGTGGAAGCCCATCGAGTTCTCGGCGGCGATGAAATCGATGCGCCACTGCGCGGCGCGCTGCAGCTCGAGGGCCGGGGCCAGCGCAGCAGCCGTGGCACCCTCGGCCTTGGCCCGCACGATGGCGTCGATCTGGTCCATGAGCGCGTCGGCGGCCCGCTGCATGAGGTCCTGGTTGCGCTGCTGGATCACGTCGACGCGCGCGAGGAGCTCGGTCTCGGAGGCGTGGTGGCACGTCTGGCACGCGCGGTTCACGTTGAGCAGCGGGCTGCGCACCCAGTGGTCGGACACCTTGCTGGCGCCCTCGCGCATGTAGGGCATGTGGCAGTCCGCGCACGAGACGCCGGCGCGCGCGTGGATGCCCTGGCTCCAGAGCTCGAACTCGGGGTGCTGTGCCTTGAGGATCGGCGCGCCGGTCTCGGCGTGCGCGTAGTCGGCGAAGCGCTTTCCGTCGGGGAAGGTCCGCTCGTTCCAGTGCGCTTCGATCTGCTCGGCCTTGAGGCCCTTCGACCAGGGGAACTCCAGCGGCATCTTCGTGGCGCAGTAGTACTCCACGTGGCACTGCCCGCAGACGAAGGAGCGCATCTCGCCCCGGGGTGCGTCGAGGTTCGGATCGTAGGGGCGCGCGCGCGATCCGGCGCGCCAGGCGGCGATGCTCGGCAGGTGCGGGACGTCCGCGTCGGACTCCGCCAGCGCCTGGATGCCGCGGATGAAGCCGGGGCGCGTGACCCGCAGGCGCATGTCGTTGGGCGCGTGGCAGTCGACACAGGAGACGGGATGGGCATGCCCCAGCGCGTGGAGCTGCGCGTTGGCCTCCTGGTACGAGAGCGCGTGGGAGGCCTCGAAGCCCTGCATGGCGTCGCCCTCGCCGAGCGCGCGGTACAGCGGCATGACCGACGCATGGCAGTGCAGGCAGGAGCCCGATTGCGGCTTCGAGATGCGCTCGGTGGCCTCCTGGTCGGCCAGCATGTAGGCGTGGCCGCGCCGGTCGCGGTAGTCGATCGAGAACGCGTAGCCCAGGAACATGCGCTTGAGCCACGGGTCGCGCTCGATCTTCTGCTCCGGCAGGGCCTCGCTGCCGCCGTGCCCGCCGAAGCGGGTGCGCGTGGCCTCGGCCGTGCGCAGGTAGCCGTCGTACTGGCGCGGCCAGTTCACGCCCCACACGGCCGGGTCCGTGTCGTCCTCGGTGACCGGCTTCAGCAGCACGTAGGGGTTGCGCCCCTCGTGCTTGCGCTCGCTGATGTTCACCAGGAGCGCCGCTGCGACAGCGCCGCCGACGGCCGCGAGCGCCACCACGAACACCAGCAGGAGCTTGCCCCGGCCCGCCCGGGGCGCATGCATCGCAGTCATCGAGCTCTCCTCTCCAATTCGAGACCCAGATCGCGTCCGCCGAGGCCGGCGGTCGGACCGTGCCCCACGTCGCGGTGGCAGTGGATGCACTGGATCGCGTCGCGGTCGGTCGTCGCGCCAGCGACCTGGTCGTGGAGCAGGTCGGCGTGGCAGCGCAGGCAGTTCTCCTGCAGGATCGCAGGGTTGGCGCCCTTGATCCGGATCGGCTCGGCGAAGTCCTGCAAGGTGAACCCCTTGCTGTGGTTCCAGCCGTTCTCGGCCTTGGCGATCCACTTCGCGAGCCCGCTGGGCGGCAGGTGGCAGTCCACGCAGGCCGCGACGGTGTGGTGGCTGGCCTTCTGCCAGGAGTCGTACTGCGGCTGCATGATGTGGCAGTTCACGCAGGCCCTAGGGTCCGTGCTCAGGTAGGACGCGCCCTCGGCGTAGTGGAAGGTGAAACCGCCCACGCCCAGCGCGGACCCGATCAGCGCGGCCACCGCGCTGGCCACCAGAACGCCGCGACGGGCCGGGCGTGGATCCTGATCGCGTCGCATGGGCGGGCGGAGTCTAAGGGGCGCGCGGTGCGACCGGAAGCTCGGCCGCGGAGCACGCGCCGGCACGGAGCCTGGTCCGGCGTACCCCGTTGCCGCGTCGCGTCGCGCCTGCTCAAGTGCCGGGCGCGTGTCCGAAGTCCTGATCCTGAAGACTGCCGCCCTGGGCGACGTCCTGCGCACGACCTCGATCCTGCCGGGGCTTCAAGCGACCCTGCCCGAGACCCGCATCACGTGGGTCACGGCACCCGGCGCGGTCGACCTCGTCCGCACGCATCCGCTCGTCGCCGAGGTCGTCGCGGTCGACGCGCGGGACCCGGCGAGCATCGCCGCGGCGGGGGCGCGGCTCGCGCGCACGCGCTGGACGCGCGTGATCTCGCTCGACGACGAGCGGCCCCTGTGCGCGCTGGCCGCAGGCCTCGACGCCGAGCAGCTCTCGGGCGCCACGCTCGACGCCGCGGGCCAGCGCGTCTACACGCCGGACGTCGCGCCCTGGTTCGACATGGGGCTGCTGTCCGTCCACGGGAAGCAGCGCGCGGACGAGCTCAAGCTGCGCAACACGCGCAGCCACCCGGCGATCTACGCCGACATGCTCGGCATCCCGCTGGGCAAGCCGGCGCTGCACCTCCCGGCCGAGGCGCGCGCCACGGCCGACGCGTTCGCGCGGCGGCACGGGCTCGATCGCCGCCGGCCGCTCGTGGGTCTGAACACGGGTGCTGGCGGGCGCTGGGTCTCGAAGCAGCTCTCCCCGGAGCGCACGGTCGAGCTGGCGCGCCAGCTCGCGCGGGAGCTGCCGCCTTCCGCCGCCTTCCTGGTCCTCGGCGGCGCGGACGAGGCCGGGCGGAACGCCCAGATCCTGGCCGGGCTCGCCGCGGCGGGCCTGGGCGAGCGCGCGATCGACGCCGGGACGCACAACCCGCTGCTCGAGTTCGCCGCCCTCGTGGCGCTCGTCGACCTGCTCGTGACGAGCGACAGCCTGGCACTTCACGTGAGCGTCGCGCTCGGGCGGCCGGTCGTCGCGTTCTTCGCCCCGACCTCGGCGGCCGAGATCGAGCTCTATGGCCTGGGCGAGAAGGTCCTGAGCACGGCCAGCGACTACTGCTCGTACCGACCCGACGCGAGGAACGACTCGATCACACCGGAGCGCCTGACGGCCGCGGCCCTACGGGTGCTCGGCGCGGCGCGCGGGGGCTTCAAATCCGGAGCGGGCAGTCCCACGCTCCCCGGCCCGGGGTAGGGTGCGCGAGGATGGGCTTCGCGCCCGTCCACCCGGTTCCCCGGCTCGCGCTCCCTTGCATGACCTCATTCCGCACGCTCCTGGCTCTCCTGGCGTTGACCCCCGTCGCGGGCGCGCAGCAGTTCGTCCGCGACACGGCCTCGATTCCCACCAGCGCCGGGGCGACCGAGAACGTCGACTTCGGGGACGTGGACGGCGACGGGGATTGGGACGCGGTCTTCGCCAACGGTGGCGACCTCGGCAACCAGCAGAACGTGATCTGGATCAACGCCTTCGGCGTCGGTGATCCGGTCGGCAAGTTCACGAACCGCACGACCCAGCAGTTCCCGGCGTTCTCGGACGCCAGCCGCGACATCGAGTTCGTGGACTACGACCAGGACGGGGACCTCGACCTCTACATCTCGAACACCGCCCAGCTCTCGAACCAGTCGAACCGCTGGTGGCACAACCGGGGGGGGCAGTCGGGCACGGTCGGCTTCTACGAGGACCAGACCAGCGCACGTTGGGTCGGGCTGGCGCAGCCGGGGTCCTCGATCCCACCCGCGCTGCTCATCGCGGGCGGCTTCGTCGACTTCTCCTGTGACTGTGACTTCGGCGACCTCGACAACGACGGCGACATCGACCTGGTCCACTCGACCTACGGCGGCGCGTTCAGCGGGCAGGCACCGACGCGCATCTTCCTGAACGACGGCCTGGGGCACTTCGCGGAGTTCAACCCCAGCGGGGTCCAGCTCACGGCCGTGACGATCGCCGAGGGCACGCCCGGCATCTGGTGCCAGGGCGTGCAGTCCTCGAACACGGTCAACGCGACGGGGGCGCAGTGCGACATCGCCTCCAGCGCGCTCGACATCGACCTGGGCGACATCGACGGCGACTTCGACCTCGACATCCTGCACGGAGCGCGTCAAGAGCTGCCGCGCATGTTCAAGAACCGGCACGCCGAAGACGGCGCGCTGGGCTTCCGCGACGTGACGGGCGCGACGTTCCCGCCCGGCTACGCCGGCGGAGGCGGCCACTACGAGCAGGAGATGGGGGACCAGGACGGCGACGGCGACCTCGACATCTACGGGCTGAACTGGTCGAACTTCAACGACAACGTGCTGAAGAACGCCGGGAACGGCACGTTCCAGACGCCGGTCGTGCTGGCGGGCTCGGGCTCGGACGACAACGAAGGCGACTTCTTCGACTACGACAACGACGGCGACCTCGACCTGTTCATCGCGAACTTCTCGGGCCCCGAGCGCGTCTATCGCAACGACGGCCTGGGGAACTACGCGCTCACGTCGGGGGTCGTGCCGGGCGACTCCACGACCTCGCTGGATGCCGACGCCTGCGACGTCGACAACGATGGCGATTACGACGTCTTCGTGGCGAACGACGGGGGCCAGGAGGAGTGGTACCTGCGCAACAGCACCACGGCCGACGACGTGTTCGCGCCGACGATGCCCACCGTCGAGCAGGCCCCGAACCGCTCGGCGGGCCCGGCGCCGACCGTCGTGCGCGCGGCCGTCCACGACAACGCGCCCTACTACATCACCTGGTACAACGCGACGCGCGTCGACGTGTCCGTGAACGGCGGGCCCGTCACCGGCTACCCGGCAGTCTCCATGCAGGGCGACCTGTTCCGAGCCGAGATCCCCGGGAACCTGGTCGGGACGATCTGCTACCGCTTCGTGTCGATCGACAAGTACGGGAACACGGGCACGTCGGTCCAGCGCTGCTACACGGCCACGGGCGGCGCGACGGGCACTCCGTTCTGCTTCGGGGAC
>JAEUHZ010000007.1 GCA_016795205.1 Planctomycetota bacterium | reverse complement strand
CGGCGAGGAACGCCGCGGGGATGGCGAGCAGGACCAGAGCGCCGACGACCTGGTTCCGCCTCCGGGCGCGGGCCGGCGCCGCCGCGGCGATCGAGTCGGGCGCGTCGTGCGCGCGCTCGAGCTCGCGCCGCGCGTCGCCCCGATCGCGCAGCCGCTTACGCGGGTCCTTCTCGAGACAGCTCGCGACGAGTTCGCGGACGCGGCGCGGCGTGCCGGCCGGGAGGCTGCCGAGGTCGGGCGTCGAGTGCAGCACGGCGCCCAGGACGTCGGTCAGCGTCTCCCCCGCGAACGCGCGCTTCGCCGCGAGGCACTCGTACAGCACGCAGCCGAACGCCCAGACGTCGACGCGCCGGTCGATCGGCTTGCCGCGCGCCTGCTCGGGCGCCATGTAGGTCGGAGTGCCCAGAAGGCGGCCGGCCTCGGTCGAGAGCACGCTGTCCGTCGAGGAGCCCTTCGAGCTCTCGATCGCGGTCTTCGCCAGGCCGAAGTCGAGGATCTTGACCCGGCCGTCCGGGGTGAGGAGCACGTTCGCGGGCTTGAGATCGCGGTGGATCACGCCCGCCTCGTGCGCGGCCTCGAGGCCATCGGCGATCTGTCGGCAGACGTCGAGCGCCTCGTCCAGCGGCAGCGGTCCGCGCTTCAGGCGCGCCTCCAGCGACTCGCCCGGCACGAGCTCGAGCACCAGGAAGCACGTGTCGCCGACCTGGTCGACGCCGAAGATCTGCGCCACGTTGGGGTGATTGAGCGACGCCAGTGTCGTCGCCTCGCGCTCGAAGCGCTTGAGTCGCTCGGGCTCGTCCGCGAAGTGCTCCGGCAGCACCTTGATCGCGACCTCACGGCCGAGTTTCGTGTCCCGCGCGCGGTAGACCTCCCCCATGGCGCCCGCGCCGAGCGGGCCGAGGATCGCGTAGTGCGAGAGCGTGGAGCCGGAGACGAGGGGCATTCGCGCTCAGAGGTTGCACGTCGGCGGTGCGGAGTCTCCAAGACACGGCCTCACTTCCACGAGCGCGACCCGAGATGGAGCGGAGCGCCCACTCGAGCTTCGGAACGAAGGGCCGTGTCCGCCTCGAAGCAGCGCTGCGTGCAGGAGCACGCGCGGACGGCAGTCGGGGTGGACGCCGGTGATCGAGCTCACGCGGAGTCCGCTGGACCTCGTCGCGCCGGCCGGGGCGAGGTCCAGCGCCACGATCCGCCTACTTCCGCACCGCCTGCGCGCCGACTGCCTCGGGCCGCCAGTCGCTCACGAGGATCAGCTGCGCGTCCTCCCGCGCGCTGTCCTCGATCGCGATCAGGAAGCGCTCCCGCGGGATGTCGTGGGCGAAGATCCAGATGTCCTTGCTCCAGGCCAGGCCGTCGAACAGGGACTTGGGCGCGCCCACGTCGATCTGTCCATCCTTCGACGTGACGGTCGCACTCCAGACCTTGCGCGATGCGTCCTGCCAGTAGATCTCGCGGGCGGACAGCCATCCGAAGACCGCGATGTCCTCCTCCGTCGAGGCCTGAAGGGGCGTGGGCGACACCTGGACGGGACTGGACGGCGTCGGATAGGTGACGACCTTCAGCACGGCGACCGGCTGCGCTTCGCTCACGGCGACGTAGGCCACGATGTCGCCCAGCGGCGAGATCAGCGGCATCGCCTCGGACTCCGGGGTCGCGATGTAGACCCGGGGGATCTGCTGACCGTCGAGGTCGAGCACCATGAGATCGTCGATCTTGTCGCGCAGCGGCCGTCGCGTGAACAGCAGCGTGCGTCCGTCCGGGGTGATCGAGCCAGGGGCCTGCTCGAAGCCGGGTTCGCCCGGCAGGATCTGCGACGGCGCGCCGCCGCCGAAAGGGAAGCTGACGAAGCGCTGTTCTCCCTGGTTGGCGTCCGTCGTGAGGACGCGCTGACCGTCGTGCGACACGATCGACGCGAAGTAGCGCTTCCCGTTCGGGTCCCCGATCGACGTCTTGATGCCGCGCTCCAGATCGATCGCGGCGACGAGCGACTCTCCGCGACTGCCCAACTGGTTCACGACCGCGCGACGCCCATCCACGGAGAGGCTGACCTGGGCGAGGGCGAGCGGGGCGACGGGGATCGGCGTCCGCGCTCCCGCGAGGTCCATCCAAGCGAGCCGGTACGTGGTCGGCCGGACGACCGACTGGTAGACCAGCGTGCCCCGCGCGGAGATCCCCATGCCGAGCGCCGCCCGGTTCGCGTCCCAGTGCACGCCGGCCGCGATGGGCTTGGGGCTGCCCGTGAGCTCGAGCCGCTCCAGGTCGAAGGGCTGCACCACCAGGTTCTCGTCGCGCGCGAACACGAGCGAGGAGGGCTCGACGAACACGGCCTCGGTCTCGCCGCCGAAGACACGGCGCGCCGACTTGCTCGCGGGGTCGAAGGCGTACACGCCCTCGCTCGCCGCGTTCGCCGCGCTCTGCATGTAGTACAGGAAGCGCTCTCCATCGGGGAGCATCTGGGGTACGCGATGGGACTCCGACGGCGACGCGGGCTGGGTGATCGGCGAGGCGGTTCCGCCGGATTCGTCGACGATCGAGAGGCCGCCCGCCGCGCTGGGCGCGAAGACGATGGTGCCTCGCGAACTCCAGGCTCCGCCGCGCCCGGCCGGGGCGGAACAGAGCACCCGCACGATCCCGTCGGCGAGGTCGAGGCGCTTCAGGTCCCGCCCGGAGAAGAACGCGATCGACTTCCCGTCGGGCGACCAGAAGGGGTAGGAGGCGCCCTCCGTGCCGGGCAGCGCGCGGAACTCGAGGCGCGACAGCTCGCGCAGGAACAGCGCGGTCTCTGGACTCGCGTCGATCGACGAGAGCGCGGCCACGACGTGCGTGCCATCTGGCGAGACCGCCACCGACCGGTCCCCCGGCAGCAGGGCCTTGCCCTTGGGCAGGGCGAGCGTCGCCCGAGCGACGGGCAGTCCCGTCCCCGGCGCGCCCTTCGAAGGCCCGAACTCCGGAGCGGTGATCGCGATCGCGACGGCAAGCAGCGCCGCGGACACGAGAACGGCCGGCGATCGCCACACGGGGCGCTGCGCCACGACGCTCGCCGGGCCGTCGAGCGGCTCCGACATCGCCCGTTCGAGCTCGAGGCGCGCCTGGCCGATGTCGCGCAGACGGCGCCGTGGGTCCTTGGCGAAGCAGCTCTCGACGAGCTCGCGCACGCGGCGCGGAGTGGACGGCGGCAGCGCGGAGAGATCGGCCTGCGAGTGCAGGACGGCGCCGAGCACGTCGGTCAGCGTCTCGCCGAAGAACGCGCGCTTCGCGGTCAGGCACTCGTACAGCACGCAACCGAAGGCCCAGACGTCGACGCGCTTGTCGATCGCCTTCCCGCGCGCCTGTTCGGGCGCCATGTAGGTCGGCGTGCCGAGCAACCGGCCGGCCTCGGTCGAGAGCACGCTGTCGGTCGACGAGCCGCGCGAGCTCTCGATCGCGGTCTTCGCCAGGCCGAAGTCGAGCACCTTGACCCGGCCGTCCGGCGTGAGGAGCACGTTCGCGGGCTTGAGGTCGCGGTGGATCACGCCGGCTTCGTGGGCCGCTTCGAGTCCTTCCGCGATCTGCCTGGCGACGTCGAGCGCCTCGTCGAGCGGCAGCGGTCCGCGCTTCAATCTCTCGTCGAGCGACTCGCCCGGCACGAGCTCGAGCACGAGGAAGCACGTGTCACCGACCTGGTCGACGCCGAAGATCTGCGCGACGTTGGGGTGATTCAGCGACGCCAGCGTCGTCGCCTCGCGCTCGAACCGCTTGAGCCGGTCCGGCTCGTCGGCGAAGTGCTCGGGCAGCACCTTGATCGCGACCTCGCGGCCGAGCTTCGTGTCGCGCGCGCGGTAGACCTCCCCCATGGCGCCCGCGCCGAGGGGGCCGAGGATCGCGTAGTGGGAAAGGGTGGAGCCGGAGGCGAGGGGCATGCGGCGGCACGCCGACGGGCAGCGGGCGTTCGTCCGCGACAGTTTGCGGTGCGCCGCGCCCCATGGCACGCACGATCCGCCGTGAATGGCGCCGCCCACGGCGTCGGCCGCCGAGGTCCGGCGGCGGCCCGGAACGCCCTGGGACGCACGATCTTCGCGGCCGACCTCGCGGGCGGTGGCCGGGGCCGGATGCACCGCCGACGCATGGACGAACCGGCCGCAGACGCCCGAGGGCACCGGAGCCGGTTCGATCGCAGCGCAGCGCGACTCCGAGGAAGTGGCGGCGGGAGACGCGCTCGCGGCGGAGCGCAGGCCTCGGAGCCGCAGCCGTGCCTCCGTGCGCGGTCCGCGCGTGCGCCGAGGCGCGCGCTCGCGCGCCTCGGAGCGCCGCCGATCCGCGGCCGGGAACCGCGGGCTCCAGGCGTTCACGTGCGCTCAGTCGCGCGGCGCCGTGAAGACGTCCTCCTTGTCGTTGTCGTCGTCCGGGACGAGGTTCCCGGCCTTCGACGTGTACGCGACGACCGGCGCGTCCGCGGCGAGCGCCGGGCCCGTGCTCAACTCGTCGGGATCCCCGCCGCCCTGCGCGCGGCTCACGCGGATCGTCGCAGCCAGGTCCAGGTCGCGCCGGAACACGTCCTCCTTGCCGTTCGAGTCCCCCGCGACGAGGTCGTCGGAGAGCGAGCTGAAGACGACGTATCGGCCGTCGGCGCCGATCCGCGGCATCCAGCTCTCCGCGTCGACCTCGCCGCCCTGCGGGTTCACGCTGACGCGCTCGGTGAGTCCGGTCAGCATGTCGTGCACGAACACGTCGACCTTGCCGTTGTCGTCGCCGGCCACGAGGTTCTCGGCCTTCGAGGAGAACACGACGAAGCGTCCGTCCGCCGCGATGCCGGCCTCGCCGCTGTCGTCGTTCCCCTGCGCGCCGCCCGAGGACAGGCTGACGCGCCGCGTGACGCCGGTCTGGCGATCGTGCACGAACACGTCGTCCTTCTCGTTCGTGTCGTTCGCGACGAGGTTGTCGGCCGTCGACGCGAACGCGATCCAACGCCCGTCGCGCGAGATCGACGGCGCGCGGCTGGGCTCGTCGCCGGCGACGCCGGAGGAGCTGCGGCTGACGAGCTCGTACGAGAGGTCCGTGCGGTCGACGACGTACACGTGCTGCGACTCGCCGGTGATCCGCACGAACGCCACCCAGCGCCCGTCACCCGAGATCGCGGGCTCGACGCACTGGCCGTCGAGCCCCGCCGTAGCGGAGATGGACTGGGTGAGCGCGAGCCCGCGCTGTCGCACGTAGATCGCGTCGGTATCCCCGTCGCGCCCCTGGAACGCGACGAGGTCCCCGTCGTCCGAGAGCGACGGTCGGCCCGAGAGGTCCGTGAACTGGCTCCCCGACGGCGTGAGGCTGACGCGCTGCGTGACGGCCGTGACGAGGTCGTGGACGAACACGTCCTCCTTCTGGTTCGTGTCGCCCGGGACCAGGTTGATGGCCTTCGACTGGAAGGCGACGTAGCGCCCGTTCCCCGAGACGGCCGCCTAGCCGCTGAAGTCGTTGGCCTCGGCGCCCGAGCTCGAGACGCTGACGCGCTCGCGCGGGACGTCGGCCTCGACGAACTGCACGGTCGGCGCGTCCGCGAGGACGAGCGACGCGCCGCCCGCGCCGACGACCGCTGCCTGCACGACCTTGGAGCCCGCGGACGTGCTCGAGATGCGGACGTCCGCGCGCCCCGCCGCGTCGGTGATCACGGTCGCGCTCGGCCAGAACGCGTTCTGGGTGCCGCTCGCCGACACGGTCACCGCGCGCCCCGCGACCGGCTCGCCGCCGTCGCCGCGCAGGAGGATCGTGAGCGTCGCGGTGTCGACTCCGTCGTTCGCGATGCCGCTCGCGTCGGGCGCGAGTACGGCGGAGAGGGTCGGATCGACGATCGCGAGATCCTCGGATCCCGATCCGCCGCCGGAGCAGGCGGCGACGAGGAAGGACACGAGGATCGCGGTCGCGAGAGCGAGGGATCGGATCGGAGGTGTGGACATGACGTCTCCTGGAGTGGACGGGGGAAACCTGCCCGCGCGCGTCGAAGGAGGCTGCGCATCGGGACGCGCCGCGCGGGGCACGATCCATGCCACGCGCGGAGGGCGGAAACTGGCGGGCGAATCGCGGGGAACGGGGGGCGCGGCGATGGGCGCCACGATCGAGTTCAGGCTCCGGTGATCGGAGATCCGGAGCCGCGGTCAACGCGCGAGTCCAGTCCGGCGCGCGGTGTCGATCCCTGCAGGAACCGCCGCGACGTTCACAAGCGCGAGGACCGCCACTCAGGCATCGCGATGCACACTGGACTGCGAGACGTCCCCGGATCGCCGACAGGCACCGCGGGCGCGTTGTGGATGCGCTGGCGCCACGATGGCGTGCGCGGCGGATGTACCCGCCGACAAACTCAGTCTGCCGCCTCGAACTCCGTTCCGACGAGCCAGAGGAACCCGCCCGGCACGTTCCGGTACATCGTCCGCGCAGTGGCCTCCGTGCGAGCCTTGTCCCGCGGCCATGGCAGGTCATTCGCGATCGTCTCCAAGTCGGTCGACTGGGTGCTTCCGCGCTCGAGCCAGCGGTCCTTGTGCTTCGAGCCCGCAAGGAAATTGCGCTTCGCGAGATTGCAGCGCTCGTCCGCCACGACAAGGTTGTCCAGGCCGTCGTCCGCGTGTCGTGACCACGGAATGAAGTGGTCGACATGGGGAGATTCACCCACGCGCTTCCGGCAGTAGAAGCACACTCCGGACTGGAGTTCGAGGAGCGGACGGAGAACGCGCGTGAGGGATGTTCGGTTGACACCGAAGAGGAAGTCCTCCAACTCGCCGCTCTCGAGACCGTTGAGCTCCGCCACCTTCGCGGACCATCTGCGCTGGATCAGCGGGCGCAGCAGGCTCGACAGGCGTACGAGGTTGCGAGCCGCGCCCTCCACGAAGGCGATGCGGTTGTCGAACCCGCGGGTCTCGGACCAGGTCCCCTGGCGCACGTCGTCGTCCCAGCCGATCTCGTACAGGAACCGCTGGTCGACCCGCCCCATGCGCTGGAGCTTCGGCAGGGGCATCTTGATGAGCGTCTGCTCGACTTCGCGCGCGACCGCCTGGAAGGGCCTCACGTGCGCCGAACGCACCTCGTGCAGCGTTCGTCCAACATGCTTCGCGCGGAGCTTCGCGATGGCACCCACGATCTTCGCGCTCACGGCACCTCCCCGATGGAGAGCTGGACCCTGGTTCTGCTCCAGCACCCGCCCGACGCGTCGATACGGGACGGCTTGTCCCCAGTAGATCTCGATGACCTTGGACGCCAGCTCTCGTGTCGTTACGAAATCCGGCGGAGCGCCGTCGGGCTTGGTCTTCTCGAAGCAGAGCTCGACCAGGGCCAGGAGCTTCGCGAACTTGTAGGTCGAGCTGCGCTTGCCCTCCTCGAGAAGAGCCAGGAGCTTCTCGGCAAACGCGACCGTCTCGAGGGGCGAGTCTCTCACCCGAGTTCCTCGACCGGGGCGTAGATCCTTCGCTCGGGAATCACACCGCGCCCCCCCCCACGCGGGTCGGGGACGTCGCCCCGCCAGCGCGGGATGAGGTGGATGTGCAGGTGCGGCACGGTCTGACCTGCGGCCACGCCGGAGTTGAATCCGACGTTCCATACGTCTGGCGTTCGGCCCAAGCTGGCCTCGACGGCGCATCGCACCTCTCCGATCGCCTCCGTGAGCTCGCGCCGTTCTTCGTTCGTGGCATCGAACTAGGTCGAGACGTGTCGCCTGGTGACGAGCAGCGCGTGTCCAGCGCTGACCCTAAAGCGGTCGAGAATTGCGAAGGTGAGCGGCCACTCGCGCAACACCGCGAGGTGCTGGCGCCGGCAGAAGGGACATGGTTCGACAGGATCGTTCCACATGCACCTTCAGGCTAGGACAGGCCCCACCCGGGTGGCCACCCCCTTCCGCCTGGTTGGCCTCGGGTCCGTGCGCGCCCAGCTTATGAAGTACTCGGCGGACACGACGCTGAGGGATCTCCGCAAACACACTGCGCGCGGGGCCTTCGTGCGGACGAGGGCGGCGGTCGCAGCACGAGCCCTCGGCGCGCGTGCACGGTCGATACTCCCGGATGATCGGGCCGGCGATGGTTCCCGTGCCGACCGCGTTCGGCGAGTTGGCGCCCGAGTCCGGTGGAACCAGCGAGGAGCCGGTCGACCGCTCTCCCTGATCGGACAGCCCGTGCCCCGTGCCACCCCGAGACGGACGGGATCCCGGATGCCCGCCGTAGCGAGGAGTTCGACGACCCCGGGCGCCGCGCGTCGCGTCGGCGGGCTCCCCGGTCGCAGCGCCCCAGCGCGCGTACCTCGCGGGAGAGCGCACGGTAGTGTGGCCTCGATGCACACGCTCCGTCGCGCCGCGCTCCTCGTCGCACTGGCCACCTGCGGCTGTCTGCATTCCCCGCAGCTGCTCGAGATCCCGGCGCACGAGGATCCGACTCGCTGGGCGGCGGCGATCGCCGAGTTCACCGAGCAGGACCGCGCGGCGCCGGCGGCTCGCGGCGGCGTCGTCTTCGTCGGCAGCTCGAGCATCCGCCTGTGGAGCTCGCTGACCGCCGACATGGCCCCCGTCCCGGTGCTCAACCGCGGCTTCGGCGGATCCAAGCTCTTCGACGCGATCTACTACGCGGACCAGCTCGTCAGCGTCCACGAGCCGGCCCTGGTCGTCGTGTTCAGCGGGACCAACGACCTCGCGGGAGAGCACGCGAAGAGCGCGGAGGAGGTCCGCGACCTGTTCCGTCAGCTCGTCGCGCGCCTCCGCTCGGCGGACGAGGACCTGACCATCTGCTACATCGCCATCACGCCGACCCTGGCGCGCGCGGAGCACATGCCCGCGGTTCGCGAGGCCAACCGCCTGATCCGGATCGAGTGCGATGCGGACTCGCGTCTCGAGTTCGTGGACCCCAGCGTCGACCTCGTCGACGCGAACGGGCAGCCGGATCCGCAGTGGTTCCGGGAGGACCGCCTGCACCTCGACGAGCAAGGTTACGAGGTCTGGACGCGCCACGTCCGACCGCTGGTGCAACGGCTGTACGAGCGCGAGAGGTCGCTCGGCGGCCGCTGAGAAGTCGCTGCGCGCGGCGGCGAGCAACCGGCGGTCAGGATCTCGCATGGACGGCCGGTTGGACGGCCGCCGGCGCGGACTTGCGCGCGGGGCGAGCTGCCGACTTCGTTCCCCTCGTCCCCCTGCTCGAGGGCCGTCCGGTGCCATCTTGGCGCCAGGTGCGACCCTCAGACCCTCAGGGGGCCGCGCGCCCGAGAGGGGGGGCTGGCGGGACGCCGGAAACAAGAACCGGCCCTGGGCAGGCCCAGGGCCGGATGATTGGTAGCGGGGGCAGGATTCGAACCTGCGACCTCCGGGTTATGAGCCCGACGAGCTGCCAGACTGCTCCACCCCGCGACGCGTTGTCGGGGGGAGTATGTCCTCCCCGGCCTCCAAGTTCAAGGGTCGAGGCCGATCCCAGCGCCCGCGACGGCTCCCCGGTGCGATCGCGCGCTCCGGTAGCCCCCCCGCGCGCCCCGCGGCGGCTGTGCGCGCGCCTCCCGGCGGTCTGGTCACCTCTTCCCGCGCGGGAGCAGGTAGCCTTCGAGGAGCCCCTATTCCCCCAGTTCCTCCCCCGGCCTGACCTTCGTGCGAAACCCTGGCATCCACACCTGCGCGCTCCCCTGCGTCGCGCTGGTCCTCGGATCGCTCGCGCCCCACTCCAGCGCGCAGGCCCCGCCGGCCTACTACGCGACGGTGGACCCCTCGACTCCCGCGACCTTGCGCGCGACGGTCCACGCGGTCATCGACGACCACCTGCGCGTCCCCTACACCTCCGGCGCGACCGACACCTGGAACGTGCTCGCCGACGCCTGCGAGGACCCGACGAACCCGTCGAACGTGCTCGACGTCTACCGCAACGAGAGCAGCCCGAAGCAGACGGCCGGCAACAGCTTCTACGACCGCGAGCACACCTGGCCGAACAGCTACGGGTTCCCGATCGACGGCCCGGACAACTACCCCTACTCCGACTGCCACATGCTGTTCCCCTGCAACCAGGGCTACAACAGCGCGCGCGGCAACGCGCCCTACCGTGCGTGCGCGAGCGGCTGCACGGAGCGCGTGACGGTGCTGAACGCCGGGCAGGGCGGCCCGGGCGGCGGCTACCCGGGCAACTCGAACTGGAACAACGGGACGACCTCGTCGGGCTCGTGGGAGACTTGGATCGGTCGCCGCGGCGACGTCGCGCGTGCGATCCTCTACGGCGACGTGCGCTACGAGGGCGGCACGCACGGCGTGACGGGCTTCGCGGAGCCGGACCTGATCGCCACGGACAACCTGTCGCTGATCGCGGGCTCGGCGACCGGCAGCAACGTGAGCGTGGCGTACATGGGCCTGCTCGCCACGCTGCGCGCCTGGCACGCACAGGATCCGCCGGATGCCTGGGAGTTGCGCAAGAACCAGCGCATCGCGGCCTACCAGCAGAACCGCAACCCCTTCATCGACCATCCCGAGTGGGTCGAGTGCCTGTGGGGCGGCGCGTGCCCGCCGGGCGTCGACTTCTGCCACGGTGACGGCTCGGGGACCCTGTGTCCGTGCGCGAACGAGGTCACGGTCGTCGAGCGCGCCGGCTGCCGAAACTCGCTGGGCGTGGGCGCCACGCTGCGCGGGCTCGGCGCGGCCAGCGTGGGCGCGGACACGCTGGTGCTCGCGGGTGGCGGCATGCCGAACAGCTCGGCGCTCTACTTCCAAGGAACGAGCGCGCAGAGCTCCTCCGCGGGCGCGGTGTTCGGCGACGGCAAGCGCTGCGCGGCGGGCACGGTCGTGCGCCTCGCGACCAAGACGAACGCGGGCGGAGCGTCCCAGTTCCCCGATCCCGGCGACCCGAGCGTCGCGGTGCGCGGCGGTTGCAACGCGGGCGACGTGCGTTTCTACCAGGTCTGGTACCGCAACGCGGCGGCCTTCTGCACGAGCGCGACGTTCAACCTGTCGAACGGGTACCGGGTCGTTTGGCGGCCCTGAAGCCCAGGCGCTCGCTGTGAGCACGCCCGGGCTCGGCCTGCGAGCCCCGCGACTCTGGTCGCGCTCGGCGAGCCCGAGGTCTCGGAGGATCGCCAGGGTCTCCTGGATCTCGAACGCGAGCCGGGCCCGGGCCGACTGACCAACACCACGTCCCCGTGCTCACGGCGCCGGCCGGGGGCCCCCCTCCAGCGCGAGCAGCACCGCGTTCACGAGGTCCTCGGCACGCCCGGCGCAGGCCAGGACGCGCGGTTCGAGTTCCTGGAACCAGGCGCGACGTCGCTGCAACACGCTCGCGACCTCCTCGAGCGGGTCGCCTCCCAGGAGCGCTGGCCGCGGCGTGGGATCCGCGCGCATCCGGCGTTGCAGCTCCTCGACGGGGACCTGGAGCCAGACGCAGCGGGCGCGCGTCCGCAGGAGCAGGCGGTTGCGCGCGCGCTCGACCACGCCGCCGCCGGTCGCGAGCACCAGCGGCTCCGTGCGGGACAGCACGCGCTCGAGCGCGCGCTCCTCGAGATCGCGGAAGCGCGGCTCGCCCTCCGCCGCCAGGATCAGGCCCGCGGGACGCTGCGAGCTCGCGCCGCGCAGCGCGGCGTCCTCGCGCGCGATCTCGTCGTCGAGGTCGACGAACGCGCGGCACAGACGCGTGGCGAGCAGTCTCCCGAGCGTCGACTTGCCGCTGGCCCGCAGGCCGACCAACGCGATCGGTCGGAGATCCGGCTCGGGCGGCGGGGCAGGCGGCGCGCCGCTCATCGTTGGTCGCGCTCCTGGAGGGCGAGCGCGAGCTCACGCGCCATGAGCTGTGCATCGGGCTCGCTGCCGGTCAGATGGCGGAACTGCGCGCTGGCCTGGCGCAGGAACCACTCGTCGCCGCCGAGGGGCACAGCGCCCGCGGCCGCGGCGGCGCGCAGCAGCGGCGTTCGCACGGGGTCGTACACGGCGTCGAGCACGACAGCGCCCGCCTGGAGCTGCGAAGCCGCGAGCGGCAGCTCGCCCGCCTGCGCTCGCGAGCCCAACGGGGTCGTGTGCACGAGCACGTCGTACGGCTCGCGGCCGACCTCGGCCAGCGCGCACGCGCCGCAGGCCATGGCGTGGGCCAGGGCCTCGCGCCGTGCCGTGTCGCGGCCGGCGACCGTGCGCGCGCGTGCTGGCCGCAAGGCGTGCAGCGCGGCGCGCGCTGCGCCGCCGGTGCCGAGCACGACGACGTGCGCGCGAGCGAGCGGCTTGCCGACGCGCTCGAGCCCCGCCAGCACCGCGGCGCGGATCGCGCCAACGTCCGTGTTCGCGGCGCGCCAGCCGCGCGCGGTGCGCACCAGGGTGTTCGCCGCGCCGCAGGCCTCCACGTCGGCGTCGCGCTCGGTCGCCAGGCGCGCGGCCTCGGCCTTGAACGGCATCGTGACGCCGAACCCGCCCCAGCTCGCGTCGCACAGCCCCAGGAAGCGCTCGAGGGACTCGGGCTCGCAGGCCACGTACACCGCGTCGAGCCCCGCGGCACGCAGGGCCGCGCCGTGCAGGCGCGGCGAGAGCGAATGCGCGATCGGCCGGCCCAGCACGGCGAAAACCCGCGTCCGCGGGCTGGCGCCACCGGCAGGCCACGCCGCGCGCAGCACGTCGGCGGGGATCTGACCGGGCGCCGTGGCGGCCGCGGGCGCGCCGGCGGGCGCAGCGTAGGTCGCTAGCGAGCCATGGATCGGCGCCAGGATGCGCGTGAAAGCGCCGGCAGCGCCGCTCGCGAAGGCCACGATCGGATGGCCGGCGCGCGCACGCTCCCGCGCGAGCGCCAGGACGCGCAAGCCGTCCTCGGCGCAGGTCGCGTGCGTCACGAGCTTGAGGCGATCGCCGGGCCGCGCGGCGCGCTCGAGCTCGCCGAGGACCGCGGACAGGTCTTCGGGCGTGCCCTCCAGGACGTGCCGCGAGACCACGCGACGCGCACGCGTGGACGCGAGCCGCGGGGCGAGGCTCCAGGGCACGTCGATCGAGTCCGCGCCGGCGCGCTCCGCGCATGCCAACAACGCCAGGCGCTCCTCGTCCGTCCCGCTGAACGAACCGAAGGCCTCGGGACCGTTCACCGCGGCCAGCAGCGGGCGGCCGAGCCCGGCGAACGTCGCGCGCAACTCGGGCTCGGTCGCTGGCGCGCAGTCGTCGAGCCGGAGCTCGAGGACGTCGGCGTGGTCGGCCTGCGCGCGCGCGCGCGCCGCGAGGGCCTCGAGCGTGGCGGCCCGGTTCGAGACGACGAGGTCCATCCGAGGGCGAGCTTCCCGCGCTCCAGGGCGCGAAACGCGCGCAGCCGGAGGCGTGCTTCCGGATGCCGCGCGCGGCATGATGTTGGGCTCTCGCCCAGCCCCTGTCCAGGCGGCGAGCACCGTCCCAAGAAGTTCCCCATGAGCGCACAGGCACCGACCGCCCCCGCCGTCGCGCGCGCGACGAGCGCCCTCTCGAGCACGATCGGCCTCAAGGTCGTCATGGCCGTGACCGGCATCGCGCTGTTCGGGTTCGTGCTGGGCCACATGGCCGGCAACCTCCAGGTCTACCTGCCGCGCGGCGCCGACGGCGTGTGGGCGCTCGACGCCTACGGCGAGTGGCTGCGCGAGCTGGGTCACGGCGGCGCGATCTGGGTGGCACGCGCGGGGCTCCTCCTGGCTTTCGTGCTGCACGTCGGCGCGGCTTGGGCGCTCTCGCGCCGCAGTTGGGCCGCGCGCCCCGTGAGCTACGCGAAGTGGGTCGCGAAGGAATCGACGTACGCCTCGCGCACGATGCGCTGGACCGGGCCCATCGTGCTGCTCTTCGTCGTCTACCACCTGCTGCACCTGACGTGGGGCAGCGCACACCCCGACTTCCGGACCGGCGGCGTGCACCACAACGTGACCACCGGCCTGGCCCAACCGCTGGCCTGCGGCGTGTACGTGGTCGCGATGCTGGCCCTCGGGCTGCACCTCTTCCACGGTGTGTGGAGCCTGCTGCAGACGCTGGGGCTCTCGCACCCGCGCTACGAGCGGCTGCGCCGCTGCGCCGCGGCGCTCCTCGCGGCGCTGGTCGTCCTGGGCAACCTGTCCATCCCGATCGCCGCGCTCGCCGGTTGGCTCCCTCGCTGAGGCTCCCATGAAGCTCGACGCCAAGATCCCCGCCGGTCCCATCGAGAAGAAGTGGGAGCAGCACCAGCTCGACATGAAGCTGGTCAACCCGGCGAACAAGCGCAAGTACAAGGTGCTCGTCGTCGGCACCGGCCTGGCCGGCGCGTCGGCCGCGGCGACCCTGGCCGAGCTCGGCTACCAGGTCGAGGCCTTCTGCTACCAGGACAGCCCGCGCCGCGCGCACTCGATCGCCGCCCAGGGCGGCATCAACGCCGCGAAGAACTACCAGAACGACGGCGACAGCGTGTACCGCCTGTTCTACGACACGGTGAAGGGCGGCGACTTCCGCGCGCGCGAAGCCAACGTCTACCGACTGGCGCAAGTCTCGGTGAACATCATCGACCAGTGTGTCGCGCAAGGCGTCCCCTTTGCGCGCGAGTACGGCGGGCTGCTCGCCAACCGCAGCTTCGGCGGCGCGCAGGTCAGCCGCACCTTCTACGCCCGCGGGCAGACCGGCCAGCAACTGCTCTTGGGCGCGTACCAGGCGCTGGAGCGCCAGGTGGGCCTGGGCAAGGTCAAGATGCACGCGCGGCACGAGCTGCTCGAGCTGGTGGTCGTCGAGGGCCGCGCGCGCGGAATCGTCGTGCGCGACCTGGTCACGGGCGAGGTGCGCACGCACGCGGGCGACGCCGTCGTGCTGGCGACCGGCGGCTACGGGAACGTGTTCTTCCTCGCGACCTACGCCAAGGGCTGCAACGGCACCGCGATCTGGCGCGCCTACAAGCAGGGCGCGGCCTTCGGCAACCCGTGCTACACGCAGATCCACCCGACCTGCATCCCGGTCACGGGCGACCACCAGAGCAAGCTCACGTTGATGAGCGAGTCGCTGCGCAACGACGGACGCATCTGGGTGCCGAAGCAGGCCGGAGACAAGCGCCCTCCGGCCCAGATCCCCGAGGACGAACGCGATTACTACCTCGAGCGCAAGTACCCGAGCTTCGGCAACCTCGCGCCGCGCGACATCGCCTCGCGCGCGGCCAAGGAGGCCTGCGACGCGGGGCGCGGAGTGGGCCCCACGGGACTGGGCGTCTATCTCGACTTCGGCGACGCGATCCAGCGCCTGGGCCAGGGCGCGATCCGCGAGAAGTACGGCAACCTGTTCGAGATGTACGAGCGCATCACGGACGACGATCCCTACCAGGTGCCGATGCGCATCTTCCCCGCCACGCACTACACGATGGGCGGGCTGTGGGTGGACTACAACCTGATGAGCACGATCCCCGGCCTGTTCGTGGCCGGCGAGGCCAACTTCTCCGACCACGGCGCCAACCGTCTGGGCGCGAGCGCGCTCATGCAAGGCTTGGCGGACGGCTACTTCGTGTTGCCCTACACGATCGGCGACTTCCTGGCGCGCGTGAAGCCGGAGCCACTCGCCGCCGACCACCCCGCGGTGCGCGCGGCGGAGGCCGCGGTCCGAGCGCGCAGCGAGAAGCTGCTCTCGATCCGCGGGAAGCGCACCGTGATGTCGTTCCACCGCGCCCTGGGACGGATCATGTGGGAGCACTGCGGCATGGCGCGTGACCGGCAGGGCCTGCAGGCCGCGCTGCAGAAGATCCCGGCCTTGCGCGCCGAGTTCTGGGAGAACGTGAACGTGCCGGGGACCGGAGCCAGCCTGAACCAGTCGCTCGAGAGCGCGGGCCGCGTGGCCGATTTCCTGGAGCTCGGCGAGCTCATGTGCCGCGATGCCCTCGAGCGCGAGGAATCCTGCGGCGGCCACTTCCGCGTCGAGCACCAGACCGAGGACGGCGAAGCACGTCGCGACGACCAGCGCTTCGCCCACGTGGCGGCCTGGGAGTACGCCGGCGAGGAGCGCGCGCCGATCCGCAACGTCGAGCCCCTGAACTTCGAGTTCGTCCACCTCGCGACCCGGAGCTACAAGTGATGAAGATCCGACTCCAAGTGTGGCGTCAGGAGCACGCGCGCGACGCGGGCCGCTTCGAGACCTACGAGGCGCCGGACGTCAGCCCCGACATGTCCTTCCTGGAGCTGCTCGACGTCGTCAACGAGCGGCTGGTCCTGGAAGGCCGCGAGCCGATCGCCTTCGACCACGACTGCCGCGAGGGCATCTGCGGCGCGTGCAGCGTGGTCATCGACGGCCGCCCGCATGGGCCGCGCGAGCGCACCACGGCCTGCCAGCTCCACATGCGCAGCTTCCCCGACGGCGCCGAGATCACGCTCGAGCCCTGGCGGGCCAGCGCCTTTCCGGTGGTCAAGGACCTGATCGTCGACCGTTCGGCCTTCGACCGCATCATCGCCGCCGGCGGCTTCGTCAGCGCGCCGACCGGCTCCGCCCCCGACGGCAACGCGCTGCCGATCGAGAAGGAGAACGCCGACCTGGCGATGGACGCCGCCGCCTGCATCGGCTGCGGCGCGTGCGTCGCGGCCTGCCCCAACGCGTCGGCCATGCTCTTCACCGCGGCCAAGGCCTCGCAGCTCGCGCTCTTGCCGCAAGGCCAGCCCGAGCGCTGGCGCCGCGCGACGGCCATGGTCGCGCGCATGGACCAGGAGGGCTTCGGCTCGTGCACGAACCACGGCGAGTGCATGGCCGCCTGCCCCAAGGGCATCTCGATCGACCACATCGCGCGGCTGAACCGGGACTGGATCCACGCCAGCCTGCGCGCCGGCCGGCGCACGGCGACGTCGGGCGACAGCGCGGGCGGCTGAGCGCCGCCTGCGAGCCCGATCGCTCGCGCGCTGCGAGCCGGCTCCGGGCCCTAGCGCAGGTCGCTGGCGGAGTCGTCCTCGAGGTAGTCGTAGTCCAGATCGTCGAAGCTCTGGGCGACGTAGCCGTCCTGCTTCGAGCGCTCGAACTCCTCGGCGTAGGCCTGGAGCACCGCGCTCTGGACGAAGTCGCGCGCTTCCTGGCTGATCGGATGGCAGATGTCGGCGTACAGGCGCGGCCGGCGCCGCTCGTCGAGCTCGCCGCGATCGTCAGCGAGGCGCGCGCCGCAGTCGTTGCAGAAGCGCGCGCGGATGTGGTTCTTCGCCGCGCACGCCGGGCAGCGGTCGCACAGCTTGCGGCTCGGCATCGCCACGAACAGGCCCTTGGCGCCCTCGATGATCTTGATGTCGCGCACGACCAGCGTGTCGTCGAGCGTGAGGCTGGCGAACGCGCGCAGCTTGTCGCGCGCCTGGAGCAGGAGCTTGATGCGGATCTCCGTGATCCTCATGGACGGACCGCCTCGACCCACCGGCTGCGCTGATCGCACGGCGCGGAATCCGTGGCGGCCGACGGACGCGGTTCAACTTTCCGGAGCCAGGCCCGCGCCGTGTCCCGCAGCGCGGACGACACGCGTGAGGCGCGTGCCCAGGCCGCAGCGCGCCGCGCGCGTGGCCACGGCCGCGAGCTCCGCCCGCGCCTCGCGCTCGTCGTCGTAGAGGCCGAACCACGCGGAGCCGCTGCCTGCGAGTCGCCAGGCCCCCGCGCCCGCCGCGTCGAGGAGCTCGCGCCAGCGCGCGAGCTCCGCCACCGCGGCGAGCGCGGCGCGTTCCAGGTCGTTCTCGAGGTGCTGGGCAGCATGGCGTGCGGATTGAGCAAGATCCGGGCGCAAGCTAGGCCGTGCGGGATCGCGCGGCAAGGCCCGCGCGTAGACCGCGGCGGTCGGCGCGCCGCAGGCGGGCACGATCAAGGCCACCCACCACGGCGGAGCCAGGGCCCGCACGCGTTCCACGACCTCGCCCCGACCGGATGCGATTCCGATTCCCTCGCGCGCCTTGTGGAAGAAGACGCAATCGGAACCGAGCCCCGCGAGCACCTGTTCCGCCTCGGGCTCCGTCGGCTGGTACCCGAGGGCGGCGCACGCAGCGGCCCAGGCGGCCGCCGCATCCGAGGAACCGCCGCCGAGCCCGGCCTGGCTCGGGATGGCCTTCTCGAGCTCGATCAGGAGCCCGGTCCCCGCCCCCCACAGGCCGCGCGCACGCGCACGCTCGAGCGCCGCCCGACCGGCGCGCGCGGCGAGGTTGCGCTCGTCCGCCGGCACGTCCGGCGAGGCGGCTGCTCCGCGCACGGTGAGCCGCACGCCGGCGGAGTCGTCCCGGCGCACGGCGACCCGATCGTGGAGGTCGAGCGCGAGCATCCAGGAGCGGATCTCGTGGTAGCCATCGGGGCGCCGCGCCAGGACCTCCAACGTCAGGTTGACCTTGGCCGGAGCCCGGGCCCGGAACGTCGGGCCGTTCACGACCATTCCGCGGCCTCGCCGTCGAGGCGCAGGTTGTCGATCAGCCGCACGCCGCCGATCCGCGCCGCGACCAGCGCGACCGCCCGCTCGAGCGGCCCGTCCGGATCGCCAGCGCTCCACAGCTCGGGGTCGCGCACCGCCGCGTACTCGAGCGCGAGCCGGCTGGACGCCAGCGCGGCGCGCAGCGTCGCGGCGAGCCGGGTCGCGTCCCGCTCGCCGGCGATCCAAGCCTGGCGCGCGGCGCAGAGCCCGGCGTGGATCGCGGTGGCCTCGGCCCGGTCGGCCGCCGCGAGGCGCTCGTTGCGCGAGGAACGCGCCAGCCCGGAGGGCTCGCGCGAGGTCGGGCAGACGACGATCGGCGGTCCGCCGCGCGCGCGCGCCAGGTCCTTTACCACGAGCGTCTGCTGGAAGTCCTTCTCGCCGAAGTAGGCCACGTGCGGCTCGACCAGGTCGAGGAGGCGCGCGACGATCGTCGCCACGCCGGCGAAGTGCCCCGGGCGGTACTGGCCCTCGAGCCCCAGCGCGCGCGGTCCTGGATCGAGCAGACGTTCGGCCGGCAGCCGACCCTGGGCGTCGAGCTCGCCGGGGAAGAAGCTCGCCAACGTGCCCGTGAACGCCAGCGCGGCGCCGGCCCCGGCGACGAGTCGCACGTCTGCGGCGAAGTCGCGCGGGTAGCGCGCGAAGTCCGTCGGATCGTCGAACTGGAGCGGGTTCACGAACACCGAGACGACCGCCGCGTCGTTCTCGCGCGCGGCCCGCCGCACGAGCTCGAGGTGCCCCTCGTGGAGCGCGCCCATGGTCGGGACGAAGCCGATCCGCGCGCCCTCCGCGCGCAGCGCTTGGCAGGCGGCGCCAGCCTCGGCCGGCCGCTCCAGGGCGCGGATCGCGCGCCTCTGGGTGGCCGGCGGACGCAAGCGCGCGAGCGCCTCGAGCACGTTGCGACCCGAGCGTTGGAGCACGAGGTCCGGGGCGATCTCGGCCAGCGGCTCGAGCACGAACAGCCGCTCCTCGGCGCGCGGGTGCGGCAGCGTCAGGCCCGGCTCGTCCACGATCGCGCGGCCGTGCGCCACGAGGTCGAGGTCCAGCGTGCGCGGCTCGTCGCGCAGGCCGGGCGTGCGCACGCGGCCCGCCCGAGCCTCGATCGACAGCAGTCGCTCGAGCAGCTCGCGCGGACCCAACCCGGTCTCGACCAGCACGGCGCCGTTCAGGAAGCGCGGCGCGCCGGCCGCTCCACCCACGGCTTCCGTCTCGCGCCAGCGCGAGCGCGCCACGACGCGCGTGTTCGGCAGCCCGGCGAGCGCCGCGACGGCCCCGTCCAGCGTTGCGGCACGGTCTCCGAGGTTCGACCCCACCGCGATCGCGGCGCGGACGACCGTCAAGGGGCGGCCTCCGCGGTGCGGCGGGCGCCCCGGCGAACGGCCCAGGCGCACAGCCCCACCAGGACGTAGAGGTGGAACACGACGAACAGCGACAGGGCCGGCATGGCGATCAGGAGCACGGCGGCCACGACGACCCACACGAGCGTGAGGAACTGCCCGCGGCCGGTCAGCGCCGAGAACATGTGCACGTAGCGCACGCGGCTCACCATGAGCAGTCCCAGGATCACGAGCAGCGCCCACAGGGCGTAGAGCGTCCAGCCCAGGTGCAGGTCGGGCGGCAGCCGATCGAGCACCAGACCCAGCGGCGTCCGGATGCCGTCGGAGTGCTCGAGCTGCGGCTTGCGCAGCGCCAGGTAGAGCAGCAGCCCCGAGGCGATCGTCCCGGCCGCCGCGGGGGAGGGCAGTCCGCGGAAGCTCTTGTGCGCCTCGGGGTCAGGGTCGTTCTCCAGGTTGAAGCGCGCCAGGCGCAGGATCGCCATGACGGCGAACACCGCCGCGGCCGCGAACGTCAGGCGCGGATTGACGGCCACGTCCCAGGCCGGGGCCTCGTGCTCGATCAGGATCTTGGTCAGGATCGCGGGCGCGACGCCGAAGGTCAGCATGTCGCTGAAGCTGTCGAGCTGGGCACCGAAGGCGCTCCCGCCACCCACCATCCGCGCGACCTTGCCGTCGAAGGCGTCGAAGACCATTCCGACGTAGATCAGCGCGGCGGCGGTCGACAGGTTCTGGTAGAAGCGCAGGGGATCCGGCCCTGCGTAGGCCAGGGCATCGATCCCCTTGCAGATCGCCAGCAGGCCACAGAAGGCGTTCGCCAGCGTGAGCAGGTTGGGCAGGATGTGGATCTTGCGCACGGGCCGGGCGCCGAGCGCCGCGGCGCACGGGGGGGCAACGGTACGGTCGAGCGCCGGCCTTTGCACCCACCCGGCCCGCCCCGCCCTCCCGCGAACGGCGCGCCGGGGACGGGCCTTCCACCCCGCGCGGGAAAAGGGTACGGAACACGCATGTCCGCGATCGTCCACGTCCACGCGCGCGAGATCCTCGACTCGCGCGGCAACCCGACCGTCGAGGTCGACGTCGCCCTGGAGTCCGGCGCGTCCGGCCGGGCCTCCGTCCCCTCGGGGGCGAGCACCGGCACGTACGAAGCGCACGAGCTGCGCGACGGCGGGCCACGCTACGGCGGCAAGGGCGTGCAGCAGGCCGTGCGCCACGTCGACGAGGAGATCGCGCGCGAGCTCATCGGACTCGACGCGCTGGACCAGGCGGCCATCGACCGCGAGCTCGTCGAGCTCGACGGCACGCCCAACAAGCAGCGCCTGGGCGCGAACGCGATCCTGGGCGTCTCGCTCGCGACCGCGCGCGCCGCGGCCGAGGAGTCCGGCCTGCCGCTCTACCGCTACATCGGCGGCACCGCGGCGCACGTCTTGCCCGTGCCGATGCTCAACATCCTGAACGGTGGCAAGCACGCGGACACGAGCGTGCAGATCCAGGAGTTCATGGTGATGCCCTTCGGGGCCGCCTCGTTCGCGGAAGGCCTGCGGATGGGCACCGAGGTCTTCCACGCGCTGCGCGCGCTGGCCAAGTCGAAGGGGCTCTCGACCGCGTTCGGGGACGAGGGCGGCATCGCGCCCAACCTGCCCAGCAACGAGGCCGCGGTGCAGCTCGTGATCGCCGCGATCGAACGCGCCGGCCTGCGCCCCGGCCGCGACATGCAACTGGCGATCGACGCGGCCGCGAGCGAGTACTTCCACGACGGGAAGTACGCCTTCGAGGGCCAGAAGCTCTCCTCGGCGCAGGTGGTCGATTACTGGGCGTCGCTGTGCGAGCGCTATCCGATCTGGAGCGTCGAGGACGGCCTCGACCAGGACGACTGGGACGGTTGGGCCGCGCTCCGGCAGCGCCTCGGCGAACGCGTGCAGATCGTGGGCGACGACCTGTTCGTCACGAACGTCGAGCGCGTGCGCACCGGCCTCCAGCGCGGCGCGGCGAACGCCGTGCTGATCAAGGTGAACCAGATCGGCACGCTGAGCGAGACGCTCGCGACCGTGCAGCTCGCGCACCGCAGCGCGTGGCGGGCGGTGATGAGCCACCGCTCGGGCGAGACCGAGGACACGACGATCGCCGACCTCGCCGTGGCCACGAACTGCGGCCAGATCAAGACCGGCGCGCCGTGCCGCACGGATCGCGTGGCGAAGTACAACCGGCTGCTGCGGATCGAGGAGGAGCTCGGGACCAGCGCGGCCTACGGCGTGCGCAGCGAGACGGAGGCGCGCTGATGGATCCCGTCCGCACTGCGCCCGCGGGCGCGTCGGCGCGCGGCACGGTCGCCGAGGCTGCGCTCGCGCGTCCCGCACCCGAGTCCAGGCCGCGCTCGGCGCTGGGTGCGCTCGCCGGCCGCGTCGCCTACTGGCTGCCCGTGTTCGCCGCCCTGGGGCTGTTCGCGCAGGTCGCGTTCCTGGGACTGCGCCCCGCGCTGCGCGAAGCCCAGCGCCTGGCCAGCGCCGCCGAGGTCCTCGAGGCCCGGCGCGACGCGAACCGGGCCCAGGTCCAGGCCTACGAGCTGCAGCTCGTCGCGCGCCGCGACCCGATCTACCGCGAACGACAGGACCGGCTGCGCCGGGCGGTCCGCTCCGAACCGCCCGGCTCGTGAACCGGGGTGCGGCAGTGGGGCTCTGGGGCCTCTCGGCCGGCGGGGCTCCGCTCCACGCGCGGATGCCGGTCGGCCTCGTGCTCGCCGTTGGCTCGCTCGCCCGCGCTCAAGCACCCGCGCCCCCGGAGGTCGTCGAGGGTCCGCCGGACGCCAGCGTGGCGTTCGACGGCGACGAGCGTGCGCTGGGAGCACTGCTCGAGGGCGACCTGGCCTGGCGCGAGGGCCGGGGCGAGCCGGCCTTCGACGCCTGGCGGGCGGCGCTCGTGGCCGCGAGCGTCGCGCAGGACGGTGGCGCGGGTGTGCTCGTCGCACCGCCGCCCTTTCTGGGCGCGGACCCGGACGGGACGCTCGCGCGGCGGGCGGAGGATGCGCGCCACGCCGTCCAGCGTCGGCTCGCGGCGCTCGGCGACGACGGCCGCGCCGCCTGGCGGGGTCGCTTCGAGCCGCTGGCCGAGCGCGAGATCGCCGCAGCCGGGGCCTCGCCCGTGGCCCTCGCGCGCGTCGAGCGCGAGTTCCTCGCGACGCGCGCCGCGGCGCGCGCGGCGCTGATCCTGTGCGACCTGGCGGCGGAGCGCGGCGAGCCGCTCGCGGCCGGCGCCTGGGCGTCGCGCGCGGCGGGTCACGCCGCGCACGACGACCGCGCGCTCCACGCGGCGATCGCCGCCCGTCCGTCCACGGCGCCCTTCGGCGGGGCGCGGGGCGGCCCGGGCCTGTTCGACCTGGAGCTCGTGGCGGCGCTCGATCTCGGGCCCACGGGCGAGGCGCGCGACGCGGCGATCCCCGGCCTGGCGTTCGCTTCGGCCGCCGACGGCCCGGCGGAGCTCGCGACCGACGTCTGGCTCCACGCCCGCGGGCAGCTCGTGCGTCTCGACGCCGCGGGACGCGCGCAGCGCGCGCTCGACGTCCGCGCGGCCCTGCGCGCCGCGGGGGTCGAGACCCCGCCGGCGTTCTCGGAGCCCGCCGCGCTCTGGGACGAACGGATCGCGACCGACGGTGCGCGCGTCGGGCTCGTCGCGGGGCGTGCGCGCGAGGAGCGCGGCAACGCGCTGGCCGTGGTCGAGGACGGAGCCGCGCCGCGGATCGCCTGGGCCCGGGATTCGGACGGGCTGGTCCGCGACGGGCTGCGCGTCGAGGGGCCAGCCGTCGCGGGCGGTCCAGCGCTGCTCGAGTTCCAACCGGGCCCGCTGTTCGTGCTCGATGTGCTCGTCGTCCACGTCCGCGCCTGGCCGCGCGACGAGGCCGGGAACGCCACGCTCGACGAAGCGCGCAGCGCAGCCTGGTGCGCGGCGTTCGACCCGCGCGATGGCGCGCTGCGCTGGGCGCGGCGCCTGGCGACCGGCGCCACGGCGCGCGGCCGCGACCGCGGCCGGCTGACCCCGGCCGAGCCGACGAGCCTCCCGAGCCCGCCGCCCGTCGCGACACCCGACGGGCTCGTCGCGATCGACACCGGGCTCGGCGCGCTCGCGCTCGTCGACGCGCTCGACGGCCGGCTCGCCTGGACGTTGCGCACGGCCCGCGGCGCGGCCCGCGCGTCCGGCGCGGGCGGGCTGGCGACGACGCAGGGCGTCGTGTGGGTCGCACCGGCGGTGGCCGCCGAGGCCCAGCTCGCGCTCTGGGCCTCCCCCGACGCGGCCGGCGCGGGGCTCCTCGCCGGCGCTCCCGAGCTGCTCGGCGAGGCTCGCCTGCCGCTGGGTGGGGACGGGCGGACCCGGCTCGCGTTCGCCCCCGGCGCGCGGGGCGCGCGCTTGATCCGCGAGGAGCTGGCAGCCGGGTTCGTGGCGAGCTCCGCCGAGCTGCCCTTCGCCGCGCTGGAGCGCGGAGCGGTCGCGGGCGCCGCGGTGGCGGGTGGCTGGATCGCGACCGCCGGCGGACGCGCCTGGATCCTGGACGACGCGCTCCGGGTGCGAGCGGACCTCGACCTCGGTCCGCGCGCCGCGTTCGCGCGCTGCACCGCGCTCGCGCGACCGACCCTGGGCGCGGACGCGATCTGGGTCGCTGGGCCGGCCCGCGTCGCGCTGCTCAGGACGCGCTGAGCCCGCCCGGAAAGGCTTTCGAAAGCCTCCTCGCAGGACTCGCACGGCGCGAGTACGGTGCGCGGAACGCGAAGATGTCGGAGGGTGGCCCGCGAGACCGGCGGGCCGCCGGACGATAGGAGGAAACGGATTCCGCGCCCGTCGGACCGTGCTCCGCCCGCGCCCCTTCCGCCCGTCCGGATCCCGCCCGGGCCCGACTCCCAACCGAAGCCACGCCATGACCGAAGCCTCCCTGGAGCGACTCCGCGCGGTCCACGCGCAGATGAAGTCCGAACTGCACCGGACGATCGTCGGGCAGGACAAGGTGATCGACGAGCTGCTGCTCGCCGTCCTGACCCGCGGGCACGTGCTGCTGGTGGGCGTTCCGGGGCTGGCCAAGACGCTGCTCGTCTCGAGCCTGGCGCGGACGCTGGACCTCTCCTTCGCGCGCATCCAGTTCACGCCCGACCTGATGCCCAGCGACATCACCGGCACCGAGCTGCTGCAGGTCGACCCGGTCACGAACGCGCGCTCGTTCCGCTTCGCGCCCGGTCCGCTGTTCGCGAACGTCGTGCTGGCGGACGAGATCAACCGCACGCCGCCCAAGACGCAGGCGGCGCTGCTCGAGGCCATGGTCGAGCGACAGGTCACGAGCGCCGGCAAGCGCCACGAGCTGCCCGACCCGTTCTTCGTGCTCGCCACGCAGAACCCGATCGAGCAGGAAGGGACCTATCCCCTGCCCGAGGCGCAGCTCGACCGCTTCATGTTCCTGGTCCAGGTCGGCTACCCGACGCTCGACGAGGAGCGCGAGATCCTGCGGCGCACCACCGGCGGCGCGGGCGAGGAGCCGCGCAAGGTCGTGGGCGCGGCCGAGCTGCTGGAGTTCCAGCGCACGATCCGCGGCGTGGCGATCGCGGACCACGTCTACGACTTCGTGCTGGCGCTGACGCGCGCCACGCGCGCCCGGTCCGAAGGCCAGGCGAGCTTCCTGCGCGAGTGGGTCACCTGGGGTGCCGGACCGCGCGCCAGCCAGTTCCTCGTGCTGGGCGCCAAGGCCCACGCGGCGCTGGCCGGGCGGCACCACGTCGCGATCGAGGACGTGCGCGCCGTTGCGCACCCGGTGCTGCGGCACCGCATCGTGACGACCTTCTCGGCCGCGGCCGAGGGCGTCACCTCGGACCACATCGTCGACCGGCTGCTCTCCGAGACCAGCCCGGCCGAGAAGGTCGGCCTGGGCGTGCCGGGCGTCCCGAGCGGGAGCGCCGCGAAGGGCTGATCCGGCATGGCCCAGGGAGTCTCGGCGCTGGATCCGGCGGTCCTCGACCGCCTCGCCTCCTTGAGCCTCGTCGCCCGCACGGTCGTCGAGGGGTTCATGGCGGGCCAGCACCGCTCCGCGCGCCTGGGCAGCTCCGTCGAGTTCGCCCAGCACCGCGAGTACGTGCCGGGAGACGACCTGCGCCGCGTCGACTGGAAGGTCTTCGCGCGCCAGGACCGCCTGGTCGTGAAGCAGTACGTCGAGGAGACGAACCTCGTCTGCCACCTGCTCGTCGACGCCAGCGAGTCGATGGCCTACGGCAGCACGCCCTGGTCCAAGTTCGACTACGCGCGCTGGTGCGCGGCCTCGCTGGCGCACCTGGTCCTGTCGCAGCGCGACACGGCCGGCCTGGTGCTGTTCGACCGCGAGCTGCGCGCCAAGGTCCGGCCCGGCAACGGCGCGCTGCAGCGCAAGGAGATCCTCGAGACGCTCGAGAAGGCCGAGCCGGCCGGACCGACGGGCATCGGCGCGATCGTCGAGTGGCTCGCCCCCAAGCTGAAGCAGCGCGGGATCGTGTGCCTCTTCTCGGACTTCTTCGACGACGTGGGCGCGATCACGCAGGGGCTGCGGCGCCTGGTGCACTCCGGCCACGAGCCGATCGTGTTCCAGATCCTCGACGCCGAGGAGCTGGCCTTCGACTTCAACGGACTGCTCAAGCTCGAGGGCCTCGAGTCCAGCGGCCTCCAGAAGGTCGATGCACGCGCCATCCGCGAGGCCTACTTGGAGGCGCTCGGCGCCCACCAGAAGGAGCTCGCGCGCCAGGCCGCCATCCTGGCGGTGGACGTCGTGCCGATCTCGACCGCGCAGGGCCTCGACGCCGTGCTCTCGACCTACCTCGCCCATCGCTCGGCGCGCGCGCGCGGAGGGCGACGCTAGCCATGGGCGGCTGGATCGGCGGCTTCGTGAATGCGGGCCTGGTGGCGGCCACGGCGCTGGCCGTCGTGCCGCTCGTGATCCACATCCTGAACCGCCGCCGGCACAAGCCGCTGCGCTGGGCCGCGATGCGGTTCGTGCTCGAGGCCCACCGCAAGACCCGGCGCCGTGTGCGCCTGGAGAATTGGCTGCTCCTGTTCCTGCGCACTGCGGCGATCGCGCTCCTGGCCCTGGCCGTGGCGCGGCCCTTCAGCGGTGAGGCCGGGCTGCTCTCGGGCATCACGGAGACGCGGCGCGATCTCGTGCTGGTGGTCGACGGCTCGGCCTCGATGGGCTGGCGCGAGGGTGTCGAGACCAGCTTCGAGCGCGCCGTCGCGCGCTCCCGGGAGCTGCTGCGCGGACTGTCGGGCCCGCGCGGCGACCGGGCCTTGGTCGTGCTGGCGGGAGGCTATCCGCGCACGTCGCCCTGGACCTCGCCCGAGGCAGCGGCCCAGATCCTGGACGCCTTCGCCCCCACGGAAGAGCCGCTCGACCTGGCCGCCGCGCTCTCCGAGGCCGTGAGTTCGGCCCAGCGCGAGAACGCCTTGGGCGCGCGCGGTGCGCTCGAGGTGCGCCTGCTCACGGACCTCCAGCGGCGTTCGTTCCTGCCTGCGGGTCCGCCCGAGGGGCGCGAGCCGCTCACCGAGGCGCTCGACCGGTTGCACGAGCTGGGCGTGCGCGTGCTCGTCGAGGATGCCTCGACCGCGCCCACCCGGCCCCAGAACCTGGGCATCGCGGCCTTGGGGCCGGCGGCGCGCGTGCTCGGACCGTTGGCCGCCACCGACGTGCGCGTCGAGATCCGCAACTTCGGCCCGGAGACCCGCAGCGGCGTGCGGGTAGCGCTCGAGGTCGACGGCGAGCGTCGCCCGGCCCAGATCGTCGACGTCCCCGCGCAGGGCCGCGCCGAGGCCGTGTTCGCCATCTCCTTCGCGCGCGCCGGCGAGCACACGCTGCGCGCGCGGGTCGAGGACGGCGACAAGCTGCCGCTCGACAACCAGCGCGCTCACGTGCTGTCCGTCCCGCCGCCCCTGCGCGTGCTGCTCGTGAACGGCGCGCCGGGCGCGGTGCTCGAGGAGGACGAGGTCGGCTACCTGCGAGCGGTGCTCGAGCCGCCGATCGACGACGGCGGCGGCATCGGACGGGCCGCGCCCTTCGAGCCGCGCACGATCCTCCCGGAGGAGCTGGGCACGACGGCCGGCGATCCGCAGGCCTACGACGTCGTGTGGCTGGCGAACGTGGAGAGCCTCCCCGCGGCCGCGGTGGAGCGCCTCGAGGCCTGGGTGGCCTCGGGTGGCGCGCTCATCGTGAGCCTCGGCGACCGCACCGACCCCGCCAGTTGGAACGCGCGCGCCTGGCGCGCCGACGGCAGTGGGCTCCTGCCGGCCGAGATCGGCACGCGCACCGCGGTCCGCTCGCGCGCGCAGTCGTGGCAGCGCGTGAAGAGCTTCGTCGAGGACCACCCGGCACTCGTGTTCTTCGCCGACCCGCGCTTCCAACCGCTCTTGACCGAGGTCCCGGTCTACGAGTTCTTCACCACGCGGCCGGTCCCCGGCGCGCGCGCGCTGGCGACGCTGGACGACGCGGCTTCGAGCGCGTTGCTCGTGGAGCGCGCCTACGACCGGGGCAAGGTGTTCCTGTGGACCAGCACGATCGACCCGGCCTGGACCCGGCTCTCGCAGTCGCCCGCGACGCTCGTGCCGCTCGTGCACGAGCTCCTGCGCCATGCGCGCGCCTCGGAAGGCACGCCACGCAACCTGCCGGTCGGCACGCCGATCGCGGCCGAGGTCGGCACGTTCCCGCGCGGGGTGACGCTCGTGCGCCCCGACGGCTCGCGTCGCGCCCTGGAGGGCGAGCCGCAGGCGGCCGCCGGCGGTCGCTGGCGGCTGCCGCTCGTGCAGGGCCGCGACGTCGAGACGAGCGGCCTCTACCGTCTGGAAACCGAAGGCGCCGGCGCGCTGTCCTTCGCCCTGGCGATCGACCCCGCTGAAGGCGACCTCGAGCGCCTCGCGCCGGCCGAGCTCTCCGGCGTGCACCCGGCGCTCAGCGCCGTGCTCACCGGTCAGGACGACGAGCGCGGCTCCGACGCCGACGCGCCGCGCCGCGGCGAGCTGTGGCGCGCGCTGGCCGGCCTGTGCCTCGCGTTCCTGGTGCTCGAGTCGCTGTGGGGCGCGTGGATCGGGCGGCGCCGGAGGGTGCGCGCATGAGCCTGGCCCTGGTGCTCCAGGCGGCCGCGCCGGCCGGCTCCTCCGGCGTCCGCCAGACGTTCCGGCTGCTGGACCTGCCCGAGGCCTGGATCGTCGTCCTGATCGTGCTGCCGCTGCTCGCGCTGGTCGCGTGGGTCGCCTACCGCAGCGAGGACCTCACGCCCGGCCCGCGCGCCGTGCTGGTCACGTTGCGCTTCCTGGCGCTGGCGCTGCTGGCCGCGGTGCTGGCGCGTCCCGTGTTCGTCGAGCGCCGCGAGGAGGTGCGGCCGGCCGAGGTCCTGGTGCTCGTCGACGACTCGGCCAGCATGAGCCGCAAGGACGCCTACGCCGCGGACGAGCGCGCGCGCGCCGCCTTGGCGGAGCTCGCGGGCCGCGCGCCAGCCGACGTGCAGCGCGTCGAGCTCTCGCGCGCGGGCTACGAGAAGGTGCTGGCTCCGATCCTCGCGCGCGGTGGCTACGTGCCGCGCCTGCTGCGCTTCGCCGAGAGCGCCGAGCCGCTGCCCACGCTGGGCACGCTCGCGGCGCGTGGGCGCGCGACGCACCTGGGCGACGCGCTCGCGGGCGCGCTGGCGATGCACCGCGGGAGGCACGTGACGGACGTCGTGATCTTCTCGGACGGGCGCGGGAACGGCGGGCTGCCGGTGCTGGAGGCGGCGCGCGTCGCCGCCGCGGCCGGGATCCCCGTGCACACGGTCGTGGTGGGCGACGCCCGGCCCGAGAAGAACCTGATCGTCGAGCTCGCCGAGGCCCCCACCAGCGTCCTGGAGGGCGACGAGGTGGCCATCGCGGTGCGCGTGGTCGGCCGCGGTCTGGAGAGCGGCGCGCGCGTGCGCGTCGTGCTCGAGGAGTTGCCCGCGGGAGGCGGCGCGCCGCGCCCGCTCGTCGAGGAGGACGCCCTGGCGGGCGAGGAGGGCGCCCGCGTGGTGCTCGTCGCGCCGCCCGAGGCGCTGGAGCCCGGCGCCACGGAGCGTCGTTTCCGCGTGCGCGTGCCGCCGCGCCAGGACGAATCGCTGCGCGACGACAACCAGCTCGACGTCAGCGTGCACGTGGCTCCCGAGAAGGTGCGCGTGCTGTACGTCGACGGCTATCCGCGTTGGGAGTACCGCTACCTGAAGAACCTGCTCCTGCGCGCGGACGCGAACCTCGAGGTCCAGTGCTTCCTGCTGTCGGCAACGCCGGACTTCGTCCAGGAATCCTCGCGTGCCCTGCCGCCGCTCCAGGTCCTGCCGACGGCGCGCAAGGACCTGCTCGAGAGCTACGACGTCGTGATCCTCGGCGACGTGAACCCCTACGAGATCTCGCCCGACCCGGCGCGCTGCGAGGAGTTCCTGGCCAGCCTGCGCGAGTTCGTCGAGCGCGGCGGCGGCTTGATCCTGCAGGCCGGCGAGAGCGACGCCCCGCGCACGTTCCAGGGCACGCCGCTCGAGGAGCTCCTGCCGGTGGTGCTCGACGCCGGTGCCGGCTCCGGCGCGCTCTCCGACACGACGCGCGAGTTCCGGCCGCGCCTGGAGGACCCGGCCCTGCCCCACGAGATCGTGCGCCTCGCGCCCGACCCGGCCTTGAACCGCGCGCTGTGGGAGGACGAGGGCGGGCTGCGCGGCTTCTATTGGTTCCACCCGATCTCGCGCGCCAAGCCCGGCGCGACCGTGCTCCTGCGTCACCCCGACGTCGAGAACCGCCACGGGCGCGTGCCGCTGCTCGTCGCCGGCTACTTCCCGGCCGGGCGCACGCTGTTCCTGGGCGTCGATGCGACCTGGGCCTGGCGCTACCGGTTCGGCGACCGCTACCACGAGCGCTTCTGGCGCAACGCGATCCGCTGGGTGGCGCTGGGGCGCCTCAAGAGCGGCGACCGACGCGTGCAGCTCGATGCCGCGCAGTCGACCTTCGACCTCGACCAACGGGTCGTGCTCGAGGCCCGCGTGCTCGACGAGGACTTCCGCCCGGCCGAGCGGCCCGCGGTCGAGGCCCGCCTGCAGGACCCGGAAGGGAACGTCCGACCGCTGCAGCTCGTGCGCGTGCCGGAGCGCGCCGGACTGTACCGCGTGTCGCTCGACGTCGAGCGGCCGGGGCTCTACGCGGCCTGGATCGAGAGCGAGGGCCGGCGCGTCGCCAGCGCCGAGTTCGAGGTCGTGCTGCCCTCGCGCGAGAACGCCGACCCGACGCCCGATCCCGACACGCTGCGCGCCGTCGCGAGCTTCACGCGCGGCCGCGCGGTCGAGCTCGCGCGGCTGCGCGAGCTGGCGGCCGAGCTCCCGGGCGGCGAGGGGCAGCGCGAGCCGATCTCCGCCGAGCTGCGCGACGCCTGGGACCGGCTGGGCACGCTGCTCTTGGCCCTCGCGATCCTCTCCATCGAGTGGGTCCTGCGGAAACGCTTCGAGATGGTCTAGAGCCGCACCATGACGCTCCTCGCCCTCGCCAGCGCCTTGATCGCCGCGACCGCGGCCGCGCAGGTCCGTGGCAACGCTGCCGACGAGCCCCCGGTCGAGACCCACTCGTTCTCGCTCCCGGACACGCGGCTCGTGAGAGCGCTGTTCGAGAGCGCCGAAGCGCACGCCGCCGCGCGCCGCTGGCGCGAGGCGATCGCGGAGTACCAGCGGATCCTGGAGGATCACCGCGGCGATCTGCTGGGGGCCGAGCGCCCGCGCAACGCGAGCGGGCACGTCTCGGACCAGCCGGTCCACCCCGGCGCCGCGCAGCGCGTGCGCGACCGCCTGTTCGAGCTCCCACCCGAGGCGCGCGCCCTGTACGCGGAACGCCACGGGCGCGACGCGCGGCTGGCGCTCGAGGTGGCGCGCGCCAGTGGCGACGAGCGCGCGCTCGTGGAGGTCGCGCGGCGCTGGCCGCTGACGCCCGCGGCGGTGTCGGCCTGGTGGACGCTGGGCGACCTGGACCTCGAGTCGGGCCGCGCCCGCGAGGCCGTGTACGCCTGGGCGCGGGCGCTGGCGTTCGAGCTGGGCGCGCCGCGCGCGGTGCCGGGCGACGCTCTGGCCTGGCGCGAGGCGGCGGCGCGGCTCGCCGCGCGCGGGCCGCTCGCCGACGGCGTCGCCCGCCGCATCGAACTCGCCGCGGAGGTCGCGCGCGCGGGGGGGCGCGACGAGCTGGCGCTCGTGCGGCACCTGCGCCTGCCGGGCGGCGACGAACGCGGCGGCCCCCCCCCGGGCCCCGAGGACGACACCTGGCCCGAGCCCTATCGCCTGCCCTGGCACCCCTTGCAGTCCTCGTCGCGCGGCGACGGCGTCTTCGCGGCCAAGTCCGGCGACCGGCTGTTCGTGACGACCGGCCTGCGGCTCTTGGCGCTGGCGGCCTTCGGAGGCGGGCTGGTGTGGGACTCGGGCGAGCCCGCCGGCTGGGAGACCCTGGACGGCAAGAGCCGCGAGGACCTGTTCCTGGGCGTGGACGAGAGCGGCTTGGTCCTGGCGCCGGCGGCCACGGCCGACGTGGCCGTGGCCGCCCTGCAGGTGCCCTACGCGCGCTTGCCGTTCGAGCAGTTCCAACGCATCGGCATCACCGTCCCGATCCCCGAGCGGCGCCTGCACGCCTTCGACGCGCGCACCGGCGCCCTGCTGTGGTCGCACGCCCCGCCGCGCGGCTGGGACGGCGAGTCGGGCGGGCTCGCGCAGCGCAGCACCTGCGCCGGTCCGCCGGTGATCGCGGGCCGGCGGGTGGTCGTGCCCCTGGTGCGCATGCAGGGGCGCATCGACCTGCACGTGGCCGCCTTCGACCTCTCCGACGGGTCGCTGATCTGGTCGACGGCCCTGATCAGCGGTCAGCGCGAGCTGAACATGTTCGGGCGGCCCGAGAAGGAGTTTGCGGGGCCGCCAGTGCGCGTCGAGGGCGACCGCGTGATCGTGCAGACGCAGCTCGGCGTCGTCGCGGCCGTCGACCTGTTCAGCGGCGAGATCCTGTGGCAGACGCTCTACGACCAGATCCCGCTGCCGCCGACGCAGGACTTCCGCGCTCCGCGTCGCGCGACGCCCTGGCGCACGACGCCGCCGGTCGTGGCCGACGGCGTCGTGATCGCGACGCCCTACGACTCCTACTCGGTGATCGGCATCGACATCGAGACGGGCGCGCTGGCCTGGCAGTGGCGCGCGGACCGCCTGCACATGATCGCCGGCGCGCCGCCCGGTTCGATCGACCAGTTGCTCGGCGCTGCCGGACGCACGGTGTTCCTCGGAGGCGAGCGCGTCGTGGCGCTCGAGCTGTCGGGCGGACTGCGCTCGGCGGAGCGCCCGCGAGCCCGCTGGACCTGGCCGCGGGACGACGAGTCGCGCTACCGCATCGGGCGGCCCGCGCTGATCGGCGACCGCGTGATCGTGCCGCTCGACTCGGAGCGCGTCGAGATCGCCGCCGACGACGGCCGCGTCCTGTCGCGGATCCCCTGGCCGGGTCGCGATGGCGGCGGAAACCTGCTGGGGGTGCCGGGCGAGCTCTACACCACGAGTCCGCACCGCGTGCGGGGCGTCTTCGAGTGGACGGCGCTCGTGGCGCGCGCGCGGGCCGAGTCCGCCGCGCGGCCGCGTGACGTCGACGCGGCGCTGGCGCTCGCGCGCCTGCTCTCCGGCCGCGCCGCGGCCGACTGGGCGCGCGGGCTCGGCGAGCCGGCCCGAGCGCGCTTCGCCGAGGCGCGCGGCGTGCTGGAAGCGGCCCTGGCCGTCGCGGGCCGCGGCACGGAGCCAGCGCTGTCCTTGGAATTCGCGGCCACGCTGCGCGGCGAGGCGCGCGTGCGCGCCGAGCTCGCGGACACCTCCGGCGCGCTGGAGCTCCTGACGACGGCCCGCGCGCACGCGCTCACGCCCAGCGCGGCGCGTGGCGTGCTCCTCGACCGCATCGCGATCCTGCGCGCGCGCGGACCGTCGGAGCGCACGGCGCTGCTCCTCGCCTTGGACGACCTGAACGCCTCGAGCGGCGCCGAGCCCCTGGCCGTCGAGATCGACGGCGTGCGCGAGGGTGCCGAGCTGGCGCTGCGCGTCTCGCTGCTCGCGCACGCGCGGCCCGAAGAGGCCGGGGAGGCCGCGTTCCAGGTCCCTTGCGCGCTGTGGGTGCGTCTGGAGCGCGCGCTGATCCACGCCGCCTCGGGAGACACCGAGGCCGAGTACGCCGAGCTGCACGCCATCCTGGATGAGAACGCCGAGGTCTCGCTGGGCGGGACCAGCGCGGGCGAGCTCGCCACGGAGCGCATCCTGGCGCTCCTGGCTCAGGGCCGCACGGTGGGCTACGCGCCGTTCGAGCAGCGCGCGCAAGCCAGCCTCGACGCGGCGCGAGCGGCGAAGGACGCGCAGGCCCTGGAGCGCGTGGCGCTGAGCTTCCCCGGCTCGCGCGCCGCACGCGACGCGAACGATGCGCTGCTGGCGCTGGCGCTCGAGCGCGCCGACCTGGAGTCCGTGGCGCGCATCGTCGCGGCCGAGCTGCCGTCCGAGGTCCCGGCCTCCACGCTCGACGAGCGCACGGCGCGCCTCGGCCTGCACCTGGCCGAGACGGCCCGGCGCGCGGGCAACCGCGCGCTGGCGGCGGAGCTCGTGCGCAGCCTGGCGGACGCACGCCCGGACCTGGTCCCCGGCGCGCCGGCCTTCGACGGCCGCTCGCTGGCTGAGCTGGCGACGGCCGAGCCGCGCTTCGAGGACTGGGCCGGCACGAGCGAGGTCGGCCGCTTCCAGGGCGACTTCCGCGAGCGCCAGGCCTGGACCAATCAGGAGCACGAGGTGCTGGGGCTCGCGCTCTCCGAGCACGCGCTGGGCGAGGGGCCGGCCGGCGCACCCCGCGAGCTGCTCGTGCTCCAGATGTTCGGCGGGCGCGAGGGACGCGGCGGTGCGCTGCGCCTGCTCTCCTCCGACGATCCGGCAGCGCCGCGCTGGACGGTCGAGCTGGCGGGCTCCGAGATGCCGCGCGCCGCCGGCGCCACGCCCTGGAGCCGACGCGCGGCCTTCGCGCCCGGTCGCCTGATCCTGGCCTTGCGCGAGGACGTGCGCGCCTTCGACACGGCGAGCGGAGCGGTCGTCTGGTCGGCGCAGCCCGAGGGCGGCGCCGAGAGCGTGACCGTGGCCGCGGCCTCCGGGGTCGTGGTCGTCTCCACGTCCGCGCGCGGCGAGCGCGGCCGGCTCGAGGCCCGCGATGCGCGCGGCGGCGCCTTGCTGTGGCGCGCGGTGCTCCCCGAGGGTGGGCTGCACCGCACGCCGCTCGTGTCCGAGCGGCGCGTCGTGCTGCTGCCGCCCGCGGGCCAGACGCGCACGACGGTGCGCGATCTGTTCACCGGCCGGCTCGTGGCGCGCTTCGACCTGCCGACCGCGGTGGTCGGCGGCGTCGAAGGCGAGGCCTGGACCGAGCGCGGGCTGGTCATCGTGCCGTGGTTCGACGAGATGCGCCTGGCCGAGCGCAACCACGTCGTGGCCTTCGACCTCGATCGCGGCAGCCTCGCCTGGCGCCTGCCGTTCGACCTCGCCGACCGGCGCATGCTGACCGGCGTGATCCAGCAGGGCTCACGGACCTGGCTGCGCATCGGCTCCCTGCCGCGCGACGAGGACCCGCTGCCCCCACCGCTCCTCGCGGAGCTCTCCGTGGACCTGGGCGCGGCTTCGCCGCTCGACGCGGCGCGCCTGGGTCCCGAGGACGTCGTGATCGGCCTGCCGCGCGACACGCGCGTGCGCCTGCCCGACGGGCCACTGCTCGTGCTCTCGCCCAGCAGCGTGCGCGACGGCACGCCCCGCAAGGCCCGCTTGCGTGCGATCGATCCACGGCGCGGGGAGCTGTGGGTCCAGACGCTGGCGCAGTCGTTCGACGACCTGCGCGCCAGTGGTCAGCCCCAGGCCGCCTGGAGCGAGAGCACGGTGGTCGTGGCGCTGCCCCTGTACGATGGCCGCCAGCGGCCGCCGGAGCTGCGCACGATCCTCTCGTTCTACGACCGCGCCACGGGCGCGGCCCGCGAGACCCGCCGGGTCGAGCGGGTCGACAAGCAGGACCAGGTCCAGCTCCACGCCTTCGGCGAGGCGCTGATCCTGAAGCGACCCCGCACCCTGGAGATCCTCCGATGACCACCCTGCTGCTGGCCTCCGCGCTGCTCCTGGCGGCCTCCCCCGCGCAGTCCGCCGGACCGCGCGGCGACGATTCGCACGCGGTCGTCGTCACGCCGGCCCAGGAGGCCGCGGTCGACCGTGGGCTGGCCTGGCTCGCGCGCACGCAGGGCGCCGATGGCGGCTGGACGGCCAAGATCGGCTACAAGCTGAACAACGGCTACAACTACACCGCCGACGACAAGGGCCACCTGGGCGTCACCGCGCTGGCCGGCATGGCCTTCCTGGCCGGCGGACACCTGCCCGGTCGCGGCCAGTACGGGCCGAACGTCGAGCGCGCGCTGGACTTCGTGCTCTCCGCCGTGCAGGACGACGGCTACATCACCTTCGGCGGGTCGCGCATGTACGACCACGCCTTCGCCACGCTCTTCCTGGCCGAGATCTGCGGGATGACGCACCGCCCGGAGGTCAAGAAGCGCCTGCAGAAGTCGGTCGACTTCATCGTGCGCTCGCAGAACGAGCAGGGCGGCTGGCGCTACGAGCCCTACGCCACCGAGTCCGACATGTCGATCGTCGTGTGCCAGGTCATCGCCCTGCGCGCGGCGCGCAACATCGGGATCCGCGTGCCGCGCGCCACGGTGGACCGCGCAGCGCGCTACGTCGTCGACTCGGCGGTCACGCGCGAGTCGGGCTACGAGATGCCGGGCTACACCGAGATCGGGACCTTCCACTACCAGCGGCAGGTGCACTCGCGTTCGTCCTTCTCGCTCACCGCGGCCGGCGTCACCGCGCTCCACGGCCTGGGGATCTACTCCGACGAGCTGATCCGCAAGGGCCTCGACTACCTGGCCGGGAACCTCTCGCGCTTCAACAACCAGTACGGACACCGCGAACGCGGGCACTACTACTTCTGGTACGGGCACTACTACGGCGTGCAGGCCATGTACACGGCTGGCAGCCCCTACTGGGAGCCGTACTTCGAGGAGCTGCGCCGTGACCTGCTGCAGCTGCAGAACCAGGATGGCTCGTGGCCGAACCAGACCGGCCCCGGGCCGGCCTTCGGCACGGCCGTCGCCGTCCTGATCCTCGAGATCCCCTACCGTTTCCTGCCGATCTTCCAGCGCTAGGACCTCCGGATGACGAACGCACCGCGCGCGCCGCGGCCGGCCCTGCCGCCGACCCCTGCACTCGACCGCCTGGTCGAGCGCGTGCGCGCGCGCCTGGCCGCCTTGGTCCTGCTCCACGGCCTGGGCACGACGGCCGCCGCGGCCGCCGCCTGGTTGGCGTTCGCCTTCCTGGCCGATTGGTTCCTGCACCTGCCCGCGCCGGTGCGGGTCTTCCATCTGCTCGTGCTGGCGGGCCTGCCGTTGTTCGTCGCCGCGCGCAGCGTGCTGCGCCCTTGGCGCCTGCGCCCGGGTCGCGCGGGGGCCGCGGTGCTCGTCGAGCGCGCGCATCCCGGACAGGGCGAGCTGCTCGTGAGCGCGGTCGAGCTGGGCGCCTCGCCCGCGCCCAGCGGCGATCCGCGCCTGATCGAGCGCGTGCTGCGCGACGCCGACCGCGCGGCCGCGGGGCTCGACGCGCGCGGCGTGCTCGATGCGCGCGGTCCCTGGCAGCGCGCGCTGCTGGGGCTCGTCGCCGTGGGCCTCTCGGCCACGCTCTTGGCGCTGAACCCGGAGGCGGCCTCGGTCTTCCTGGCGCGCATCGCCGGCGGTGCCACGCCCTGGCCGCAGCGCACGCACCTCGCGCTCGAGATCCCGTCCGCGACCGGCGGGACCGAGGCCGCGGGGGCCGAGGGCGAGCTGGTCGTGCGCGTGGCGCGGGGCGCCGACGTGCCGGTGGTCGTGCGCGCCAGCGGCGAAGTGCCCGAAGAGGTCGTGCTGCACTTCGAGGGCGGTCACCGCTCGGTCTTGGGGTCCTCGGGCGGAGCCGTCTTCCGCACGCTGCTGCGCTCCGTGCAGGAGGACCTCGTGTTCCACGCCACCGGCGGCGACGACCAGGACGGCGAGCCACGCGTGCGCCTGGTCGTGCTCGAGCCGCCCGACGTGGTCGGCATCGCCGTCGCGATCGAGCCGCCCGCCTACAGCGGGCTCCCGCGCCGCCTCGAGTCGTCGCCCGACGTCGAGGTCCTGCGCGGCTCCCGCGTCGTGGTCCACGCCCGCACGGCTCCCGCCGAGGTCACGGCCCGCGCCCGGTTCCTCCCCGAGGACCAGCTCGTCGAGCTCGAGCCGGCGGCGTTCCCGGGGTCGGACGGGGCGAGCGGCTTCGCCTTCGAGCTCACCGCCGAGCGCAACCTGCGCTACCGCTTCGAGCTCCAGGACGCGCAAGGGCTCTCGAACCCCGATCCAGGCCTGTACGGCATCACGGTCGTCGAAGATCGCGCGCCCGAGGTCGAGCTGCTCTCGCCCGGGCGCGGCGACCACGACACGGTGGCGGGCGGGCTGCTGCCCCTGCGCGTGCGGGCCTCGGACGACTTCCGTGTCGCGCGCCTCGAGTACGCCATCGCCCCGCCCAACGCCGAGCCCGAGCCCGACGCGTGGCGCGAGCTCGCGACCCGCCCGCTCACGCCCGAGGAGCGCGGCGCGGCCGAGCCCGAACGCGGCTCGCCGGTCCGCTCGATCGTGTTCGCCCGCGCGCGCATCGCCGTCCGCGACCTGGCGGCCGCGCCCGCCGAGGGCGGCGCCGCCCCGGCGCTGGAGGGTTCCCAATTCCAGCTCGTGGTGCGCGCCACCGACGCGGCCGAGCCGGCTCCGCGCGAAGGCCGCGCGGCGCCGATTCGCATCCGTGTCGTCCAGCCCGAGGAGTTCCTGCGACGCATCCAGGACCGGCTGGCGCGCGCGCAGGGTCAGACCTCGGCGTTGCTCGAACTCCAGCGCGAGAAGCGCCGCCTGGTGCTCGAGATGCTGGCGGCACTGACCAGCGACGCCCCGGGGATCGAGGACGCGCAGGGCGACCTGGCTCAGGCTCTGACCGGCGGACGACGGGTGCAGGGCGATGCCCGTGCTTTGGCGCGCGAGCTGGCCGGCGCGGCCGAGTCCGTGCTCTACGCGCGGCTCGACGAGCGCGCTGGCGCGGCGCTCGAGCAGCTCGACGCTTCCTACGCGGACTCCGTGGCCCGCGGCTTCGATCCCGGCCCCTGGCGCGAGTTCGCCGCCGGCTCGGCCGCGCGCGAGCTGGCCGGCGCCGGCTTGGCCGCGAAGCTGGTCGACATCGCCGCGCTGGCGCTGGAGATCGGCGAGGACCACGCGCTGGCCGCCGTCGCCGACCTCGCGCGCGCGCAGGACGCCGCCGACCTCGAGCGCGTGCGCACGCACCTGCGCGCCGCCGCGGCCGCGCAGGCGCGCGCCCTGGAGCGCCTGGAGCGACTGCTCGAGCGGCTCGCGGAGTGGGACAACTTCCAGTCCGTGCTGGGGCTCACGCGCGACATCCTGAGCGGTCAGAAGTCGCTGCGCGAGCGCACGCGCGAGAGCGTCAAGGAGAAATGATGGGACACACGATCCTGCGCCGCGCCTGGCTCGCGCTCGTGATTTGCTCCGGGCTGGCCACCGCTCCCACGACCGCGGCCCAGGACTCCCGGGCCGAGACGCAATTGGCCGAGGACCAGGCGCTCTTGAAGCGCCAGCTCCAGCGCCTGCGGCAGACCATGGAGGTCCTGGCCCAGCGCTTCGAGAGCGAGGGCCGCACGCACGCCGCCACGCTGTTGCGCGACGGGCTCAAGGAGTTGGACGCGCGCTCGGAGGAACTGGGAGCCAAGACGCTCGACGAGCTGATGGCCGCCGCGCAGGAGAACCTGTCGGCCGGCCGCGCGGTCCAGTCGATCGAGGCCCAAGAGGCCGCGGTGAAGAGCCTCGAGCGTCTGTACTCGATCCTGACCGATCGGCGCGGGCTCGAGGACCTCCAGAAGTCGCTCGCGGGCCTGCAACAGATCCGTCAGGAGCTCTCCGAGCTGGCGCGTGACGAGGCGCGCCTGCGCGCGGAAACGGCGGCCCTCAAGGAACGCGCGCAGACCGCCGAGCAGCGGGCCCTGCGCCAGGGCATCGAGCGCGCGCGGGCCGCGCAGCGCGCGCTCCAGGAGCGCACCGAGGCCGAGGCGCGCGCCTCGCACGACCTGGACCTGGCGGCCATCGAGCGCGAGATCGAGGAGCTGCTGCGCGATCAGCGCGCGGACTCGGGCGTGCTCTCGGCCTGGAAACCGGGTGAGCGCGTTGCGCTGGAAAACGCAGCCCGCGCCGCCGAGCGCGCCACGACCCCGGCGGCGCGCGCGGAGCGGCTCGCGCGCGCCGCGAGCGAGCTGCAGGCGGCGGCGCGCGCCGCGCGCGCCGGCGAGGCCGAGGCCGGCGAGGCGCAGCGCGGGCTGGAGCGCGCCGCCGAGCGCGAGCAGCGCCACGCGCGCGCCTCGTCCGATGCCGCTG